>NZ_JBFTJN010000004.1:0-310252 GCF_056395445.1 Leifsonia sp. 10L418 | reverse complement strand
TCATCAAACAAAGAATGAAACGAACAAGTCCGTTTGTGTTTTGTTTGGGATTGGCCCCGCTTGAGGCCGCTCAGCTTGCCGCTGACCGAACCTTTGGGGTGACAAGAGATGACTATACGTGGGTTTTCGAGCACCCCGCAAACCGCACCTCATCCCGGGCGTGTCGCCACCCACCGCCACTCGCCCGCCACTCGCCCCCTGCCGCCCGTAGGCCGCCGAACCGCAAGAAATGACGTGTGCGAAACGTTTCCCCCGCATCACTTCTCACGGCTCGACGCACGCCCCGACCTCCGAGGCAGCCCACATCCCGCGAAACTGCAGTTGTCGGAGGCTCAATGCAGCGGAAGCTCCGACAACTGCGGTTTCGCGAATGTGCCGACTACGAGCGCACAACGAAAACGGGCCCCAGCAGAAGCTGAGGCCCGTTCGTACCAAGAAGGAAAGCGAAGAAGGAGAAAGTTACTCGACGAAGATTCCGGCGAGCGTCTTCTTGCCGCGACGCAACACCGCCACTCCCCCGGGAAGAACCGAACCCGCAATGGTCTGCGCTTCGTCGGTCACCTTCACGTTGTTGAGGTAAACCCCGCCCTGGGCCACGGCCCGACGCGCTTCGCCCAAGCTCGAGGTCAGTTCGGTGTCAACCAGAAGCTGCACGACCTGCGCGTTCGGCGCCGTTGTCGTGTTCGGGAGCAACCGCAATGCCGCCTCGAGCGTGGCCGGGTCAAGCTCAGCCAGGTCGCCCTGACCGAAAAGTGCCTGCGCGGCGTGGATCGCAGCATCCGTTGCCGGCACACCGTGAACCAGACTCGTCACCTCGAACGCCAGTGCACGCTGCGCCTCCCGCTTGAACGGCTCTGCCGCCACAGCCTGCTCAAGTCGCTCAATCTCGACGCGATCCAGGAACGTGAACACCTTGAGTCGGCCGATCACGTCGGAATCGTCGGTGTTCAACCAGAACTGGTAAAAGGCGTAGGGGCTCGTGAGCGACGGGTCGAGCCAGACGGCGTTGCCTTCGCTTTTGCCGAACTTGGTTCCGTCGCTGTTGGTGATCAGCGGCGTGCCGATGGCGTGAACGCTCGCACCCTCAGCCTTGCGAATGAGGTCGGTGCCACTGGTGAGGTTGCCCCATTGGTCGCTGCCGCCGGTCTGCAACACGCAGTTGTAGGTGCGGTAGAGCTCGAGGTAGTCGAGGCCCTGCAGCACCTGGTAGCTGAACTCGGTGTAGCTGATGCCTTCGTCACTGTTCAGGCGCGCGCTGACGGCATCCTTCTTGAGCATGGTGCCGACGCGGAAGTACTTGCCGATCTCGCGCAGGAAGTCGATGGCCGAGAGCGGCTCGGTCCAGTCAAGGTTGTTCACCAGCGTGACGGCATTGCTGCCTTCGGCGCTGAGGAAGCGCGACACCTGCGACTGCAGGTAGCCCACCCACTCGGCGACGGTGTCGCGCGTGTTCAGGGTGCGCTCGGCAGTCGGCCGCGGGTCGCCGACGAGACCGGTCGAACCGCCGACAAGGCCGAGCGGATGGTGGCCGGCAAGCTGCAGACGGCGCATCAGCAGCAGCTGCACCAGATTTCCGAGGTGCAGGCTCGGTGCAGTGGGGTCAAATCCGCAGTAATACGTGATCGGCTCACCGGCGAGAAGATCGCGCAGTTCGGTCGCGTCGGTGGAGACGTGAACGAGGCCGCGCCAGGTGATCTCCTCCCACACGTTGTCGAAGGAGGGATCGTTGGTCTGCTGGGTGAGGATGCTGGGGTCTGACACGTTGCCCAGATTACCAGCGCGACGCGCGTCGATTGCGTTCGTGCCGGGGCCACCTTCTTCTGATTGGCGTACCCGATGGTCAGTGAATTAAGGTCAGAAGCTTAATCGATCTTGATTAAGTCTTGTGACTTGATTATGCTCGGTTCGAGATGGAGGCTTAACGCAATGTATGTCGTCACCGCTGATCAAATAGACAGTCGAACCGACCGCGACCGGGCCGGCGAACTGATCCACGCCCTGACCGATCAGTTCGGGCCCGCTTTTGTGCTGCCTCCCGATCAAACGGCGGGCGACGAGATCCAGGTCATGATCGTGGATGCCGCGGCAACGCTTGACGCGATCCTTCTGGCGCATCGCACCGGTCATTGGAGCATCGGCCTCGGCCTCGGATCGGTGCGCACTCCGCTCCCCGCCGCAACACGGCAGGCCGCCGGCACTGCATTCATCGCGGCGCGGGATGCCGTCACCCGAGCGAAACGCAGCGACACCCGGTTCGCGCTAGCCACCCTCGGTGCCGAATCTGAGGCGAGCAGAGACTCAGCCGATGAGCTCGAATCGAACAATCTCGCAGCGGCCGACCTCGAAGCGCTCCTCGGGCTGCTCCTGCTTCTGCGCCAACGCCGCTCGGACGAAGGCTGGCACGCCATCGACCTCGTGCAGTCCGGTCTCAGCCAGGCCAAGGCCGCAACCCGACTCGGCATCTCCACCGCTGCGATCAGTCAGCGCCTCAAAACCGCGAGCTGGCGGGCCGAGCAGGCCGCGCGACCCGCACTCATTAAGCTCTTAACCGACCTGAACCGCCGAACAACCGAGACGGACCCCGCCGCATGAATTTTTACCCCGCCATCGACCTTTTCGGCTACGCCTATTGGTTGTTGCTGATTCTCGTCTCCGTCGCCTCGCTCGTCGCCGCCGCATTCGCCTTCAAGTTCGCGAAACCGGTCTACGCGATCGTGTCGGGCGGAACGCTTGCGGCCGCATTGATCCTGGCGGCCATTCCGAACCCCGATGCGCACAGCTCCTTCGGCACGCTCCTCGGAATCATTGCACTGGCCCTCTCGGTGATCGGCGGTGGCCCGGTTGCCGCCTACTCCCTCCGGCTTGCCACCCGCGGCTCCGTCGCCCCCGGCAGCCACGGCGGCATTCTGGTCGAAAACTCACCCAGCGCTGCCTCTGCCGTGCCGTCCGGTACTCCGGGCGAGGGCACCGCGGTGCACGAGGTGCTGCGCGGCGGCCTGGCCATCGGCATCCTGGAACGCCTCGCAGTGACCGGTGCGATTCTCGCCGGCTTCCCGGAGGCGATCGCCGTCGTCGTCGCGATCAAGGGTGTTGGCCGGTTCACCGAGCTGGCGGCATCCGAGGCCCGCGAACGGTTCATCATCGGCACCCTCGCCAGCCTGACCTGGGCCTGCGCCTGCGCGGCGCTGGTGTCGCTCGCGATCGCGTAGCTGATCTCGAGAGTCTCGATCGGCGGACTTTCGGTGGTCGAGCTTGTCGAGACCACGCGTGCCGATCTCGAGAACCGGTCACCGGCTCTCGACAGGCTCGATCACCGGTGCAGCTCGATCACCGGTGCAGCTCGATCAACGAGATTTCGGATGTCGCTTGTACGGCGACACCGACGGCTCCCCCGGCATCCAAAACCGCCACGGAAACTGTTCCGCAGCGCCGCCGTCGCCACCGACACCGGTGCGCGGACCGGTCAGGTACGCCACCGGATGCTCCGGCAACGTCAGCTCGAACGGCTCGGCGAACAGGTCGGCGCCGTTTTCATCGAGCCTGATTCCGAGCGCAACGCTCAGGCGGGCCGGGCCACGGGCGAGGTCCCGGTCCGACCGCGAGGTGGGGCGCCGCTCGCGAGCCAGTTCGACCCCCTCGACCACGTCGCCCGCGCGCAGCAGCAGACCCGACGCCTGCCCCACCGGTGAGCACACCACATTCGCGCAGACGTGCATGCCGTAGGTGAAGTAGGCGTAGAGATGGCCGGAGGGGCCATACATGCTCGAGTTCCGGGCGGTCTGACCGCGGAAGGCGTGCGAGCCGGGATCGACTCCCCCGCCGAGATACGCCTCGACCTCGGTCAAACGCACCGAAACGCCCGCGTGCCGGAGCACGGCGCCGAGCAGAAATGGAGCGGCCTCGACCGCCGGCTGATCAAACAGCGTGCGATCGAGGCCCATGAGCGTCGCGGTGCGATCTACTCGGTTGTGATTATTCGGTCAGCGCCGTCGCCAGAACACGCACGCGTTCCACGAGGTGGGCGCGCTGCTCGGCGACACGAACGGGAGCGGTGCCCCCCTGTCCGTCGCGACTTTCAACTGAACCGCGGATGGTCAACACCTCGCGCACCTCGGGAACAAGGTGCACCGAGATGGACTGCAACGCAGCGTCGTCGACCTCGTGCAGGTCGAGTCCGTGATCTTCGGCGTATTTGACCAGCGAACCGGTGATCTCGTGAGCATCACGGAACGTGACGTGACGTTTGACCAGCCATTCGGCGACATCCGTGGCCAGGGAGAAGCCCTGCGGGGCGAGCTCGGCCATGCGCTCGGTGTGAAAACGCAAAGTTGCGATCATGCCGGTGAAGGCCGGGAGCAACACTTCGAGCGTTTCGATCGAGTCGAAGACCGGCTCTTTGTCTTCCTGCAGGTCGCGGTTGTACGCGAGCGGCAGACCCTTGAGCGTGGTCAGCAGACCGGTCAGGTTTCCGATCAGACGACCCGACTTGCCGCGCGCGAGCTCGGCGATATCGGGGTTCTTCTTCTGCGGCATGATCGACGAACCGGTCGAGTAGGCGTCGTCGAGAGTGACAAAGCCGAACTCTTTCGTGTTCCAGAGGATGATCTCTTCGGCCAGGCGCGACAGATCGATACCGATCTGGGCGGTGATGTAGGCGAACTCGGCGACCAGGTCGCGGCTGGCGGTTCCGTCGATCGAGTTCTCGACCACAGCACCGAACCCGAGATCGGTGGCGACCAGACGCGCATCCAGCCCGAGCGTGTTGCCGGCGAGTGCACCGGAACCGTAGGGCGAGAAGTCGGCGCGACGGCTCCAGTCGGCGAAGCGTTCGAGGTCACGCACAATTGGCCAGCAGTGCGCGAGCAGGTGGTGCGAAAGCAGAACCGGCTGAGCGTGCTGCAAGTGGGTACGGCCGGGCATGATCGCGTCGGCGTGCGCCTCGGCCTGCGAGGCCAACGCGTCGATGAGCTCGATCAGCAGGGTCGCGAGCTTTGCGGCGTGGTCGCGCAGCAGCATCCGGATGAGCGTGGCGATCTGGTCATTGCGGCTCCGGCCGGCGCGGAGTTTGCCGCCGAGCTCGACACCGGTCAGATCGATCAGGCCGCGCTCCAACGCCGAGTGCACGTCTTCGTCGGTGGCTGCCGGATGGAATCGACCGTCGATGACGGCTTCTTCCAACGTGTCGAGTGCGCCGATCATGCCGGCGAGCTCGTCATCGGTCAGGTAGCCGGCCGCAGCCAGCGCCCGAGCGTGAGCACGCGAACCACGAATGTCGTATTCGGCCAGCTGCCAGTCGAAATGAGTCGACTTGCTCAGCCGAGCCAATTCGGGCGAGGGCCCGCCGGCGAAGCGGCCACCCCAGAGGGCGCCCGCTTCACCGGCACGGTTTGCGACGTCGTCGCCAGACATGCGGATGCCTACTTGCCGGCGAGGTCGCGGCGTGCGGAGATCTTGCTCGGCAGCGACCACAGATCGATGAAGCCCTTGGCCAGCGACTGGTCGAAGGTGTCACCGGTGTCGTAGGTGGCGAGGCTGAAGTCGTAGAGGCTCTGCTCCGACTTGCGGCCGGTCACGACGGCGGTGCCGCCCTGCAGCTTCAGGCGGATGTCGCCGGAAACGTACTTCTGGGTGTGGTCGATGAACGCGTCGAGCGAACGCTTGAGGCCGGAGAACCAGAGACCGTCGTAAACGAGCTCAGACCACTTGGCTTCGATGGAACGCTTGTAGCGGTTCTGGTCGCGCTCGAGCGTGACGTTTTCGAGCTCTTCGTGCGCAGCGATCAAGGCGATGCCGGCGGGAGCCTCGTAGACCTCACGGCTCTTGATGCCGATGAGACGGTCTTCGACGATGTCGATGCGGCCAATGCCGTGCTTGCCGGCGAGGGCGTTCATGGCGACGACCATTTCGAGCGGGGTGTGCGGCACACCGTCGATGGCGATCGGAACACCCTGGTCGAACGTGATGACGACCTCGTCGGCTTCACGGTAGACGCTGGGGTCCTGGGTGTACTCGTAAAGGTCTTCGATCGGCGCGTTCCACGGGTCTTCCAGGAAGCCGGTCTCGACCGCGCGGCCCCAGACGTTCTTGTCGATGGAGTACGGGTTCTTCTTCGACTGCAGAATCGGCAGGTTGTGCTGCTCGGCGTAGATGATCGCCTTGTCGCGGGTGAGTGCGAGGTCGCGCACGGGGGCGATGCTGGTCAGGTCGGGCGCGAGCGCGGCAACCGCGGCCTCGAAGCGCACCTGGTCGTTGCCCTTGCCGGTGCAACCGTGAGCAACGGAGTCAGCGCCGAGTTCCTTGGCGGTGGAGGCGAGGTACTTCGCGATCAGCGGACGGCTGAGGGCGGAAACCAGCGGGTAGCGCTTCTGGTAGAGCGCGTTGGCCTTGAGCGCCGGAACGATGTAGTCGTCGGCGAACTCGTCTTTGGCGTCAACGACGATCGATTCGACGGCGCCGCAGTCGAGTGCACGCTGACGGATGTCATCCATGTTCTCGCCGCCCTGTCCCACGTCAACGGCGAGGGCGACGACCTCTTTGCCGGTTGCGTCTTTGAGCCAGCCGATGCCGACCGAGGTGTCGAGTCCGCCCGAATAGGCGAGGACGATGCGTTCAGCCATGGTTCTCCTTCAGAATTGATCACTTCGAGTTTACGCAGGTTACGGCTGGTGCCGTGCCCGGGTCTATCACTGGATGCCGCGCGGGCGACGAACGAGTTGCTACTCGTTCTCGTCGTCGATGTCGGCGATCAGGTCGTGCACGTCGGCTTCGAACTCGCCGGCCACCTTCTCCAGGCGGGCACGCAGCGCGGCCGCTTCGGCCGGGGTCGTGGTAGCCGAGTCGGCGGCGATCAGCAGACGGTCGCGCAGGATGCCGACGGTATCGAGATCGCCGTCGCTGATGACGCCCTGGCGGAGTTCGGCGCTGACGCGCCTGACTCGGTCGAGGGCGGAGCTGAGCTCGGTCGCCGCCGCGGTGATGACCCGCAGGTCGTCGGCATCCGTGTCGCTCAGCAGTTGGTCGAGCAGGTCGAGGTAGGCGGCAGCGGCGAGCAGGTTGTCGCGGTCGTTGTCAGTCATGATCAGGCCGCGTTCTGAGCGAGGAGCCAGACGAGCAGAGCCTTCTGCGCGTGCAGGCGGTTTTCGGCTTCGTCCCAGATGATGCTCTGCGCGCCGTCGATGACGTCGGCGGTGACCTCGAAGCCGCGGTCGGCCGGGAGGCAGTGCATGAAGTGGGCGTCGGTCTTGGCCAGCGACATCAGCGCGGTGTCGACGCGGTACTCGCCGAGGTCGGCCAGGCGCGCCGCCTTCTCTTCTTCCTTGCCCATCGACACCCAGGTGTCGGTGATCACGATGTCGACACCGGCGACGGCCTCGGCCGGGTCGGTGAACAGCGTCACGGAGCCGCCGGTCTGAGCGGCGATCGCCTCGGCATCCGCGACGACCTGCGGGTCGGGCGAGTAGCCGGCCGGCGATGCGATGCGCACGTGCATGCCGGCGGTGGTGCCGGCGAGCAGATAGGACTGGGCCATGTTGCAGGCGCCGTCGCCCAGGAAGACGAGGGTCTGCCCGGCGAGTTCGCCGCGGTGCTCACGAATGGTGAGCAGATCGGCGAGCAGCTGGCACGGGTGGAATTCGTCGGAGAGTGCGTTGACGACCGGAACCGTGGTTCCCTTCGACATCTCTTCGAGCCCGGCCTGGCCGTAGGTGCGCCAGACGATGGCGGCGACCTGACGCTCGAGCACGCGTGCCGTGTCCGACGCCGTTTCCTTGCCGCCGAGCTGGCTGTTCGCGGTGCTGATGATCAGCGGGATGCCGCCCAGGTCGGCGATTCCGACCGCGAACGAAACGCGTGTGCGGGTGGAGGACTTGTCGAAGATCACCGCGACCGTCTGCGGCCCGGCGAGCGGCTTGACCGCAAATCGGTCTCGCTTCAGTTCCAGTGCAAGGTCGAGGATCTCGGCTTGTTCGGCCGGAGAGAGGTCATCGTCGCGCAGGAAATGGCGGGTCACGGGATCACTTTCGGTTGTGTCTGAATCTGTGTCTGGAATCAGACGGGGGGTTTGGACAACTCTAAAGGCTGGCGAGGGCAGACCGGAATCGTCGCTCGAACTCGGCCAATTCAGCGTCGCCGACGATCAACGGGGGTGCGAGCCGAATCGTCGAGGCATTCGGGGCGTTGACGATAAGCCCGTTCGCCATCGCGGCGGCGGCGAGCTCGGCGGCGACGGGTTGTGACAGGCCGAGGCCGAGGAGCAGGCCGCGGCCGCGCACCTCGGTGATCAGCGGCGAGTCGATGCGGGCGATGATCTCGCGCAGCTGCTCGCCGCGGCGGGCGGAGTTGGCGACCAGGTCGTCGGTCTCGATCACCGTGAGCACGGCGTTCGCGGCCGCGGTGGCCAGCGGGTTTCCGCCGAAGGTCGAGCCGTGCTGGCCACGGCTGAACAGGTCGGATGCCGCGCCGAAGGTGACCAACGCACCGATCGGCACACCGCCGCCCAGGCCCTTGGCCAGGGTGAGGGCATCCGGCTGGAGACGCTCGTGCTGAAAAGCGAACCAGTCGCCGGTGCGGGCGACGCCGGTCTGGATTTCGTCGAGAATCAGCAGCACGCCGTGCGTGGTGCAGAGTTCGCGGGCCCGCGCCAGGTATCCGGCGGGAAGGTCGAAGACTCCCGCCTCGCCCTGTACGGGTTCGACGACGAGGGCTGCGACGGTGTTGTCGATTGCTGCTTCAAGCGCCTCGATGGTGGGTTCGATGTGGTCGACTCCGCCGGGCACCGGCAGGAACGACTCACGCATCGCCGGCTTGCCCGAGAGGGCGAGACCACCCATCGTGCGGCCGTGGAACGAATCGGTCAGAGTCAGGATGCGGGTACGCGAGCCGTCGCCACTGTTCAAGCGGGCGAGTTTCAACGCTGCTTCGTTCGCTTCGGTGCCCGAGTTCGCGAAGAACACCCGGCCCGCGGCGCCGGCGCCGGTCAGGCGCTGCAGGCGTTCGGCGAGTTCGATCTGTGGCGGCGAGGCGAAGTAGTTCGAGACGTGGGCCAGGGTGGCGACCTGCTCGGAGACCGCGGCGACGAGCGCCGGATGCGCGTGGCCGAGGGCGTTCACGGCGATTCCGGCGAGAAAGTCGAGGTACTCGGTGCCTTCGTCATCCCAGACGTAGCAGCCTTCGCCGCGCACGAGCAGGGCGAGCGGCATGCCGAACACCGGCAGCAGGGAGTCGCTGTAGCGCTGCTGCCAGGTCGCGGGTGCGCCGTTGGTGCTGTCGCCGTTCAGGATGTCGGTGCTCATGCGGGTACCACCTCGGTGCCAATTCCATCTTGCGTGAAGATCTCGAGCAGGATCGAGTGCGGGATGCGACCGTCGATGATCGCCGCCTTCTCGACTCCGCCGTCGACGGCGTCGAGGCAGGCGGTCATCTTCGGGATCATTCCCGATTCGAGGCTCGGCAGCAGTGCGCGGAGCGCGCTCGTGTCGATACCGGAAACGAGCGAATCCCGGTTGGGCCAATCGCTATAGAGCCCGGCGACATCGGTGAGAATCACGAGTTTGGCGGCGCCGAGAGCCACGGCGAGGGCCCCGGCGGCGGCATCCGCGTTGACATTGAGGGACTGGCCCGGCACGTCCTCGTCGGGCGCGATCGAGGAGATGACGGGAATGCGGCCGGCGTTCAGCTGGGCGTGCACGGCTTCGGGATCGACGCCGACGACATCGCCGACGAGTCCGAGGTCGACCTCTTCGCCGTCGATGACCACGCCGCGGCGGCGACCGCGGAACAGGCCGGCGTCTTCCCCGGAGAGGCCGGCGGCCAGCGGGCCGTGCTCGTTGATGTGGCCGACGAGGTCGCGGTTGATCTGCCCGGTGAGCACCATCCGCACGACCTCCATCGCCTCGGGGGTGGTGACGCGGTAGCCGCCGCGAAACTCGCTTTCGATGCCGAGCCGGTCGAGCATCGCCGAGATCTGCGGGCCGCCGCCGTGCACGACGACCGGGCGGATGCCGGCGTAGCGCAGGTAGACCATGTCCTCGGCGAACGCGCGCTGTAATTCTTCGCTGACCATGGCGTTGCCGCCGAATTTCACCACCACGATCTGGTCGTGGAAGCGCTTCAGCCAGGGCAGCGACTCGATCAGGGTCGCGGCCTTGACCGCGGCTTCGGCGGGGGTGTTCGTGTCGGCGGCGGAGTCCGCTGCGGGAGTGTCCGCGTCGGCGGCGGACTCCGCTGCGACCGGGCTCGTCATTTCGTCGCCCATCAGCTGGAGTACGCGCTGTTCTCTTCGACGTAATCGTGGGTGAGGTCGTTCGTCCACAGGGTCGCTGCGGCCGATCCTTCGTGCAGGTCGATGACCACCGAGACGGCGCGGGGCTTCAGGTCGACGAGCTCGCGCGGCTGGTCGGGCTCGCCCGCCGTGCAGACCTGCACGCCGTTGATCGCGACGTCGATGCCGTACGGGTCGAAGGCGGCATCCGCCGGGTCGACGGTTCCGACGGCGGCGAGCACGCGGCCCCAGTTGGGGTCGTTGCCGTAGATGGCGGCCTTGAACAGGTTGCTGCGGGAGACGGCGCGGGCGACGCGCACGGCTTCGTCTTCGCTGCCGGCGTTCTGCACGGTGATCGCCACATCGTGGGCGGCGCCTTCGGCATCCGCCTGCAGCTGCAGAGTGAGGTCGGTGCAGAGCGCGGTGAGCGCGTCGGTGAACTCGGTGAGGTCGGCGTCGATGCCGCTGGCGCCGGAGGCGAGCAGGCTCACCGTGTCGTTGGTGGACATGCAGCCGTCGGAGTCGAGGCGGTCAAACGTGACTCGGGTTGCGGCGCGCAGGGCCACGTCGAGCTGCGGGGAGCTGAGAACGGCGTCGGTGGTGATGACGACGAGCATGGTGGCCAGTCCGGGCGCGAGCATGCCGGCGCCCTTGGCCATTCCGCCGATCGTCCACCCGGTCGGCGAGCGGTGGCTCGACAGTTTCGGCCGGGTGTCGGTGGTCATGATGGCCTGCGCGGCGGCCAATCCGGCGTCGGCGGATGCCGCGGCATCCGTGGCCAGGGCGGCGGTCGCCTCCTGCACGCCGGCGGTCAGCTTGCCGAGGTCGAGCTGTTCGCCGATCAGGCCGGTGGAGCAGACGAGCACGTCGCCGGCGGACACCTCGAGCGCGGTTGCGACGGCTTCGGCTGTGGCGTGCGTGGTCTGGAAGCCGATTGTGCCGGTGTAACAATTGGCTCCACCGGAGTTCAGCACGATGGCGCTGACCCGGCCGTCGCTCATCACCTGCTCGCTCCAGAGCACGGGGTTGGCCTTGCAGCGGTTGCTGGTGAAGACGGTGGCCGCGTTCTGCAGCGGGCCGAGGTTCTGCACGAGCGCGAGGTCGAGGCCGCCCGACTTCTTGAGGCCGGCGGTGACGCCGGCTGCGATGAATCCGGCGGGGGCGGTCACACTCACGGGGCAACTCCATTCACGCTAAGTCCCGAGGTTTCGGGGAGTCCGAGGGCGATGTTCGCCGATTGGATGGCGGCACCGGCGGTGCCTTTGGCCAGGTTGTCGACGGCGGTCACCGTGACGACGCGGCCGGCGGCCTCGTCGACGGCGAGGCCGATCAAGGCGGTGTTGGCGCCGAGTACGTCGGCGGTGCGCGGAAACTGCCCGGCCGGCAGTAGCTGCACGAACGGCTCGTTCGCATAGGCGTTCTCCCACGCGGCGCGCACCTCGGCGGCCGACGTGCCGGGCACGATGCGCGCCGTCGAGGTGGCGAGGATGCCGCGCGACATCGGCACGATCACGGGCGTGAACGAGATGGTCGGGTCGACGGCCCCTGCCCAGCGCAGGTTCTGCTGGATTTCGGGAATGTGCCGGTGCACGCCGCCCACCGCATACGGGTTGGCGGAGCCGAGGATCTCACCGGCCAAGTTCGGAACCTTCAGCGCCTTGCCGGCACCCGACGGGCCGACCGCGAGCACGGCGACGATGTCGGTCGCTTCGATCACACCGGCGTGGATGCCGGGGGCCAGGGCGAGCGAGACGGTGCTCGCGTTGCAGCCGGGGGCCGCGATGCGGCGCGCGCCGACGAGGCGGTCGCGCTGTTTCCCTGTCGCCAGCGGGAGTTCGGGAACGCCATAGGCCCAGGCGCCGTAGTAGTCGCCGCCGTAGAACGCCGCCCAGTCGCTCTCGCTTTCGAGGCGGTGGTCGGCGCCGCAGTCGACGACGAGTGTGTCGGCGGGCAGGTGCGAGGTCAGTTCGCCCGACTTGCCGTGCGGCAGCGCCAGAAAAACGATGTCGTGACCCGAGAGGGTTTCCGGCGTGGTTTCGACGAGAGTCAGGTGGGCGAGGGAACGGAGATGCGGTTGTACATCGACCAGTCGGGCGCCGGCGTTGCTGTTCGCCGTGACGGTTCGCACCTCGAAGTCCGGATGTCCGGCGAGCAGCCGCAGCAGCTCACCGCCCGCATAACCGCTTGCGCCCGCCACTGCTACCGAAAAAGCCATAGAACAAACCTACCGGCCCGGGCTGAGCCTGGTGTCCTCGCTCCCCTGCCACCCGCATCCGTGCACCGTCCCCCGCGAAAATCGCCGTGCATCGTTCGCCGAGCTTGCCCGTTCCGGTCGAGTTGCCCTGTTGCGCCAGGCAAACTCGACCGCAAGTGTCAAACTCGGCGGATGCGACGGGCCAGGTTCGGCCCGTTGGGATTACGTGGGATTGCTTGGGATTACGTGGACTACTCGCGCAAGCTTGCGTTGAAACGCGCCGCCGCGACGGAGACGCCGTCGAGCTTGGCCGCACTGGCCTCTGCCGCGGTCAGCGTGCGATCCGGCGCCCGGAAGCGCAGTGCGAAGGTGAGCGACTTGAGACCCGACGGAACGCCGGCGCCCCGGTAGTCGTCGACGAGTTCGATGTGCTCGAGCAATGCACCCGCGCCATCCTGCACGGCGGTGAGAACGTCGCCGGCCGGCACCGAGGCGTCGACGACGAGCGACAGGTCCTGCGTCGCCGCCGGCTTCGTGCCGATCGGGCTGGCGACGATCTGCGGATCGCTCAGCTCGATGATCAGTGACAGGTCGAGTTCGGCAACGCCGACAACGCTCGGAAGCTCGGCCGCGCGGGCGACGGCGGGCAGCAGCTCGCCGGCGTATCCGACGACCACATCTTCGCCCTCCACGCTCACGAACAGTTCGGCGGTGCGACCCGGGTGCATCGCCTGGTGGCTGCCCTGGCGCACGCCGATGTGGGCACCGGTCGCGAGGGCAATCTGCTGCACCGCGGCGAGGGCGTCTTCCCAGCTGGCCGCGATCGGAGTCTGGCCGGGCTGGTGGGTGACCACGTTGCCGGTGAGCACGACGCCGACGAAGTGCGGCTGCGGCGGGATGCCCGCGTTCAGCTCGTCCTCGAGGGCCGCGCTCGGGCGTACCGCGCCGGCGGGCAGGGTGGCCGCGCCGTAAGTCACGCCGGGCTCCGGACGGAAGACCAGGCCCTGTTCGAAGATCGACAGGTTCACCAGGCCGCGCGAGCGATTGCGGTGCGCGATCTGCAGCAGGCCCGGCAGGATCGAGGTGCGCAGGAACGGCACCTCACCGTCAAGCGGGTTGGCGATCTTGATCTGGGGAACTCCGCCGGCAACCGGTGAGCCGAAGAGGTCGTTCTGCTTCTCCGACACGAACGGGTAGGCGAGCACCTCGGTGTGACCGGCGGCGGCCAGGGTGGTCGCGACGGCACGGCGCAACACCTGGGCGCGAGTCAGCCCCCGGCCGGGAGGCGCGATCGGCAACACCGACGGGATGCGGTCATAGCCGACGATGCGGGCCACTTCTTCGGCCAGCGTCCACTTGTCGGTCAGGTCGGGGCGCCAGCTCGGCGGCGTCACGGCAAGTCCGGTTGCGGTTTCGGCCAGAGAGGCGCCGATCTCGGCGAGCGAGGTGCGCACCTCTTCTGCCGTGTACTCCAGGCCGATCAGGCCAGAGATGAAGCCCTTCGGCAGATCGATGGCGACGGCGTCGGGCGTGGCGTCGTGCAGCGAACCGAGATCATCGGCCACTCCCCCAGCAAGCTCGACGAGCAGCTGCACGACACGGGCGGCGGCAACAATCGCGACCTCCGGGTCAACGCCACGTTCGAAGCGCTTGGATGCCTCGCTCGGCAGCTTGTGACGTCGCGCGGAACGCGCAATCGACACGGGGTCGAAGTTCGCCGACTCGATCAGCACGTTGCGGGTGGTGTCGCCGACCTCGGTCGAGGCGCCGCCCATCACGCCGGCGAGGGCGATCGGGCCGGAGTCGTCGGCGATCAACAGGTCTTCGGGGCTGAGCGTGCGGGTGACGCCGTCGAGCGTCTCCAGCTTCTCGCCCGGCTGGGCGCGACGCACGAGCATGCCGCCGGCCAGCTTGTCGAAGTCGTAGCCGCCGATCGGCTGGCCGAGTTCGAGCATCACATAGTTCGTCACGTCGACGACGAGCGACACCGAGCGCATGCCGGCCAGCTTCAGCCGGGCGATCATCCAGGCGGGGGTCGGCGTGCTCGGATTAACGCCCCGCACGACGCGGGTGACGAACACACTCGCGCCGACGCGGCCGCGAATCGGCGCCGCATCGTCGATGGTGACCGGGAACTCGGAGGCGGCCGTGACGGGTGGAACCGACAGCGCCGGGTCGCGGAAATCCACGCCGGTCGCGTGCGAGTACTCGCGAGCAATGCCGCGGATCGAGAAGGCGTAGCCACGATCGGGCGTGACGTTCACCTCGACGGCGGCGTCGTCCAGACCCAGCAAACTCAGCGCATCCGCACCCACCGGCGCATCGAGGCCGAGCTCGACCAGGCGCAGGATGCCGTCGTGCTCGTCGCCGAGACCGAGCTCGCGGGCCGACGCGATCATGCCGTCGGACACGTGACCGTAGGTCTTGCGGGCGGCGATCGGGAACGGGCCGGGCAGCACGGAGCCGGGCAGGGTCACGACGACCTTGTCGCCGACGAAGAAGTTGTGCGCTCCGCAGACGATGCCGTGGACGGCCGGGCCGCCGTCGGCGGCAAGCGCGGTCCCCTCGGGCGCGACGCGCACCTGGCACCAGCGGATGGTCTTGCCGTTGGACTGCGGTTCGTCGACGAATTCGAGCACCTCACCGACGACGACCGGACCGGTCACCTCGAATCGGTGAATCTCTTCTTCTTCGAGGCCCACACTGACCAGGGCAGCATGCACGTCTTCCGGTGTGGTTCCGGCTTCCAGGTCGACGTACTCGCCGAGCCAACTCAGTGGAACGCGCATCAGACGTTCATCCCGTACTGCTGGCTGAACCGAACATCGCCCTCGACCATGTCGTGCATATCCTTTACATCGTTTCTGAACATCAGTGCCCGTTCGACGCCGACGCCGAACGCGAACCCGGAGTACACCTCGGGGTCGATTCCGGCCGAGCGCAGCACGTTCGCGTTGACCATGCCACAGCCGCCCCACTCAATCCAGCGGGCCCCGCCGGAGAAGGTCGGGTGCCACAGGTCGAGCTCGGCGCTCGGCTCGGTGAACGGAAAGTAGTTGGGGCGCAGGCGCACTTTGGCCTCGTCGCCGAACATCGCCTTGACGAAGTGGTCGAGCGTGCCGCGCAGGTGAGCCATGGTCAGGCCCTTGTCGATGGCGATGCCCTCGATCTGGGTGAAGACCGGAGTGTGCGTGGCGTCGAGTTCGTCGGTGCGGTACACGCGACCCGGGGCAACAACGTAGACCGGCAGTTCACGACTGAGCAGCGCGCGCAGCTGCACCGGCGAGGTGTGGGTGCGCAGCACGAGGTGCGCGTTGGTCGGCTCGATGAAGAAGGTGTCCTGCATCGCGCGGGCCGGGTGGTCCTCGTCGAAGTTGAGCGCGTCGAAGTTGAACCATTCGCTCTCGAGCTCCGGGCCCTCTGCGACTTCCCAGCCCATGCCGACGAAGACGTCGGCGATGCGCTCCTGCAAGAGGGGCAGCGGATGACGCGCCCCGGCCGTCCAGGTGGAGGCGGCGGCCGTCACATCGACGGCTTCAGCCGCGAGCTGAGCCGTGGCTTCGGCCTCAAGAATCCCGGTTTCCTGCGCGGTGAGCGCCTGGTTGACCCGGCCTCGGGCGGCGCCGACGAGCTTGCCGGCGGCGGCCTTCTGGTCGCCGGGAACGCTGCGCATCAGCGCGTTGAACTTCGCGAGCGGAGAAAACTCGCCGGTGTGCTCGGTGCGCACGGTCTTGAGGGCAGCGGAATCGGTGGCTGCGGAAATGGCGGCGAGGGCGGCATCGACAGCCGCGCTCACGCCTGATTCAGTAATTTCAGCGGGGTCGCTGTTCATAGGCTCTGACACGAGACCCAAGTTTAGTGCGTACGGCCACCGGCGCCGTTGTGTGAGTGGGATCACTCAGGCAACGGGACCGATGGCCGCGGATGCTGCTGTGCTGCGCGGGTTCTCGTGCTTAGCTGCGCTGCGCGAAGGCACTCTCGTAGAGGCACACCGACGCGGCCGTCGCCAGGTTCATCGACTCGGCGTGGCCGTAGAGCGGCACCGAAACCGAGGTATCGGCCAGCAACAGGTCGTCGTCGGTGAGCCCACGCGCCTCGTTGCCGAACAGCCAGGCGGTGGGCTTGGCCAGGAGGCCGGAGTTGCGCGCCTCCAGGAGGTCGCCACCCTTGACATCCGCAGCAAGAATCTGCAGCCCGGCGGCACGTGCACGCTCGCGCACATCGGCCAGGTTGGCGCCGACGGCGACCGGGAGGTGGAAGATCGAGCCGGTGGAGGAACGCACAACCTTGGGGTTGTAGAGGTCGACGCTGCGACCGGTGAAGATCACGGCATCGGCACCGGCAGCATCCGCTGCTCGGATGATCGTGCCGGCGTTGCCGGGGTCGCGCACCTCTTCGAGGATGGCGATGAGCTTGGGCTCGTCATTGAAGATGTCTTTGACCGAGGTCGGGAACTGGTGGCAGACCGCGACGAAACCCTGCGGGGTGACGGTGTCGGCCATCGCGTCGAGCACCTGCTCGCTGACGAACTCGATGTCGACGCCGGCGTCGGTGGCCAGCTGAGCGATGTCGGTGTAGCGCTCGAGCGCGGTCGGGGTGGCGAACAACTCAACGACCAGGTTGGGGCGGAAGGTCAGTGCTTCTGAGACAGCCTGGGGGCCTTCGAGAAGAAACATTCCCGTCTCTAAGCGAGCGGCACGCTTTTCGAGTTTGGCAACGGCGCGAACGCGCGGGGAACGGGGGTTATCAAGCATGGGTCAAGCCTACTTGAGGCTTTCTCGCCCGAGGTGCGTTAACCCGAGGTGCGTTGAGAGGTGCGTTAAAACAGAACGGGAGCAGGCGGTGAAGCCTGCTCCCGTTCGGAGGTAAAGCGCGGGCGTGAGCCCGGGGGTCTGACTACGCAGCAACCTTAGGTGCCGAGGTGTCAGCCGGAAGAGCCTTCTTGGCGGACTCAACGAGAGCCGCGAACGTGGCGGGCTCGTTGACGGCCAGCTCGGCCAGCATGCGACGGTCAACCTTGATCTCAGCAATGCCGAGGCCCTGGATGAGACGGTTGTAGGTCAGGCCGTTGGCACGTGATGCCGCGTTGATGCGCTGGATCCACAGGCGACGGAAGTCACCCTTGCGGGCGCGACGGTCGCGGTAGCTGTAAACCAGCGAGTGTGTGACCTGCTCCTTGGCCTTGCGGTACAGGCGCGAACGCTGTCCGCGGTAGCCCGAGGCGCGCTCAAGGATGACGCGACGCTTCTTGTGGGCGTTGACGGCCCTCTTTACTCTTGCCATTTTTCTATATTCCTAACGAGATAACGAGGGTCTTAGTGACCGAGAAGCTTCTTGGCGGTCTTGCTGTCAGCCTTTGACAGGACCTGGTCCTGGTTCAGGCGAGCCTTGCGCTTGGCAGACTTGACCTCCAGGTTGTGACGCATTCCAGCCTGCTGCTTCATGACCTTGCCGCTACCGGTGATCTTGAATCGCTTCTTGGCCCCGGAGTGGGTCTTCTGCTTAGGCATTCTTTTCCTCCTGTTTCGCTGCTTTATCAGCAGCACGGTGTGCGAGGGCCTCGCCCTTGACCTCTGACTTGTTCTTCAGAGGGCCAATGACCATGACCATATTTCGACCGTCGATGGTGGGGGTCGATTCCACAGAACCGAACTCCGCCACATCCTCGGCAAATCTTTGAAGCAGACGTACGCCCTGATCGGGACGTGACTGCTCACGTCCACGGAACAAGATCATTGCTTTGACCTTGTCGCCGGCCTTCAGGAAGCCCTCGGCGCGCTTGCGCTTGGTTTCGTAGTCGTGCTTGTCAATCTTGAGGCGGAAACGAACCTCTTTCAGGATCGTGTTCGCCTGGTTGCGCCGGGCTTCTTTAGCCTTCTGCGCAGCCTCGTACTTGAATTTGCCGTAGTCCATGATCTTGGCAACCGGCGGCTTAGACGTGGGAGCTACTTCGACGAGGTCGAGATCTGCTTCCTGTGCCATGCGCAGGGCAACATCAATGGCCACGACCCCGATCTGCTCACCGGCGGGGCCGACGAGACGAACTTCAGGGACGCGGATACGGTCATTTGTACGGGGATCGCTGATGCGTCGCTCCTCTTTCTCAATCTTCGCGGCTACAACAGGTGACGGATGTCGCCCGTGACGAAGTGAGAAATCACGCATATGACTTGCACGAAATTGATTTCGCCAAACCACACACGACACCCTGTCTACCGCCTCGCTACTGAACCCAGTGCCGAGCCGGCGGAGTGCAAACTACCCGGTAACCTTGATGAAGCGGTCAAGCGCGGGTGGGAGATTATCCACTTTCGTACCGGAGCTATTGCCCCGGAGCCGCGTCGAGTCTAGCAGAGGATGGCAGTGAGTAACACATTTGATCAGGATGACGCAGCGCAGGCCACGCGGGACATCGCCGATGTCGCCGCAATTGAGGTCATCACGACCGCTGCGGTGCACTTGATGAGTGCCGCCGCGGTCAAGTGCGGACTGGCCGACGACCCCGAGAGCCAGCTCGATCTGGACGAGGCACGCAAGCTCATCACCGCCCTCGCCGGCCTGGTGACGGCATCCGCCCCCGACATTTCAGACATGCACGCGCGAAGCCTGCGCGATGGACTGCGTTCGCTGCAGTTGGCGTTCCGTGAGGCGTCGGCGATCCCCGACCCGATCGGCCAGGGCCCGGGCGAGAAGTACACCGGTCCGGTCAACTAGCCAGGCCTTCTCGATGCCCGGGTCGCCCTGGCGGCCCGGGCATTCGTGCGCGCGGCAACGCAGCTGTCATGTGTAGAACACGGTGTCACTTCCGGCATGTCAGCTCCTCATCTTCAGCCCGCGCGGAATCGCCCCAAAGCCAGCGGCCTGCAACGCGTATCCGAGTTGCGTGCCGAGGATGAACTGGCCGTTCACCGTTTCGACGCCGAGCTGCGCCACCCCCCGGCGGGTGATCAGTTGGGCCACTGCCGCCGCGGCGGCGGACACGACGTGGTCGTCATCACCGAACGACAGAATCGACTTGCCTCCGCGTTCGATGTAGAGCGCCAGCTCACCCTCGACGATAACGACGAGCGCGCCGGCCTTGCGTCCGGGACGGTGGCTGGTGCCCTCCGGTAGCCTTGGCCAGGCCAACGCCGCCCCATACGGATTCGCCGGGTCCGTCGCGGCGAGGGCCACCGCCTCCAGCCGCCCTGCCTGCCGCCTGCGCTCCTGCTCTGACGGTGCGGGTAGCGACGCACGCAGCCGGTCGATCGCCCCGCCGGTGGCGAACTGGGCAGCGCCGAGTCCATCGACGAAGTATCCACGGCGAGCGCGGCCGAGTTCTTCGAAGCCGGAGAGCGTGCGATACACGAGCGCGAACCCACCCGTGATTCCCTCGCTCATCACCGCGCCCCTGGTCACCACGCCATAGCGTTCGAGCAGTGTCTCCCCCAGCGCATGAGCTCTGACCGTGGGCGACTGCTCGGCCAGCGGCACGATCGACCAGCGCCCGGCGACCGTTGGCGGGCCGGCGCGGGTCGGCATGGTCGGCCTCGGCAGCGCTCGCCCCCGGTGCAGGCGTGAGCGCGGCGTCGGTCTGCTCGGGCGATGAGCGGTATGCCCGCCCGCGAGGAGCGCGCGAATGGGGGCGAAGGTGTCATTGTTCACCAGCCCGGCCCAGACGAGGTCCCAGAGCGCAGTGACCAGTTCGGTGTCGTCCTGGCTGCCCACCGCATCGGCGAGCTGGCGGAAGAAGAAGGCACCCCCGCCGCCTAGCGTGGTCAGCACCTCCCGCTGAAGTGGCGTGGTCTCCACGTCGGGCAGCAACGACAGACTGAGCGGCGCGGTCTCCGCCAGGTGCAGGCTCACCCAACCGTCATTGCCGGCCAGCGTGCCTGCCCCGGCCCACAACACTTCGCCGGTGGCCGTCAACTCGTCGAGCATCGTCGGTGAATAGTCGGACACCCGTGCGGGCAACACCAGGGATTCCCACGCCGACGCCGGGATCCGCACGCCTTCGAGCTGCTCAATGACGGAGGCGACCCCGTCGATTCCCCGCAGCGCTCCTCCCACGTGTTGCCAGGCCGGCAGGAATCGGCCGATGGCCACCTGGTCGACAGGTTCCACCTCGCGCCTGAGCGCAGCCAGCGAACGGCGGCGGAGCCGCCGCAACACCTCGCTGTCACACCACTCTGCACCGTTTCGCAGGGGGTGGAACTCGCCTTCAATGACGCGGCGGGCCGCGGCGAGTCGGTGCAGCGCCACCTCGGCCACAGCAGCGCCCAGACCGAACCGGAGGGCGACATCTGAGCTGGTGAACGGGCCGCGCGTGCGTGCATACCGACTGACGAGGTCGCCGAGCGGATCGGACACCGATTCGGTGAAAGCCTCAGGGACGCCGAGTGGCAGCGGCACGCCCAGCGCATCTCGCAGCCGGCTCGCATCCTCAATCGCGGCCCACCAGTCATTCCCGGCGAACCGCACCTGGATCGCCCGCTTCGCGACGACCAGCTGATGCAGGTGCTCGTCGGCCTCGGCCGGATTCTCCAGCCGCTGTTCGACCTCCGCGCTCGTCAGCGGCCCGAGTCCGCGCAGCAGGTCGATGGCGCCTTCGAGCCCGCGCGCCTTGCGATCGGGGACGAGCCGCTGGAGTTCCAGCTCCGTCTCGTTCGTCACCGTCGTGTCGAGGAGCTCCCGCAACTCAACCCGGCCGAGGAGTTCGGCCAGCAGCGTGGAGTCGATCGAGAGTGCCGTCGCCCGGCGTTCGGCCAGCGGTGAGTCGCCTTCGTACATGAACTCCGCCACGTATCCGAACAGCAGGGTGCTCGCGAACGGGCTGGCGACATCCGTTCTGGTTTCGACGAGGCGCACGGAACGGGCGGCGATCTGTCGTGCGATCTCGGTGAGCGCCGGGAGGTCGTAGACGTCTTGCAGGCATTCCCGCACGGTCTCCAAGATGATGGGGAACGTCGGGTACTCGCGGGCGACGCCGAGCAACTGCGTCGCCTTTTGGCGCTGCTGCCAGAGCGGCGAACGGCGGCCGGGGTTGTAGTGCGGCAACAGCAGGGCGCGCGCGGCACACTCTCTGAACCGGGAGGCGAACAGGGCAGAGCCCCCCACCTCGTCGGTCACGAGCTGTTCGAGTTCATCGGGATCGAATACGAAGAGCTCGGCGCCGGGCGGCTCGTTCTCGGTGTCGGGGATGCGCACCACGATGCCGTCATCGCTGGCCATGCAGTTCCCGTCGATGCCGAAGCGCTCGCGTACCCGCGCACCAATAGCCAGCGCCCACGGCGCATGCACCTGCATGCCGAATGGAGAGTGCAGCACGACCCGCCAGTCGCCGATTTCGTCCCTGAAACGCTCGACCACCAGCGTGCGGTCTGTGGGCAGATGCCCGGTGGCCGCTCGTTGCTCCTCGAGGAAGGCGAGCAAATTGCTGACCGCGCGGGCGTCGAGCCCGCCAGCCGCACACCGTGCCTGCGCGTCTGCAGGGGAAGCGTCTGCCAGCTCACGCACATACGCGCCGATGGCCTGTCCCAGCTCGACCGGGCGGCCCAGCCCATCGCCCTTCCAGAACGGCAATCGTCCCGGCTGTCCGAAGGCCGGAACGACCTGGACCCGATCATGCGTGATCTCCTGGATGCGCCAGCTCGTCGTGCCAAGCGCGAAGACATCCCCGACGCGCGATTCGTAGACCATCTCCTCGTCGAGTTCGCCCACCCTGCGGCCCTGACTGGCCGCCGAGTCGGTCGCACCGATCATGAACACGCCGAATAGCCCGCGATCGGGGATTGTGCCGCCGCTGGTGACGGCGAGACGTTGCGCGCCGGGGCGGCCGGTCAACGTGCCTGTGTCGCGATCCCAGATGATGCGGGGGCGCAACTCTGCGAACTGGTCGGAGGGATACCGCCCGGCGAGCAGATCGAGGGTGGCCTCGTAGGCGGAGCGGGGCAGTGTCTGGAATGGCGCACTGCGGCGGAGCGTCGCGAGCCATACCTCGGCGTCGATCGGTTCGAGCGCGCAGGCCGCCACCGTTTGTTGCGCGAGGATGTCCAGCGGGTTGGTCGGGACGGCGATCGATTCGATCATGCCCGTGGTCATCCGCTCTGCTGCGACAGCGGAATGAATGAGGTCGGCCCGATGCTTCGGATAGATGATGCCGCGGGAGATCTCCCCCACCTGATGACCGGCCCGCCCCACGCGCTGCAAGCCGCTGGCGACTGAGGGGGGCGACTCCACCTGCACGACCAGGTCGACGGCGCCCATGTCGATCCCGAGCTCCAGGCTGGAGGTGGCCACCACGCACCGGAGGTGTCCGGACTTCAGGTCATCCTCGATCTGGGCGCGTTGCTCCTTGCTCACCGACCCGTGGTGAGCCCGGGCGAGAAGCGGCTCCGCACCGAAGGTCTGACCGGCAGCCCCCATCAGCTCGGCCGGGGCGTGGTGGGGCGCGGCCGACCGGGTCTCTGTCACGAGGGCGGGCGCGGGCACGCCGGCCGAAACCAGCTCCTGGCGTTCTGCGTAGATCTCGTTGAACCGCGCGGTGAGACGCTCGGCCAGCCGCCGGGAATTCGCAAACACGATCGCCGACGTATGCGCCAGGATTTGGTCGACGATCGCCTCCTCAACATGCGGCCAGATGGAACCGGCTTGGGGAGCGGCTGCCGCAGCGCTGCCCTCTCGCTCGGCCGGCGGGCTGATCTGGCTCATGTCGTCAACGGGCACAACGACGGAGAGGTCGAAGCGCTTCCCGCTGGCCGGCGCGACGATCTCGACCGGCGCAGCCGCCGACAGGAAGCGGGCGACCTCGCTCGGGGGACGCACGGTGGCAGAGAGACCAATCCGCTGCGCCGGCCGCTCAAGCAATGCGTCGAGGCGCTCGAGCGACACAGCGAGGTGCGCGCCGCGCTTCGTCGCGGCGACGGCATGAATCTCGTCGACGATCACGGTGTCGACGGCGCGCAGAGTGTCGCGCGCCGCCGAGGTGAGCATGAGGAACAACGACTCCGGCGTCGTGATCAGGATGTCTGGCGGGTTCTTGATCAGCCGCCGCCGCTCTGAGCTCGGCGTATCGCCAGAGCGCAGCCCAACCGTGACAAGTGGGGGTTCGGCGCCCAAACGGCGTGCGGCCCGCTCGATTCCAATCAGCGGTGCCCGCAGGTTGCGTTCAACATCGACGCCCAGCGCCTTGAGCGGCGAGATATACAGCACGCGGGTGCCGGGTCTGGCCGGATGATCGGCGTCGCGCGCTGAGCCGGCCGAGCGGGAGCCGTCGGCCTGTCCTGCTGCACTGGCCTGTCCTGCTGCACTGGCCTGTCCTGCTGCACTGGCCGGTCCTGCTGCACTGGCCGGTCCTGCTGCACTGGCCGGTCCTGCTGCACTGGCCTGTCCGGCGAGCCGGTCAATCGCCCAGAGGAATGCCGCCAGGGTCTTCCCCGACCCCGTGGGGGCAACGACCAGGGCGTGCGAGCCACGGGAAATCGCATCCCAGGCACCGAGTTGCACCTCGGTCGGAGCCGCGAACGCCTCGCCGAACCAGGCCAGTGTCGCAGGCGAGAATCGTCCACTGAGCGAGTCCATGTCACCATCCTGATCGACTCCCCCGACATTCCCTAGAGGAATTCGGTCGCATCGACTGCCCGCATGGCACAGCGCTGCTGGCTACACCGACGCGATCAGCTGCACCTTGAGCGAGTCCACCCCGGTCGCAATGACGTCGCTGGCCGACCAGCGCGCAGCCAGGCGGGCGAGCACGGCGTCGAGATCGGCCTGGGTCAGTCCGTCGATCAGCTCCAACCGCACGATCAGTTCCGGTCCGGCGAGCCGGGAATCCGGATCCCCGGCCACGAGGGTGACGCTGAGCACCGAGAGTTCGGTCGCGATCGACTCCTCGAAGGCGGCAGCCACCGCGCGACTCGCGTAACTGGGTGTCCACGGCAGACTCTGCGCGATTGCCCAGAGAGCCGGCCGACGCACCACGAACTCGGTGGGAGCGATCGGGTCGAGCACCACCAAATCTGTTTCTTCCTGCGCCGCGGCCAACGCCACCCGCACCGCATCCGCCGGCACCGGGCGCGCGGCGGGGTTCCAGGCCGCCATCGCGGCCGCCGAGGTGAAGACGGGCATCACATTGCGCCCGTCGGGCCCCGCCACGGTGATGATCGAGAGCTCCTGGCTTTTGTCGATCGTCAGACCGTGCTCACTGGTTCCGGCTTCACCGAGCTCGGCGATCAGCGGGATCAGCAGACGTGAACCCCGAAGCGCGTCGATGACATTCTCTTCACCGACTTCGCGCGCGCGGAAGGCCCGCAGCGCCTCCCCGAGTACCGGCGGCATCGTGCCGTCGTCTTCGGCGTGCTCGTTGGGTTCGAACTCGCGGCCGGCCCAGGGCTGGCCTGCCGAGTCGGCGGGTCCGCCCGGGCGGCCGGTGGAGCCGAGGTTATGAGCCGGAGACATCCAGCGCCTCAGGCAGCGTGAACGCACCCGCGTAGAGTGCCTTGCCGATGATGGCGCCCTCGAGCCCCTGGGGCACGAGCTGGCGCAGTTCGACCAGGTCGTCGAGGCTGGAGATGCCACCGGATGCGATCACCGGGCGGTGAGTGCGGTCCATGACCTGGCGCAGCAGTTCGACGTTCGGTCCCTGCAGGGTGCCGTCCTTCGTGACGTCGGTGACCACGTAGCGGGCGCAACCGGCGTCTTCGAGTCGTTCGAGTACCTGCCAGATGTCGCCGCCGTCTTTGGTCCAGCCGCGGGCCGAAAGGGTGGTGCCGCGCACGTCGAGACCGACGGCGATGGCCTCGCCATAACGTGCGATCACGCTGGCCGCCCACTCGGGATTCTCCAGAGCCGCGGTGCCGAGGTTGATGCGCTTGACGCCGGTGCCGAGTGCCGCTTCGAGCGACTCGTCGTCGCGAATGCCGCCCGACAGCTCGACGTTGACGCCGCGAACCTGCTTGATGACCTTCTTGATCACGCTCGTGTTGTTGCCCCGGCCGAATGCGGCGTCGAGGTCGACGAGGTGAATCCACTCGGCGCCCTGGTCTGCCCAATCGGCGGCGGCGTCAACCGGGTCGCCGTAGTTGGTCTCGGTGCCGGCTTCGCCCTGCGTGAGCCGCACGGCCTTTCCGCCGGCCACATCGACGGCGGGCAGCAGCACGAGACGCGGGGTGGTGTTGAACTCACTCATGGGGATTTCCTCAATCGGGATGGCTGCACATCGGCGGCCGAAATGAACACTCGATACTACTCGCGCGCACTGGGCGGCGCCTGTCACAACTGGTCCGAATGAAGCAGTGCCAGCCTCCACCCGGCCCGGCACTATGAGGTGCGCAGGGACTCCAGCCAGTTGGACAGCAGGCGGATGCCCGCCTCGCCGGATTTTTCCGGGTGGAACTGTGTTGCGGTGAGCGGACCGTTCTCGATCGCGGCCAGGAATCGGCCGCCGTGGTCGGCCCAGGTCAGTTGTGGGGCCGGGAACGGCGGCTGCACGTCAAGCGTCCACTCCTGCGCGGCATAGGAGTGCACGAAGTAGAACCGCTCGTCGGCAAGACCGCGAAAAAGTACAGAGTCTTCGGGGGCCTCGACGGTGTTCCAGCCCATGTGCGGAAGCACCGGGGCCTTCAGCTGGGTCACGGTGCCGGGCCATTCGCCGAGGCCTTCCGTGTCGACGCCGCGTTCGACACCGTGCTCGAACATGACCTGCATGCCCACGCAGATGCCGAGCACCGGCCGGCCACCGGCGAGGCGGCGGTCGATGATCTCGTCGCCATAGACATCCTTGAGCGACTTCATCACGGCGCTGAACGCGCCGACACCGGGGACGACGAGGCCGTCGGCCTCGAGCGCGACCTTGCGGTCGGAGGTCAGGGTGACGTCGGCACCGGCCTGCTCGAGCGCTTTGGCCGCCGAGTGGATGTTGCCGGTCCCATAGTCGAAGACGACGACGGAGGTCACAGCGCGCCCTTCGTCGACGGGATGCCCACGACCAGCGGGTCGAGCGCCTTGGCCTGGCGGAACGCGCGCGCGAATGCCTTGAACTCGGCCTCGGCGATGTGGTGCGGGTCGCGCCCGCCCAGCACGGTGACGTGCACCGTCAGCGCCGCGTTGTAGCTGATGGCCTCGAAGACGTGGCGCACCATCGAACCGGTGAAGTGGCCGCCGATGAGGTGGAATTCGAACCCGGCCGGCTCCCCCGTGTGCACGAGGTAGGGGCGACCGGAGATGTCGACGACGGCCTGCACGAGCGCCTCGTCGAGCGGAACGAGGGCGTCGCCGTATCGTGAGATGCCCGACTTGTCGCCGAGCGCCTGCTTGATCGCCTGACCGAGCGCGATGCCGATGTCTTCGACGGTGTGGTGCACGTCGATCTCGACGTCACCGGTGGCCCGCACGGTGAGGTCGGTCAACGAGTGCTTGGCGAACGCCGTGAGCAGGTGGTCGTAGAACGGAACCGACGTCTGAATGTCGCTGACCCCCGTGCCGTCGAGGTTGATGCTGAGCTCGATGCTCGACTCGCTCGTCGCGCGGGTGATCTGCGCGACGCGGGGGGCGGTGGACACGGCGGAAGAAGTCATACCGCTAGCCTATTCGGCTGCGCCGGGCGCGACACGCAGGCCCGCCAGCGCGCTCAGGAAGGCTGTCGTCTCCGCTTCGGTTCCCGCACTCACGCGCAGGTGGTTCGGGATGCCGATGTCGCGGATCAGCACGCCCTGGTCGAGGAGCGCCTGGAACGTGGCTTTCGGGTCGTCGACCCCACCGAACAGCACGAAGTTGCTGCCGCTGCGGTGCGGTGAGTAACCGAGGTTCCGAAGCTCAGTCACGATGCGATCCCGCTGCACCCGGATGTCGTCGACCATCGAAAGCATCTCCGGCGTGTGCGCGAGCGCCGCGTTCGCCGCGGCCTGCGTCAGCGCCGACAGGTGGTACGGCAGTCGAACCAGGCGCATCGCATCCGTCACCGCCGGGTCGGCCGCCAGGTAGCCGACGCGGGCGCCGGCGAAAGCGAAAGCCTTGCTCATGGTCCGCGAGACAAGCAGGCGCGGGCGCCCCTCGAGCAGTGTCAGAGCGGATGCCTCCCCGTCGGCCGCGAACTCGGCATAGGCCTCGTCGACGAGAACGATGCCGTCGGTGGCGTCGTAGACGGCGGCAATGGTCTCCAGCGAGAGCGGCGTGCCGGTGGGGTTATTCGGTGAGCACAGGAAGACCAGCGAGGGGTTGGTCTTCGTGACCCACTCGACGGCGGTCTCCGGGGACAGCTCGTAGTCGGCATCCCGCTCTCCGGCAATCCAGTCGGTGCCGGTGCCGGAGGCAAGAATCTGGTACATCGAATAGGTCGGCGAGAATCCCAGCACGCTGCGGCCGGGGCCGCCGAACGCCTGCAGTACCTGCTGGATCACTTCGTTCGAGCCGTTCGCCGCCCAGATGTTCTCGGGGGTGAGGCCGTGACCGAGGTAGACGGCGAGGTTCTCGCGGAGCTCGGTGAATTCGCGGTCGGGGTACCGGTTGACGGTCAGGATCGCGCGAGCGAGAGAGGCGACGATGTCGTGAGCAACAGCCTCGGGAATCAGATGCGTGTTCTCGTTCACGTTGAGGGCCACCGGAACGTGAAGTTGCGGGGCACCATAGGGAACGAGTCCGCGCAGATTGTCGCGCAGGGGAAGGTCATTGAGGCTGGTCACCCGAGCAATATTACCGGGCCGCCGTGGGCGTCAAAGGCGAGATGCCGACACCAGAACACGGGGCAGGGGCCGGGCGGGTCCGGCAGCGCAGCCGGGGTGGTGCTGACTAGTCGGTGGCCGGAAGAGCGAGGCGCTGGCCGGGCTCGACGGAGGCTGAGTCAAGCTGGTTGAGGGCGACGATGTCAGCGATGACATCGCGCGGGTCCGCTTCGGGGGCGATGGTCTCGGCGAGCTGCCAGAGGGACTGACCGGCCGAGACGGTGACGTAGTCGAACGTGGCCGTACCGCCGGTGCCGTTGGAAGCGATTGCCGCTCCCCCGTTGATGGTGACGACGAAGGCGCCGACAACGAGCGGGAGTGCCGCCATCGTGCTGAAAACAATACGACCACGTCGGGTCAGACGCAGACGGGTGGTGCCAATGGAGCCGTGCGGAGCTGCCGTGCTGACTGCTGTGCTCATGTTGAACCTCCTGGTAAGTACGGGTCCGGCTCCCGGGGAAGGGAGTCGCATCCGAATCTATGTTCCGAATATATATTCGATTGTTCGAAGAATCAAGCCTCTTTACGGTTGTTCTTCGAAACAATCGGGCAACACACTCGAAGAAGTGTTTGTTTTCCCGGGGTGCGGGGATACAGTTTTTCTTGACGGATCGAACACAACCAGACACCTCTGACATTCGAACGGAACGGCCGTCGCTGCCGCAGGAGTAGCGGCGCGGTCTGAGCAGTGGCGCAGTTTGAGACGCACAACATCGGCACGAGGAGCGAGTGACATGACGAAAGAGACAAGCGGCCCCCGCGAACGCGGCGGCACCCGTCGCCGAAAGAGCCTGAGCGAGAAGCAACTGGCAATTCTCGACGTGATCTCGCGTTCGGTCAGCAGCCGCGGTTATCCGCCGAGCATGCGCGAGATCGGCGATGCCGTCGGGCTCGCCTCGCTCTCGAGCGTGACTCACCAGCTCAACCAATTGGAGTTGAGCGGCTACCTGCGTCGCGACCCCAACCGTCCGCGTGCACTCGAAATCCTCATCGAGCTGCCGCAGTCCACCGACGACAACTCGGTCGGCGATGCCGATTCGTCGGCGTCGAACGCGCAGATCGGTGACGCAGCGATGGTTCCGCTTGTCGGTCGCATCGCCGCCGGCATCCCGATCACCGCGGACCAGCAGATCGATGAGATCTTCCCGCTTCCTCGCCAGCTCGTGGGCAAGGGCGACCTCTTCATGCTCAAGGTCGTCGGTGAGTCAATGATTGACGCCGCCATCTGCGATGGCGACTGGGTGGTCGTACGACAGCAGAAGACGGCGGAGAACGGCGAGATCGTCGCGGCCATGCTCGACAACGAAGCGACAGTCAAGGTGTTCCGTCAGCGTGACGGCCACACCTGGTTGCTCCCCCGCAACACCAACTTCGAGCCCATCATGGGCGATCACGCCGAAATCCTCGGCAAAATTGTGGCGGTACTCCGCTCGGTCTAGCCCTGCCATCCCCGCGAAACAGCAATTGTCGGAGCCTCAACTCGTACCAGGCTCCGACAATTGCAGTTTCGCGAGAGAACTAGCTAGCGAACAGGGGCCTCCACGCGCGCCCGCACGATCTGCGTGGCCTCCACGATATTGGCCAGGGATTCGATCGTCTCGTCGTACCCACGGGTCTTGAGACCGCAGTCCGGGTTGATCCAGACCTGACGCCCCGGAATCGACTCCAGGGCCCGCTCGATCAACTCGGTCACCTCGGTGACGCTCGGCACACGCGGCGAGTGGATGTCGTAGACGCCCGGGCCGATTCCGTGATCGAAGCCGCTGGACTGGATGTCGCTGACGACCTCCATGCGCGAGCGGGCCGCTTCGATGCTCGTCACGTCGGCATCGAGATTGCGAATCGCCTCGATCACAACGCCGAACTCCGAGTAGCAGAGGTGGGTGTGGATCTGGGTGACCTCCGCGACGCCGGCGGTGGCCAGCTTGAACGACCCGACCGACCAGTCCAGGTAGTCGGCCTGATCCTTCTTCTTGAGCGGAAGCAGCTCGCGCAGCGCCGGCTCATCGACCTGAACGATCGTGATGCCCGCCGACTCCAGGTCGCCGATCTCGTCGCGCAGGGCCAGCGCCACCTGGCGAGCTGTCTCACCGAGCGGCTGGTCGTCACGCACGAAGGACCAGGCCAGGATCGTGACCGGACCGGTCAACATCCCCTTGACGGGCTTCTCGGTCAGCGACTGCGTGTAGACCGACCAATCGACGGTGATCGGCTTCGGTCGGGACACGTCTCCCCAGAGGATCGACGGGCGCGTGCACCGGCTGCCGTAGGACTGCACCCATCCGTTCTCGGTGACGGCGAAGCCGTCGAGGTTCTCGGCGAAGTACTGCACCATGTCGTTGCGCTCTGGCTCGCCGTGAACGAGGACGTCGAGTCCGAGTTCGTGCTGCAGGTCGACGACGCGAGCGATCTCGGCGCGCATCAGCGCGGTGTACTCGTCGGCCGTCAGCTCGCCCTTGCCCAGCTGGGCGCGGGCGCGTCGGATCTCACCGGTCTGCGGGAACGAACCGATGGTCGTCGTCGGCAAGAACGGCAGGCCCAGTGCCTCCTCCTGGGCGGCCGCGCGAGCGGCGTAGTCACCCCGGTTGAAGTCGGCCTCGGTCAGACCGGCAGTGCGGGCGCGTACGGCGCCGTCGCGAACACCCGGTGCAGCCAGCCGGGCGGCCAGTGCAGCGGATGCCGCCTCGAGTTCGGCCTGGATGGCCGATTTGCCTTCGGTCAGGCCGTGGGCCAGGGTTGCCACCTGATTCACCTTCTGGTCAGCGAAGGCGAGCCAGCTGGTCAGATCGTCGCCGAGTGAGGATTCGTCCTGCACGTCGTGGGGCACGTGCAGCAGCGACGTCGACGTCGACACGGCCACGCGCGGGCTGAGCTTCGCCACGGCGCCGACGGTGTCGAAGGCCGCGGCGAGGTCGCCACGCCAGATGTTGTGACCGTCGATCACGCCGGCGACGAGCACCTTGTCGGCCAGGCCGGGAACGGCATTCGGCACTGATCCGCGCACGAGGTCGAGGCCGATGGCTTCGACGGGCGACGCGGCCAGCACCGGCAGAGCGTCGTCGAGGCTGCCATAGGGCGCGGCGAGGAAGATCGCGGGGCGCGGCTCGAGCGTTCCGAGAACGGCATAGGCACGCTCGGCGGCGGCGAGAAGCTCGGCGCGCGGCACCTCGATGCTCTCGCTGACGAGGGCAGGCTCGTCGAGCTGCACCCATTCGGCGCCGGCCTCGGCGAGACGCTGCAGCAGGGTGGCGTAGACCGGCAGCACGTCGTCGAGGCGTGACAGCGGCACGAAGCCCGCCGGCGCCTCATCGCTGGGCTTGCTGAGTGCGAGGAGCGTGACCGGGCCGACGATGACGGGCCTCGTGAGGTAGCCGGCGGCCTTGGCCTCCGTGAATTCCCGCACGATTCGGTCGCTGGCGAGAACGAAGTTCGTCTCCGGCCCGATTTCCGGCACGAGGTAGTGGTAGTTCGAGTCGAACCACTTCGTCATTTCGAGCGGCAGGTTGTCGCCCTCGCCGCGCGCCAGCGTGAAGTAGCCGGCCAGGTCGATCCGGCCGTCTGAGTCGACGAGCGCGGAAAACCGGGAGGGGACGGCGCCAACGGTGACCGCGGCATCCAGCACCTGGTCGTAGTACGAGAACGACTCGGGGATCGACGAGTCGGCCTGGCCGAGACCCAAAGCGACGAGGCGCGCGCGGGTGGCGTCGCGGAGCCCGGCGGAGGTGGCCTCCAGCTCAGCCTCATCGATGCGCCCGGCCCAGAAGGCTTCGACGGCCTTCTTCAGCTCGCGGCGACGACCGATACGTGGGTAACCGAGGATGGTGCCGGTCGGGAATGCGGGAGTGGTTGTCATGCTCGTTCCTTGACTGTGAGGGCAGATACTGCGGTGGATTGGCTGTCGAATGGTTGGTAGTCGGCGGGGAGTGCCCCGGCCCGGTCGAGCACCGAGAGCACGGTGCGGTGCTGGTTGAACGCATAGAGGTGCAGGCCCGGGGCCCCGCCGGCCAGGAGCTCCTGGGCCAGATTGGCCGCATGGCTGATGCCGATCTCGCGCTGGCCTTGCTCGGTCGGCTCGATCTCAAGCTGGATCGAGAGCTCGGAGGGCAGCTCTTCGCCGGACAGCTGCAGGATACGGGTGAGGCGTGCGGGGCTGGTGACCGGCATGATGCCGGGCAGAATCGGGAACTCGACGCCCGCCTGCTTGGCCCGCTGGATGAAACTCAAGTAGTGGTCGGCGTGGAAGAACAGCTGAGTGATCGCGAGGTTCGCTCCGGCAGCCTGCTTGGCCAGGAGTGTGTCGATGTCCTGAGAGGTCGAGCGGGAGCGGGGATGGCCGTTGGGGAACGCGGCGACGGCGACGCGCACCTTGTCGCGCTCCGAACTGACGGACCGCGCGCCGGGCAGGCCGGGGATGACGCCCTCGCGATACGGCACGCGCTCGGCCTGCACGCGGTGGATGAGCTGCACGAGCTCCCCCGCGCTCTTCAAATCGCCGAGGAACACTTCCCCCTCCGGTGTGCCCTCCGGAGCGTCCCCGCGCAGCGCCAGAAAGCTGCGCACACCGGCATCCAGAAACTCACGGATGAGGTAGTTGGCTTCGGCATGCGAGGAACCGACACAGGTGAGGTGTGCCATCGGCTCGACGCCAGTGGCCTGCAGGATGTAACTCAGCACGTCGAGGGAGGAGGTGCGAGACGATCCGTTTGCCCCGTAGGTCACCGAGATGAATTCGGGCCGGGCCGCAGCCAGCCTGTCGATGGTGCTGTGCAGTGCTGTCGCTGCGGCATCCGTTCGAGGCGGATACAGCTCAAACGACACCGGAACGCGGCGAGGACAGTCTGGGTCCTTCGTCGTAGTCATGAAACCTCATTTGGCATAGGTGCTGCCGCAGCCGGGCAGCCGCGGACCGCCAACACAGGGCTGGCGATTTGTCGCGGGCGGGTGCCGGGCTCGGCTGTCGCTCCATGCCGATCAGAGTGGTCTGGTCGGCAACGATTGCAGCGACTCTAACAACCGAAAAGCCGATCCAAATGAGTGTGACCGAATGTTTCACGCGGTCGTCGAATGGAGGTCAGAAACGCAGCGCCGAGCGCTGCGACTGTGACCGAATATTTCACGCGGTCGCCACAATTCGTGTTGTCGCCGCCGTCGCGGGTCGGCGGCGACTCAGCCCCTCGCAGTGGCCGCATCGGTCGGGTCGACGGTGCTCAGGTACGCGCGCTCAGGTGCACGCTCGGGTGCACGCTCGGGTGCACGCTCGGCTGACGTAACGGCCCGTCGAGGCCGCCACGTCAGCCCGTGAAAGTTACGCGGTGACGGCGGGAACGACCCGGAATTCCGCAAACTGCGGCGCAATGTCGGGGTTCACCATCGCCTTGACCTCGGTTCCAGTCTCGGCGTATGCGGTCGAGAGAACCCGCCCGTGCTGGTGCAGGGCGGAGATCAGGTCACCACGCTCGTAGGGGATCAGCAGGTCGAGTTCGACCTGCGGGGTGGGGATGAGGTCGGCGATCGCCGCGAGCACCTCGTCGATGCCTTCGCCGCTGCGGGCCGACACGAAGATCGCCCGCGGTTCGAGGCCGCGCAGCAGCAGCCGGTCGTCTTCGCTGACCAGGTCGCTCTTGTTGAACACCACGATCTCAGGGATCTCGCGGGCCCCCACCTCGCCGATGACGTCGCGCACGGTGGCGAGCTGGCTGGCGGGGTCGGGGTGCGAGCCGTCGACGACGTGCACGATGACGTCGGAGTCGGCAACTTCTTCGAGCGTCGAGCGGAAGGCCTCGACCAGCTGGTGGGGCAGGTTGCGCACAAATCCGACGGTGTCGGTGAGCGTGTACAGGCGGCCGTCAGCCGTCGTCGATTTGCGCACCGTCGCATCCAGTGTCGCGAACAGTGAATTCTCGACCAGCACTCCGGCATTGGTGATGCGGTTGAGCAGGCTCGATTTGCCGGCGTTGGTGTAGCCGACGATGGCAACGGATGGCACGGCGTTGCGCTTGCGGTTGGCCCGCTTGGCCTCACGGGCCGGCTTCATCTCGACCATCTGCTTGCGCAGCTTCGACATGCGCGTGTGGATGCGACGACGGTCCAGCTCGATCTTCGTCTCACCGGGGCCACGGGAACCCATACCGGCTCCGGTGCCACCCACCTGGCCACCGGCCTGGCGGGACATCGAGTCGCCCCAGCCGCGGAGGCGTGGCATCAGATACTGGAGCTGGGCGAGTTCGACCTGCGCCTTGCCCTCCCGGCTCTTCGCGTGCTGGCTGAAAATATCGAGGATGACGGCGGTGCGGTCGATGACCTTCACCTTGACCGCGTCTTCGAGCGCGCGTCGCTGGCTCGGCGCCAGCTCGGTGTCGGCGATCACGGTGTCGGCGCCCATCGCCTGCACAATCGCGGCGAGCTCCTGCACCTTTCCCTTACCGAAATAGGTGCTGGGATCGGGCTTCGCCCGGCGCTGCATCAGGCCGTCGAGCACTGTCGCTCCGGCCGTCTCCGCAAGGGCGGCGAGCTCGCGCATGGAGTTCTCGGCGTCGTCGATCGTGCCCTGCGTGTAGACACCGATCAGAATGACGTTCTCGAGACGCAGCTGGCGATACTCGACCTCTGTGACGTCTTCAAGTTCGGTGGAGAGTCCCGGAACCCGCCGCAACGCATTGCGGTCGGCGCGCTCCAGCTGCTCGCCGTCGTATCCGCCGTCGGCAGAGTCGGCCTGCAGAGCCTGCGCGGTTCCGCTGGTGAAAAGCGAGTAGCCGGAAGCCCGGGAGTCAGCGCTGGCCAACACCCGCGCAACTACGTCGTCGTCGTCGTGTGGGGCAGTGGATTCAGTCATCGCTTTAACCCTAGTTCCTCGAACTCCGATAGTTTCCTACTATGGCACCAGAGCACTATTTCTCGTCTGCATCCGATAGCGAACTCAAATTGCGGCAGATCTCTGTGCAACTCGCCGGCCGTGAGTACACGGTGACGACGGCCAACGCTGTTTTCAGCCCGGAACACATCGATACTGGCACACAGGTTCTGCTGAACAACGCTCCCCCGCCCCCGAGCGACGGCGATTTTCTTGACATCGGATGCGGGTGGGGGCCGATCAGCCTGCACCTCGCGTTGACCTCCCCCGACGCCCGCATCTGGGCTGTCGACGTCAACGAGCGCGCCCTCGACCTCGTGCGGCGCAACGCCGCAGCACTCGGACTCACCAACGTGACCGCGGTTCTGCCGAAGGAAGTTCCGGCCGACCTCACTTTTCGCACGATCTGGTCGAACCCACCGATTCGGGTCGGCAAGAACGAGTTGCACAACCTGATGACGACCTGGCTGCCGCGGCTGCAGCCCGGATCGGATGCCTGGCTCGTCGTGCAGAAAAACCTCGGCTCCGACTCGCTGCACCGGTGGCTCGACGAGGAGCTGAGCGACGAGTACACCGTGTCGCGGGCGACCACGAGCAAGGGTTTCCGTGTGCTGAGGGTGAACCGGGGCGCGTAGCACTTAGCACTTAGCGCTCCCCGTTCCACTTCGCCCCGTTCTCGACCTGAGGGCCCCTGATCAATCCGGACGAGCCTCGGGTACCGAATTCAGGAGCGGAGGTGTGTCGCGGCCCTTTTGGGCCGGTTTTTCACGCGACACGCCTCTCCGTTCCTGAATTGGGTACCGGGCAGCAGCCCAGGTATCCGGTGGCCGAGGTGGCTCCCACCTAGACCGCGACCATGGACGACGACGCTCCCGGCTCGCCCATCGCCACGCTTGTGTCTCGCATCCGTGACCTTTTCGCTCAGTTTCCTGAACGCTTCACGGGGGCTGCGCAAGCCACGCTCGAGATCATGTTCTTCTGGCGCCACTGACCAGCGCGCACAGCCTGTGAGCCGACGCAGCCCCGCGGGTCGAACCCGTTGAGCCCCGGTACCAAAATTAGGAGCGGAGGTGTGTCGCGGCCCTTTTGGGCCTGTTTTTCGCGCGACACGCCTCTCCGCTCCTAATTTTGGCAAGGTTACGTAGCGCCAACCTTGTCGGAGGACACGGTCTCGACAGGCTCGACCGCCGAGGCCGAGGGCTAGCCCAGGCCGAGCACCCCGTCGAAGACGAGCTCCGCCGGACCAGAGAGCGAGACGTGCTCGCCATCCTCGGTCGGGAACATCCGCACGCCGAGCACCCCACCGGGCACCTCGACGCGCCACTGGTTCGGGGCTCCTGCACCGGCCCAGTGCCGGGTGGCCAATGCTGCCGCGGCCGCGCCGGTGCCGCACGACAGGGTTTCGCCGCTGCCGCGCTCGTGCACTCGCATGCGGATGTGACCGACACCGTCGATGACGAGCGGGTCGCCCGGGACCACGAATTCGACGTTCGCGCCGGCGACGGGTTCGGGATCGAGCTGAGGAATGTAGCTGAGGTCTGCCGCGTCGAGTTCGGCGTCGTCGGCGAGGGCGACGACCACGTGCGGGTTTCCGACATTAATGCCGAGACCCGGCCGCGCGACCGAGAGATTGCGGGCACGTACGAGCGGTTCGCCGCCGTCGAGTGTCCAGCGCCCGAGGTCGACCTGGAAGCCCGTGCGGTTGCGCTGCACGTCACGCACACCGGCGCGGGTGCCGACGGCGAGGGTGTCGCCCGGTTCCAGGGCGACGAGACCCTGGTCGATCAGGAAGCGAGCGTAGACACGGATGCCGTTGCCGCACATCTCGGAAATGGTTCCGTCGGCGTTCCAGTAGTCCATGAACCACTCGGCGGCGCTGTCTTCAGCCAGTGCGGCCGCTCCGGCGTCGAGCCGGTTCGACTTCACGGCACGGATCAGACCATCGCCACCCACACCGAACTTGCGGTCGCAAACGGCACGAATCTGTTCGGGGCTGAGCTCGTTCTCACCTTCCGGATCGGCGAACAGCACGAAGTCGTTGCCGGTTCCTTGGCCTTTGGTGAAGTGCAGATCAGTACCCATTGATCCAGTTTAGGTGGCTGCTCTGCCTGAGATGGCGGCTCTGACCCGGCTCTGGTCGACGAGCTGTAGCGCCTGCTCAACGCGGTCGGTGGCCGTCGACGCGATCCATCGGGTGTCGACACCGCGTTTGAACCAGCTCACCTGGCGGCGTGCATAGCGGCGGGTGAGCTGTTGGGTCTGCTCAATCGCTTCCGCTTCGGTCAGCGTGCCGTGCAGCTGACCAAGCGCCTGGGCGTAGCCGATCGCACGGCTGGCCGTGACACCGCGTTCCAGGCCGGCGGGGATCAACTGCTCAACCTCCGCGAGAAGCCCGCTCTCCCACATCCCGAGCACCCGCTTGTCGAGACGCGGCGTCAGTTCGGCCCGCTCGGCCGTGAGCCCGAGCGTGCAGGTCGGACGCCAATAGATGGGTTCGTCGGGCAACGCCGCCGCGTGCGGCTCGCCGGTAATCGCAATCACCTCAAGTGCACGCACCAGACGGCGCCCGTTGCTGGAACCGATCCGGGAGGCGGCGACCGGGTCGATCTCCTTGAGCCGGGCGTAGAGCAGGCCAGGGCCGTCGGTCAGCAGCTCGGCCTCCAGCCGCGCGCGCAGTTCGGGGTCGGTGCCCGGAAACTTGAAGTCGAAGACGACCGAAGACACGTAGAGACCGGAACCGCCGACAAGAATCGGCACGGCGCCGCGCGCGAGGATCTCATCGATCGCACCCCGGGCATCCCGCTGGTAGTTGGCAACGGTCGCCTCATCGGTGACCTCGAGCACGTCGAGAAGGTGATGCGGGATGCCACGGCGTTCGTCAACCGAGAGCTTCGCCGTGCCGACATCCATGCCCCGATAGAGCTGCATGGCGTCGGCGTTGACGATCTCGGCCGGCTGACCACGATCGATCAGCCGTTCGGCGAGGTCGAGCGACAGTTCGGACTTGCCGGTTCCCGTGGGACCGACGATCGCGACAATCAACTCAGCGTTCGGAATCGTCGACAGTGTAAATCGGGATGGTCGTGGCGCCGCCCTGCAGGCGCAGCGACGGGAACCCGAGCGACACCGGGCCGGCAGCGCGCGGAGCACCGGAGGCATCGGCGGTCGTCGGCACGCCACAAGACTCGGCCTGCATGCGGTCCCAGGCATCGCCGGAGATGGTGCGGCGCACCCGCAGCGGGGCGCCGTCGGTCGAATCGGCGATGAGGTGGAACGGGGCCGCCTCGGTGACGACAACGGTCACCATGTCGCCCGGGCGCGGAACCTCGGAGCCCGCCGGAACATCGAAGTGCACCAAACGACTGTCAGGGGCGCGACCACTCATGCGGTGTGTGTCGGCGTCTTTGCGGCCCTCGCCGTTGGCGACGAGCAGCTCGACCTCACGGCCGATCACCGCCTGGTTCTCTTCCCAAGCAATGCGGTTCGTCAGCTCAGCGAGACGTTCGTAGCGCTCCTGCACGACCTCTTTCGGAATCTGGTCGGGCATCGTTGCGGCCGGTGTGCCCGGGCGAATCGAGTACTGGAACGTGAACGCCGTGGCGAAGCGGGCTTCTTCGACGACGCGCAGAGTCGCTTGGAAGTCTTCTTCGGTTTCGCCGGGGAAGCCCACGATGATGTCCGTGCTGATCGCGGCGTGAGGAATCTGGGCGCGCACCCGTTCGAGAATGCCGAGGAATTTCGTTGATCGGTAGGAGCGACGCATCGACTTGAGAATGGCATCGGAGCCCGACTGCAGCGGCATGTGCAGCTGCGGCATCACGGCCGGCGTCTCGGCCATCGCGTCAATCACGTCATCGGTGAAGGCGGCGGGGTGCGGGCTGGTGAAACGGATGCGTTCGAGGCCGGGAATCTTTCCGGCCGCCCGCAGCAGCTTGCCGAACGCCAGGCGGTCGCCGAACTCGACACCGTAGGAGTTGACGTTCTGACCGAGCAGCGTGACCTCGATCGCGCCGTCGTCGACGAGTGCCTGGATTTCGGCCAGAACCTCGCCCGGGCGACGGTCTTTCTCCTTGCCGCGGAGAGCAGGCACGATGCAGAAGGTGCAGGTGTTGTTGCAGCCGACCGAGATGGAGACCCATCCGCTGTAGCTCGAGTCGCGCTTGGTCGGCAGCGTCGACGGGAAGGTTTCGAGAGAGTCGAGAATCTCCAGCTGAGCTTCACCGTTGTGACGGGCACGCTCCAGCAAGCTCGGGAGCGAGCCCATGTTGTGGGTACCGAAGACGACGTCGACCCACGGGGCCTTCTCGAGGATGACGTTCTTGTCTTTCTGGGCGAGGCAACCGCCGACGGCGATCTGCATCCCCTCGTGGCGGCGCTTGACCGAGGCGAGGTAGCCGAGGTTGCCGTAGAGCTTGTTGTCGGCGTTCTCACGCACGGCGCAGGTGTTGATCACGACGACGTCGGCTTCTTCGCCGTTAGCCGAAACGTAGCCGGCGGCCTCGAGAGACCCGGTTAGCCGCTCGGAGTCGTGCACGTTCATCTGGCAGCCGAAGGTGCGCACCTCGTAGGTGCGGGCCTTGCCGTCTGCGTCAACCGCCGCGCTCGAAGGGGCGATCAGGGTGGGGCGTGCCAAAGTCTCACTGCTCATAGTGTGATCTAGTTTACGTTCACTACCTGAACCGAACGCCCGAGGTCTTACCGCTGCCACTTCGCGAGGCCATCGCCGCTTTCACGGCGGCGCGAACCGCCGCCGAGCTGTAGCCCTTGCGCAGCAGAAAACCGGTCAGCCGACGGTCAATTGTCTGATCGTCGAGGCGATCAAGTTGCCGGATGCGTTTGATCGCGAGTTCGCCGGCGCGCTCTGCTTCGTCGTCGGGAAGCTCCTCCAGCTTGGTGAGGATCAGCATCGGATCGATCCCGCGGCGACGCATCTCGGCTTCGACGCCGGATCGGCCGAGGCCTTTGCGCTCATGGTGGCTGTGCACGATCTGGTCGGCGAGCCGGTCTTCATCGATGTAGTGCAGCTCACGGAACCGGTCGATGATCTCCTCGGACTCCCCCGCGTCGATGTCGGTGCCGGCCAAAACAGCGCCGGCTTCCTTCACCGAGAGGGAGCGGCTGCGCAGTTTGCGAAGCAGGAGGTGCTCCGCCTGTTCGCGCACTTCAGCCGGGTCAATCTCCTCGACGGCAGCTTCGTCGTCGAACAGATCACCGTCGGCCTCGTCGGCACCGTCATCAGAGGAGTCGTCGAAAGCCGGCTCGGCATCTCTGCCATCCGCATCGTTCGCGGCGGCCGAGCCCGGCTCAACGTGCCAACCCGGTGTCGCGCGCGGGGTGCGTACCGGAGCCTCACCGGGAAACACGCCGGGGAGGTAGGTCACGGGCGCCAGAGTGGTTTTCTTTGCCGTGTCATCTGCGGGTTCGAAATGAACCATGCCCGTGACCTTCCTTCTCGGTACTGCGTTGTTGCGCGGTTGCGACGCGCGCTACGCGCTCTTGCGCGCCGGGGCCTTGGCGGGTGCGGCCTCGGGAGCACCGGCAGCCTTGGCCGCTGCTGCAGCGGCGGCTGCTTCCTTAGCCGCAGCAGCCTTCGCTGCAATGCCTTCCGGGCCGATGCCGAGCTTGGTCAAGATCTTGGTCTCGATCTCGTTGGCGATGTCCGGGTTCTTGAGCAGGAAGTTGCGGGAGTTCTCTTTACCCTGACCCAGCTGGTCGCCCTCGTAGGTGTACCAGGCGCCCGACTTCTTGACGATCAGGTGCTCGACGCCGAAGTCGATCAGGCTGCCCTCGCGGGAGATCCCGATGCCGTAGATGATGTCGAACTCGGCCTGCTTGAAGGGCGGTGCCATCTTGTTCTTGACAACCTTGACTCGGGTACGGTTACCGACTGCTTCGGTGCCGTCTTTCAGCGTTTCGATGCGACGGATGTCGAGGCGCACCGAGGCGTAGAACTTGAGTGCCTTGCCGCCGGCGGTGGTCTCGGGGCTTCCGAAGAACACACCGATCTTCTCGCGCAGCTGGTTGATGAAGATCATCGTGGTGTTGGTCTGGCTCAGGCCACCGGTCAGCTTGCGGAGTGCCTGTGACATCAGTCGGGCCTGGAGGCCGACGTGGGTGTCACCCATCTCGCCTTCGATTTCAGCGCGCGGCACGAGGGCGGCGACGGAGTCGATCACGATCAGGTCGATCGAGCCGCTTCGCACGAGCATGTCGGCGATCTCAAGCGCCTGCTCACCGGTGTCGGGCTGGGAGACGAGAAGCGCGTCGATGTCGACGCCGAGCTTCTTGGCGTATTCGGGGTCGAGCGCGTGCTCGGCGTCGATGAAGGCGGCGATGCCGCCGTTCTTCTGTGCGTTGGCAATGGCGTGCAGGGTGAGCGTGGTCTTACCCGACGACTCCGGGCCGTAGATCTCGACGATGCGCCCACGCGGCAGCCCGCCAATACCGAGCGCGACATCCAATGCGATCGACCCGGTTGAGATCGTCTCAACGGGCGCACGCTCATCGCTGCCGAGGCGCATGACTGAGCCCTTGCCGAACTGGCGGTCGATCTGGGCGAGTGCAGTTTCAAGTGCTTTTTCGCGGTCTGCTGCTGAGGGCATGTCGGGCTCCTTATTGTCGTGCGTCGGTCGCCTATAGGCTGTCGGATCTGTGAGCGGGGAGGGCCCCACAGCACTGTCTCGACAAGGCAAGTGCAGTCTGTCGTTGACAAAATCGACAGTACGCCGAGCCTCTGACATTGGTCAGAAAGCCCCGCACACCGTGGACGGTTCGTCACCGATAGCTGCTGTTGAGGAGCCTATCAAAACCCGAACACGTATTCGAGAGCAGCCCGGCGTGTCGAAGTGGAAAACTGGACACGCTCGAATCCCTGCCCGTGGGGCAGGCCGACGAACGCGACCACTGCGCGTCTATTTCACGACGACTATTTGGCGCGACTATTTCGCGACGACCGGACGCCCGACGCCGTACCAACGGCTCTCGGGGACATCCGTTTCGGCGCAGAGCGCCAACCACACGTCGCGTGCGGGAACCCCTCCGGAGAGGGCTTGCTCGGCCGTACGCCCGCCGAGCGGGGTCAAGACCAGATCATTCGTGACTACACGGCCGTAGCCGTCACCGAATTCATCGCTGACGGCACGGCGAAATTCGCTCAAACGCATTGTGCGGGCGGGTGCCTAGCGCACCATCATGCCGGCATCGAAGTGAGCAACCAACTCGTCGGGCACGGTGTCGGGAAACCTGTCGATTCCCTCGATTACGGCCAGACGGTCGCCAACCTCACGCATGATGACCGAGATGGGGGTGTCGAGCGCATCTGCAACAGAGGCCAGAATCTCCGAAGAGGCTTCTTTCTGACCGCGTTCGACCTCGCTCAAGTAGCCAAGGGCCACACTTGCTTTACTCGCGACCTGACGCAGGGTACGACCTTTTTGCAGGCGGAAGTCCCTGAGCACATCGCCGATTTCCTGACGAACAAGAATCATCGGAACCTCCTTCTCTTGCCACTCAAACACGGAGGTTCATGTGGCGGATGTTCAACATTACTACGTACATCCGACACTATGACACTACTCACGATGACTGGGCTTTGTTTGTGAATGTGCTGTCTGTAACCGGGACATTACGGGAACTATTCCAGCCCTTCTGGGGCTATCAGCTGACGCACAGCTTCGATTGCCGCGGTCACTGTTTCTGCTCGAATCGTAGTCCTGTCCCCGGCAAGTTGCACCGGGATAGCGAGCGATCCGTTATCTGAGGAGACACCGATGAACACGGTTCCCGGAGCCTGCCCGTCTTGGGGGTCGGGCCCGGCGACGCCGGTGGTGGACACGCCGATATTGGCGCGGACTCCGCCGATGGCGACCGCGGTGCGCACGCCGACCGCCATCTGAATGGCGACATCCGCATGCACCGCTCCGTGCACGGCGAGCAAGCCGCCGTCGACACCGAGCAGGGTGCGTTTGAGTTCGGTGTTGTAGGCCACGATTCCGCCGTTGACCACGACGGATGCGCCAGGGATGCGGATGAGTTCGGCCGTCAGGAGTCCGCCGGTCAGGGACTCGGCGACACCGATGGTGAGGTGTCGGGCGGTGAGGCTTGCAATCAGCTCCGCCGTCTCGTCAAGGGCAGTCGCGTTAGCCGCAGTGGCGCCAGCCGCCGTCGCACCTCCCGACGTCGCACCGAGGCCACGCGGCGCAGCGGGGCCCGCGCTCCCCCCTGAGTGCTTAGGCATCGCGTCGTGACCGGTTCTCGCGTCGGGCGGCCAGCAGGTAGTCGATGCCGGTGACAACGGTGACGACCAGGGCAGCAGCCATCACGACGGCGTTGAGGTAGTGCACCCACTCGCCGAACACGAGCCAGAGCGGCAGGAGGTAGAGCGAGATGGCGACCGCTTGCAGGAGGGTCTTGAGCTTGCCGCCGCGGGAGGCCGGGATGACCCGGTCGCGGAGCATGACGAAGCGGAACACGGTGATGCCGACTTCGCGCACCAGGATGACGATGGTGACCCACCACCACAGCTCGCCGAGGATGGAGAGGCACACTAATGCTCCGCCCGTGAGCACCTTGTCGGCGATCGGGTCAAGCAGCTTGCCGAGATCGGTGACCAGTCCCTGGCGCCGGGCGATGGCACCGTCGATGCCGTCAGTGGCGATCGCCACGATGAAGAGGCCGGCCGCCCACCAGCGCAGCGGGCCGTCTTCTCCGTTGTCGGCCAGCAGCATCCACATGAACAATGGGGCGAGCAGAATGCGAACAACCGTGATGAGGTTGGGGAGGTTCCAGTTGCTGGGAACCGCAGCCGGGACGTTGGGTGAAGCCATCGAAATCAGTCCCTGTCGGTCAAGTTCCAGGCATCCTCGTCGTCGGAGACCTCTACTTCAGGATAGCCCTCCGACATGCGGGAGACCGGGTCTTCGGCGTACCGGGGATCCGGCGCCTCGGGCGGTGCAGCGGCCGGGGTGGCCAGGGCGTGCTGCTCGGCGTCGGACCCGCGCAGACGCGCCAGCACGGCGGGCAACTGCTCGGCGTTGACGAGCACGTCGCGAGCCTTCGAGCCCTCGGACGGGCCAACGATTTCGCGGGATTCGAGCAGGTCCATCAGGCGGCCCGCCTTGGCGAATCCGACGCGCAACTTGCGCTGCAGCATCGAGGTCGAGCCGAACTGGGTCGACACGATGAGCTCCGCCGCCGCGAGCAACAGCTCGAGGTCGTCGCCGATGTCGGAGTCGATCTCCTTCTTCGCGGCGCTCACCGCGACATCCGCCCGGTACTCGGGCCGGGCCTGACGGGTGACGTGAGCGACGACCTTCTCGATCTCGGCCTCGTTGACCCAGGCACCCTGCACGCGCACGGCCTTCGACGCACCCATCGGCAGGAAGAGGGCGTCGCCCTGCCCGATCAGCTTGTCGGCGCCCGGCTGGTCGAGGATGACCCGGGAGTCCGTGACGCTGGTCACGGCGAAGGCGAGACGCGACGGAACGTTGGCCTTGATCAGACCGGTGACGACGTCGACGCTGGGGCGCTGGGTGGCGAGCACCAAGTGAATTCCGGATGCGCGGGCCAGCTGGGTGATGCGCACGATCGAGTCTTCGACGTCGCGCGGGGCGACCATCATGAGGTCGGCGAGCTCGTCGACGACGACGAGAAGGTAGGGGTAGGGCTTGAGCGTGCGCTCGCTCCCCTGCGGCAACACGATCTCGTTGCCGACGACGGCCTTGTTGAAGTCGTCGATGTGGCGGAAGCCGAAGCTGGCCAGGTCGTCGTACCGCATGTCCATCTCTTTGACCACCCAGGCGAGCGCTTCGGCCGCCTTCTTCGGGTTGGTGATGATAGGCGTGATGAGGTGCGGGACGCCGGCATAGGGCGCGAGCTCGACCCGCTTGGGGTCGATCAGCACCATGCGCACCTCGCTCGGCTGAGCGCGCATCAGCAGGCTCGTGATCATCGAGTTCACGAAGCTGGACTTACCCGAACCAGTGGAACCGGCCACCAGGAGGTGGGGCATTTTTGCGAGGTTGGCGACCACATAACCGCCGCCGACGTCTTTGCCGACACCGATGGTCATCGGGTGCGAGCTGTTCGTGGCGGCACCGGAGCGCAGCACATCGCCGAGGGTGACGATCTCACGGTCGGTGTTCGGAATCTCGATGCCGATGGCGCTCTTGCCGGGGATCGGCGAGAGGATGCGCACCTCGTTCGAGGCGACCGCGTAGGAGAGGTTCTTGCTGAGCGCGGTGACGCGTTCGACCTTGACGCCCGGGCCGAGCTCGATCTCGTACTGGGTGACGGTCGGACCGCGGGAGAATCCGGTGACCTTGGCGTCGACGTTGAACTGGCGCAGCACCTCGGTGATCGACTTGACGATGTCGTCGTTCGCCTCTGACCTGGCCTTGGCCGGGGGGCCGGCCACGAGGGTGGCAGCGTTCGGCAGTTGGTAGGGGGCCATCGGTTGCGATGACGACACCAGCTGGCGCATCCCCTCGCCGTCGGGGTCGTCGAGAGACTCGAAACCAGGAAGCTCGTCGGTGAGTTCTGACTCGTCGTCGGAGTGCAGGCCGATCGCCGGGTTATGCACCGCGGTGTCGGGAACGAGGCTCTTGACTGCGGCCTCTGCCTTGGTCAGGTCGCCCAGAACGTTGAGCACCTCGGTGCCGGCGTAGTCCGGTTCGACCGGGTGCGGGGTGTGCGGAACCCGCGGGGTCTCGGGTTCAAGCGCGCTGTCGAAGCCGCCGCGGGAGTCTCCGGCGCCGCCGCCGAGCAGAACGCTCATCGGGTCGGCGTCGTGACCGCCGGCATCCGGATCGGTCACCATGGCACCCCCGAAATCGGGGTCTTCTTCGCGCTTGCTCGTGTTGCGGCGCCACCACGGCAGGGCGTTCGGGTCTTCGTCGCCGTCGCCATCGATGCCGTCGAGTTCGATCTGAGCGGTCTTCTCGAGTTTGGCCGCCTTCGCCGCCTGACGCTCGTCGGCGTCGGGCAGTTGGGCGCCAAACAGCCACGCATAGAGTTCGCGGGCGCGTTCACCGATCTTGTTCGGCGGGGTCTTGGTGATGATGAAGAGGCTGAGCACCAGCAACAGGATGACGATGGCCGTTGCACCGATCGAGGTGGTGAGCAGAATCAGCGGGGCAGCAACCATCCAGCCGATGACGCCGCCGGCCGCCGCGAGCATATTCATGCCGTCGCTGGGTTCCGGCTGGCCGCCGAAGATGTGGCAGAGCCCGGAGACAGAGACAAGCAGCAGGGAGAGACCGATGCCGATGCGCCCGTTGTCGTGCACCGAACTGGGTTTGCGGAACAGCCAGATCGCGAAGATCAGCATGATCACGGGCAGGGCGAAGGCGACCCGGCCGAAGAGTCCGCCGAAGGTGTAGGCGTCGAGGTTCTGGGCGACCTCGTTGTTGATGAGGAACCATTCGATCACAGCGCCGAAGATCGACAGGAGCACGAGGAAGAAGGGCAGGCCGTCGCGGCGCTCGTCTTTCTGCAGCTTCTCGGGTCCGAGGGCGCGCGCAGCGCCGCCGGCGAGGTGTGCCAGCGCCATCCAGATGCGCACCAACAGGGCCGGTTTCGGCTCTGCAGCCGGAAACTTCACGGTCTTCGCGGTTGCTGTTTTGTTCGCCGGCTTGCGCGCGGTGCCGCCTGACGCAGGCGTGCTGCGCGCACGACCGGTCGACTTAGTGCTCGTAGCCATGGAATCAACGGTACCGCCGCCCGCCGACATTGGCAGTTTCCCACGCCCGCGATCCGTGTCTGCGGGGGCGTGGCGCGGCGTGTCGGCATCCGTCGTGCGCACCATGTGCCGCGCGTGCGCTTGAATCGTCGCCCCCAGATGCCCGAGGCGACGATTCAAGCGCACGCGTCGAGGCTGTCCGGTATCCGTCACCCGCAAGTGCGGGCACATGGTCGATATCCAGAGCCGGATAGCGACCATGTGAACGCACTAGCGAGAAGGAAACGACGATTCAGCGCGAAATGAGAGCGACGAGGCGTCGGCTAGTAGCGGATGGCGTCGATCACCTTCACGCGCACCGCCACGAGCGCAGGCAACAAGCCGGCGAGGGCTCCGACCACTGTCGCGCAGACGAGTCCGAGAATTGCCGCCTCGATGGGGAATGGCGGGAAGTCAGTCACCATGCCCTGGCCGATGAAGTTCTCGACCAAGGGGTTCTTGACGATCAACACGGCTGCGATCACACCGAACACGCCGGCGACGAATGTCGCGACCACGCTCTCCATCATCACCGAGAAGAACACCCGACCTGCGGTCGCCCCGAAGCTTCGCCGGATCCCGATCTCCCGAATCCGCTGCTTGAGCGAGACGAGGGCGATATTGACCAGGCCGAGCGCCCCGAGGAGCAACACCAGACCCGCCACTCCCCCGACCATGAGCTTCATCGGGAGGAAGGGATCCATGCCGTCGTTATAGGCGGCGTAGTCCTGCCGATTCACGCTCACCGACGCGCCGGCCCCGAGCGCTCCTTGGATATCCCGTTGCAGAGCGGTGGTGAGTTCGACCGCCGACTCGGGCGGAACCCAGGCTTCGTACGTGGGAGGCTGAGTGCCGAACGAGTTCATCATGCCGCCGTCGATTGCCATGCCACCGCCGCCGCCGGGCGCCGCAGTGGTGGCGGGCACGAGCGCTTGCATCGCGTCGGCCAGCAGGTAGAGCGCCGGTTCGGTCTCCCACGACATCGACGGATAGACGCCGATGACGACGGCCGTCGTGTTCTGCTGTCCTACCAGGGTGGTGGTCGGATGCGTCGCCAAATCGGGCCGACCGATGCGGTCGTAGTACACCGAGTTCACGACGACCGCCGGAGCGAGCCGCTGGGCGTCGTCGGCACTGAACCAGGATCCTTCGCTGAGGCGCACCCGATGCATCTCGCGGTACGACGGGTCGACGCCCTTAGCCTGGGCATTCACCGCGCCATCGGCGAACTGAATGAGCTGGGTCCCGGAGATCATGCGACTCGAATAGGTGATGTCGTAGCGTTCCAACGCCGACGTCCAGGCCGCGTTCATCGTCTCGGGACTCGGCGTGCTGCCGTCACCCATCGACGCGTTCACGCTCAGGTTGGCCGGGCGCCCGCCATACGTTTCGTTCTGCTCCTGCATGGACTGCCCGGCGACGGCACCGAGGCCGACCACCGTGGTGATTGCGCACACGGCCACGGCCACCCCGATCAGGGAGAGCATGACGCGCGTTTTGTGGATGCGCACTTCCTGCCAGGCCTCGGCGAAGGCGCCAACAGTCCCGCTCAGAAAGCGCTTCATGCCATCACCGCCGGGGCAAGTGCCGGCACATACGACTCGACCGAAGTCAGCACGCCGTGATCGAGCCGAAAGTGAGTCTGCGAGAGAGCGGCGATCGCCGGGTCGTGCGTGATCGTCACGAGAGCGGCGCCCGAGGCCGTCGCGACCTCATCGAGCAGTTCCATCACCGTTGCACCGGTCTCCAGGTCGAGCGCTCCGGTCGGCTCATCGGCCAAGATCAGCCGCGGGCCACGCACCAACGAACGCGCGATGGCAACACGCTGTTGCTCGCCACCCGATAGCTTGTCCGGCATCGCGCTCGCGCGATTGCCAAGACCGACACGCTCCAGCATCTCGCCCGCTATCTTCGCGCGCTTCCAGAACTGGCGTCCTTCGGCGTAGAGCAGTGGGGTCATCACGTTCTCGAGCGCCGTACGCCCCTGCAAGAGGTTGAACTGCTGGAAGATGAAGCCGACATCGCGCCCTCTGGCCCGGTCTCTGGCATTCGCCGAGAGTGATTTCACTGGCTTCTCATCAAAGAACATCTCGCCCGTCGTCGGGTTGTCGAGGAGGCCGAGAAGGTTCAACAAGGTGGACTTGCCCGATCCGGAGCGGCCCACGATCGAGACTCGGTCGCCGACCGACACCTCCAGGTTGACTCCGCTCAGGATCGTCAAGGGCGGAGCATCAATCAGCTGGACCGTGCGGGTCACTTCTTCCAGACGCAGCAGGCTCAACCCGACACCGCCATGTTGCCGGGGCAGGTCAAGCTTCCGTCAGGACCCGTGATGCAGCCGTTCGCATCCGGTGCGACGGCGCCCGGCACGAATTGGTTGATCAGGTCGCCCTCGGCGAGTCCCTCGACGACCTGCACGTTGGTGCCGTCGCTCATCCCCAGCGTCACCGGCTTCTCCTCGGCCGCGCCCTTGGCATTCACCAGCCAGACCACACCGGTTTCGGCGGAGCCCTTGACCGCGGTCGTCGGCACGACGAGCACGTTCTCAGCCTTGCCGCCGGCGATGGTGATCTGTGCGGCGAGTCCGGGGAACACAGTGATGTCGCTCGGAATCGCACAGCGCACGGTCGTTGCCGATCCGCCGCCGCTTCCGCCGCCGGTTGGCGCTCCCGGGGCGCCGGGCGTGGTTCCGCTGTCGGCGCCGGCGAGCGGTGTTGTGATGGTGAGGCCGGTGCAGGTGAAGGGGGCCGGGCCGTTGGTGATGGCAATGGATGCCTCGGTCGGCTGAGTGAGCAGGCGGTACTGCTGGTCGGGGCTGAGCGAACCGCTCACCGAGAAGGTGGGCGGGGCGATCTGACCGCCGGTCTCCCCCACGGCGACGGCCTGACCCGACAGGACGGTGAGCGAGCTGAGCACGCCGGTGATGGGTGCGTAGACCTTGGCGAAGGTGACCGTGGGACGCGGCTGCGTCATCCCGGTGACGTTGCCCGCGGCATCCTTCGTCTCGACCGGCTCGTTGATCTTCTCGACCTTGATGTCGTAAAGCTTGTCACCGGCGTTGACCTGCTGGCCGGCCTGGGCGAAGACCTCGTCGACGGTGCCGGCGCCGGTCGCCCGAACGGCAACGGCGGGGTCAGCCTGCACGGTGCCCGGCAGGGTGACGTCGTTGACGATGCTGCCGAGCGCCACGGGAATCTGCGGTTCGACGATCTGGCCCGTCGGCACGGCGGGGTCACTGGCCTCCGCGCTGTCGGGGAAGAATGCCACCTTCACCAGTGCGATGGCGATGGCCGCCACCAAAACCAACCGAATGATCGGAAAAACCCATTTACGCGCGACGCTCAAACCGTGCCCCCAAAGTAGTGATTGGGTCGATCCTATGGGCCGGGCGCGCCGAAACTCGGCCATTCGCGCGGATATCAGCCTTGAGGATGACCCCGTCGAAGCGGAGGGATGACGTCGTTAACGAAAGCTGCCGACCCCGGTCGAAACCGGGGTCGGCAGCAGTTCAGTGAGTGAGGGTTACGCCTCGATCACCAGGGGGACGATCATCGGGCGACGACGGAACGTCACGTTCACCCAACGGCCGGCAACGCGGCGCACCGACTGTGCGAGAGCGTGCGTGTCGCGCACACCGTTGCCGGCGGCCTCGGCCAGCGCAGCCTCGATCTTCGGCTTGAGGGCATCGAAGACTGAGTCGTCCTCGGCGAAGCCCTTGGCGTGAATTTCGGGACCGGTGATGACCTTGCCGTTGGCCTTGTCCACCACGACGATGATCGAGATGAAGCCTTCTTCGGCGAGGATGCGGCGATCCTTGAGGTCGGCATCCGTGATCTCACCGACGGTGGAACCGTCGACGTAGACGAAGCCGAGGTCAAGCTGACCGACGACCTTGGCGACACCGTCGTGCAGGTCGATGACGGTGCCGTCTTCAGCGAGGAACGTGTTCTCGCGGGGCACGCCGCTCTCCACTGCGATGTTCGCGTTGGCGACCAGGTGACGGTATTCGCCGTGCACCGGAAGAACGTTCTTCGGCTTCAGGATGTTGTACACGTAGAGCAGTTCGCCGGCGGCAGCATGTCCGGAGACGTGCACCTTGGCGTTGCCCTTGTGCACCACGTTGGCGCCGAGCTTGATCAGGCCGTCGATGATGCGGTAGACCGCGTTCTCGTTGCCGGGGATCAGGCTGGAGGCGAGGATGACGGTGTCGCCCTGGCCCACCTCGATCTGGTGGTCGCGGTTGACCATGCGGGCCAGAACGGCCATCGGCTCGCCCTGGGAACCGGTGGACATGTAGACGATCTTGTTGTCCGGAATGTTCCCGGCCTTCTTGAAGTCGACCAGCACGCCTTCTGGCACCTTGAGGTAGCCCAGGTCGGCGGCGATGGTCATGTTGCGCACCATCGAGCGACCGAGCAGTGCGACGCGGCGACCGTTGGCGTGTGCGGCGTCAAGAACCTGCTGCACGCGGTGCACGTGGCTGGAGAAGCTGGCCACGATGACCCGGCGCGGGGCGCGGGCGATGACGTCTTCGAGAACCGGACCGATCGAGCGTTCGGTCGGCGTGAAGCCGGGAACGTCGGCATTGGTCGAGTCGGAGAGGAAGATGTCGATTCCCTCTTCGCCGAGACGCGCGAAGTCGCGCAGGTCGGTGAGGCGGCCGTCGAGCGGCAGCTGGTCCATCTTGAAGTCACCGGTGTGCAGCACGGAGCCGCCGTCAGTGAAGATGGCCACGGCCAGCGCGTCGGGGATCGAGTGGTTGACCGCGACGAACTCGAGATCGAACGGGCCGATCTTCTCTTCCTGGCCGCCGGTGACCTGCAGGGTGTACGGCTTGATGCGGTGCTCTTTGAGCTTCGCTTCGATGAAGGCGAGGGTGAGCGCGGAACCGATCAGCGGAATGTCGGCGCGCAGCTTCAGCAGGTAGGGAACCGCGCCGATGTGGTCTTCGTGACCGTGCGTGAGCACGATGCCGAGGATGTCTTTCAGACGGTGCTTGATCGGCGTGAAGTCGGGCAGGATCAGGTCAACACCGGGCTGGTGTTCTTCGGGGAACAGCACGCCGCAGTCGACGATCAAGATTTTGCCGTTGATCTCGAAGGTCGTCATGTTGCGACCGATCTCGCCGAGACCACCGATCGGGATGATGCGAAGTGTGTCCGGTGCAAGTACCGGCGGGTCGTATACGTCGTTGGGCATATGCCCTCCTCAGGTGTTTATGTGCGCGTTCAGCGTGTAGTGCCGGCCACCTTCGGCAACGCGCCACCAGCGGCGGCGTTGCGGTCGGGCCGGAAGTTGGAAAAGTCGACGCCGGGAATGTTCTTCACGAGGTCGATCTCGTCTTCGATCTGTGCGGCTTCCCATTCTTCGGGGCCGACCAGCGGAAGACGAACGCGCGGGCTCTGGATGCGTCCGAGTCCGTGCAGGATGTACTTGGCCGCGACGGTGCCGGGCACGTGAGTCATCACGGCGCGCACGAGCGGTTCGAGCTGCTTGTGGGCAGCGGTGGCCGCCTTGAGGTCGCCGGCGTTGACCGCGTCGACCATCTGGCGGTAGGGGGTGGCTGCGATGTTCGCGGTGACACCGATCAGGCCGGTGGCACCGATCGAGAGGTGCGGCAGCACGTTGGGGTCGTCGCCGGAGAAGTACATCAGGTCGGTCTGGTTCAGCACGCGGCTGACCTGTGCCAGATCGCCCTTGGCGTCTTTGACCGCGAGGATGTTCGGGTGCTTCGCCGCACGCAGAATCGTCTCGTAGTTGATCGGGATGCCGGTGCGGCCCGGGATGTCATAAAGGATGACCGGGAGGTCGGTCGCGTCGGCGATCATGCGGAAGTGGGTGAGCACACCCGCCTGGGTCGGCTTGTTGTAGTACGGCGTGACGATCATGTTGCCGTCGGCGCCGGCCTTCTCGCTCTGCTTGGCGAGGTGGATGGCGTGGGCGGTTTCGTTGGAACCGCCACCGGTGATGATTTTTGCGCGGCCGGCGGCGACATCCTTGCCCACCTCGACCAGACGGATCTTCTCCGGGTCGGTCAGCGTCGACGTCTCCCCTGTCGTACCGGTGACGACGATGCCATCGGCACCGGCGTTGATGACGTCGTCGATGTGCTTTTCGACGTCAGACCAGTTCACCTCACCATCGGCGGTGAATGGAGTCACCAGAGCAACGAGCACCTGACCAAAGGGATTAGAAGAAGTAGACACAATTTACAGGGTATCGGTTCACAGGCCCTCTCGTGACTGCTGACTTTGTCAGGTGCCCGGCGTAGCATCCGAAGTAGGTAGAAACGCACGACAGAGTGTCGGCAACCGTCGGTGCTCTCGGTCAACAGTGGGAGACACCGATATGAATATGGCAATGCAAATGATGGAGATGCACGCCGCCGAAATGCCGGCGACGGGCATGGACATGGCGATGATGCAGGAGTGCATCGAAGCCTGTGCGGCCTGCGAACAGGCCTGCACGATGTGCGCCAGCTCGCTCATGGGCGACGAGATGATGAAATGCAGAAGCATGTGCATGAACTCGGCGGACATGGCGAACATGATGATGCGGATGATGATGCGTCCGGCCGGCATGCACGCCCCGAGCATGATGACGGCGCTGCAGGCGACGATGTCAATGAGCAACGCCTGCGCCGACGAGTGCATGATGCACGCGGAGACGAGCGATGACGCCAAGATGTGCGCCGACGTGAACCGCGAGCTCGCCGCATGCTGCCAGAAGATGATGGACGCTATGGGGATGATGCCGACGAGCTAGCCAGACTGAGCAGACCGATGTCGCTCGCTAGTCGAGCAACAGTCACGTGCACAGACGGATGTCGCTCGTTAGTCGAGCGACGTCACCAGAACATTGAACCGCTCCTGACCCACGGCGAGCGCGTGGTAGAGCGCGTGCACGGCGACGGGTTCGCCGATCGACAGTGCGGAGCCGAGGTCGCGGTGGTTCCAGAGCCAGAGCGTTTCAACGTTCTGGTTTTCAGCGCCGAGCAACTCCACCCCGATCCAGCCATCGGTACCGAGGTGGCTGACGAATCCGTCGCGCCATTTGCTCGGGGTCGCAGCGGTCACCCGGTTCTGCAGGTCGTTTCCCGCGTGTCCGGCACCGTGGCTGAGGCAGGATTCGCCAGCGCTGCTGTCGCACTGCATAACCTGTCGTACTCCTGGTGTGAGATTGGTCATCCTGACCTCCTGTCCGGTGTCTGCTCCGGCGATAGTTCGCCCGAGACGGTGTTGACGATGTGATGAAGCTGAACTGTGAACCATTGATTGTGTGAAAACCAATATCGACGAGTGTAGGTTTTCGAAGCTGAACATTCACTCGGTGATGTCACACAACGAAACATAAACGAGCGTCGCTCAGTTCTCACGAGGCGGCCCACACGGGGCGGCTGCGAAGTACGCTGATTCACATGATCATTCCTCCGGTCGCAGCGAAGAAGCCCGTGGAACGGGTTCACCACAATGACGTCTACGTCGACAACTATGAGTGGTTGCGTGACAAGGAGAGTCCTGAGGTCATCGCTCATCTCGAGGCCGAGAATGAGTACACCGATGTGCGGACCGAGCACCTCACTCTCCTGCAGGAGCAGATCTTCGAGGAGATCACCGACCGCACCCAGGAGACCGATCTCAGCGTTCCCGTACGACGCGGAGAGTGGTGGTACTACACCCGCACAGTCGAAGGGCTGGAATACGGCATTCACTGCCGGGCGCCGATCAGCGGGCCAGAAGACTGGGATCCCCCCGTGGTCTCCCCCGCCACCGCCGCGACGGTGCACGGCCAGACCGACGGCATGCCGGCGGTTCCCGGCGAGCAGGTGCTGCTCGATGACAATGCCGAAGCGGCCGCACACGACTTCTATTCGCTCGGCAGCTTTGACCTGAGCTCCGACGGCGGCCTCCTGCTCTACGGCGTCGACACGGAGGGTGACGAGCGGTACACGCTGCGCATCCGGGACATCGACCCCACCCGCATCCGTCGCCCCGACAGCGTGGGCGACGACGACACCGACACCGTCGATCTGTCGGCCGACAATCTGACCGATGAGATCCCGGGCACCGCGGCCGGGGCCATGTTCGACCGCAGCGGCCGCTACGTCTTCTACACGACGGTCGACGAGGCTTGGCGGCCCGACACCGTGTGGCGCCACGAGATCGGCACGCCCCGCGAGACGGATGTCTCGGTCTTCCATGAGCCCGACGAACGGTTCTGGGTCGGCGTCGGCCGCACCCGCAGCCGCGCCTACCTCGTGATCGAAGCCGGCTCGAGCGTGACGAGTGAGACGCGCCTGCTCGCATCCGATGACCCGACCGGCGAGTTCGCGGTGGTCTGGCCGCGCCGCGAGGGCGTGGAGTACGACGTCGAGCATGCGGTGATCGGCGGCGAAGACCGCTTGCTGATCGTGCACAATCACAACGCGGTGAACTTCGAACTGGTCAGCGTTGCTGCCGCCGACCCGCAGGGCACCGCGCTCACGATGCTGCCGCACAACCCGGCGGTGAGGCTGGAAAGCGTCGACGCTTTTCGTGATTTCGTGGTGGTCGAGTACCGCTCGGAGGGTCTCACCCGGGTGGCGATCGCCCGACGCGACGACAAGAAGAAGATCGGCCTCACCGAGCTCAAGTTCACCGAGGCGCTGTATTCGGTCGGCGCCATGGGCAATCCCGAATGGGAGCAGCCGACGATCCGGCTCAACTACACGAGCTTCGTCACCCCGTCGACGGTCTACGACGTGGTCGTGGCCACCGGCGAGCGCCGACTGCGCAAGCAGCAACCGGTGCTCGGCGGGTACGACCCCACGTTGTTCGAGCAGCGTCGTGAGTGGGCGACCGCGACCGATGGCACACGCATCCCGATCTCGCTGGTCTACCGGCGCGATCTCGTCACCCCCGGTGTGCCCGCCCCGACCCTGCTCTACGGCTACGGCGCCTATGAGCACAGTGTCGACCCGGGCTTCGGGATTTCGCGGCTCAGCCTGCTCGACCGGGGCATGATCTTCGCTGTGGCCCATGTGCGCGGCGGCGGAGAGATGGGCCGGCTCTGGTACGAGAGCGGCAAGAAGCTGCACAAGCGCAACTCGTTCACCGACTTCGCCGACTGTGCCGAGCACCTCATCGACGCGGGCTACACCGAGGCCGACCGGCTGGTGGCCGATGGCGGCAGCGCGGGCGGACTGCTGGTCGGCGCCGTCGCGAACATGACCCCGCATCTGTTCTCGGGGATCCTGGCCGGAGTGCCGTTCGTCGACCCGCTCACGTCGATCCTCGACCCCGCACTGCCGTTGACCGTGATCGAGTGGGACGAGTGGGGCGATCCCCTGCACGACCCCGAGGTCTACTCGTACATGAAGTCCTACTCGCCGCTTGAGAATGTGCGGGAGACTCACTATCCGCGCATCCTCGCCACGACGAGCCTCAACGACACGCGCGTGCTCTACGTGGAGCCCGCGAAGTGGGTGGCCAAGCTGCGCGAGGTGAACGCGGATGTACTGCTGAAGACCGAGATGTCCGCCGGGCACGGCGGGGTCTCTGGCCGGTACAACGCGTGGCGGGAGCGGGCGTTCGAGTACGCCTGGGTCATCGACGCGGCGGGTGCGCATCCGACGGGCGAGGAGCGCACCTTCTCGTAGGCGAGGCTCGTCGCACCCGTCACGCCGGTCGCGTCCGTCGCACCTGTCACGCCGCGAGCCATTCTTGTCTCCTGTGTGCGCGCAAATCGTCGCCCGACGACACCGGGAGGCGACGATTTGAGCGCACGCACGGGATGTCGGCCAACGATTGCGCGACCCGCGCAGCCGCATCCGTCGTATGCCACCCATCGTCAGTCGCGAGTCAGACCACCTTTGTTCCGCGAGTGCGTTCAAATGGCCGCTCTGACCAATCGCATAGCGACCGTGTGAACGCACTCGCGAACAGAGGCGCGCCACTCGCGTCATTTACGCCACTCGCGTCACTCGCGTCACTCGCGTACCGGCCGACACACACGACACACACCTACCGACGGAACGGCTTCTTCCCGCTCCGCGGTTGAACCATTCGACGGAGATTTTGCCGAGTTCGCCCGCAATACGGCCGAAACTCGGCGATTTCGTGAAAATCTCCGTCGAATGGGAGAGGTCGCTGGGCAGACCGGCTAGCGCGCCACCAGCTCCGCAGTTGCCGCATACGCCGCCGCAAAGACCCGGGCGACGGATGCCACGGCCTCGTCGTCGGGGCAGAAGTCGGCGCTGTGCAGCGAGAGCCCCTCGCGATGCGACTCGGTGCCGAGGAACATCATCAGGCTCGGGTACAGGTCGCTGTAGAACGAGAAGTCGTCGGACCCGCAGGAGCGCATCGGATCGATCACTTCGAATCCCTCGGCACGCAGCAAGGGGTCGACTACGGCGACCAGGCCAGGGTCGTTGCGAAGCACCGGCTCCCCCGAGGTCAGCTCGAGCCGGGCGGTGCAGTGGTGAGCCTCCGCGACATGCGAGACGAGCGCGGCCAGCTCGCGGGCGATCAGGTCGCGGTCCTCATAGTTCGTGGTGCGGATCGAGCCCGTCGCAGACGCGGTCGTCGGGATGACGTTCGCCGCGTTGCCCGACAGCACGCTGCCGAAACTCAGCACCGCCGGGTGCATCGGGTCGATGCGACGGCTGACGATAGTCTGCGCCGCGGTGATGATGCTTGCGAGGGCAACGATGGGGTCGGCCGTCTTGTGCGGGTAGGCCGCGTGCCCGCCGCTGCCCTCGACCACGATCTTGAACTCGTCGGACGCCGCGTTGACGACTCCCGCCCCGGTCGTGACCGATCCGCGCGGCACATTCGGGTGCACATGCACGCCGATGACCGAGCGCACATCGTGCGCCTCGAGCAGCCCGCTGGCCACGATGTCCTTCGCCCCCGACGGGTACGACTCCTCGCGCGGCTGGAAGATGAAGAGCAACGCGACCGGCAGGTCGACCTGCATCGCCGCCTTGGCCAGCGCAACGGCGCCGGCGATGTGGACGTCGTGGCCGCAGGCGTGCATCGCCCCGGTCGTCGATGCGAAGGCCGCACCGCTCTGCTCGCGCACCGGCAGGGCGTCGAGCTCGGCTCGGATGCCGATGGCCGGGCCGGTGGCCGGGCCGATTCGCACGAGCCGACCCGTCTCGGCGACAGTCTGCTCCCCCACGACGCCGAGCGCCGCGATCACGGCGTCGGCGGTCGGTCCCTCGTGGCCCGACAGCTGCGGGTCGCGGTGGATCTCGTGCCGGAGGGCGACGGCGGCCGGGATCTGATCGTCGATCAGGGAAAGGAGAAGCGTCAGGTCAAGCTGGGAGGTGGTGCTTGTCATCGGTAGCCTTTGGTTCGATTCACTCACACGACGGCCTAGTAGGCGGCGGTGTAGGCCCGGTAGCGGTCGGTGGTGGAGAGCGACTCGATGTATTCGATCTCTGCACGTTTGACGGCCTGGAATGTTTCGTAGAAGCGCGGCGAGAACCAGCCGGTCACGACAGCGTCGCGGTCGAGCTGATCCAGCGCGTCACCCAGCGACGTGGGCAGGGTTCCGACGTCATACTCGTCGAGCTCGGCAGCCGTGAGCGCATAGAAGTCGCCGGAGATCACGTGCGGAGCCGGCAGCTGGGCGCGGATGCCCTCCAGTCCGGCACGGATCAGCGCACCGAGCACGATCCACGGGTTGGTGGTGGCGTCGGCGGCGCGGAACTCCAGGTTGTACTGCTTCTCCGGCTTGCTGCCCGGCCGTTCGAACAGCGGGCAGATGCGCAGCAGCGCCTCCCGGTTGTTCTCGCCGAGAAAAGCACCGCCGACGCTCCAGCGCCCCGGAGCGAGACGCTCGTAGGAGACGACGCCCGACGCGGCCAGCGCGATGACGGCGTTGGCGTGACGCAGGATGCCGGCGGCGAAGGAGCCGGCCACCGAGGAGAGGCCGCCCTCCCGCGTGGGGTCGTAGGTGACGGGCGTGCCGTCGGCATCGAGCAGGCTGACATGCACGTGCACCCCGCTGCCGCCGCCGTTCTCTTCGACGACCGGGCTGAAGCTCGCGCGGTGGCCCAGCTGGTGCGCGGTGTTGCGCACGATCTCACGCAGCAGGATGGCGCGGTCCGCGGCGGTGAGCGCGTCGGCCGGGCTCACCGTCACCTCCCACTGCTTGGCCGAATACTCGGGCAGCCACATCTCGGGCTCCAGCCCGGCGTCGTGCAGGGCGGCGAGGATGCTGGATCCGAGCGGCTCCTTCTCGAGCAGATTCTTCAGTGAGAACGCGATGTTGGTGCTGACGCCATCGTCATCCGCCTCATCGTCTTCGAGCAGCATGAACTCGTGCTCGAATGAGGAGAGCACTGACAGACCGGTCTCAGCTTTGAGGTCGGCGATCGCGTCACGGAGGAAGGTGCGCGGGCAGCAATCCCAGGGGGTGCCGTCTTGGTTCACGATGTCGGAGAGCACGAGCGTGGTCGGCTCCGCGCCGGCCGTGGAGATCTGCGAGAGGCTCGCCGGGTCGGGGCGAAGGCGCAGGTCGCCGACCGAGCCGAACGGGTTCGGCTCCACGATCGCCCCGAACGGGTTCAGGGCGAGGTTGGCCGGAACCCAACCGCATCCGTTCGAGAGATACTTCTCGAAATCAGCCTGACGAACCGAGCGTCCGCGGCACTGGCCGGACAGGTCAGACGTCAGGATGACGGCCAAAGGATCTTTGCGCATCTGTTGCTCACTCACTGTTTCACTGGATTGTCAGTTGTCGTCGAGGGGAACGCCTGAGGAACGCACGGTGCGATCCTGCAGGGCGTCGAAGGCTTCAATACGTTTGCGGGGCGACTCGCCGAGCTCGTCGACCACTCCGGCGATCACCGTCTCCACCAGCGCGAACGCCGAGGTGAGGGAGTCGAACGGGGAGGCCGCGGTGACGGAGCACGACAACAGGTGGTCGGCATGCTTGGCCGCCGGCGACAGCCACGGGTCGGTGAACAGCACCGTGGTCGCTTTGGCGTGCTTCGCGTTCTTCAAGAATTCGACCGTGCTGTCTTGGTAGCGGCGGTAGTCGAAGGCGATGAGCAGGTCGCGCGGGCCGAAGTCCATCAGGGCGAAGGTGCGGTCGGCCTCGGTCGAGTTCACGTGCTGCACGTCTTTGCGCAGCAGCTTGAGGTGCATGTTGAGGTATTGGGCGAGCAGGTTGCTGAACCGGCCACCGACCGTCCAGATCCGCAGGCGCGGATTGGCCAACAGCCGGGTGATCTCCAGGATCTCGCTCTCCGGGATCGAGCTGAACGTGGCGTCGAGCCCCTCCGTCAGCACCCGGCGCGAGTCGGCGACGAAACCGAGACTGCTCTCGGGACCGGTCTCGCTCGCGGCCGTGCGCTCGCCATACATCTCAAGCGGCGACGACGTGCGGGCCGAGATCTCCCCGCGCAGCAGCTTCTGCATCTGCGGGTACGACCCGATGCCGAGCTTTGAGATCAGCCGCAGCACGGTCGGGGCGCTGACGTTGGCGCGTTCGGCGAGCCGGTGCACCGGCTCCAGCCCGGCGACCGGATAGTCGGCGATGAGAACGCGGGAGACGCGTTTCTCCGCCGGACTCATCGAGTCGTGCGCCATTTTCAGCTGTTCTGCGAGCGTCGTTGTTCCAGTCATGACCGAGTACCTTCCACGGGACGAATGGCGAGGCGAAGTTCTCTCGTGCCCATCAGGCCGAGAGGCGCTTTCACCAGCACCAGGAGCAGGACCGCCGCAAGGAGCAGGTCGGCAACGCCGGCCGGTAGTGAGTTCCCCGCAGTAAACGCCCCATCCTGAAACCTTCGCAGAACTTCTTGCAACACGGTTACCCCAATTGCGCCGAGTACGGCCCCCGAGAGCGAGAGGTAGCCGCCCAAGACGACCATCATGATGAACGAGAAGGTCAGGGTGAGAAAGAAGGTCTTCGAGTTGAAGGTGGTCATGTACCCGGCGTAGAGGGCACCGGCCATGCCGGCGGCGAGGGCGCTGAGCACCCAGGCGATCGCACGGTGGCGTCCGACGGCGATGCCGGCGGCCGTGGCGGCCAGGTAGTCCTCGCGGGAGGCCTGCAGTTGCAGCCCGCTGCGGGATTTCTTGTAGGCCCAGGCGATAGCGATGGCGACGATGGCGACACCGAGCGCCCACCAGACCGTGGTGGACTTCGGCAGCCCGATCATGCTCGACGAGCCCCGGGTCACGTCGGTCCAGCTGTTCAGCACGGTGAAGACCATCACCAGAAGCGCGAGGGTGGCAATGCCGGCTTGCAGCCCGCCGAGCCGGGCGACTGCCGGTGAAACGATCAGGGCAAGCAGCATGGCGGCCAGGCCACTGATCAGGATGGCGACGGGAAAGCTGGTGTGCACGGTGGCCAAGAACCCGAGACTCTCGGGCAGTTCGGAGAACATCGATTTCTTCAGCCCGACCGGAATGGTCAGGTACGCGGTGACGTAGGCCCCGATCGCCATGAACGCGACGTGCCCGAATGACATCACCCCGGAGTTGCCGGAGAAGAGCGAGAGCCCGGTCACAAAGACCACGGCGATCAGCGCTTGCACGGCGACCCGGGAGATCGTGGCGTCGGCGAACAGCCCGATGGTCGCAACCAGTACGGCGATCAGAATCAGCAGAATCGGGGTTTCGAACGCCCGACGGAATGACGATGAGGTTGTCATGATGTGCGTACCTTCGTTCCAGACAGGAGACCCTGCGGACGGATGACCAGGATGCCGATCACTGCGGCGTAGAGGAACGCGTCACGGAACGCGATCAAGTCGGTGGGCAGCAACGCTTCCAGCGCGGCGGTGCCCATGCCGAGCAGGAATCCGCCGAGCGCGGCGCCCTTGAGGTTGCTCATTCCGCCGACGACCGCGCCGACGACGCCGATCAGCAGCGGGCTCAACCCCATCTCCGCCGACACGGCGCCCTGCCGGGCGACGAGGATCACGCCGGAGATGGCGGCCAGCACACCGGTGATGGCGAAGGCGCTCATGATCACGAAGCTGCCTTTGACGCCGAGCGTCTTGGCGATGGTGAAGTTCTCGGCGGCGGCCCGCAGCTGGATGCCGAGCGGCGTCTTCTTCATGAGCAGCGCGAGGCCGATCAGCATCACGCCGCAGAGCACGATTGTGACGATCTGCAGCATGGTGATGCGCGTGCCGAAGAGGCTGAACGACTGGGTGAGGAATGGCTGCGGCGGCACCCCTTGCGTGCGCGGGAGCACCGTCATCCGCACCACGCTTTGCAGGGCGAGACTCACGGCGAACGAGGCGATCATCAGGGTGACCGGGTCGGCGTTCCGCAGCGGCCGGAAGGCGAGGCGTTCGGTGAGCACCGAGACGACCACCGCGAAGATGACCGCGCCGATCACGCCGACGATCCACGGGAGATCTTTGAACAGCAGCATCGAGAACGCACCGATCATGATGATCTCGCCGTAGGCGAAGTTCATCAGACCGAGGATGCCGAACAACAGGGCGATGCCGATGGTGAGCAGGGCGTAGGTGGCGCCGAGCCCGACCATGTCGACGAGGGTTTGCAGAATCACAGCACGTCTCCAGCCAGGGGGTCGCCGATCACGGCGACGGGTGAGAAGCCGAGGTAGTCGCAGACCGCGGCGTTGTCGGCGAGTTCGGCGGCGGTGCCGCTGCCGAGAACCTTGCCGGGCGCCTGCATCACATAGGAACGGTCGGACACCTCGAGCGAGCGCACCGCGTTCTGTTCGACGAGCAGAATGGTGACGCCCTCGGCGCGCAACTGCTCGATCACGTCAAAGATCAGGTCGACGATGATGGGCGCGAGGCCGAGGGTCGGCTCGTCGAGCAGCAGCAGTTTGGGGCGGAGCAGCAGGGCCCGTGCAATGGCGAGCTGTTGCTGTTCACCGCCGGAGAGCAGGCTGGCCCCGCGACTCCAGTACTTCTTCAGAATGGGAAAGCGCAGCAGCTCACGCTCGATATCGGCTTCGATACCGGCCTTGTCTGTGCGGGACACGGCGCCGATCTTCATGTTCTCGCCCACGGTCAGGCTGGCGAAAATGCCGCGCTCCTCCGGAACGTAGGCGATCTTGTTCTTGATGATCGAGAACTTCTTCTCGGCCACCGACTGTCCCTGGTAGGTGATCGTTCCGGAATGGATTGGCGCGAGGCCGATGATCGCCTTGAGCAGGGTTGACTTGCCGGCGCCGTTCTGGCCGATCAGGGAGACGAGCTCCCCTTCGGCCACGTGCAGCGACGAGCCCTGCAGCGCCATGACCGACTTGCCGTAGCGCACGTACAGGTCGTTGATTTCTAGAAGCATGTCAGTGTCGCTTTCCGAAGTAGATCTCGACAACCTGCGGGTTGCTCCGGATGTCGTGCGGCAGGCCTTCGATGACGGTCTTGCCGCTGTCGAGCACGTGCAATCTGTCGCAGGTGCCCATCACGACTGACATATCGTGTTCGACGAGCAGAACCCCGCAGCCGCGCTGCTGGGAAATGTGACGGATGGCCTCGATCAGTTCGACGGCCTCCGATTCGTTCTGGCCGGCCGCCGGTTCGTCGAGCAGCAGGAACTTCGGCTGGGAGGCGAGCGCCCGAGCGATGCCGATGCGGCGGATGAGTCCGGCCGGCGAGGCGTCGGTGCGGGTGTCCGCGACCGGCTCCAGCTGCAGCTCGGCCAGGATCTCGGCGGTCAGCGCGCGAGCGTTCTTGCGGCTCAGTCCCCCGCCGAGAGCCGCGGCCTCGATGTTCTCCGACACCGTCAACCGGCCGAACACCCGCACGCTCTGGAAGGTGCGCACGATGCCCAGCCGGGCCCGCTTGCGCATGGGCACCGCCGAGACATCCTTGCCGTTGAGGGTGATCGTGCCGGACGTGGGCTTCAGCATTCCGCTGATCAGGTTGAGTGTGGTGGTCTTGCCGGAACCGTTCGGGCCGATCAGCCCGACGACTTCGCCGCTCGCGATCGAGAGCGAGACTCCATCGACGGCCTTGACACCGGCGAAGTGCACCGCCCCGGCTTCGAGGGTCAGGGTGTCGGTGCGACGCGCGACCCGGGGCGCGGCGAGTGTTGCAGTCATCTCAGCACCCGGCCGACGCCGGCGCCGAGGCCAGAAGTGCTGGGGCCCGAAGTGCTGGGACCTTCAGTGCGGAGGCCTGTAGATCGTTCGCAGCGAACACTGGACGGGCGGCGGTGCGGTGAGGGCCACATTCCATGATTGTTCGACTCCATTTCTCGTATCACGTCGTTGGGTACTTCTGAATGGGCGGACAACATCGATAGGTTTGGCACGCCTTCTGCCAATCGCAACCGGAGAGAATATCCGTAGATCGCGATGTTACTATCATTAGGATTCAAGCGTCAACCATTCGGAATGTAATTTTCGTTACCAACTCAGTTGCAGTGTTGCATCGGCTTCGATGCGGCAGTGGCAGCATCAGACGGGGAGCCGCATCGTGACCATCAATCCAGAGATTCGCGACTTTCTCGATGCCTTGGAACTTGTGGACCATCACGTGCACAGCACGCTGATTCCGCGGCTGACGCGCGCGGAATTCGAGCTCAACATGACGGAGGCCTCTGCCCCCATCCCGAGTTGGATGACCCAGTTCGACTCCCAGGTCGGCTTCGCGATCCGCCGGTACTGCGCCCCGCGCCTTGGCCTGGACCCGCATGCCGACGCCGACACGTACTGGGCGGCACGCAGCGCCGTGAGCGCCGAAGAGGCCACCCGGGCGTTGGTCGGGTCGTCAGGGATCGCCACCTCCCTGATCGACACCGGGTATGTGCCGACCGGAACAACCGGCCCGCTCCTGTTCGATCTGGACGAGTTCGCCGCCCTCTCCGGCCAGCAAGTCTTCGAGATCGTGCGACTGGAGACACTGCTCGAGCAGCTCGCGTCCGCCGGCGTTCCCGCGGCCGAGCTCGAGCGAGAGTTCGATGCCGCGTTGCAGACGGCAACGCAGACGGCCGTCGGATTCAAGAGCATCATCGCCTATCGCTTCGGTTTCGATTTCGACCCCAGAGAACCGACGAGCGCCGATTTCTTGGCGGCCGCCGAGGCCTGGCTCTCGGCCCCGCAGACTCACCGCCGGGTCAGCGATCCGGTGCTACTGCGCGCCCTGCTCTGGAAGGGCGCGCGCACCGGGCTGCCCGTGCAGATCCACGCTGGATACGGCGACCCGAGCCTGGACCTGGATCGGTGCAACCCGTTGCTGTTGACGCCCTGGCTGCGGCTGCTTCCCGCCGACGCCTCCGACGTCGTCCTGCTGCACTGCTACCCGTATCACCGCGAGGCCGGCTACCTCGCGCAGGTGTTCCCCCGCGTCTACTTCGACGTGGGCCTGGCCATCAACTACGCCGGGGCGCAGTCGGAGCAGATCATCGCCGAGAGTCTCGAGCTGGCCCCATTCGCTAAGATCTTATTCTCGACCGACGCCTGGGGGCTGCCGGAGTTGCACCACATCGGTGCAGCACTCTGGCGCCGGGGCATGGCGCGCATCCTGTCGAAGTGGGTGGCCGACGACGAGTGGTCACTGGCGGATGCTGTGCGCGTGGCCGACATGATCGGCCGCGGCAACGCGCGGCGCTTGTACAAACTCGCCGACCACTAGGGCCCTACGAGGCCAACCACTCACCGGCGTCGTAGCCGGTGCCACCCGGTTCGCGACCGCGGTCGGATTGATTGATCTCGTCCCACACGGCGTCGAGAGAGAGTCCGAGGACATCAGCGATCGCCGCGATGGTCGGGAAGGCCGGAGTCGCTACGCGGCCCGTCTCGATTTTGCGGAGGGTCTCCGGTGAGACACGCGCGGCCAGCGCGGTCTCGAGCATCGAGCGCTCTCCCCTGGCACGACGCAACAGCGCGCCGAGACGCTGCCCGCGCTCGACCTCTGCGGGTGTAAGTGGCAACCTGACCATGGCTCCAATACTAGTACCGGGATAATATGGCCGGTATAGTTATTGGATCACTCAGAAAGGCGCCGCATGATCGAGATCCTGACCCCGACCGAACTGGACCGAGCACGAGAGACCGGCGCCGTCGTCGCTCACATCCTGCAGACCCTGAAGAGCCGCAGCACGGTCGGCACGAACCTCCTGGACATCGACGCGTGGGCCCAGGCCATGATCGCCGAAGCCGGAGCGCTGTCCTGCTACGTCGACTACGCGCCATCGTTCGGACGCGGACCGTTCGGCCACTACATCTGCACCGCCGTCAACGACGCCGTGCTCCACGGATTGCCGAACGACTACGCGCTTGCCGACGGCGACCTCCTCACACTCGACCTCGCCGTCTCGACCGGTGGAATCGCCGCAGATTCGGCCATCAGCTTCATCGTGGGCGACTCTCGGCCGCCGGAGAGCATCGCCCTGATCAGCGCAACCGAACGCGCATTGAGCGCCGGCATTGCGGCCGCCGGGCCCGGAGCTCGCATCGGCGACATTTCCTTCGCCATCGGCTCGGTACTCAGCGAGGCGGGGTATCCGATCAACGTGGAATTCGGGGGCCATGGCATCGGATCAACCATGCACCAGGACCCGCACGTCTCAAACACCGGGCGACCCGGTCGTGGATACACACTGCGCCCTGGGCTGCTGCTCGCGCTGGAACCGTGGGTCATGACGGACACCGCGGAACTCATCACCGACGCCGACGGCTGGACGCTCCGCAGCGCGACGGGCTGCCGGACAGCTCACAGCGAGCACACGATCGCCATCACCGACGACGGAGCCGAAATTCTCACCCTGCCGAAGTAGGGGCGATCACAAGCGAGCGCCCGCATCCGCTGGCGGGGGGGGGGGGCAGCGGATGCGGGCGCGGTCACCTCGCTACGACGCGGCGCAGGCGTTGCCGTCGTCGAGGTTCGGGATGCTCTTCAGCGTGTGCTGCTCGACGTAGGTGACGGCGCCGCCGCTGACCTTGACCACGCTGAGCGGCATGTCGATGATCTTGTGGCAGGTCGGCGAGAAGTACGTCATCGAACCGATGGGCGTTTCGACCGGTCCGGCGTCTTGCAGGGAGTCCCGCAGGGCCGCGCCATCGAGTGATGGAGCCTTCTCGATGCCGTTGGCCAGGGCGATCATCATGTTGTATCCGAGCAGCGCGTAGCTGGTCGACGGCGGGGCGTCGTACTTCGCGGTGTAGTTCGTGACGAACTCGTCGAGGGTCGCGGAGTCCTGGCCGCTGCAGTAGACGTAGCAGGCGAACGGCGTGTAGTAGATCTCGTCGGCGTTTCCGACGATGTCGAGCAGCAGCTGTCCGTCGAGGGCGGCCGGGCCGACGATCGGGCTTTCGATTCCTGCCTCACGGATCTGGCGGATGGCCGTGGCCCCACCCGGGTTCCAGCTAGCGACGTAGATGAAGTCGGGTGCCGTCGGCAGCGCCTTCAGACGAGAGATCTGGCTGCTGACGTCGACGTTGTCACCGCCGGGAAAGCTGTCGTTGCCGGCGATGGTGCCGCCCAGTTCCTTGAACTCGGCTTCGAAGTAGCGCCCGGCCGACTTCGTGTACTCGATGCTCTCGTCTTGCAGCAGGTAGGCCGACTTCCAGCCCTTCGACGACGCCCAGGATGCGCCGGTGGCGCCTTCGACGTCGCTGCCGGCGTTGGCAGTGAAGACAAAGTCGCCGAGGGTGGTGGCGTCGGCCATCTTGGGGTCACCGGCGCAGATGGAGACGGCGGGGATGCCGGCGGTCTGCGCGTTGATGGCGCCCTGTGCACTGAGGTCGAAGTCGCACGGGGTGACGAGCAGGTTGATGCCCTGGTCGATGAGCTCGGTGGCGACGGTGCCGACGGTAGCCTGGTCGCTGCGCACGTCCTTGACGATGGCTTTGATCTTCTTGCCGTTGATGCCGCCGGCCTTGTTGATCTCGTCGATCTTCAGGAGTGCCGCGTTGCCGGGCTCCACATCGAACGGCGCCATGTTGCCACTCTGCGAGAGGGCGAAGCCGATCAGAATCTCGTCGCTGCCGCCGCCGTCGCCGCTGCCGCTGTCACCGCCGGCCGTGGCCGAACATCCGCTCAACACGAGGGCGGCTGCGATGCCGGCGGTCACGAGGATGCGTGACCGTGTCACACGCTTCATTGCTGTGCTCATTGTCTCTTCCTATCTCTGTCAGTCAATTGGTGCAGGGATGGTGCGGGTGGAACTGGTGGAACTATTCAGCGGCCGCCCGGAGGGCGACGCGGTTCGCTTCGATCGTGCGATCGATGTCTTCGAAGGTGGTCGACGCGTTCAGGCGGCGGTCACCGGTCGGGAAGGCGGGCTCGAGGATTCCCTGCGAGAGCAAAGAGGCGTGATAGGTGGCGTAGCGGGTCGCATCCGATTCCATCGCCTGGCGAAAGTTCGTCGGCAGCTCCTTGCGGAAGTACACGGTCCATTCGGAGCCGAGGCCGGAAACGCAGGCGTCGATGCCTACCTCGGTGATGGCGGCGGCGATGCCGGTACGCAGCCGCTCCCCCAGTTCGTAGAGGCGCGGGATGACGTTCTCGGTCTCCATGAGCTCGAGCGTCTTGCTCGCGGCGGCCATCGCGTAGGGGTTGGCGTTGTACGTGCCGTCGATGGTCGCCTCCTTTTTGGAGTACGCCCCGAGGTGGCCCATCCACTCGTTCGAGCCGGCCAGTCCGGCCAGCGAGTAGCCGTTGGCGACGGCTTTGCCGAACGCGGTGAGGTCGGGGGTGACGCCGCAGATCGACTGAAAGCCGCCGATGGCCGCGCGGAACCCGGTCTTGACCTCGTCGAAGACGAGGGCCGTGCCGTTCTTCGTGCAGAGTTCACGCAGCTGCTCGAGAAAGCCGGGAGCGGCCGGAACGCAGCCGAAGCTGTGCACGTAGCCCTCGGTGAAGGCGGCGGCGAGGTCGTCACCGTATTCGTCGAAGGCGGCGCGCACCCCCTCGAAGTCGTTCCATTCGACGACCACGACGTCGGCGACGGATGCGGGGTGGAGACCGGCACCGTTCGGGGTGTTCAGCGGGGAGCCTGGCGTGAGGTCGGCGCGGGAGCTGCCGACCGCGACCTGGTCATTCCAGCCGTGGTACGAGCCGTGGAACTTGAGGATCTTCATGCGGCCGGTGGCAGCCCGGGCGATGTGCACGGCGTGCATCGTCGCATCCGTGCCGGAGGTGCAGAAGGCGACCTTGTCGGCCGACGGCATGACCTCGCAGATCTTCTCGGCGAGGGCGACCTCACCGAACTGCGGGCCGACGCCGGTGAGGTCGCAGGTGTTCGCCGCGGCGAAGACCGCCTCGTTGACCCGGCGGTCGCAGTGACCGAGCACGATCGGGCCCCAGGAGTTGATGTAGTCGATGTACTGGTTGCCCTGGTCATCCCAGATGTTGGCGCCGGAGGCCTTGACGAAAACCTGCTCCCAGCCGACCCGGTGCCCCGACGAGACCCCGCGCGGAACGACGCGGCGGGCGCGCTCCCAGGTGTCGGAGGCGGTGTTCAGAGTGCGTGTGTCTGTTGACAACTGTCGTTGTCCTTTCTCTCGGGTGGGGTGTGTCTGTTGGTGGGATCTAGCCGGCGGTGGGATCTAGCCGGCGCGAAGCGCGGAGTAGATCGGGGTGGACCGTTGTTCCGCGATGCGCAGCGCGGCTTGCGCGGCGAGCATGCCTGCGGTGATGCGTTCGGCGATCATCGCGGTGGGCAGGTGGGTGTTGGCGCTTGGCACCTCGGGCATGATCGAGGCATCGATGATGCGCACCCGGTGAAGCCCGTGGATGCGCCCCTCCTCGTCGACGACGGCGTTCGGGTCGTTCTTCGTGCCCATCCGGGCGGTGCCGCAGGCGTGAAAATAGTCGCCGACGTAGTTCGCCAGCCAGGCGTCGAAGACCGTCTCGTCTTGCAACGCGGACACGCTGGTGCCGAACTCGTCGATGAACGCCTGCTCGACGATCTGCTGAAAGCTCGGCGCTTCGATGACCTTTTCGAGCGCCGTGATGGCGTCGCGCATCGCGGCCCGGTCGTCGGGGGTCGACAGCATCCGTTCGCGTACGGTCGGCGGGGCGAGCGGGTTCTCGGAGTTCAGCGCCAGGCTGCCGACCGAGGTCACCTTCATCACGGCTGCCATGATCAGGCCGTGGTCGGGTTGGGCGCCGTTCAGCAGGGAGCCGTGCAGAGGAAGCAGGTGGATGTCGCCGGTTCCGGCGGTCGAGGAGAGCCGCATGACGGCTCCGATGCATGGCCCGGTGGAGGTCTCCCGGTACTCGGGCTTGAGCGTGAAGTAGACGCTGGCAGCCGGGTGGTCCTGCAAATTGGCGCCGATGCCGGGGTGGGTCAAGCCCGAGCGCAGCAGGATCGCCGGGGTTTCGAAGGTGCCGGCACAGAGGATGACCTCGTCGGCGGGGAGTTCGGTGCCGTCGGCGAGACGCACACCGGTGACGGTGGGCGTGTCTTCGGTGTCGTCGGTGATGAGCAGCCGCTCAACCTGGCTCCCGGCCTGGATCGTGAGATTCGACCGGCCCCGTGCCGGGTCGAGGTAACGCTCGAGGCTCGAGAAGCGGCCCTCGGCGTTGGCGTTACGCCAGAGTCGGCCACTGCCGTCGTCGGGCGTGTAGGTGTCGACCTCACTCGGCAGCCCGAGGGCGTCGGCCGCGTCGAGCAGCGCCCGGTCGACCGGGGTGAGTTCGTCGTCAGTCGAGACGACGAGGTCGGCCTTCAGCTGTTCGAACCAGGGAGCGACGTCGCGCCACGACCAGGTGTGCAGACCATAGACATCCGCCCACCGGTCGTAATCGGTCGGTAGCCCGGGCAAGGCGAGCATCGCGTTGACCGCTCCCGACCCGCCGACGCCCGTGCCGCGCTGATAGAGCTTCGGCTCGCTGCCCTCGAGCTTCGCGGCGAACAGATCGGGGTAGAAGGCCGATCGCTCGCCGAGTGCATCGATCCAGTTGAGCGAGCTCAGGCCGGCCGGGGCATCTGCGCGGCGGTCGGGGCCCGATTCGAGAAGCCGCACGCTGGCATCCGGATCTTCGGAGAGGCGCGCGGCGACGATGCACCCGGCGGTGCCCGCCCCGACGACGATGATTCTGCGCATCTGAGTAACTCCTGGTCTGCAGAGCGATCGACGGCGACCGGGGGTGCCGGGATCGTCGCGGATCGAGTTCTGGTGGGTGGGATCACGAGGCAAGTCCCGTGACGTTTCAAGCAGGGTGTTGACGTGCAGGCAGTGCGGGGCTGCCGGCCGCTGGGTGCGACCGACCGACCCGACCGGGATGACCCGGCCGGTTGGTGGTGCTGCGAGGTGGTTCTGCGAAGTGGCGACCTGCGCGTCAGCAGGCCGGTTTGACCAAGAAGTCCCGGTTCAAGATGAGCAGGTCGTCGATGGAGAGTTCGTCGAGTGAGCTCTTGCCGATTCCGAACATCGTCTCTTCGATGCCGTTCTTCAGAATCTCGAGCACCTTGTAGACGCCATCTTCGCCCGAGACGGCGAGCCCGTAGAGGTAGGCCCGTCCGATGAAGACGGCCTTGGCGCCGAGCGCGATGGCCTTGACGACGTCGGAGCCGCGGCGAATTCCGCCGTCGACCATGACGTCGATGTCGCTGCCGACGGCGTCGACGATCGAGGGCAGGAAGCGGATCGGGGCGGGGGTTCCGTCGATGTTGTTGCCGCCGTGGTTCGAGACGGAGATGGCATCGGCACCGAGGTCGACGGCACGCTTCGCATCCTTGATGCTCGAGATCCCCTTGACCATGAACGGACCGCCCCACAGCTCGCGCAGCCACTTGACGTCTTCCCAGGTGGGGGTGGGGGTGTCGACGAACTCGGCCCATGCCTCGCCGAACGTTGGAACCTGGTCCTTGGTGATGAAGAGGTTCGGAACCTTGAGTTCAGGGATGCGCCCCTTGACCAGGTAGCGCGCGAGCCAGGCGGGCCGTGACAACGCGGCCGGGGCGAGGCTGGCCATCGTCGGGATGTCGAGCTTCATCGGCGGGGCCGGCGGAACTCCCCAGTCGCGGCGCGGGGTGAACGACCAGTCGAGGGTGACGATGAGCGCCTTCGCGCCTGAGCGCCGGGCCTCTTCGACGCGAGCTTCGATGCGGTCGCGGGTGCCGACCCAGTAGAGCTGGAAGAACGATTTGTCGTTGGCGGCGGTCACCTCGCTGATCGAGTTGGACGCGTAGGAGCTCAGTCCGATCGCGGTGCCCATGCGGGCGGCGGCCCGAGCGGCGGCAACCTCGCCGCCGGGGTGGATGGCCTGGGCGCCGACCGGAGAGACGATGACCGGAAAATCGATGTCAACGCCGAGGATGCTGGTGCGGGTGTCCTGGCGCACGGGCCGGTCGAAGATGGTCGGCGAGAAACCAAGGTCGTTGTACGCGCGAATGTTCTCGTCGAGCGTCCAGCCCTGCTCGTTGCCGGCCTTGATCGCCAGCCAGACCGCACGCGGGAGACGCTTCTTGGCCAGCATCTCGGCTTCGGCAAGGTTGTTGAAAGGAACGTTCTTCCCCATATGTGTGGCCTAAATTCTTGGTAGTTATTGTCGACGCTGAATCAATATCTGTTCAATCAACATCCGTTGCCAGGGGTGATCTCTCGCCATCCGGACTATTAACGTTTGTTAGATTTAGGCTCGACCGTAACACTATGTTGCAAGAATTTCAATGATTTTGATTCGTCGCCTGGGTACCACGACGTCGTTGAAGGGCCGTGGGCGGGCTCTAGATCGCACTCAGTTCGGGCGCAGAATGCGCGGGTTGAGGTCAGTTTCGACCGAGCGCTTCGGAATGCGTGAACTCGCGAGCGCGATCGAGCAGGCGCCGCTCGATGCGCTCCGGCGCCATCGTCCCGGTCAATGCATGCGCCCCGTAACCGTCTTCGAGGGCAACGAGACTCTCACCGATCACCTCGGGTGACTCCGTCGGCTTGAAGTCACCGGTCTCGATCCCCTCACGCACGATCTGGGCGTACAAGGCCGCCTGCCGCTCGAAGAATTCACGGTGCCACACCGCTGCATCCGAATTCTGCAACACCAGTGGCTGGAGCTCATAGAGGATGCGGGCGGCATCGGCCCGCGCGCCAGGGTACGGAACGCCCCACGAGATGCAGACTTCGAGGCGCCGAACTGGCGTCACTTCGCGAGCCACAACGACTTCGCGGTGCTCGCAGAACTCGATGGTTCCGTGCTGGAACGTGGACTGCAACAGTTCGTCAGCGTTCTTGTAGTAGTAGAGGATGAGCGCCGAGGAGAGACCCGCCTCGGTGGCGACTTTGCGCAGACTCACGTTGACAGCGCCGTATCGACGCACCGCCCGAACTGCGGCGTCGAGGATCTCGGAACGCCGAGCATCCTGATCCTTGACGCGTGCCATCATTCCCCTTCGCCCGTTGCCCGGGCGACGTGAGCGCCCGGCTCCCATCTTCTCAGGCCAATCGAAGTCGCCGGTATTCAGCACGCGCGCTTCCGTCGGCGCCCGGCTGCACAGAGTAGACATTCGCACCCTCGACTGTTACCGTCATCCAATCATCTTTTTAACAGTGTTAAAAGTATTCCTCCATCCCCTCAACGGCCTCGTCGGACCGTCGCAATGAAATGAGCCACCCCTGAGCACCGTTCTTCCGTTCTGCCTCGTGCAGGCGACATCTGTCTCATCTCTCGATGAATTCGCTGTGCAACTCGCTCGCACCGTGGCCGACTTTCCCGAGTCACGGCTCTTCGTGTTCCCCGAGATGCACCTCTGCGACGGGGATCCGAATGCCTCGGCGGAAGCAATCACCGCTTTTGCCCAACCGCTCCGCGGCGAGCGCCATGCCGCCCTCTCGGCGCTGGCCGCGAGGCACGAAATCTGGCTCGTTCCTGGAAGCGTCTTCGAGCTCGGACCGGACGGCGAGATCTACAACACGGCGCTCGTCTACTCACCGACCGGCGAGCTTGTTGCGTCGTACCGCAAGATATTTCCCTGGCGCCCCTTCGAGGCCTGCCGGCCGGGCAGCGAGTTTGTCACTTTTGACATGCAGCCATACGGTCGAGTCGGCCTGTCGATCTGTTACGACTCCTGGTTTCCAGAGCACGGCCGGCAACTCGGCTGGCTGGGGGCCGAGATGGTGATCAATGTGGTGCGCACCGGCACGGCCGACCGTCCGCAGGAAGTGATCCTGGCCCAGGCCAATGCCATCGCAAATCAGTTCTTTGTTCTCAGCGTGAACAGTGCGGCGCCGGGCGGGGTCGGTCTGAGTGCCATCGTTGATCCGGAAGGTCGACTTCGGGGCGGAAGTTCTGACGCCACCCCTCAGGTACTCAGCGACGAGATCGATCTGGCCGAGGCCCGACGCATCCAGCAGAGCGGGACCGCCGGGCTCAATCGGATGTGGCACCAGCAGCACCCCGACGACGCCCCCATCCTTCTTCCGTTCTACGACGGTGTTCTCGCGCCCGAGCGCATCCGACCCCACTACCCCCTTCCCTGAACTCTCGCACTGCCGACACTTTGCAAAGGAGCACCATGTCTACAACGTCCCCCGCCCGCGCCGCATCATCTGCACCTCCCGCCCCGAAACTGCTCAAGCTTCCCTCTCTCGTGCTTTTCGGTGTCGCCTACATGGCCCCCGCCGTTGTGCTCGCCACATTCGGAGTGATTGCTGTGGCCAGCAACGGCACAACAACCTCGGCATACCTCCTGGCGACGGCGGCGATGCTGCTCACCGCCCTCAGCTACGGCAAGCTGTCACGCATTTTTCCCGTGACCGGATCTGCCTACACCTACGTGCGTCGCGTGCTTGATTCGCGGGTGGGATTCATGGTCGGCTGGATCCTGCTGCTCGACTACCTCTTTCTGCCGATGGTCATCTGGCTGATCGGAGCATCCTTCCTCTCGGCCGCATTCCCCGCCGTCCCGTTCTGGGCGTGGATCGTCATCCAGGCGGTCGTCGTCTCCGTGATCAATGTCTTCGGCATCCGAGTCGCCGATCGGCTGAACTACCTGCTGATGGCCTTCGTACTGCTCGTTCTCATCGCGTTCGTCGCCCTCTCTTTCGCGCATGTGGGTTCCAGTAGCGAACAGGTCGACGTGTTCGGACCGATCTGGAACAGTGCCACCACCTTCGGCGCAGTATCTGCCGGTGCGGCGATTGCGGCGTACTCGTTCCTCGGGTTCGACGCAATCACCACCCTCACGGAAGAGAGCGAGCGTCCGACTGTCAACGTGCCGCGTGCGATCATTCTGACCACACTCATCGCCGGTGTCATCTTCATGGTCGTCGGCTACGCCGCACAGCTCGTGCAACCGGGTGCAGAGTTCGCGAACATCGACTCAGCCGCCTTTGAGATCGCCCAGACCGTCGGGGGCGACCTGCTTTCGTCGTTGGTTGTCGCCGCACTGGTCATTGGCGGCGTGGCCTCCGCGATCGCGGCTCAAACCGGACTGTCCCGCCTGCTCTACGGCATGGGCCGCGACGGGGTGCTCCCCCGCCGCGTGTTCGGTTACCTGCACCCGCGGCTCAAGACGCCGGTGTGGAACATTGTGATCAGCGGCCTGGTCGGCCTGATCGCTACGCAGATGACTCTGGCGACGTCGACCTCGTTCATCAACTTCGGGGCGTTCACGGCCTTCACACTCGTCAACATCAGCGTGATCGTCTATTCGGTTCGGCAGCGACGGAGCGGCGCTCTGACATCACGGTTCACAGGCATCGTCCTGCCGGCCCTTGCCACCGCTGTGACGATCTACCTGCTGTTCAACCTGGACTCGCACGCGCGCGGTTGGAACCGCGAGGCGCTACTTCACCGCACTCGACGCCGCCCAGAGGTTGATGCCCTGGTCGATGGCGTGCTCGTCGATCGCCGCCAGCTCCTCCGGCGTGAAGGAAAGGTTGTTCAGCGCGCCCAGGTTCGTCTCCAACTGGGCGACCGACGACGCACCGACGAGGGCGGAGGTCACGACGTCATTGCGCAACACCCAAGCCAGGGCGAGCTGCGCGAGCGACTGGCCGCGGGCATCCGCGATCTCAGTCAGCGCACGGATGCTGGCCAACGTCTGGTCGGTGAGCATCCCTCTCCACGCCGATCCCTCCTGGGCGACGCGGGAGTCACCAGGCACACCCTGCAGGTAGCGGTCGGTGAGCAGTCCCTGGGCGAGCGGCGAGAACGGGATGCAGCCGACGCCAAGTTCGGTGAGGGTGTCGAGAAGGCTCTCTTCGACCCAGCGGTTGAACATCGAGTAGGAGGGCTGGTGGATCAGCAGAGGGGTGCCGAGGTCGGCCAGGATGCGGGCGGCCCGGATGGTGAGTTCCGGCGAGTACGAGGAGATGCCGGCATAGAGTGCGCGCCCACTGGTGACGGCGGTGTGCAGGGCGCCCATGGTCTCTTCGAGCGGGGTGTCGGGGTCGGCGCGGTGGGAGTAGAAGATGTCGACGTAGTCGAGGCCCATCCGTTCGAGGGACTGGTCGAGGCTGGCCAACATGTACTTGCGGGATCCGAATTCCCCGTATGGGCCTGGCCACATGTCGTAACCGGCCTTGGTGGAGATGATGAGTTCGTCGCGGTGGGCGGAGAAGTCCTCGCGCAGGATCTGACCGAAGTTGGTCTCGGCGCTGCCGAAGGGCGGGCCGTAGTTGTTGGCCAGGTCGAAGTGGGTGACACCGAGGTCGAACGCGCGGCGCAGAATCGCGCGCTGGGTGTCGAGGGGTTTGTCGTCGCCGAAGTTCTGCCAGAGCCCGAGCGAGATGGCAGGAAGTTTCAGCCCGCTCCGACCACTGCGTCGGTAGGGCATCGAGTCGTAACGGGTATCAGCGGCGATAAAGGTCATGCTTCATGGTGACAGTTCGGCCGGTACGAACGCGAGTGCAGAATCGACTTTCCCCGCTGTACCCGGCCGAGCCTCGCGCCGAAGTGTGTGTTTTACGTCGGTGGAGGGTGAGAGCATTGACGGATGCCGACCCCCGCGACCCCCACGGATTCCGGGGGCGATCGCGCGTGGAAGCGTGCCATCGGCGCGCTGACCAACCCGAGTGCGCCATCCGCCCCGTTCGGCTACACCCGAGCAAGCTCCACGGCGAGCGCGAGCGGCGACTCCCCGCCGGTGCCGATGGCCCTGCAGTTCGAGCTGCGCGAGCAGTTGCCGCGCACGCTGGAACGCTGGAGCGGACCGTCGGCACGCACCGTGACCGAGCCGGTCGCCGGTTCGTCGAGCTACCGGCTCGGCGTGCGTCCGGTGATGCGGGGCGCCTCCGGCAAGTGGGTCAAGGGCTCGCTCAGCTGGACCAATTTGTCGCACCAGGGCAACCGGCTCAATCTGCTTGCGGCGCATCACGAGTGGTTCAGCCAATTCGCCGCGCTGCACCGTGCGGTGCGGGCGCTGTACTACGGACAGGAAACGGACTGGCTCTACCTCGACGAGTTCACCAGCCCGCTGCTCTGGAATCTGTTCGCCGAAGCGCGACGCCTCGACATTGCCCTCGTCGGCACATCGAAGGATGTCGAGGTGCGAATCGGGAGCGAGGCGGAGGTCAGCCTCGACGCGATTGCGGCGGCTCCCCCGGAAACCGCTCGGCCGGGCACTACGCCGCCGGCGACGGGAGTGACCGTCAGCACGATCGTGCGCATCGATGGCCGCGCCTACCCGCCGGAGTTCACCGCACCGATCGGCGACCACGGCCTCTACGGATACGCTCCAGCCTCCCCCACGGTCTTCACCCTTGCCCCGACCGGGCCGGCCCTCACCGAAGCGCAACGCGGCCTGCTCGGGCGATCAGCCACGGTGCAGGTTCCAGCGGATGACGTCGCCGAGTTCATGCACGACGATTTTCCCGAGCTCAGCCGATTCGTGACCATCACGAGTTCGGATGCGTCCGTCGAGTTTCCGGCCGCCCTCCCGCCGGTTCTGGTGCTCACGGCCAGCTACCGCCCGCGGCACATCCTGCAACTCGACTGGGCCTGGGAGTACCGCCGCGGATCGTTGGCGACGCGGGTTCCGGTCGGCCAGCAGTCGACAGATTCGGCTGAGTCGGCCGCCGTCGAGTCAGATCCGGTCACGAGCCGCGACCTCGACACCGAGAACGTGATCCTCGCACGAACCATGGCAGCGCTCACCCCGGTTGCGGCGGTGCTGTTTCACCAGCCCCGAAGCCCTGACGATTTCGCACCGCGCCAGAGCCTCTCCGGAATCGACGCCGCCGAGTTCACCGAGCGCGCCCTCCCGGTGCTGGCCCGACTGACCGGCGTGCGCGTCGACATTGTCGGCACCCAGCCCCCGTACCTCGAGCTGACCGAGCCTCCCCAACTCACCTTCACCACTATCGAGACCGACCAGCGCGACTGGTTCGACCTCGGCGTGCTGGTCAGCGTCAACGGAAGAAGCATTCCGTTCGGTCCGCTGTACAAGGCGCTGGCGAAGGGGCAGAAGAAACTACTGCTCGTCGACAACTCGTACCTGTCGTTGCTGCAGCCGCAGTTCGAGCAGCTGCGCGAGCTGATCGAAGAAGCCAAGTCGTTGCAGGAATGGGAAACCGAACTACGGATCAGCCGCTACCAGGCCGGGCTCTGGGCCGACTTCGAGGATCTCGCCGACGAGACCGAGGAAGCGGTCACGTGGCGCGCGGCCGTGTCGGGCCTCCGCGATCTCACCGAGGTGCCGGTGACCCCGCTGCCGACCGGCGTGCACGCGACACTGCGCCCGTATCAGGCCGAGGGATTCAACTGGCTCGCCTTTCTCTGGCAGCACCAGCTCGGCGGGGTGCTCGCCGATGACATGGGACTCGGCAAGACGCTGCAGGCGCTGGCGCTGATGGAGCATGCGCGGGGCGGGACGGCGGATGCGCGGGGCGCGGATGCGGACCATGTCACGAGGTCTCGACAAGCTCGACCAACGGACGCCGCCACTGCTGCCCCATTCCTCGTCGTCGCCCCCACCTCCGTCGTCTCGAACTGGGCGTCCGAGGCCGCACGCTTCACGCCGGGCCTCGTCGTTCGTGCCATCAGCACCACCGAGGGCACGCGCGCCGAGAGCCTCGCGGATGTCGCAGCAGGCGCCGACGTGATCATCACGTCGTACACGCTGTTCCGTCTCGACGCCGAGGCCTACCAGGCACAGCCGTGGGCCGGCCTGATCCTCGACGAGGCGCAGTTCGTGAAGAATCACGCCAGCCAGGCGCATATCGCGGCACGTGATCTCGACACCCCGTTCAAACTGGCGATCACCGGCACGCCGATGGAAAACAACCTGCTCGAACTCCACGCGCTCTTCGCAATCGTCGCCCCCGGACTCTTCCCCTCGGCACGCAAATTCACCGAAGACTATGTGCGCCAAATTGAGCTGGCCACCAACCCGGTGCGACTTGCCCGACTGCGCCGACGCATCCGCCCATTTTTGATGCGTCGCACCAAAGAGCTCGTCGCGAGCGATCTACCGGCCAAGCAGGAGCAGACCCTGCAGATCGATCTGAACCCCGAGCACCGCAGGCTCTACGACACGTTCCTGCAGCGGGAACGGCAGAAGCTGCTCGGGCTGCTTGAAGACCTGGACGCCAACCGGTTCATCGTGTTCCGGTCGTTGACCCTGCTGCGGCTGCTCAGTCTCGACGCGTCCCTGGTCGACCCGGCGTATGCCGCGGTGCCGAGCAGCAAGCTCGACGCCCTGTTCGAGCAGCTGGAGGATGTCGTCGCCGAGGGCCACCGTGCTCTCATTTTCAGTCAGTTCACCTCATTCCTGAAAAAGGCCGCCGCTCGTCTCGATGCGCAGGGCACCCCGTACTGCTACCTCGACGGGTCGACTCTGCGCCGCTCCGAGGTGATCGACCGGTTCAAGACCGGCGCGGCTCCGGTGTTTCTGATCAGCCTCAAGGCCGGCGGCTTCGGCCTCAATCTCACCGAGGCCGACTACGTCTTTCTGCTCGACCCCTGGTGGAATCCGGCGAGCGAGGCGCAGGCCGTCGATCGCACGCATCGCATCGGTCAAACCAAGAACGTGATGGTCTACCGCATGGTCGCCACCGGCACCATCGAAGAGAAAGTGATGAAGCTCAAACAGAAGAAGGCCAAGCTTTTCACCGCCGTGATGGATGATGACGCCGCGTTCAGCGACGCGTTGTCGGCCGACGACATCCGCGGACTGCTCGCCGAGTAAACCGGCTCTGTTCAGCCACCCGTCGCGAACGTAGACTGGCGCCACGGTCGAGTTCGTGACGAGGTAGACCCAGCGGAAAGCCTCGCCGCTGGCTCTCATTGCGTCAAAGGAGATCCATATGCTGCACACTGATATCCCGAACCGACTCGATGTGGAAGCTCTCGCAACCACCCGGGAACCAGGGTGCGTTTCGATCTATGTCCCGGCCGGCACACTGCCGACCGAAGCCGATCAGGCCAAGATTCAGCTGAAGAATCTGCTGCGCACCGCCGTCGACCAGCTCGTCGCCGCCGACACCCCCGCCGCCCTCGTCTCGGCGATCACCGAGTCGGTCGAAGAGCTCATCGGCGACCGCGATTTCTGGCGCTACCAGTCGACGAGTCTCGCCGTCTTCGTCACGGCGACCAGCCGCACCACCTACCGGCTGCCGAGCGTTCTCGTGTCTGCGGTCGAAGTGTCTGACCGCTTCTACATCAAGCCGCTGCTGCGCGCAGTGACCTTCCCCCAGGCCGCCCTCGTGCTGGCCCTCGCCCAGAACTCGGTGCGGTTGATCGAGATTTCTGCCAACCAGCCGGCGAACCGGCTCGACATTGAAGATTTGCCCGAGGATGTCGCCGACGCGGTCGGTCTGGAATCCGTTCGAGGGCGCAACCCCGAAACCAACGATCGCGGCGGTCGGGTGCAGGGCGATGAAGGCCACAAGGTGCGGATGCGGGAGTATTCGCAGGCGATCGTCAAGGCGATCCGCCCCAAGGTGGTCACCACCAGCCGCCCGATGATTCTGGCCGGCGCCGAGCCACTCGTCAGCATCTACCGGTCGGTCTCCTCGCATCCGCGGCTCACGGAAGACGTGATCGCAGGAAACCCGGAGGAGCGCTCCGACGAGCAGCTCGCCGCAGCGGCGCGCCCGATTCTCGATGCCCTGTACGCCGCGGAGCTTGACGACATCAAGGAACGATTCGGATCCAACGCCGCGCATGGTCGCGCGGTCACCGATCTGACCGACATCGCCCGTGCGGCGATCGGCAATGCAATTGACACTCTGCTGTTCGACATCGACCACTCGATCAGTGGCTCGATCGACGAGACCACGGGGGCGATCACCTTCGATGACGAAGATGACGCCATCAACTACGGAGTCATCGACGAAATCGTGCGGCGCGCACTGCTGAGCGGCGCGAAGGTGTTCGCGGTTAGACAAGATGACGTTCCGGGCGGCAACGGTGTCGCCGCAATGGTGCGCTTTCCGTCGTAGACGTCGCGTCATCGGGCTTGTCGAGATCAGGTCACCGGGTCGCGACAAGCCCGACCACCGAGCCACACCCCTGAGGAGTGATCTATGCCCACCATTTTCGAACGCGAACCGCCCTACAGCGTCGGCTATTTCGTCGGCAGTCTGTCGGTGCATTCGATCAACCGCACGCTGTCCAAGGCGCTGATTCGACTCGCACCAGACGACCTCGAGTTCACCGAGATCGTGATCAAAGATCTACCGCTCTACAACCGTGACCTCGACGCCGACTATCCGCCCGTCGCGCGGGAGTTCAAGCGGCAACTCAACGGCGTCGACGCGTTGCTGTTCGTCACCCCGGAGTACAACCGGTCGGTGCCGGGCGCATTGAAGAACGCCCTGGACTGGGCGAGCCGGCCGTGGGGCTCGAACGCACTCACCGGCAAGCCGTGCGGCGTGATCGGGGCCTCATCGGGGGCGATCGGAACGGCGCTCGCGCAGCAGAGCCTGCGGGGCACGCTCGCCTTCAGCAACGCCCCGCAGATGACCGCGCCCGAGGCGTACATTCACATGACGCCCGGCCTGATCGCCGAGGACGGCCGCGTCACGAATGAGGGAACCGAGGAGTTTCTGCGCGCATACATGGCAGAGTTCCACGACTTCATGCTGCGGGTGCTGACGGTGTTGCCGCCGCGGTAGGCAATTTTCGTTGATCGAGGAGCGCGCGAGCGCAGCGAGCACGTGTCTCGAGATCTCGCGTGCCGACACACAGACTCAACCTGGTTCAGAGGCTGGCTCACGAGGCCTCGAGACGCGGCCGACTCCGTCGGCTGCTCCTCGACCAACGAGGAGGTTCTAGACCTCGGTCGTCTCTTCCGACGGCAAGAACCACGGCGGGTAGACCGCGACCTTGGTGCGGTAGCCCGAGGGCTTGAGGATGGCCTTGACGGCATCCCGCACGCGGTCGTTCGAGACACCGATCAGCACAATCTGCTCGAACGGGAACTCATCGCGCACGAGGAATTCAGCCTCGAGCAGCGCGCCGGCATCGGCGTTCTGGCGCACGTGGTGCAGCAGACGCAGAGCCGAGTCGCGCGTCTCACCGAAACGGGTGCGCTCCAACGCTGCGTCGGCATCCGTCACAACGATCGCCGCATCGTTCTCGGCAACGTCGGCCGGGTGCAGCTCGGTGGCATTCTTGACAGCACTGACCAGGATGACGAAGTCGGTCGCCGTAGCGTCGGTCGCCTTCTTGGTGAGGCGCGGGTCGATCGAGTGCGAACGGATGCTCTCCCAGACACTCGCATCAGGCGAGAGGAAGAAGGGCACATAGCTGGCAATGCTCTCGGTGTCGTCACCGGCGACGCGGGTGGTGCGGCGCCACTCCCGGTTGCCCTCCGACGACATGTCGAAGGCGGGGCGGGACTCGTCCCAGGCCTCGCTCGCGTCGGCGTACAGGGTGCCGCTTTCGAGGATGCTGGCCAGGTTCTTGATGTGGGTGAGGTGGTAGATCCGCTGGTCGCCGACCTTCACCGGGGCGGAACGCAGCGAAACGGTGGGCTTCAGCGCGCCACCCTTGGGAGCAACCGGTGCGGAGCGCAGGGTCGTCGGCGCCACCTTCTCGCGTGCCTTGCTGGCGCGCTGCGAAGGGTTCGAAACCACACGGGCTACATCAGGTACAGCTTGGGGAAAACAACTGGCACACAGTCCGTCGTCAAAGCCATGGATACATTCGTCGCTCACGGTAGTGCCTCTCCTGGGCGTGGCTCCAGTGACCTCGAAGTCCAAGATATGAAAACCACCTGTTAACGGTACGCGGGAAATGAGGCGTCCGTTTACCGTCAGAGGATTTCGCGCTGAGAAAAACGTGCGAATTGCGTGCAAGAACACCGTTCCGGTGGTCGAGCCTGTCGAGGCTTGGTGACCAATTCCGTGCACGCGACGCACGTGTGAAGGTCGGCTCGCGGGGTCTCGAGACACGTGCTCGCTGCGCTCGCGCGCTCCTCGACCACCGAGACTGGCCCCACACCCGACTCGACCACCGAGACTGGCTACACCCCCGACTCGACCAGGGTGATGAACGCGCTCAGCTCGGCCACCCCATCGGGCGTCACCGGCAGCCCCTCGGTGAGTGCCGGAGAGAAGACCAGGTAGGCCGCCCATTTGGCTCGCGAGATGGCCACGTTGAGCCGGTTCTTCATGATCAGGAAGCCGAGACCGCGCGGCACGTCGTCGGCCGAGGATGCCGCCAGGCTCACGATCGCAATCGCCGCTTCCTGCCCCTGGAATTTGTCGACGGTTCCCACCCGCACCGCGGCAAACCCGGCCGCGGCCAGGGCATCCCGCACCGTGTTCAGCTGGGCGTTGTACGGAGTGACCACGATCATGTCGGCCTCGGTGAGCGGGTCGGCCTCGCGGTGTTCGTGCGGGTCGGTCCACGGCGTGCCGAGCAGCGACTCGACGAGAGCGACCACCGCAGCAGCCTCTTCAGGTGATTCGACCGCGTTGCCGAGGTGGCGCACCGGCACGATGTGCAGGCCCGGCTCGATTCCGTCGAGGTGACGCAGCGCCGCGGCCGGGTGCGAGTGCAGCTCGCCCTCGTAGGAGAGGCGGGAGACCGGGGCGGTGACGGCGGGGTGCATCCGGCGACTCTCGGCCAGAAAGTAGCCGAGCGAGGTCGGCAGCACGTCGTGGCCGAAACTGACCCAGCCGAGCGCCGATTGGTCGATCGGCTCGGGGTGGGTGCCCTGGCTGACCTGCGGCAGCTGTTGCGGGTCACCGAGCAGCAGCAGATTGTCGGCGGCGACACTGGCCGCGATCGTCGACGCGAGCGAGAATTGGCCGGCTTCGTCGACGACGAGCAGGTCGAGGCTCTGCCGGGGCACCCGGGCCGGGTTGCTGAAATCCCACGCCGTGCCGCCGAGCACGAAGCCGGTGTCGGCGTTGTCGAGTCCGAAGAGCAGTTGGCCGTTCGGCGCGAGCACGGTGAACGGAGTCTCGTCAACATCGTCGAGGGGGTCATCTGCTGAGTCGGATGAACCGCTCGCCGCGGATGCTCCCGCCGCGCTGCTGGCCGTGCCCGTCTTCGCCACCTTGCCGACCAAATCGCGGTTGAGGCCGGCTTTCACCACCGCGCCGAGCAGGTTCTCGACGACGGCGTGCGACTGGGCGACGACCCCGACCTTCCAGCCGTGCTGTTGCACGAGCGCGGTGATCACGTGGGCGCCGAGGTAGCTCTTGCCGGTTCCGGGCGGGCCTTGCACCGCCACATAGGAATGGTCGAGGTCGAGCAGACTCGCCACGACGGCGTCGATCCGTTCGTTGCCGGCCGGGTCGTGCGGTGCCGGAGCGAGCATCCCCGAGCGGGTGCGCGGCGGCACCCGGCGCAGGATGTCCACCATCGGTTCGGCCGGCCACTCCGGCTGGGCGTCGACGATGGCCTGGGCCCACTCCTCGATGGCCGGCTTCTGCTGGCCGGCGGGCGGTGGAGCAGCGGGAGCGAGCGCGACGGGTTTCTGGGCGTGCTGGGCGGCATCCTTCGGCAGCGTCTCTTCGATCAGATAGCTGCCGTCGTCGCCGACCTCGAGCACCTTCACGGTGCGCGCCGAGCGGGCGCCGGGCGACGCCCGCGGGTCGAGGTAGGGGCCGGGGTAGTCGTAAAGCAGGTAGGGGCCGGCCTGATCGCCCGGTTTGATGCTGCTGCCGGGAGCCAGGCGGCCCCAGACCCGGATCGTGCGGCGATCGGTGCGCTGACGCCCCTCGCGGTACCAGTCCTGCTCGAGGTGCGCGCGTTCGATGCGCAAAACGTCGCGGGTGTCTTCCCACTCGTCGATCGGCTGGTCGAGCCGGGCGAAGTGGCCCCACCAGAAGCTCTTCTGCTCCCGCTGGTGGTAGTCGAGGGCGGCGGCGGCGAACGCGGCGGCAGTCTGATCATTGCTGCGATCCGGGTCGAGCGGGTCTCCGGCGAGCGCCAGCAATCCGTCGCGAAGCGGCGACGCGGGCAGCTCGCCCGGTTCGTCGTCGGTCGTGTCATGCAGGCCGACCGGGATGCCGCCGGCCGCGGCCTGTTCGAGCAACCAGTCGCGCAGGCGCAACGTGGACACGCAGTCGTACCGGTTGTAGTCGGCAATCGAGTCGAGCATCCGTTGGGCTTCGACGCTGTCGCCGTGCGCCGCGAGCTCCCGGGCGTCGGCGTATTCGGTGATCGAGTCGGCCGCGTTGGTCACCTCGCCGCCGCGCAGCTCGTCGCCCATGTAGAGCGGTTCGAGTTTCTTGATCGAGTAGGAGCGGGAACCGACCCGCAGGGCCTTCCGCACCAACGGATAAAGGTCGACGAGGGCGCTGTCGCGCAGCAGCTGGTCGATCTCGTCTTCGCCGACACCATGCCGGGCGGCGATGCTGAGCAGATGCGTGCGTTCGTAGGCCGCGTAATGGTAGATGTGCATGCCCGGAAACTGGGCCCGGCGGGCACGCAGGTAGTCGAGAAAGTCGCGCAATGCCTGGCGTTCCTCGGCGAAGGTGTGCGCCCAGAAGGTGCGGAACGTGCCGTCGGGTTCGACCAGCCCGAACAGGTAGTCGAGCCCCCATTGCTGGGCGGCACCCTCGGTGTAGAGCGGGTCGCCCTCGAAGTCGAAGAAGATGTCGCCCGGGTCGGGCGTGGGCAACGCGGCGAGCGCCGACGCGTTGTACATCTCGATCGGCGGGGCTTCACCGGGCACCGCATTGATCTGCAGTTGAGCCTGCGTGCGGAGCGCCGCCAGGGTGTTCTCGGCGATCCCCTCGACCTGACCGCCCGTGGCGAGCTGAGCGGATGCGGCGAGCTCGTCGATCGAGCGGATTCCCGCCTGCACCAGCCGGGCGCGCTGGGTGAGCCTGAGGCCGGCCACCAGGAGCAGGTCGCGGTGTTGCTGCACCTCGGCCTCGCACGTCACGCAGCGCCCACAGACCGTGTAGCGCGGGTCGCCCCAGGCCACCGGGTTCTCATCGGCGAGACGTTCACCGATCAGCTGCAGCAGGCGCTGCTTGCGGCGGCGATAGACCGGACGGATGTCGGCGAGCCGGTGCACACTCACTCCCCCGTCGCCGAGCAGCAGCTCCACCGTCTCGGCCGGGCGCACGCCGATCAGCTCGAGCTGGTCGGCGTAGGCCGCCAGCTGCAGCAGCGCCGTGACCTTCGCGCGGCGGGCCAGTTTGGTGTCTTGGATCAGGTAGCTGCCGTCGGGTTGACGCACGATGAAGTCGGCGAAGCCGATGAAGGAGACGGCGCTGGCTTCTGCGGTCGGGTCCTTGGTTGCTCCGGCGCCGGCCGCGCCGAATCCGTCATCGAAGAACGTGGCCTGAAAGACGAGTTCGGCGCCGGAGGCAAAGGCCGTGGCCGTGTCGACGGCCACCGCTTCGATACCGTCGCGGGACATCCGCTCGGGACGCGCGATCTCGATGACACCGGCGCCGAGCTGGGCTCGGTAGCGTTCAAGCACCCGCAGTTCGTGCGCGTCGCCCAGTCGGGCGGTGCGGTCGAGCATGGCATCGACCGGGTCGGGTTCCGCATCTTTGTGGCCGAGCTTGGCGTCGAGTTTGCGCAAAAACGCGAACTCGCAGGCGGATGCCGCGGAGAGATCGCTGGCACTCGTGACCACGCTGCCGTCGAGCAAGAACATCGGGCCCACTTTCGATTGGTGATTCGAGCGTAGCGGCGACCTCCGACAGCAGCTGGGAAAGCACGCAGCACCCCCGGACCGCAAAGGGCCGGGACGACAGCGGTCGTCCCGGCCCAGTGAATGGTTCCGAAGTTAGTTCAGGGTGGGCAGGGCGGACAGCTGGGTCAGCAGGTTGACCGTGCCGCTCACGGCGCCCACGACGTAGAGGGCGACGGTCACAATGAGGGCAACCATCTTGTTCTCGGCATACCCGGCCAGCGGCAGGCCCTGCTTGTCACGGGTCGCGCCGGCAAGAACAATGATGAGGTCGATCAGGGCCCAGATTCCGAAACCGCCGAGCGTGATGAGCTTGAGGATGCCGGTGCCGACCTTGCCCAGGTAGAACCGGTCGATGCCGAGCGTGCCGAGCAGCATCGCGAGAAGCCAGGTCGCGACGAACGACTTCTGCGAAACGGGCTGGGCGGCGTAGCCGGGGGTTGCGGTCTGAGTGCTGTAGTCGGTCATCTCTGCTCCATCTGTTCAGTAGACGAGGAGAAGCTCGATGATCCCCCCGGATGTTTCTTATCAACGCTGACACCGTGCAGGTGCCTACGAACTTTAGCGGTGGGCGAGCTGCTGCGCCAAAAGATGTCGGGCACACGGCGGTCCCAGTCGTTTCGCTGGCGCCATGACTACGCTGAAACCATGGCTCACGAATTCGTTCACGAACCGGATGCCCGCCGCTACGCCCTGCGCATCGACGGCCAGCTGGCCTGCATTCTCGACTACTCGGTGAACGGCAACGCAATTGCGCTCACCCGCACGTTCACGCAACCGCCGATGCGCGGTCACGGCTACGCCGGCGAGCTCGTCGAATTCGGAATCAACGACATCGAGGCCAGCACGCCCTACCGCGTCGTACCCTCCTGCTGGTATGTCAGCGACTGGTTCGAGAAGAACCCCGAGCGCATGGGGCTGCTCAGCCGCTAACGCCACCGTCGTCGCGGGCTGGGCATCCGCTTTCACGAGCCGCCGCGTGCCGCATTCATCGCCGACGTCGGCGCATCGACCGCCCGCCCGCGCCGAACCGGAGAGTAGCCTCGAGTGAGACGGGCGACCTCTCACCCACTACCGAGGACAGCGCGCCGCCCGGGATTGGTCACTATCACCATGAAGGCACTGCAGTACCGCACCATCGGGTCGCGTCCGGAAGTCGTCGAGATTCCCATTCCTGAGGTCGGACCCGGCCAGGTTCTCCTCAAAGTCACCGCGGCCGGTGTCTGCCACTCCGACGAGTTCGTCATGAGCCTTCCCGAAGAGGCCTACACGTTCGGCCTGCCCCTCACCCTCGGCCACGAAGGCGCCGGCATCGTGCACGAACTCGGCGCCGGCGTCACCCAGTTCGAGGTCGGCGATGCGGTGGCCGTCTACGGGCCGTGGGGCTGCGGCCGCTGTCACAATTGTGCGGCGGGCAAGGAGAATTACTGCAGCAATGCCGCCGCCGAGGGAATCGCCCCTCCCGGACTCGGCGCCCCCGGCGCAATGGCCGAGTACATGCTGATCGACGACCCGCGACACCTGGTTCCGTTGGGCGATCTCGACCCGGTCGCCAATGTGTCGCTGACGGATGCCGGGCTCACCCCGTATCACGCCATCAAGAACTCGCTGCCGAAACTCGGCGCCGGCACCACGGCCGTCGTGATCGGAACCGGCGGACTCGGCCATGTCGGCATCCAAATTCTGCGCGCTCTGTCGGGAGCGACGATCATCGCCCTCGACGTGAACGAGGAGAAGCTGGCGCTGGCACGCAAGGTCGGCGCACACCACGCCATCCTGAGCGATGCGGATGCTGTCGCCACGATCAAGGAGCTGACCGACGGGCTCGGCGCGAACGCAGTCTTCGACTTCGTCGGGATCCAGCCGACCGTCACCATTGCGGGCGCCGCGGTCGCGACCGAAGGCGATGTGACGATCGTCGGAATCGGCGGAGGCGCCCTGCCGGTCGGCTTCGGCGGAATCGCCTACGACGCCGCGGTGCGCGCTCCCTACTGGGGCAGCCGCAGCGAGCTGATCGAGGTACTCGACATGGCCCGCCGCGGTCAGCTTCACGTCGAGGTTGAGACGTTCTCGCTGGCGGATGCGCCGACCGCGTATGAGCGTCTGCACGCCGGAACGATCACGGGTCGTGCGGTAATTCTGCCGAACGGGTAGTCCGCGCGAGCTCTGAACTCGCACGCGCTCTGAACTCGAACGGGCTCGGAGCACGTACTCGGAGCACGTACTCGGAGCACGTACTCGGAGCACGCAAAGGAGGAGATTCTGCGCCACGCCGACGAAACCAGCCACCGTCGCCCGGGGTGTCGCCGAATCTCCTCCTTTGCGTAATGTGCAGCCGTCTCGGTCGGCATCGCGAATAGGTGCCCTCCACGAGGCCGCGCCGCGCGAGGCCCCGTGCGCAACTTCGGAGATTCTCGAGAATCGAGGTGAAATCGGGCCAGAACCATTGGTTCTGGCCCGATTCTCCGAAGCTGCGCACGCGACCTCAACCAGAGGCCGGCCGGCTCACCGCACAGGCACGCTCAACACGTCCAGGGTGCGCTCAATACCAGCCTGATCTTCGTCTGAAAGCAACCGCACAACACGGAGCACATCGGCCAGAGCCGGGAGATTCGCGCCCGCCCCGGTTGTGCCGACGGCCGCTGTGCCGCAGCAATTCGCGAGACGACCAATGACGGCGAGATCGGTCTCGCCGGCCAGCTCGGCCGCGATGAGGCCGGCGCAATACGAGTCGCCGGCTCCTGTCGTATCGACGACCAGCACGCGATGGGTGGGAACCTGCACCATGACGCCGTCACGCAGGAGCAAGCTTCCGTCTGCACCCTGTTTGATGGCGACGAGGGAGACTCCCAGCGCGGCCAACGCCTCGGCCGCACGCACGTCATCGTTGAACCCGGTGAGCTTCTGCGCCTCCGGAGACCCCACAATCACGGTGTCGACGAGAGCCATGAACCGGCACAGCGTCTCGGGGACCGCCGTGACCGGGTCGACCGGCACATCCAGCGAAACAGTGCCGCCACCGGCCCGCGTGATTTCTGCGGCACGGAACGCCGCTGTTCGCTGCGGATCGCTGAGCAAGGCATAGCCCGACACGTGAAGATGCCGGGCCGTCGACAACGCGGCGACCGGCAAGGCATCCGCCGAGTACTGCCCGCTCGCGCCCCGATAGGCCAACATCGTGCGCTCACCGTCGGGGGTGACCGCCACCACGTTGAGCGAGGTCGGCTGGCCCGGGTCGCGCACAATGTGAGTCGGATCGATGCCCTCTTCGGTGAGCTGCCCCACCGAAAAATCGCCCCATACGTCGGTGCCCACGCAGCTGAGCAGCGACGTCGGGAGACCCAACCGATGGATCATCAGAGCCGTGTTAGCCGCAGAACCACCGAACCCGAGGCGTTGTCGGTGCGCCACGCCATCCCCGCCCGGCGGCGGGAAGGCGGGGATGTCGAGGCCGAGATCGACGTTGAGGTCGCCGAGCACACACACCGAAGTCGCGCCGTTCACCGTGATCGTTCCTTTCGCGTTTCGTTCAGTTAGCCGAGTGCCGGTTCGAGATCGCCGATGAGGTCGTCGGCAGCGTCGGCTTCCGCACCGTCTGCTGCAGCCGAACCCACCGCCCCGGCGATCGCCTGAGCGAAATCGTTGATGAGGTCCTGAGCGTTCTCAATGCCGACCGACACCCGGATCATGCCCTGCGTGATCCCCATCTCCAGACGTTCTTCCTCGGAAATGTCCAAGAATGCCATCGTGGCCGGGATCTGCGTGACGGTGCGCACCCCGCCGAGGCTGGCCGCGAACGACGCGAGCTTGAGTCCCTTGCAGACGGCTGCCGCTTCCTCGCCCGAGCCGACGCTGAAGGTCAGCATCGCACCCGACGAGTCGAACATTTCAGCCGCGAGTTCGAACTGCGGGTGGGAGGAGTGTCCGGGGTAGAAGATGCGGTTCACCGCCGGGTTCTGTTCCAGCCAGGCGACGAGGGTCTTCGCGTTCTCGGTCATCCGTTCGACGCGCAACGGCAGCGTCTGGATGCCGCGCAGCAGCAACCACGCGTTGAACGGGGAGAGCGCACCGCCGAGTTTGGTCAGCGTGCCCCAGCGCACCTGCTCGAGCCAGTCGGCAGGAAGGATGTCGGAGCGCAGCGTGATCACGCCACCCACCGCATCGTTGTGCCCGCCGATGAACTTGGTCGCGCTCTCGACCACGATGTCGACGCCGAACTCGTGCGGGCGGCAGACCGCCGGGCTCGCGAAGGTGTTGTCGCAGATGAGCACGAGTCCGCGGCTGTGAGCGAGATCGCTCAGCGCACGCAGCGGCGCGACTTTCATCGTCGGGTTCGCGATGGTCTCGACGTAGATGGCCTTCGTGTTGTCGGCGATGGCGGCCGCGACGGCGTCGACATCCGTTGAATCGACGAAGGTGACGGTGATGCCGAAGTCCTGAATGCGGTGGTCGAAGAACTCGTGCGTGGAGCTGTAGGTGGTGAGGTCGACGACAATGTGATCGCCGACTTTCAGCAGACCGAAGATCGTGTGCGAGATGGCGGCCATGCCCGACGCCACCGACAGCGCACTGTCGGCGCCGTGCAGTTCGGCCATCTGGTCGTCGAGCTTGTACTCGTTCGGGTTGCCGCACCGGCTGTAGATGTTCACATCGCGGCGGGCGCCGTCGACGACCTGGTCGTAGAGGTCGTCGGCGTACTGGTAGTTCGCCGACATGAAGATCGGGTAGCTGATCGACTGCGTGCTCTGCTCCGGCTCGTAGTAGACGGCGCGGCTGAAGATGCTCATCTTCTCGGATGCGGATGCGGAAGCGTCTTTGCTCATTGAGAACTCCGTTTTCTGTTGCGTTGGTGCGTTGCGTTCGAAGGAAGAAAAGTGGGTCACTGTTTGACAGCGCCGCTGGTCAGACCGCCGATGACCTGGCGTTGGAAGATGACGTAGACCACGAATGATCCGAGCGCGGCGAGCAGGATCGCAGCCAGCAGCACCGGGTAGTTCGTCATGCGTTCGCCGACGAAGTCGGTCAGGCCGAGCGGCAGGGTCTTCTTGTCGGGACTGTTCAGCATCACCAGCGGGAAGAGGAAGTCATTCCAGACCCAGATGACGTTGACGATGGCGGTGGTGAACATGGCCGGTTTGGCGATCGGCACCATCACCTTGAGAAACGTCGAAAACTCCGATGCCCCGTCGATCCGTGCGGCCTCAACCAGGTCGCGGGGAATCGTGGCGAAGAATCCGCGCATGATCAGCACCGAGACAGGCAGGTTGAATGCAACGGTCGGCAGGATGACACCGAGGTAGGTGTCCATCAGGCCCATGTCGCGAATCGTTGCCACGAGTGGCACCAGCGCGATGTAGGCGGGGATCGCCATCCCGATGAGCATGATCAGCTCGACCGCGGGCATCCAGCGCGTTCTGAAAATGACGAACGCGTAGCCGGCCGCGGTGGCGATGACCACGGTGATCAGCACCGACGACAGCGTGACCAGCAGCGAGTTCGCGGCATAGAGCACGAGTTTGCCGTCGGCGAGCGCCTGCGCGTAGTTGTCCCATTCGAGCGCGGTGGGCAGGGTCCAAACGGATGCCTGGAACGCCGCGTTGGTTTTGAACGAGCTGTAGATCATCCAGACAAATGGGAAGAGCACAACCAGCAGGTGCACGGCCAAGACACCGATGACGACCATCGCGCCCCAGCTCAGCGACACTCTCGGCTTCCGACGGCTGCCGCGCGGGGCAGCGCCCGTCGTCGCGCGGGCAGTGGCACGGGTGGATTCGGTTGTGGATGCCGGTGCGGTTGTCGGTTCGGTTGCAGTGCTCACAGTGCAGCTCCCTTCCCGCGGCGGCGGAAGATCCCGAGCACGAAGACTCCGATGACAACGGTGATCAGCAGTTGGGCGATGCCGATGGCCGAGGCGTAGCCGGCTTCGAAGTTTCCGAACCCGACCTTGAACAGATAGGTGGAGACGACATCCGTCGCGTTGCTCGGACCGCCCCGTGTCATCACGAAGATCAGTGAGAACGTCTTGAACGAGCTGACCACCGCGAGAAGGGTGGTGGCCTGCACGTTCGAGAGGATCATGGGCACGCTGATGCCGAAGAAGGTGCGGAAGTGCCCGGCGCCGTCGAGCGCTGCTGCTTCATACACCGACTCGTCGATGTCTTGGAAGGCGGCGACGAAGAGCAGGATGTAGAGCCCGAGGTAGGTCAGGTTCATCACGACGAGCACAGCCGGCATCGCGGTGTTTTTGTCGCCGAGCCAGCCCTGAGCAAGATCGCCGAGCCCGACCACGTTGAGAAAACCGTTGAGCAGACCGAAGTAGGGGTTGTAGACGAACGACCACAGCAACCCGATGCAAATCTCGCTGATGACGACCGGGATGACGTAGAGAAACATTGCCGCGCGCTTGAACCGGGGTACGACGCGCACCAGCCAGTAGGCGATGACCATGCCGAATCCGACTTGGAACAGCACCGCGGCGACGGCGATGAGTGCGTTGTTCTTCAGCGACGACCAGAAGACGGCGTCGCCGGCGAGGCGGGTGAAGTTGTCGAAGCCGATCCAGACCCGGGGCGAGAAGCCGTCCCAGGAGAAGAAGGAGAGCACACCGGCGGTCAGCAGCGGATAGGCCACGAAGGCGAAAAGGAATCCCAAGACCGGGGTCAAGAAGAGGATGGCGATGAGGGACTCGCGGCGCGCAGCCCGGCGGCGACCTGTTCGACGGCGGTCAGACTGCCGTGTCGGAGGTTGCTTCGAGGGCGCACCGCCATGACTGCGCTGGTCGGGCGCAGTCATGACGGAGGTGGTGGCCATGGTGGATCCTTACTTTCCGGTGCCGGTCACTGCCTGGTTACTGTCCGGCTTTGACCGCGGACTCAATTGCGGATGCCGCATCCTCGGCGCTGACCGAGCCATCGACCAGGCCCTGCAATGTCGTGTAGTAGGTCGTGGTGGCCTTGGGCGGCAGTGCGGTGTCATAGAACGCGTCGAGGTGTCCGGCCTTCTCGATGAGATCGGTGACGACGCCCGAGAGCACGGGGCCGGCGACATCCGGGGTGGTCGCACCCTTCAGCGTCACCATCGTCTTGCGCACCTTCACGTACTCCTTCATGACGTCGGGGCTGGTCATGTACTTGAGGAAGTCGACGGCAGCCTCTTTGTCGGCAGGCTTGCTGGATGCTGCGAACGCGGCGGCGACGCCGGCGAGGACATCCGTTTGGTCGCCGGCTCCGCCCTTCATGCTGGGGAACGGAAAGTAGCCGAGGTCGAAACCGGCCGGGGCGTCGGCGGACATGCCGATCTGCCAGGTTCCGTTCAGCACCATGGCGGCCTGACCGTTGAGAAAGAGGATGTTGGCTTCCTGGTCGCTCATGCCGTTCGCGCCGGTGGGCAGAAACTTCTTGTCGGCGAGGGTCTTGAGCACGTTCGCCGCTTCGGGGGCGTTCGGGCCGAAGGTGGCGTCGGGCTCCTTGTTCACGAAGTCGGTGACCACGCCGCTGCCCTGCTGGCGCATTTCGGCGTACTGGAACCAGAAGGTGGCCGGCCAGCTGTCTTTGTTGCCGAGCGCGACGGGAACGATGCCGTCTTTCGCGATGGTGTCGCTCAGGGTGAGGAACTCGTCCCACGTGGTCGGAACGGTCCAGCCCTTCTTCTCGAAGAGTGCCTTGTCGTACCAAATGGCTGCCGCGTCGATATCGATGGGGGCGGCGTACGCCGAGCCGTCGAACGAGACTGAGCTCATCGCGCTGGGGATGAAGCTGTCGCCCCAGCCGTCGGTGGCGAGGGCGTCATCGAGGTTCATCACCTGTCCGCTGTCGACAAACGCTTTGAGGAAGCCGCCCGGGAGCGTGTAGAAAACGTCGGGGGCGTGGCCGGTCGACATCGCGGTCTGCAGCTTGGTCTTATACGACGACTGCTCGGCGGCGACCTCTTTGACGGTGATGTCGGGGTACTTCTTCTTGAACCCGTCGAGTGCCCAGTTGATGAATTCCACCTTGTCGGGCTGCCCGGCGTAGGCGTGCCAGACCTCGAGGGTCTTCGAATCCCCCGATGCTGCGGGCGCTGCTGCACCGCCCGCGCCGGCGCAGGCGGTCAGCCCGAAGAGCGAGGTGAGGGCCGCAACTGCGACGATGGATTTGAGGTAGCGAGACTTCATTGTGCACTCCCTTTGACAACACTGTCGGTACAAGTAGTATCACCATATACACCTCGTTCATAAAGTGGTAGCACTGCTTTTTGGAACGCGATGATGGTCAATCGAAGGAGATGGGCTTGATGACACAGACCGAGAAAGTCGGAGCTTTGGTGCGCCTACGTGCCGCACTTCCGGGCTTGTCGTCGACAGAGCGCATCGTCGCCGAGTGGATCTTGACCCAGCCGGAACACCTGCTGGCGGCATCCATGCTCGACGTCGCGCAGGCCTGCAAAGTGAGCGATACGACGGTGCTGCGGATGTGCCGCAACAGCAATTTCGCCGGCTTCACCGATCTCAAGCTCGCACTCGCGCGGGATCTCGCGTCGCCGATGCAGCTCATCCACGACGATGTCGCCACCGGGGACAGCCCGATGACCATCCTCAACAAGGTGTTCTCGCGCACGGCCCGCTCACTGGAGTACACGGTCGAGGCGGTGTCGGAGGAGAGTTTCCTGGGCGCCCTCGACCTGCTCGAGCAGGCCAAGCACGTCTTGATCGGCGGCCTCGGCACCTCGGGAGTGGTCGGACAGTCGTTCTATCAGCGCTGTCACCGCCTCGGCATCCGAGCGGATGCCCCGCAGGACTCGCAGCTGCAGATCATGCACGCCGCCTTGCTCGGGCCGGGCGACCTGGTCGTGGCCATCTCCTACTCGGGGGCGACCATGGCCGTGGTCACCATGGCCGAGGAAGCGAAGAAGGCCGGCGCCTCGGTGCTCGTGGTCACGGGCAACCGCGACTCTCCTCTCGCGCACGTGGGAGATGTTGTGCTGCAGAGCGTGTCGCATGAGATCCGCAACGAGCCGCTTGCGGCGCGCATCTGCCAGATGGCATTGCTCGACTCGTTGTGCGTCGCGTTCAGCCATCGTCATCTCAGCGAGGTGTTGCGGCGTGACGAGTTGGCCGGTCAGGCCATCGTCAAGAGTTCGTACTGAGGCGCCGCGCCTTCTCTCGTCTTTTGTTCGTGTTCGTTCTCGTGTTCGTACTCGTGTTCGCTCTCTTCTTCGTTCTCGCCTTCGTTCTCGTCCCACCAGCTCACAAGGAGTCACAGTGATTGTTCAGATCTATACGGCCCAGTCGGCAGCCGAAGCGCTCAACCTCGCCCGGTGCGGTGTCGACTATGTCGGGCTGACCCCCACCGACATCGGCTTGCCGGGGCAGATCTCCGATGCGACGGCGGCCGAAGCGGTGCGCGCGCTGAAGGGCGTTGCCGTCTCGGTCGCACTGTCGGTGTCGGCCGACCTCGACGAGATCGAACGGATGGCCACCACGGTGAAGCCCGACGTGCTGCACCTCTGCGCAGAGACCGGTGCGGTGAGCGTCGAGTCGGTTCGGCAGCTGCGCCGCCGCCTGCCCGACCTGAAGATCATGCAGGCGATCGCGGTCGGCGCTGACGGCGACTACGAGTTGGCGATGGAGTACGCCGGCGTCTCCGACTTTCTCATCCTGGACTCCGTCACCGAAGATGTCAGCGGTGTCGGTGCCGCGGGCGTGACCCACGACTGGTCGCGCAGCGCGCGCATCGTGGCGGATGCCGGCATCCCGGTGATCTTGGCCGGCGGCCTCTCCCCCGACAACGTCGCAGAGGCCATCGAGGTGGTTCGCCCGTGGGGGGTCGATTCGCTGACGCACACCAGCCGGCACTTCGGCGACGGAAAGTTCGAGAAGGACCTCGATCTGGTGGAGCAGTTCGTGCGTGCGGCGAAGACGGCGCGGGTTTTTGCCTAGCTGATGCTCCAATTTCTCTCGTCGTGGTGATTGAGAGAGCGCAAAGGAGGAGATTCTGCGCCACGCCGAGCCAACCTGTCAGGTGTGCGCGGAATGTCGCCGAATCTCCTCCTTTACGTATCGTTTAGGCCGGGGTCCGTAGCGTCGAGGCCGTCGGCCTGTTCGCAACCGCGGAGATTTTCGAGAATTCAGACGAAATCGGGCCAGAACCGGCGGTTTCGGGCCGATTCTCCGCTGTTGTGCACGCAACCTCATCCTGCAGGCTGACCCACTGTTCATCAGGATGACACTTCAGACCGACGCGCCACCCACGGCCCGCTTTCTACGCTTGAAGCATGCCCATCCTTGAGTCACTCAGCGAGTTCGTCATCGCTCTCGCCGCGTCACCGTGGGTCTATCTGGTCGTGCTCCTTGTGGTGATCATCGACGGATTTTTCCCGCCCATCCCGAGCGAATCGATCGTCGTCGCACTCGGCGCCCTCGCCATCTCGACCAACGCCCCCAACCTGATCCTGCTCGTGTTCGTAACCGCCGTCGGCGCCGTCATCGGCGACTCACTCGCCTATCTCATCGGCCGCCGCATCGGACTCGATCGGTTCACCTGGATGCGACGCCCCCGCATCACGGCCGGCATCGCTCGAGCCCGCACCGCCCTGGATCGCCGTGCCGCAACGCTCTTGCTGACTGCCCGCTATGTTCCGGTCGGACGTGTCGTCGTGAACATGACGGCGGGGGGAACCGGTTTTCCGCTGCGTCGCTACCTGCCGTTGGCTGCTCTCTCGGCGCTCGGCTGGTCACTGTGCACCGTGTTCATCGGAGTGCTCGCGGGCACCTGGCTGAAAAGCAATCCCGTGCTCGGGGCCGTCGCCGCGATCGTGATCGCCTTCGTGCTCGGGCTGCTCGTCGACGCTGTTCTGACATGGGTCGCGCGTCGTCGTGATGCGCGCCGGGTGGGCGAGAGCAGTTGCGACGTCACCGTCGATCTCGAAAAGCCGTTGGTCGAGCTCGTCGAGACCTCGTAGGTCGACCAGGTTCAGGGGTTGACTCACGCGATCTCGACAGGCTCGATCACCGGCGTTTCGGTGGTTGAGGAGCGCCCGACGGAGTCGGCCGCGTCTCGAAACCTCGTGAGCCGATCTCCAGACACGACCACGGCTCGGGGGTCGGCCCACGCGATCTCGACAGGCTCGATCACCGGCATTTCGGTGGTTGAGGAGCGCCCGACGGAGTCGGCCGCGTCTCGAAACCTCGTGAGTCGATCTCCAGACGCGACCACGGCTCAAACATCGGCTCGCGGGGTTTCGAGACAGGGGCTCGCAGGCTCGCACCTTCCTCAACCACCGGGAGGATGGCCCGCCCGATACGCTCTGACAATGCCTTCCCCCACGAAGCGACCCTCCGGAAGCCGAACTACTGCCCGCGCCAACGGCCGCCCCGGCACCCGCAACAGAACCGCCAGCTACCTCGCCCTCCTCGCCTTCGTCGTCGCCGCGGTCGTCGTCAATTTCCTCTGGCCGCTCCCGATCTGGGTCGTGCTGCTCTACCTGGGCGCCAGCATCCTGTGCTTCATCGTCTATGCGGTCGACAAGTCCGCAGCCAAGGCGGGGCGCCAGCGCATCTCGGAAAGCACCCTGCTCGCGCTCGGCGTGATCGGCGGTTGGCCGGGCGCGATCCTCGCGCAACAAACGCTGCGGCACAAGACGATCAAGCGCAGCTTTCGTCGCTCCTTCTGGGGCAGTGTGATCGTGAATGTCATCGCCTTCGCACTGTTCACCACTCCCCTGCTCGCATTGCTCCCGGCATAGCCGACGTCGCCGGTCGGGCGCACGGATACCGCACCTAGACTTTTCATCATGAGACTCGTGATCGCCGCGGTAGCGCTGGCTTGCACGCTCGCCCTGACGGCGTGCACCTCCGGCGGCACAAGCGACACGGCGACCGGTTCGCCGGGCGCATCCGGATCGTCGACGGCGAGCCCCACCGCACCGCCGACTCCGGCCGCCACTCACACGCCGACCGCGCTCACCCCGATCGTTCCTGATCCGATCACCGAGGCCTCGGCCGCCACCGAATCGGTGCGCTTGGCCGACGCCATCCAGGCGCTCATCCCCGCCAATGCCATCGTGCACGTTGACGACCACACTCAACTCGTCGACAAGGGGTCGGGCGCCAAGCCCTATTTCGGCATCATCCGCACGATCACGACGACCCCGACAACGGATGCGGCGGCGACCGCCACCTCGATGGCCGCGTCGCTCGTGTCATCGGGCTGGATCAGCCGCGAATCCTCGACGAACGCCGGCACCACGCTCAATGCGCTGAACAGCGGCACCGACCCGGCCACCTCGTGGTTTGTGATCGTCGGCGCCGACACGACAGACGCGAAGGCTCCGGTGATCACGATTCAGTTGGCGAGCCCGGACATCCCGTAGCGCAGTTCTCTCGCGCCGAAACCACCTGATTCGCTAACATCGCACAGACCACACACCTTCGGCGATGGAGCACAGATGTCATTCCAGGCGTACCTCGACAACATTGAAGACAAGACCGGACTGACCCCGCGCCAGTTCATCGCCCTCGCTCACAACAAGGGCTTCGACGACCCGTCCACAAAGGCCGGAGTGATCGTCGACTGGCTGAAGGCCGACTACGACCTGGGCCGCGGTCATGCCATGGCGTTGGTGCACGTGATCAAGAAGGGTGAAAAAATCGACGCCAAGCATGTGGGAACCGGCACAACGCACAGCGATGATTCCGACACGCTCTGGCTCGACGGCAAGCAGAGCCGCCCGGTCTAAGCCCACGGCTGCTTTGGCCACGGTCACCAAGCCACGGCTATCAAAAACCCACGGCTGCTTTAGCCGCGGCCGCTAGGGCACGGCTACCAAAAACCCACAGCCGCCTCCCAGCCAACCGGGAACAGCATCCGTCTCCCATCCGTTCTCTCCAGTGACTCCGAACAGAAGGTGTCACCAGGCGCCGCAGCCAGCGACGCCGAGAAGGAGGAATGACGTGTCAGACGAGTACCGCAAGACTCCCGAGGCGCTCGCCCGCCTCACGCCCGACCAGTACCGGGTCACGCAGGAGGAGGGCACCGAGCCCGCCTTCCGCAACGAGTATTGGAACAACCACGAGCCCGGCATCTATGTGGATGTCGTCTCGGGGCAGCCGCTGTTCGCCTCCACCGACAAGTACGACAGCCGGTCGGGCTGGCCGAGCTTCACTAGGCCGATCGAACCGGATGCTGTCACGTCGAAAACGGACCGCTCGCTGTTCATGAAGCGCACCGAGGTGCGCTCGTCGGGCGCGGGCAGCCACCTCGGGCACGTCTTCGACGACGGCCCGGCGGATGCCGGCGGGCTGCGTTACTGTATGAATTCAGCGGCATTGCGCTTCGTGCCGGTCTCCGAGCTGGAAGCGCAGGGGTACGAACGTTACCGTTCGCTGTTCCCTGCGGCATCCCCCGGGGCTGGCACCCCGGCATCCGCTGCCACACCACCCACCATGCCCAATCTCTCGAAGGAGAACGAATCATGAGCACCGTGACCGAAACTGCTATTCTCGCCGGCGGATGTTTCTGGGGCATGCAGGATCTCATTCGCAAGCGCCCGGGCGTGATCTCGACGCGGGTCGGCTACTCGGGTGGCGATGTGCCGAACGCGACTTATCGTCACCACGGCACGCACGCCGAGGCGATCGAGATCGTCTTCGACCCGACCCAGACGAGCTACCGTTCGCTGCTCGAGTTCTTCTTCCAGGTGCACGACCCGACCACGCGCGACCGGCAGGGCAACGACATCGGTTCGAGCTACCGGTCGGCGATCTTCCCGACGTCGCCCGAGCAGGATGCGATCGCGCGCGACACCATCGCCGACGTCGACGCGTCAGGCCTCTGGCCGGGCAAGGTCGTCACGGAGATCGCGCCCGCCGGCCCGTTCTGGGAGGCCGAGCCTGAGCACCAGGACTACCTCGAGAAGTACCCGAACGGCTACACCTGCCACTTCGCGCGTCCCGGTTGGGTGTTGCCGAAGCGGGATGCGGCGGAGTCTGTCGCGTAGGCAGTCGGCGGTCGCCATCGATCGCTGACGCCGATCATGTAGTTCGCTGCGCGCCGATCATCTAAAGGAGGAGATTCTGCGACTCGCCGCCGCAAACCGACAGGTTTGCTCGGCGTTTTGCAACATATCCTCCTTTGCGTAACGCCCCGGTCGATCGTGAGATCGCCGGGGCGTTCTTGCGTTGGCGCGCGCACGGCACGGTTTCCGCGGGGGCCAACCGGGTCGGCAGGCTACGCCTGGGGCGGGCGCGCGCCACGGGCATCCGCTCTGCGCTCGTAGACCACCTGCAGCGGCCAGCCGAGGAACAAGACGAGCAGCGCCAAGAAGTTGATCGCCGGCACGAATGTGCCGAGAAGCAGCGCCACGAGAAAGAGCGTGGTCGCCGTGACGCTGGCGAACACCTTGCGATTCTCGACCGGATTGCTTTCGAGTTCGAGCTGCGGGTTGCCGCGAATCATGAGGGTCATCGCGGTCAGCAACAGGCTGCTGAGGGCCATCGTGCCGATGTAGAGGGCGACGGAGGTCTTGCTCGTGGGGAATTGGGAGATGATCTCGGTCGGAAGGGGCAGAAACACCACCGTGAACGCCCAGGCCAGGTTGATGATGAGAAGGCCACCGGTGTAGGACTTGACGTGTTCGAAGATCGAATGGTTGGTGATCCACAGGCGGGCGATCACCGCGAAACTCAAGGCGAATGCCGCGAGCCCGTCGAGGTTGTCTCGCAGAAATTGATCGACGCTGATTCCCTGCTGTGCAGCGCCCGTCACGGAATCGACGAGCGGCAGAATGAGCAGGGTGATCGCGATGGCGGCCACGGCATCCGTGAAGAAGACAACTCGGTCGAGGCCTCGCGTCGTTGGCATGCGCTCAGTATCGCGTGATCGCACCGCTGCAGCCAGACGCCACGCGACCAGTAACGCAAGGGCGAAGTACCGCCCGCCTCTCGAAGGAGATCGGCCGGCGTCCTCAGCTCGAATTCGCTTGACGCTCCTCTCGACGAATGCGTCGGAGCGCCGCCTTCTCCCGGTCGATCCCTACCCGGAGGTCGATGAGCTGGCAGCTCATCTGTTCTTGATCGATGAGGCGAGCCGTCAGCACCTGCGCAGTGAGGTATTCCGTCAACCGCAGTTGCGTGGCACGCTGCACAGGATCATCGGGGAGCCAGGGATCTCGCACGAACAACATCAGGATGAAGATCAGGTCGTCGGCGTGCATCGTGCGGGCGACGGCTCCTTCCCAGGCAAACTGGCGTTCAGCAGCGAGGATTTCTTTGTCGTCGCTGACGAGAATCCGCTCTGCCTCTGATTCCAGGCATTCCCGGAGCCGACGCTCGACAAGCTCGATTCGCGACCGGGCTAGGCCGCTTTTGTTGGCGACTGAACCGTCGAAGAATTGCCGGAGAATCGGGTCAATTGTGGGTCGTTGAGTTTTCATGCGGCAATGCTCGCGCGCACGACCGACACAAGTCTTGGGTGCGAACGCATCGGTGGTTGAGGAGCACGCGACGCAGGAGCGCGCGTCTCGAAACCTCGCGAGATGATCCTTGGAGTCGGGTTACGTCTGAGGGGTGGCTCGCGAGGTCTCGACAAGCTCGACCACCGGGATGGTTACGTCTGAGGGTGGCTCGCGCGGTCTCGACAAGCTCGACCACCGGGATGGTTACGTCTGAGGGGTGGCTCGCGAGGTCTCGACAAGCTCGACCACCGGGATGGTTACGTCTGAGGGGTCAGCTCGCGAGGTCTCGAGAAACGGGCTCGCTCCGCTCGCTCGCCCTCGACCAACGAGATGGCCGAGGAAGCTCAGATCGCCCCGCCGATGTCGTCGCGCAACTCGCCGCTCGCGGCATCCACTGCGGCGCCCACGGTCGGCGCAAACCGCTCGGGCGGGAACCGGTCGCCGAGACCGAAGGCCTGCAGCTGGTCTTTCACCGGCCCTTTCATCTCCGCGAGGATGAGCGTCATCCCCCGGGAGGCAAGGTACTCGTCGAGGTCGAGCAGCTCGTCGATCGCAGTCGTGTCGATGTCGGTGATGGGTTCGGCAGCGACGATGACGGTATGGATGGGCGTGCCCGCGTGGCCGGGACCGCCTGCGCGAGAAGACTCGCCGGCGTCGGCGCCCGTGCCCCTGCCTCCGGTCTGCGCCTCCTTCTCCGCCCGCCGCACCACCGACCGCACGTAGTCGTCGAAGATGCCTCCGTTGGCAAAGAAAAGCGGGGCGTCGAAACGCACGATCACGATGCCGGGCACACGCTCGGCATCCGAATGCCGGGAACGGTCGTGGTAACCGCGCACGCCCTCAATGCGCCCGAGCTCGGCCCGGTACGGCCGCCACGCTCGGATCACGAACGCGACGAATGAGAGACCGATCGCGACGAGAATGCCCTGCAAAACGCCGACCAGAAAAACGCCGAGGAACGCGGCGATCGAGAGCAGGGCATCCGTTTTGTCGAATCGCCACAATCGCGCCAAGCCCGAGATGTCGAGCAGGCCCGCCGCGGCGACCATGACCACGGCGCCGAGGGTCGCCGACGGCAGATAGCCGGTGACGCCGGGGGCCAGGAGCATGAAAAGTACAAGAACCAGCGCGCCGACGACATTCGTCAGTTGCGACCGCGCACCGGCCTGCTCAGCGACGGGCGTGCGCGAAGCGGAGGCGGAGACCGGGAAACCACCGAGGAACCCGCCCCCGATGTTGGCGAGGCCGAGGCCAGCCATCTCCTGGCTGCCATTCACGGTATCGCCGCGGCGAGCGGCGAGCGTGCGGGACAGCACGCCGGTGTCAGCGAAGGCGATGAGCGCGATACCGAGCGCCGGCCCGAGGAGGGAGCCCACGTCGGCCCAGACGAGGCCGCCGAGCGCCGGCGCGGGAAGCCCCTGCGGCATGGCACCGACAACCGGCACCACGCTTTGCAGCGAGAAGATCGCCGTGACCACGACGGATGCGACCACCGCGACGAGCACACCGGGGATGCGACCGCCGAGCACGAAACGCAACCCGATGATGACGGCGAGGGAGGCGAGTCCGAACAGCATCGCGGCCGGGTCGATGCTCCCCGCCGTGATGCTCTGCCCAATCGCGCCGATCTCCTGGATCGGGCCGGCCGCGTCGACGGAGAAGCCGAGCAGTTTGGGGATCTGCGAGATGATCACGAGCAGGGCGATGGCGTTGAGGTAGCCGACCCGGATCGGTTTGGAGAGCAGGTCGGTGACGAATCCGAGCCGGAGCAGGCCCGCGATGAGCAGGGCGAGGCCGACCATGATGCCAAGGAGTCCGGCGAGGGCGACCGCCCGTTCGGTGCTGCCGGCGGCGAGCGGCAGGATCGAGGCGGCGATGATCGGGGCGAGCGCGGAGTCGGGTCCGAGCACGAGGATGCGCGACGGGCCGAACACGGCGTAGACGAGCAGCGGCACGATCGTGGCGTACAAGCCGGTGTAGGCGGGCAGCCCGGACGCCTCCGCGTAACCCATCCCGGCGGGGATCAGCAGGAAGCTGAGCACGACGCCGGAGCGCAGGTCGGGCACCAGCCACGCGCGCTGGTAGTGCAGGGCGGTGTCGAGACCTGGGATCAGGCTGAGGGCGACGCTGCGCGTGCGGCCGGTGGGCATGTGCTCAAGATAGTCCCGACGACGATTGCTGGGTGGGCTTCCCCCGCTGACTCGTCTTCCGCCGTCGTCGAGGAGTCCCGTCCCCCCACCTACTTCACCAGCGCCGCCCGATACCGCTCATACTTCGATTTGCCGACGAGGCGCCAGATCATCCGAGCCGGCGCAGGCAGGTGCTTGTGCTGCCACTCAACGCCGCCATCCGGCTGTGCGGCGAGGATCGCGCCCAGTTGAATGAACGTCTTGCCCTTGGGCGTCGCGTGGCGACCGTGTTCGGAGAGGGCGTCGACATCCGCCGGCGCGAGCACCGTCTCCATGACGGGCACGATGTTCGTCTCCTCGTCGGGCAGGTGCACGGCGAGCGCGGCATTGATCCCGTCGAGCGCGGCGACGACGGATGGTGCCTCCGCGGCCCGACCGCTCGCCCGCCAGGCCGGCAGGCTCGCGTCGAGCTCCTTGAGGTGCACGAGCATCTCGGCGTGCTGTTGCTTCATCCGCGCGACATGCGCTGCACACGAGGGGGCCCGGCCTTCGAGGCGGTCCCACAGCATCGTGTCCTCACCTTCGTGATGAGCGTGCAACGCGATCGAGAGCATCGAGAGGTAGTCGCCGACGTTCTCAGCGTGCACGGCATCGCCCTCGGCAACCCCGCGAACGAGCGTCGGGCCTTCGCCGAACCCGGCCCGGAACATCCGGTGGATCTCGGCCATGCCGCTCGCGTCACAGGTCTTGACGCCGCCGGGGGCACTGTGCCGACCGGGTTCGCCGCTGCTGTTGGGGTCGCTGGCATCGTCGGCGGGACTGTCGCCGCTGGAAGGAAGTGCATGTGCTGGCATGGGGGCTCCGATCGTCAGAAAGCTGGCGCTGGAACCCTATTCGTGTGCCGGGCGACTGACAAGGGTTGCTCCCCCACGTCGGTGGTTGAGGAGCGCTCGACGGAGTCGGCCGTGTCTCGAAACCTCGTGAGCCAATCTCCAAACGCAACTCCGTTCAGATGTCTCGCTCACGTCGCGCGCACGCTGATGCAGAAGTGCGAGGCGGCGCTACCCGATCGCCACAACGAGACACAGCCCGGCGAGAACCACGCTCACCGGCGTCATCAGGTTGCGTTCAGGTTTGCTGCGGGAGATCCCGTTCATGAGCACGCCGAGCGCGAAGTAACCGGTGAGCACCCACATCGCGACGGTGACAAATGTCTCGCTCTGGATGAGCGACGTCAGCCCAGCTGCTTCAAGCACGATCAGTGCGAACAGCGCGTAGAGCACGATTGAGACGGCGCTGCCGATGCGCAACCGGGTGGGCAGCACCTCGTTCTGGCCGCCCCACGCGAACCGTCCCAGCGGCAGGCCGGCGATCAGCAGAATCTGGAAGATCGTGAGCAGTCCCAGGATGATGCAGATGAGCACGGCGGCAACGGATGTCATGGGGCTCATCCTAGGGAACGCGTGGCCAGCGACCGCGCCAGGCATCCGTGTGCCGCACCGGATACGCCGCAGGGGCACCCGCCGGATCACCGACGAATGCCCCTGTGAAAGAAACGCTTGAGCTAGCGCGCCGCCCCGGCGAGCTCCGGCGCGACACCGGGCTGCGACAAGTCACGGGTTCGCGACACTGCGCTGTCCGGTCCTTCGAAGCGACGCCCCCAGCCGGTGAGGATCGCGAAGATCATCACCGCCGTGAGTACCAGCGGGTAGAGCGTTCCCGTGAAGATCTGCGTGGTGCTGAGCGCCGGCACCCCGTCGTAACCGCTCGTGAGCAGAGCCGCAATAAAGAGGAACGCGCTGAGGAACGGCACAACACACGCGACACCCATCGCGAAGCAGTCCATGATGTTCGAGCGGCGGTAGGGGTGCAGGTTCATCCGCGAGCCGATCTCGTCGGCAACCGGGCCGAAGGTCATCATCGACGCCGAGTTGACCCCGCCGAACAGCAGCGTCGTCACGCTCGACCCGATGGCGATCGCCGCCTCCGCACCGCGCGGGGTGCGGGCCAGCTTGCCGCGCACCAGTGCGTCGACGACCCGGTCCAGCACGCCGGCGGCGGTGAGCACGCCCATGATTCCGAAGACCGAGATGACGAGCGCAACGGTGCCGAGCATGCTCGCAACACCACCGACGAGGAATCCGGTGGGTGCGCCATCCGTCACACCGAGTATGTCGGCCGGCACAATCAGGCCGGCGAGCAGCCCGGTGATCGTGCCGAGCACGAGACCCACCGTCACCGCCTTGAAGATGTCGCGGGTGAGGAAGGCCACAATCAGCATGATCGCGATCGGAATGAGCATGACGAGCGCCATCGGATTGGAGCTGGCGTCGAGAATGGCGGATGCGCCGCCCTTCGCTTCGCCGCCGCCACCGAAGATCAAGAAGAGAATCGCGCTGATGCCGGCGGCCAGGAGGGCGTAACGAGCGCGGGAGGAGACGACACCGGAGATGTCCGCGACGCCTTCCTTGCGACGGAAGCGCTGAGTCGATGACGAGATGATCGTGGTATCGCTGATCGGGGCCAGGTTGTCACCGAAGATTGCGCCGGAGAGGATGGCGCCGGCGAGCAGTGCCGGGTCGGCACCGAGCAGAACACCGGCCGGGTAGAAGATCGGGAATGCGGTGAACATGGTGCCGATCGACGACCCTGTGGACATCGCGACGACACAGACCGTGACGAACGCGAACAGGGTGAAGCCTGCACCGCCGATGCCCAAGGTCGTGCCGATCCAGACGAATCCGCCCGAGACGTTCGTAGCCTTGACGAGCGCCGAGAACATGCCGATCACGAGGAGGATGACGACGATCGAGACCGACGTCGGGCTGCCGATCCCGCGCATCACCGCGTCCCAGAATGCGCCGTAGTTGCGAGCGAAGACGGCACCGATCAGCAGGGCAACGATGCCGCTCATGGCGAGGGCGGTCATGTCGAACGCCTTGAAGACGACGAAGAACAGAACACAGAGCGAGAGGAAGACGGCGATGGGCACGAATGCCATCAGCCACCCTCCTCGGAAGGTCAGGCGCGGGTGCTGGGTCATACAAGTTCCTCTCGTCACTGCACTGTGAGCTCCGAGCGACAATGGCCAGGAGTGTGCACTCAGTATCCACAAGTCGAATAGAAAATGCAATACAACTGCACATCGTTTATTCTTGACCTCATCGAGCGACTGCGCTCGCGAACCTTTAAGTTCGGCCATTTTTGAGCAGTTTTGCGTCGTCTGACACGTCTTTCCGGCCTTTACGATGCTGCCCGCTGTCCATTTTCGTGCAGTTAGAGTGCACATGAGTGTGCAGCATGTGTGTAGAGTGTCGTCATGATCGGAACCAGATTGAGAGAGCTCAGAACCGCACGCGGCCTGAGTCTGCGCAGTCTCGCTGCGGAGACCGGCCTGTCGGCCACCCTGCTCAGTCAGATCGAGCGTGGGGTGACCGAACCGAGCCTCAAGTCGCTGCGCCTGGTCGCCGATGTCTTCGGCCAGTCGGTCGCGATGCTCTTCGACGAGGACGCCGTGCCGGCCGTGCATATCAGCCACGCCGGCGAACGCTCGAAGATCACCTCACCCAGGGGGCACATCCAGTATGAACGCCTGATGCCGGGCAACGCCCAGCTGGCCGTTCTGCGCGGTGTGCTCGAACCGGGTGAGTCGTCGAGTGACGAGCCGTGGTCGCACGTGGCCATCGAATGCGCCTATGTACTGACCGGCGTGCTCACCGTGATGGTCGGCGACGCCGCCCACGACGTGGTCGCCGGTGACGCGATCACGATCGATTCGCGCCAACCCCACCGCTACTGCAACACAACACACCACACGGTGGAGTTCATCCTCGCGGTGAACCCGCCCACGCCTTAGGAGGATCAGAGTGGATCGCAACTCAGTTCAGTGGACCGGATACATTCCGGCCATCACCACCCCGTTTGATGAAGAGGGTGCGCTCGACTTCGGCGCCTTCGAGACCCAGCTGGGCTGGCTCGTGGAGCAGCGCATGCACGGCGTCATTCTCGGCGGCACGACCGGCGAGTGGTTTGCCCTCAACGATGACGAGCGCGCGCAACTGTTCACCGAAGGCGCGAAGAATGTTGACGGAGCCATGTGGGTGCTCGGCGGATGCAACGCGTTCACTCAGCAGGAAGCCATCCGTCACGCGCACGCGGCCGAGAAGGCCGGCCTCGATGGAATCCTCATCACTCCCCCGCCCTACGTGGTGCCCACGCGCCGCGAGATCGTCAAGTTCTACCAGGACGTGTCGGACGCCAGCGACATCCCGATCTGCATCTACAACTGGCCGCGCGGCTGCATCGTCGACCTCGACACCGAGCTGCTCACCGAGCTGGCCGCGATCGATAACGTCGTGGCCATCAAGAACTCCACCGGTAACACCAAGGCGTTTCTCGACGGTCTCTATGCGCTCAGCGGCAGCGTGCGTTACTTCGGAATTCCGACGAGCCCGCTTGGCGCCGACCTGGTCGAGCTCGGCTACGGCGACGGCCTGATGGGCTCGGGCGCTCCGCTCGGCTCCGACCACCCCGACTTCTGGCGTGCACTCGCCGCCGGAGACAAGGCCCGTGCCCTCGAGCTCGGCGCTCGCGACCGTGTCGTGATGCAGCGCTGGTTCACGCAGGACTACGGCGCCCAGTTTGGCAACGCCCAAGCGATCATGAAGACCGCGCTGCGCCTGCAGGGTGTGCCGGCCGGTTTCGTGCGCGACCCGCTGCTCGAGCTCACCGCCGACGAGGTCAGCATCGTCGAAGAGACGCTGAACAGCCTTGGCATCGAGACCGTTTCCCTGTGATGACTGAGCACCGCTCATGACCGAACACCGCGACGTCGTCGTCGTCGGGGGTGGGCTGTTGGGCGCTGCACTCAGCTGGATGCTCGCCCGTGACGGCGTCGACGTGGCCCTGCTCGAGCGCGACCAGCTCAACCAGCATGCCTCCGGGCAGAATGCCGGCAGTCTGCATTTTCAACTCGAATACCGCATGCTCGAGCACGGCCTCGAAGCCGCCCGGCAGGCCGCCGAGGCGATGCCCCTGCACCTGGATGCGGCCCGGCTCTGGGCCTCCCTCGGCGACGAACTGGGCGAGAGCCTCGGCGTCGTGCAGAAGGGCGGGCTGATGCTCGCCGAAACGGCCGCGCAGGCCGCCGTGCTCGAGCAGAAGTCCGAGCTTGAGCGCTCGTGGGGACTCGACGTCACGCTGCTGAGCGGCGATGAGGTGCGTGAGATTGCGCCGTACCTCTCCGCTTCCGTCGTCGCCGCGGCCTACTGTCCGATCGAGGGAAAGGCCGACACCCGCACCGCGGGGCCCGCCCTCGCGCGCGGTGCCGCCCGACTGGGCGCCGACATCCGCACCCGCACGCGCGTGGTGTCGATGACCCGCGCCGGTGCGTCGTGGCTGGTCGGCATCGAAACGACCGGGCCCGACGGCACGTTGCTCAAATCGGAGATCCGCACCGAGGCCATCATTCTGGCCGGCGGCGTGTGGACCACCGAGCTCGGGGAGATGCTGGGCGCGAGCTTGCCGACAATCGCCCTGGCGCTGACCATGACGGTCACGTTGAAGACCGAGAAGTTCATTCCGCACCTGGTGCAGCACGCCGGGGCCAAGCTGTCGCTCAAGCAGTCGCTCGACGGCAACGTGCTGATCGGCGGTGGCTGGCCGGCCCGGCTGCCGGTGGATCGCCACGGCAATCCCGACCTGAACTCGCGACCGGAGTTGCTGCGCGCCTCTGTGGCCGGCAATGCGCGTGCGGCGATCGGTGTGGTTCCGCGCGTCGCCGCGCTGCCGGCCCTCCGCACCTGGGTGGGCACCACCACGGTCACGCCCGACCAGCTGCCGTTGGTGGGTTCGGTGCCCGGCTGCCCTGGCGTGTTCGTGGCCACGGGCGGCTCGGCGTTCACGCTCGGGCCGAGCTTCGCCCGGGTGCTCAGCGAGATGGTGCAGGGGCGCCCGCCGAGCATGGATCTCTCCCCCTACGACCCACGCCGCTATGGAGGTGTTCATGTCTGAGGATGTTCGTGTGACCGAGGGTGCTGTGGCTGCGAGTGCTGCATCGGCGGGTGCCGCACCGGCGGGTGCTGCTCCTGCGAGTCGCCGGTTGGACGCCCACCGCGGCGTGCCCGTCGAGTTCACCTTCAACGGTGTCGCCGTGTCGTGCTTCGAAGGTGAAACCCTGGCCACCGCGTTGCTCGCCGACGGTGTCACCGAATTCGACACCACGCGCAGCGGCGCTCCCCGCCAGCCGCTCTGCAATATGGGCACCTGTTTTGACTGTGTCGTCGTGGTCGACGGCGCTCCGCTCACCCGCTCCTGCCTGACGTATGCCGTCGACGGCATGAACGTCGAATCGTCCCGAGGTGCCTGACATGTCCGATCACGCCACGTCCTCTCCTGCTGTGTCCGCTCCCTCTGGGATGCCTCAGGCCATGTTCGATCTCGCCATCGTCGGAGCCGGCCCGGCCGGTATTGCCGCCGCCCTCGCCGCTTCGGCTGCGGGCGCCCGTGTCGTCGTGATCGAGGAGCAGCGTCGCCCCGGCGGGCAGATCTTTCGTCAGCCGCCGCGCGAGTTCGTCGGCAGCAAAGCCAAGTTCTCGGCTGGCTACCCCTGGGCTTACGATCTGCTCGACCAGGCGGATGCCGCGCCCGGCATCACTTGGAGGCACGAGAGCACCGCGTTCGGCGTCTTCCGCGACCGCGCCGACGATAGCCTGCAGGGCAACGCCGACCCGAGTCCCGAGGGAATCCAACTCGCGATCAGCGGACCGAATGGCGCCGAACGATTGCCCGTGCGCCGCCTGCTAATCGCGACCGGTGCCTACGATCTACCTGTCGCGATTCCGGGCTGGACGCTCCCCGGCGTGATGATGGCCGGTGCCGTTCAGGGGTTCATCAAGAGCCAACGTCTGCTCGTGTCGGAGCGCTTGGTGCTGGCCGGGTCGCATCCGTTGCTGCTCGTGGTCGCTGACCAGTTGCGGGCGAGTGGGGCCGACATCGCCGAGATCGCGTTCGCGCGTGGCCTGCCTTCGCTGCGCGAGGCGTTCGGTGCGCTGCCGGCGGTGCCCGGCCATACGCGTTTGTTCGCCGAAACCGGCGTCGCTGTGGCCCGACTGCTCGCGGCCGGTGTGCGCATCAGCACAAACACGATCGCAACGCGTGCGCTCGGCACCGACCGTGTCGAGGGTGCCACGCTGGCGCGCATCGACGAGGACTGGAAGATCATCGGCGCCCCGCGCTCGGTTCAGGCGTCAACCCTGGTGCTCGGCTACGGCTTTCAGGCCTCCACCGAGTTGGCGCGGCAGGCCGGCTGCACCATGCTCTACAACTCGGCCAAGGGCGGCTGGATCGTTGCGCACGATCAGAACATGGCCACGTCGAGCCCCGGCATCTATGTGGCGGGCGAGCCGACCGGGGTCGCCGGTGCGGAGCAGTCGCGGGCCGAAGGCCACTTGGCTGGGCTCGCAATTGCGCAGGACCTCGGGTTCGGTCGTGCTCGTACCCGCGCCCGCACTCGTGCCAGTGATCGAGCGGCGCCGCTGACTCAGGACTCTGACGACCTGACGAGCGCCCTGGATGCCGCCCGCAAATTCGTGCACCACGCGCAGAAGTTCTCGACGGTCGTGCAGCGCATGTTCGCGCCGAACCGCAAGGGTCTGGCCGCGCTCGCGACGCCGGAGACGATCGTCTGCCGCTGCGAGCTGGTGACTCAGGAGGACGTGTCGACGGTGCTCGCGCACAACCCGCATCTCTCCTCGGCCAGTGGCGTCAAGCTGGAGTGCCGCAGCGGGATGGGTCCGTGTCAGGGACGCTATTGCGAGACGACGGTGGCCTCGCTGGTGGCTGCAAAGCGCGGGCGTTCGATGGCGGATGTCGGCAGCTTCACGGCGCATGTGCCGGTGAAGCCGGTGCCGGTGAGTGCGCTGATGGTATTGGGTGACGAGTAGCGGCGGAAGATCCCGGAGCAGCATCCGGCGTTCAGACATCCATTGGTCAAACTATCTTCGATCGATAGTCAGTAAATGTTGATCTGGCCTCCAGGGAGCGACAACTACTAACCACCGAAGCCGACCAGAGTCCGACCGGCCGCCTCGGAGGCCGGAAAACCACTGAAGAACCCGCCGCGGATATTGGCCGGGCCAAGGCCGGCCATCTCCTGGCTGCCGTTCACTGCGTCGCTGCGGCGGGCGGCGAGCGTGCGGGAAAGCACCCCGGAGTCGGCCAAGGCGACGAGTGCGATGCCGAGTGCCGGGGTGAGCAGGGAGCCGACGTCGGCCCTGACGAGTCCGCCGAGCACCGGCGCGAGGAGCCCATGCGGTATGGCGCCGACAACCGGCACCACACTTTGTAGCGAGAAGATCGCGGTGACTACGACGGATGCAACCACACGAATCGCAACCCGATGATGACGGCGAGGGAGGCGAGCCCGAACAGAATTGCGGCCGGGTCGATACTCCCCGTCGCGATGCTCTGCGCGATCGCGCTGACCTCCTGAATCGGGCAGGCCGCGTCGACCGAGAAGCGGGCGGTTTGGGGATTCTGCGAGATGATCACGAGCAGGGCGATTGCGTTGAGGCAGCCGACTCGAATCAGTTTGGAGAGCAGGTCGGTGACGAATCCGAGCCGGAGAGGTTGGCGATGAGCAGGGCGAGGGCGACTGCCCGTTCGGTACTGCCGGTGGCGAGCGGAGGATCGAGTCGGCGATGATCGGGGCGAGCGCCGAGTCGGGCCCGAGCACGAGGATGCGCGACGGCCCGAACGCGGCGTAGACGAGCAGCGGCACGATCGTCGCGTAGAGGCCGGTCTAAGTGTATTGCCCAGGGACATTGGTTGACTCGGTGTGACGACTCGCTGTAGTCATTGACGAGAGGGTGAGGGTCTCCGGTTCACAGTGGTGTTGCTTAGACATTCGCTAAAACCAGGAGACCCTCATGTGCCACGCTAATGCTGCGCTGACCCCGCGGCACCGTTTACGCCTCGCGCGTCTGATTGTTGACGACGGGTGGCCGGTCGCGCACGCGGCCGCCTATTTCCATGTGTCCTGGCCGACTGCGAAACGGTGGGCTGATCGATACGAGTCGATGGGCTCGGACGGGATGCAGGACCGGTCCTCTCGCCCGCACCGTTCCCCGGCGAAGACGCCGCCTGCCCTCGTGCGGAAAATCGTGCATTTGCGGTGGAAGCACCGCCTCGGGCCGATTGCGATCGCGGCGAAGCTGGGCCTGTCGGCCTCGACCGTGCACGCCGTGCTGGTGCGCTGCCGACTGAATCGCCTCTCCCACGTCGACAAGCGAACCGGGGAAGTCGTCCGCCGCTACGAGCACGACAAGCCTGGCGCGATGATCCACGTCGACGTGACCAAGTTCGGCAACATTCCCGACGGCGGCGGGCACCGCTTCGTCGGCCGCCAGCAGGGCAACCGGAACCGGGCCGCCACGATCGGCGCACCACGCACCAAGAACCGCGAACCGATCATCGGGAAAGCGTTCGTGCACACCGTCATCGATGACCACTCCGCGTCGCCTACGCCGAAATCCACGAGGACGAGACCGCCGTCACGGCCGTTGGCGTGCTGAACCGGGCCGTGGCCTGGTTCGCCGACCGCGGCGTCACCGTCGAACGTGTCCTTTCCGACAACGGCTCCGCCTACAAATCCCACCTCTGGCGCGACACCTGCCACGCCCTGAACATCAAGGTCAAGAAGACCCGCCCCTATCGGCCACAAACCAACGGCAAGATCGAACGGTTCCACCGCACCATGGGCGAGGGGTGGGCGTTCAAGCGCTTCTACGCCAGCGAATCAGCCCGCCGCAACGCACTGCCGGCCTGGCTCCACGAATACAATCACCACAGGCCCCACACCGCAATCGGAGGCCAACCACCCATCAGCCGGTTAACTAACCTTGCTGGGCAGTACATCTAGGCGGGCAGCACGGAGGCCTCGGCGTAGCCCATCCCAGGCCGGGATCAGCAGGAAGCTGAGTCCGACGCCGTAGCGCAGATCGGGCACCAGCCAGGCGATCTCATAGTGCAGGGCGGCGTTGAGGCCAAGGACCGGGGTGAGGGCGAGGGTGCGGGGATTGCCGTGTGGCAAGTGGTCAAATTAACTTGGCGGCAGTCCCAACTTCAGCCTCGCCGTCGGCTTTCGTTATTGCCTTGGCGCCGAACGGATGCTGGTTCAAGCGGATGATGAGTCGAGCGGTCAACTCGAGGCTCATTGGCGACTTCAACAGCCAGTCCGTCTTCGTAAGCGGCCAGCCATGAATTGGCGTGGCGCGATCGCGAATCGCTGATGATCGCCAAAACACCCGGCAAAATGGCGAGACAGACGGCTGAGATTCCGTACTGGCTGACCACGGCCGCCAGGTCGATGCCATCGACACTCACAATGATCGTGGCGAGAATCGCCAATGCTGCGAGACCACAAGCCGCGATTCCGAATTGAGTGGCAGAGTTCAGGCAAGCGCGTTCCCTCAGCTCGCTGAGCACTTTGAGCCTGAGTGCGGGATTGGTGCGGGTGTCGTCCAGGAACTGCGTGACGTCACTGCCCAGTGGAACTCCGCCATTGCCGCGCCGCGGCATGTAGACAGCCCAAGATCGAGCTTTTTCTGGGGTGCGTCGGTCCATGAGCGGCCTTCCAATAGATTTCCTTGTACCCTCCGCAACTATCGACTCAGGCCATGCCGGTGGTTAGGTGGTGGCCGCAATTTGCGCGGGCGCAGATAATTACACTCGCCGATCCTGAACACGACGTACCGGACACGGTCGTCGATGCTGAGCTTGCGACGCTGGCACCGACTCACTCTGCAGTTGACTTGGCATGTCGTTTATCCACGTGATTCAGGATCGCGAAAGCGCATCTACGATTCGAACTCTCAACCGCTCAATTTCCTTTGGCCGCACTTCAGTGGATTCCCTCGCCTTCGCGAGCAGTGCTGACTTGAATTCGTCAGCATTTCGGTAGACCTCAAGCGACGCATGAATCGCTCTAAGGGCGACCTTTCCGTCTACGAGTTCTGGCCATCGTTCGGACCATTGCGCCCGCAACTCGTTGCGGAACCGCTCGGCAGCTTCATCATACGAAGCAGCTTGTTTAGTGAGGGACTCAGCTTCAAAAGAAAGGGCCTGCCGTGCTCTATTGGACTTGCCCGGCTTCCCCTGCATTTTCGCTGGCGGATGCTGACCGCGGACGTCTTCAAGAGCCAACGCTTCGACGACATCTTCGATCAACGGCAGAATGCTTGTACCTATCGATTGAGCTATCTCTTCTTCGGTAACTGTCTTCACATTTTGAACCGTTGCCATGACAAGTTCAGAGTCAAGAAGCACGTTCTCCAACTCACGAAGGCCCCAAACGAAGAGAGAAGGGTGCGCCTCCTCCATGTCCTGCACGGCCTCTTTCGTCATGAAATCCCGATCGCGGATAGCGATCCACGGAATGTGCTCGGGGGCCTTCTCGAGAGTGGCGCAAGCCGCAACAACTTGACTGCTTCCTCCTGCAATCATGATGTGCGATCTCCCCATCTCGATTGGAAACAATGCTGTGAGCGCATGCGCATCATCATCTCCCTCTACGACGATCAGCAAGTCATTCTGCACAAGGTCTGAAATTTCAATTCCCAATGAGCGCATCAGTTCGAGTCGATCTGCATCCCGGGAGACTAACTCGATCTGATTTGTCTCGGAATCAACCGGTGGTAGGACCTCGAGCAGGTTGTCTGGGCGTGCGGTCGCAATCAAATTGGGAGAGTGGGTTACTACGAAGATTTGCGCACGATCGGCGAGTCCACGCGTTGAATCGAATAGCGCTGCCTGCAAACTTGGATGGAGATGTTTCTCTGGCTCATCCAGGAAAAGAATTCCGCCGGCCGCAGAAAGTCTCCGCACAAAATACATAAGCGCGAGCATCTCACGTTCGCCACTCGAGAGCGCTGTCAGCCCGTGCGTTGGGCCCGACGGCAATTCAATCTCGATGGAACTACCACCTTTTTCAACATCGTATCGAGGTTGAAGGATACGTTTGCCGGTCGCTGCGTAGAATGCGTCTGCCACCAGGCTGAAGTCATCCGAGATCTCAAGACCCTGGCGTTCCGCCAAATATCTTTGATAGTCGAGAGTCACCAGGTAGCTACCAACATCCGGCAGCCACATCCCATTCTTATGTTCAATCTGCTGATCAAACATCTGATTTCGTTCCTCTGCGAGACGTTTGCGATCGAACATCCCCAGATCCACCACTTGGGATGCACCTGAATTGAACTGGCGCTGGGCGGCGAGAAAATCGATCGTCGCGAAAGGGTTCAGTCTCTGAAATTGAACGTTGCGAAGGATGCGGATTACGTTGTCGTTTGAGACTTCACGTACAGAGTCCGAAAGCCGGTTGATTACTACGCCGAATGAAAAGCTCGGCTGCGGTGTCGGCGGATAGGAGTACTCCCGCAGGTGCCATTCGGCGACAATCTCGAACTCTTCGTCAGTGAGTGAAATATCAAAGTCGATTGCAGCTTCGTCTCCCCAAGGCCCGACGCGATCGGCGACTAGCGTCCTTCCGGACCAGAGACTCGCCAATGCCTCCAGCACGAGCGTTTTCCCAGTGCCATTCCTTCCGCTAAGGAAGACGCTGGGCGCATTCGACAAACCCGACATCGAAGCCAGGGCGATTCCCTTGTAATTCCGAATGCTAAATGACTCAATTCGCATCGTGGTCCAATCCAAAGTTGTGAGCGGAGTGCTCCTTGCGAATGCCAGGAAGGTCGAGAGCATCAGCGATGACCGTACCAAATGTGAGTTTCATGTGTTTCAGCCCCGCTCCTCGCTATACCGCGGCGCCATCGACTCCATCTGCTCCATCACGAGCTTGATGGCCTCGGGCTGGCGGTCCGGCGGATAACCGAACTTCACGAGCAGCCGTTTGATCGACGACCGCAGCTTTGCACGCACATCGTCCCGTACAGTCCAGTCGGTGCGCACATCCCGCCGCATTACGGCCACCAACTCGCGCGCGATCTCAGCGAGCACACCTTCACCTTGCACTTCAACTGCAGACTCGTTCTGCGCCACAGCGTCGTAGAACGCCAGCTCGTCGTGGTTCAGCGGCGGTGCGAAGGCGGCCCCGCGGTTTGCCTCCGCCGCGACCTCGCGGGCCAGCTCCACCAGCTCGGCGATCACCTCGGCGCTGGTGAGCTGCTGGTTCGTGTACCTATTCATCAGCTCATTGATGCGCTCCGAGAACGCCCGCTGCCGCACCAGGTTGTTGCGCGTCGTGCGCGCCGACTCCTCGGTCAACAACTTGCGCAACGCCTCAATTGCCAGCTGAGGGTTGCGCGCCTTCTGGGTCTTCGCGATGAACTCCGGGCTCAGGTCGTCAAGCGAGGGCTTCGGCATCCCGGCCGCCTCATAGATATCAAGCACGTCACCCGATGCGGTAGCGGATGCGATCAGCTCGCCGAGCAGACGCTGAACGTCTTCGGGCACCGGCTCCCCCTTGGCCTGCCGGTCGGCCGCGTCGTACTTGGCCATCCAGACCCGCACCTCTTCATACAGCTGGATCTCCGGCCGGCGTGCCTCCAATGCCTGAACCCCGGCGCTCGAACTCAGCGCCCAGGCCCGCGAAAGCTGGCTTGAGTAGCGACGGTAAGCCGCGGCGAGCGTCTCCTCGCCGTCCTCCACCTGGTTTCCTGGGGTGTTGGCCGAGCGCAGGTAGTTGACCGCGCCAGTCACCGCGTAGAGGTAGCATTTCGGGCCGCCCTTGGCGAGTTCGGCCCGCCAGTCATTGCCGGCGAGCAGCCCTCGCAACGTGTCGACGAGCGTTACCGTGAGCGCGATCGCGTCATCAATCTCACGACCCATCGGCTTCTCGCGCTGGTCAGTCTTCGAGTACTCGCTCAGCGCCTTGGCCAGGTTGTCGGCCAGCGGCGCATACGCCACGAGCAGCCCATCCTCCTTGCCCCGGAACGTGCGGTTCACCCGCGCCAGGGTCTGCATCAGCAGCGCACCCTTCAGCGGTCGGTCGAGATACAGGGTGTGCAGCGGCGGCGAGTCGAAGCCCGTGAGCATCATGTCTTTCACGATCACCAGCTGCAGCTCATCGTCGACGTTCTTCAATCGCTCCTTGATCGCGGCATTCGCCGAATCGCGGCGCACATGGTCGACCACCGGCGGCACATCCGACGCCGAACCCGAGTAGACGACCTTGATCACACCTTTGTCGAGCTCGTCGGAGTGCCACTCCGGCCGCAGTGCCACGATCGCCGAATACAGGTTCGCGCAGATCTCCCGCGTCGCGCCCACGATCATCGCCTTGCCTGGCGCCTCGATGAACTTGATCATCTGGCCGCTGCGGGTTTCCCAGTGCGCAACAAGATCTTCGGCGAGCGCCGCGATCCGCTCCGGTGCGCCGTAGACCGCGTTGACCACGGCGACGGATGCCTCGATCCGGGCCCGCTCGGTGTCGTCGAGCCCCACGGTGGCTTCGTCCGCCGCCTCGTCCAGGGTGTCTTCCGTGACATCCGTCGCCAGAGCCACCTTGATCAGGCGGGGTTCGAAGAACACCGGCACCGTGGCCCCGTCGTCGACGGCGCGGGAGAGGTCGTAGATGTCGATGTAGTCGCCGAAGACATCGCGGGTGTTGCGGTCGTCGAACGAGATGGGCGTGCCGGTAAACGCAATCAAGGTGGCATACGGCAGTGCGTCACGCAGATGCCGGGCGTAGCCGTCGAGGTCGTCGTAATGGCTGCGGTGCGCCTCGTCAACGACCACGATGATGTTGCGTCGGGAAGAGAGCAACGGATGCTCCGCGCCGGCCTGCTTCTCGGCCACACTGCGACCGAACTTCTGCAGCGTGGTGAAGTAGATGCCGCCGGTTGTGCGGTTGCTCAGCTCGTCGCGCAGCTCGCTGCGTCGCCGAATCTGCTGCGGCTTCTCCGGCAGCAGCAGGCTCGCTGCAAACGACGCATAAAGCTGTCCGTCAAGCTCGTTGCGGTCGGTGATCACCACGACCGTGGGGTTTTTCAGCTTGGGGTTGCGCGCCACCAGGTTGGTGTAGAGCTCCATCTCCATCGACTTGCCGGAGCCCTGGGTGTGCCAGACCACACCGGCCTTGCCGTTGCTCGCCACCGCCTGCACCGTGCTGCCGACAGCCTTGGTCACGGCGAAGTACTGGTGCGGCTTGGCGATGCGCTTGACCAGGCCGTCTGAGCCTTCGTCGAACGCGACGAACGAACGCAGCAACTGCAGAAAGCGTTCCGGGTTGTAGAGGCCGAGCAGAGCATCATCGAGCGGGTAGATGAAGTCGTCGCCCTCAGCGCGGGGCTGTTCCAGTGGTAGGCCATCGTCGTCGACGTTCCACGGCGAGAAGTGGTTGAGTGGCGTGAACGGGGTGCCGTATCCGGCCGAGAGGCCGTCGCTCGCCAGCGTGAACACGCAGAATCGGAACGCCATCGGGAACTCCCGCAGATACGTTTGCAGCTGTGCGTGGGCAGCAGCGACATCCGCCGACTGACTTCCGGCCTTCTTCAGCTCGACGATGCTCACCGGCATGCCGTTGCAGTAGAGCACCAGATCGAAACGGCGGTGATTGTCGCCCTGCCGAATGGTGACCTGGTTCACGGCCAGCCAGTCGTTCTCCGACGGCTCGGCGCTGACCAGGCGGATGCTCGCATTCACCTCGTTGCCGTCGTCACCGATGTAACTGAGGCGAAAACCGTCGACCAGAAAGTCGTGAATGCGGTGGTTCTCGGTGATCGCATCCTGAGACGTGGGCGAGGCGATCTCGGCGAGCGCCTGCTGCAGGTACTCCCCCGGAACCGTGGGGTTCAGCCGTCGCAGCGCGTCAAGGAGTCGGGGGCGAACGAGCAGCTCATCCCAACTGTCGCGTTGGCCACTGCCGGGCGCGATCTGCTCGCCCCGCATCGGCCGCCAGCCGAGGGGTTCGGCCAGCTGGTCAAGGGCTACCTGCTCCCATTGAGCCTCGCTGAAACCAGTCATTGCGTACTCCCCCTCTGCCTCCCGATCGCGGAGGATGCTTACTTGCATCGTATGGGCGATCAGCAACCGGTCTGCGCACGACGCCAGTAACCCGGGTTATCAGCGCACAGATGCGCCGGAGTTCTGTCTTCCACGACTCGGCTTGAAGCATTCGCGAACCGCCAGTCCGACTCGCGCGTGATCCGCTTGGGCAACGATGGTGAGTTCGAACCGCGTCTGAAATGCTTGACCAATTGCGTTCATGCTCCCCCAGTTGTCCGACAGGTTCACATACGGCAGTTGCTGAGTGCGGGTTTTCACGGCTCGACGGCCACAAGCAGCGCCAGGAAATTGCTCCAGCGTGAATTGTGCTGTATGCATGGGGCTATGCAAGATGATGGCGACCTTGGTAAAGCTCTGGAGAGCGAAGCGACGACGGACAGGGCGAACATCGCACTGTTCGGTGCAACCGGAGCAGGTAAATCGACGTTGCTTAACGCAATCTTCGGAGCACCGATAGCTGAGACGGGCATCGGAGAACCTGTTACGACCACCACCGAGCTGTTCGTCAACGACACTGGCACGCTCGCAATCTACGACGGTGCCGGTGTCGAGATTGGCGAGAAGTCTCCCTTCCGCGACATCACCCGACGCATCTTCCGGAACCGAAAGGGCGAGACTGACGCCGCCATTCACGTCGCGTGGTACTGCGTGAATAGCCAGACTGGCCGACTTGAGAAGGGTCAAAGGCGGATCATCGAGGAAGTGGCGGCGCTTGGCATTCCTGTCGTTCTCGTACTGACGAAAGTGAGCGCCCGCGACGGAGTCGTCGATCCGGCAGCGGTCGCCCTCGCAGACGCGATCGAGGCGATGAAACTTCCAATCGTTACCGGCCGACCGATCGCAACCGCGGCGGTGGACGATGCGTTCAATGGGGTCAGTCAGTATGGGCTCGAAACCCTTCTGGAAGCCACCTATCGTGTCGTTCCTGAGGCGCAAAAAATCGCACTCGCAGCGGCGCAGAAGATAGACCTTTCGATCAAGGCCCGCTACGCGCGTTCTTGGATCGCGGGTGCCGTTGCTTTCGCCGGCGGTGTCGGAGCCACGCCCATCCCGCTCGCGGACGTGGCGCTGCTTATCCCGGCGCAAGCCGCAATGATGGCCAAGATTGCATCGGTCTATGGCATCCCAAAAGACAAGGCAGCCAAGCTGGTTAGCGTAGGGACAGTCACCGCAGCGGCCGGCGGAAAGCTTGCAGCTGGAAGCTTAATCAAGCTTGTGCCTGGCGTCGGTTCGGTGATCTCGGCGGGTGTCGCCGCAACGATAACTGGCGTACTCGGTGAGAGCTGGCGTGTCACGACTGAGCGAGTGTTCACAGGCAAGCTCGATTTGAACGATGCAGATCAGTTGGCGGATCTGGCGAACTCGTTCACTAAGAATGTGATGAACGGCAAGACCGCACAGGACACGCAAGACGTCCACTCTGCTCAGCCAGTCGCATAGAAAGTACCGGCTGGAGGTGCTGAGCGTGCGGGCAAACTACCGAACGGATCAACCGGCATAACGCACCTCCAGCCGATTACGCACTATTTGCAACACGGCAGAGTGCGACGCTACCGTTCTGCGAACCTACCCGGTGCCGCACGGTGGTCGAAGGTGTCATGCTCGTCGCCCGACTACTTCGCCTGCAGGTTGCACGTTCGCGTCGTTTGAGATTCCGTAGGGCACATGAACGCTTGCCGCGTACTCCGACGCCGACGTGAGGTGCCCCTGCTGATCGTCAAAGAAGAGGTGCGGCTTCATCACCTTCAACACCCGTGCCTTGTCGATCCCGCCGAGAAAGAAGGCGTCATCCACCGTGACGCCCCACGACATCAGCGTGAACACCGCGCGCTCGTGGGCCGGCGCATTTCGCGCGGTGACGATCGAGATTCGCAGCCGGGGTTCGTAGTGCTTGTCGACGGCCACGCGCGCACGTTCAAGCCGTTGAATCATGTTCAGATCGACGAGCAGCTCCTTCAACGGGCCAGGCCCGACCGCTTCGCCGCGATGCTCCACCTCATGCGCTTGAAAGGCGGCGAGCCCGCCCGAACTTTGAAAGACCTTCTCGGATTCATCGTCACCCAGCACGCCATCGAAGTCGAAGGCGACACGCAGCATGCCACCGTCGGCCACATCGTTATTCATGGCCGACGGCAGCACCTGTCCGGCCGGAAGCCCCGCCGCCACTGCAGCGCGCACGTCTTGCTCACTGGCCGACAGAAAGAGCGACATGTCGAAAGCAGAAATGTACTCGTGCGGCGACTGCCCGCGCGTGAACACCGCGCGCGTCATCGGGAGCCCATGCGCGGCAACCGAACGCATGACACGGATGCCGGTGGTCGGGTCGTTCTTCGAGAGAACGATCACCTCGACCAGCGGATCCTCCGGGCGCAAATCGTTCAGCGCGAGCAGACGCTGAACGAAGGGGAACGCCACACCGGGCTCGAGACGATCGTCGATGTGCTCGTCTTGGTAGTGCCGATACAGCTCCTCCCCCTCTTCCCCAAAGAAGGCATCTGATTCGGTCAGGTCGAAGAGCGCGCTCGACGCCACCCCGATCACGAGGCGGTTGTCGAGCGCGTAAGCCATCGGTTACGCCGCCGCTTCGACGAGCTTCTCAGCGTCGCGCACGCGGAGCTTGCCCGACATCAGTTGCGGCAGGAGGGTATCGCGGGTTGCGGCGAGGGTGCGGTTCTCGGCAAGTGCCGCGCGAGCAACCTCGTGCAGGCTCCCTGCCCTAGCATCAAACTCATGTATAGCCGATTCCACTGCCAAGCGAACTCTTAGTTTTCGGAAGTTTCCACGACTTAGCTCCAAGAAAGTCGCGCCATTCGCGAGAGATATGAATTCGTCCACCCGGGATCTCATCTCGTGGAACAGCCACCATTTATGCGAGGGATTGATGGGCTGAACGACGATGAATCCTTGGTTCACTGCGGTCGGCTCCTCCGCGATCGCGAACGCGCCGATGGTGGCACGCGACGTCATGAGAATTGCACCTTGCGAAAACAAGGCAGACGAACATGCGCTTAGGCCCAGCTCGGTAATTTGTCGGCCCGTCTGATGAAGATACGGGCCTTGCAGTCCCGTAATGTCGGTGGGCGTCGCCCAATTCACGCCACCACCCCAATACTCGGTGACCTTCGTGCTTGGCGTGCCACCACCGTTCACGGCAGCGAGATCATCAAACGTCAGATCAGACCACTCGGCGTGGCGGAGCGCGTCGTCGAAGAGAGCCGATGCCAATTCGTCGGACACCCCGGCAAGTTTGGTGTTGGCTGCGATCTTGTCGTCGAGCGCGCCCAGGACAGCAGCAATTGCTCGTTGCTCGCTCAGGTCCTGATGAATCTCAAGCTTCAGCTTGTTGAAATCGCCCTTCTTGAAATGGGGAATCATCGTGCCGACGTGGAGGCCAACGATCTTTTCTCGAACAGCCTTTGACTTGAGTACGTAGTAGAGATAGCGCGGGTCGACGACCTCAGGAGCAGCACGCAACGCAAGCATGTCCTGTGCGATGCAGAATGAAACGGGATCGGGCACCATCGCCACACGTCCGGGGCTCCCCTTGCAAACGAAAAGCAGATCGCCAGGCTCGGGGTGTCCACGAAACCATGAGTCTCGAGTCTCGTCACTTACGTAGCGAACATTCTCAAAAACTGGAAACAGGTGATCGTCTTTTACACAATTGGTTGCGATAAGGGGGAACCCGGATTCAGCCGTAGGACAACTTCGCCCACGGTTGTCAACGATGTGGCTGAGGACCTCGATAAGTGTGCGTTCAATCATTCCGCTCACAGCACACGCCCCAACTGCTCGCGCACAACCACCGCAAGCCTCTCCGATTCCTCAAACTGCGCAAACACCTCCGCGCTCAACCGTGCGATTTTCTCCTCGATCAGCTCGCCGTCGTCCTCGATTTCAGCGGAACCGACATAGCGGCCGGGGGTGAGTGCGTAGTCCGCGGCCTTGATCTCGGCGAGGGTTGCGGAATAGGCGAAGCCGGGTTCGTCGGCGTAGGTGGTGTTGACCGGCTTGGTCTCGACGAGCTCGACCAACGGGATTTGGGTCTCGACAGGCTCGACCAACGGCGTTGTTCCACGCCAGGCGTGATAGGTGCCGGCGATCTTGGCGATGTCCTCGTCGCTGAGCGCTCGCTCGGCCCGGTCGACCATGTGGCCAAGGTTGCGGGCGTCGATGAAGAGCACTTGGCCGGTGCGATCGATGCTGCCGTGCTCGCCGACAGTTTTGTCATTGGCGAAGAACCAGGTGCAGACCGGGATCCCGGTGCTGCGGAACAGCTGCGTCGGCAGCGCAACCATGCAGGAGACAAGGTCGGCCTCGACGATCTGGGCGCGAATCTCGCCCTCGCCACCGGAGTTTGACGACATCGATCCGTTCGCCATCACGACGCCGGCGGTGCCACCGGGGGCGAGTTTGGAGATGATGTGTTGGATCCAGGCGTAGTTAGCGTTGCCGGCCGGGGGCACGCCGTACTTCCAGCGGGGGTCGCTTTCGTTGCGAGCCCAATCCTTGATATTGAACGGCGGGTTGGCCATCACGAAGTCGGCTTGCAAGTCGGGGTGCTGGTCGCGGGCGAAGGTGTCGCCCCAGCGGCTGGCCAGGTTGCCGTTCAGACCGTGGATGGCGAGGTTCATCTTGGCCATCCGCCAGGTGCGCTCGTTGAGCTCCTGCCCGTATACCGAGATGTTGGAGCCCTCTTGGTTGTGCGCTTCGAGAAACTTCTCGGCCTGCACGAACATGCCGCCCGAGCCACATGCGGGGTCGTAGACGCGGCCGTGCGTGGGCTCAAGCACCTCGACGAGCACCCTCACCACCCCGGCGGGCGTGTAGAACTCGCCACCTCTTTTGCCCTCGGCGTGCGCAAACTTCTCGAGGAAGTACTCGTACACCTCGCCCAGAATGTCGCGCGCCTTCGTGGCCCCATGCCCGGTGAAGCGGGCGGAGTTCAGCAGATCGAGCAGCTCGCCGAGCCGGCGCTGGTCGATGTTGTCGCGGTTGTAGATACGCGGCAGCGAGCCGGCGAGAGTGGGGTTGTCTGTAGCGATCAGGTCCATCGCCTCGTCGATCAGCAGTCCGATCGACCTCGGCGCTTCCGTTCCCACGGCTGGCAGCCCCTTCGCGTTCTCGGCGAGGTAGCGCCACCGAGCCCGGGCACCCACCCAGAACACGCCGCGACCGGTGTACTCGTCGACATCGTCAATGAGCTGGCCGATCTGGTCGTCGTTCAACCCGTCGGCAGTCAGCTCCGCACGGATCTGCTCGCGTCGCTCGTCGAACGCATCGGAGACGTACTTGAGAAAGACGAGGCCGAGGATCACGTCTTTGTACTGTGAGGCATCCATTGAGCCGCGCAGTTTGTCGGCGGCCTTCCAGAGCGTGTCTTTCAGCTCTTTCATGGTGGAGGGGGCCGAGGCGACCTTGGTCTTGGGAGGCACTAGAAGTGTCCTTTCTGAGCTGCATTCACAGTGGGGTGTCTGTCGTGACGGTGATTTCGCCGGCAGCGGCACCGTCGATGAGAAGAGAAGTGAGTTCATCGAGTCGGGCGAGGCGCGCGCAGACGCGTTCGCGCTCGGTTCGAAGTGCGTCGAGCGCAGACGGAAGCGCGCCCTGCTGCAGTGCCGAGACCTGTCGCAGCGACCATCGCCGCCAAGCCCGGTGTGCGGCGGGTAGTACGTCGATGTCCGCGGCAACAACCTCGCTGAGAAGACCGATCGGGTCACGTGAGTTGATGCGCAGGATGCGTGCGGGGAATTCCACGACGGAGGTGCCCTCGGCGTCGACGAACGCGCGTGGTCGGGGTGCGGTGCAGAAGATCACGTCGCCGGGTTCGGTCACCCGGCCGGCCGGGTAGCCGGCGGCAAAGCGGAGTCGGTCAATGCGACGTTGTCCGAGCGATGTCACGCCAACTACCTCGTCGGGACCGATGACACGAATACTGCTGGCTTCGGCGAGGCCCTCGAGGACGTCAGCCGGATCGAGCCGATTGCCCGCCACATAACGCAGGTGCCCGGCCGCAATGAGCTGCTCGACGGTCGCCGGTGTGGTGTGAGCGGAGATTTCAGTGCTTGCCAGCGGTTCGATCGCGATCTGCAGGCCGAGCGACGCGGCATCCGTCGCCAACAGACCATGAGCATCCGTCGCGGCTGCGCCATTGGCCGGGCCGGGCGCGTTCAGCTCAGCGAGCAGCTGCTCACCCCGAACGGCGAGAGCAGCCCCGCGCGCGGCGGGCGGTGTCGAGCGATTCACTCGTAATGAATAGGTCATTGGAGTGGCCCCGCGCGCACCGGCCACCAGGGAATCCCGGCTGGCCAGCACAGCGCGGGTGAGAACGAGCCGCGCGAAGCGGAAGGAGTGTGCACGAACCGTGGCTTGGTCGCCGAGCGAAGCGACCAGGTCGCTCACCAGGTCGTCGATGGCCGCCGGTTCGATGTCGACAGCGGTGAGATCGGCAACCAGTGTCCAGCGGTCGGCCAGCTCGATCTGTGCGTGGGCGGCGCCGAGCACCCAGAGCGCCAGGGCTTGCTGTGGCTTGTGAATGAGGAGTCCGTGCGGAAGCCGCACGATTGCCCGTACCCGCCCCGACCGCAGAATCGCGGAGCGCAGCTCGTCGACCTCGCGAGGCACACCCGCGTCAGCAAACACGGCGGCCGGCGCGAGCATGACGGCCAGCTGTCTGTCATCCATCTGCAGCACCGTGTGATCGATCGCCGTCAGCATCTCGACCGCGGTCATCTCGGCCCGGTGGGCCGGCGGGAAATGGGCGATGTGCACGAGGTTTCCGCTGACGCTGAACGACCCGTCGTTCTGGATTGCCAGGCTTTCCCGGGTAATGCGGTGCACCAGGAGGCGACGACGCAGCAGGCGGGCCGCATCGCTGTCGTCGTCTGCGGTGATCACCGACAGATCGTGTGCGTCGGACTCGGTGCGGGCGATGGCCAGGAGCACATCGCCGGCGCTTCCGGTCGCGTCGACGAATACCGGGCCGCCGTGTGACTGGGTAGCGGCCAACGCGTTTGCGGCGTCGGCCATCAGCTGGAGGGCCGGGCCGGTGAGCGCGGTGTCAGCGAGGTCGCGCTGTGCGAGCTTGAACCGGTCGGCCATCAGCTTCTCGAACGCGGCCGGCTCGTTGTACGCGGCTTCAACCAAGGTATCGACGTATCGGGCGAGGGAGGGAAGGGTGTCGGGGCTGATTGCTTCGATCTCACGATAGAACGAATCATCGTCAGGATCGTGCTCGTCGGCGGCATCGAGCAGGTCGTCGCGGGACAGAGCGCCGCGGGACAGAGCTTCGCGCGTCAGGGCGCCGAGTGGAGCGCCGATGGCGCTGCGAAGAGTGAGCAGGGCGCTGACGGGGTAGAAGGTCGCCCCCTCTGCGTGCGCGGCGCGTTCGAGGCTGGCGTGCGCCGCGGCATCCGCAGATGCATCGGGATTGTTGCCGCGCTTGGTCTCGGTCAGCCAGGTGCCCACCTGCTGGGCGTCGAAAAGCTCCTGCCCACGCTGCTGAGTGATCGGGCTGGGGAAGGGCGAGTCGCTGTGCGCCGAGCGGCTGCGCCACATCGAAACGACGGGTCGCTGCACGCGGGCGAGACTCGCAATGTCGGACATCGTCATCAGCAGGGCTGGCTCTGTCGTCGTCATTGCCCTGCCCCCCTCGCTTGTCGTATGTGATCAGGCTAGATCACAATCTCGATTCGCGCTCGTCTATCTTGATAACCCCCATTATCACTAGATCTGTCGCGCCGTGCGCCTGGGCACTCTAGCTTGACGTTGTGCCCATTCACCCGAGGACTGGGCATCGGCAGGCGGCAGCGAACTCACCGGGGGAACTGAGCGTTTCCGTCTGCCCCGCATCTTCTCTATCTATTCTCCAGCAACGCGACAAGGAAGTTCGTCACCATGACACACGAAGAGAATTCTGCCCCACTTGACGATTCGATCACTGTTCAGACGACGTTGACGGATGTCGCGCCGGAGGTGGGAACGAATATTGCGCCACCCATCGCGCCACCCATCGGGTCACCGGCCTTCAGCCGGCGGGAACTCAGTATTGGCGGGATATGTGCCTGTGCCGGACTTTTCGTGGGCGTTCTCGGCTCTGTGCTTGTCGCATCCATTGCTGGCGGCGTCGGCGCGCTGACGGCGTCCAGCCCCATCGCGGCAGCTGCAACGAGCTGCGCGGTCGAGGATAACCCGTGGATCACCGTCGGAGACGAAGGCCGAAGCGTCTCGATGCAAACCGCGGGCGATGAATCCGACGGTGCCGATCTCGTTGACGTCGTCTGCGTTCTGAACGAGCTTGACGTGCCGGACAGCGTGATCAGTCGTCTCGACAGCACGCGCGCCCTCGACGGACGGCAGTCCGCCACCTGGAACGAGCTCTCTGCCTCGTGGGGTTATCACCCCGACAGCGGGCTCGACATCGTGATCGAAACCGCACAGAAGTAGCCGGCGGATTCTCGCCGTCTCGATTTAGCTATTCGCTCTGCACCAATTGCATCTCCTTCGCATCATCCAATTGAAAAGGAAGTCACCACAATGACCGAAATCACCCAGCACCCCGCGCCCCCGACCGTTCCGAACGAACAACAGGAACAGGCGATCCCGCCATTCCAGTCGAATCCGCCGGCCAAGCCGCACCAGCTGCCCGACCCGAGCGGTGCATCCATTTCGCCGAAGTCCTTTGTGCTCACCTGGATCTTCGCTTGGATGCTCGGCGGCCTCGGCGTTGACCGCTTCTACCTGGGCAAGGTGGGCACGGGCATCCTGAAGCTCGTCACTTTCGGTGGACTCGGCATCTGGGTGCTCATCGACCTGATCCTGGTGCTGACCGGCAACCAGCGCGACAAGCAGGGCCGCGCGCTGGCCGGCTACGACGCGAGCAAGAAGATCGCCTGGATCGTGACCGGCGCGGTGATCGTGCTGTCGATCATCATTGGCAGCGTCTCCGGCGCCAATGCTGGCTCACAGGTCGCGGCGGTTGCCCCGATCTCAAACGAAACGGATGTCGAGGCGCCCGCCGCCGTCGAAGAGGCCCTCGCTGAAGAGAAGCCCGCCGAAGAAAAATCTGCCGAGAAGCCTGCCGAAACCGATGCGACGAAGGCACAGGCCTGGGCCGACAAGACCTTCGGCACGTTCGCCCCAGTGACGCAGACTGGAACCGGTGACAACCTCGTCAACCTCCCCGCCGGCGCGAAAGCGGGAATCGTCACCGCGACGCACGACGGCGGGGCCAACTTCTCGATCAGCGTGCTCAACGCCACGAACGAGTCGACCGGCGAACTGCTGGTGAACACCATCGGCGCCTACGCCGGCAGTACCGTCTACGGGTTCAACTCCTTCAGCGACGGCGTGACACTGCAGATCACCGCCGACGGAAACTGGAGCTTGAACATCAGCCCGATCTCCGCCGCCCCCGCTCTGGCGGCATCGGGTGCCGGTGACGGCGTGTTCCTGCGCACCGGACCGGCCGGCAAGCTCACTGCTACGCACGATGGCGGCGGCAACTTCGTCGTGCAGGAGGAGACCGGCAAGGCGTTCAGTATGGGTCTGCTCGTCAATGAAATCGGCGCCTACTCGGGTACTGTGCCGCTCTCCGCCGGACCGTCGGTGGTCCACGTGGGCGCTGACGGCAACTGGACGCTGCTCGCTGAGTAGGGCCCAGGCGCATCACGGATAACAAGAGTGCGCAGAGAGCCGCTCCTGGGCAGTCTCAGGAGCTGTTCTCTGTGCACAACCGAGCCTCCCGAATAGGGGACGCAACGAGGCCGAACGCCAGTTCTCAACCTCCATACACTGGAGGCACCCAATTCGTGGGACGCACCTGACACCAGTACTCGGGCTACCGGTCGTCGGGAGATACCAACCAGACTGGTCCCGACGAGTGCGATCCAGGGGGGGGCGAACCAACTCAGTGAATACAGACGAATGGAATAGCAGGCTATTTGTCGAGCTTGTTCAACAGGTTGGAACACCCGGGGATCCGCTGTTCCTCTACGTTGATGAAGACGTTCTCGCCAAATGCACTGACGGACAGCTCGGTCCAACCGAGGCAGTTGAAGACTTCTGCAATGCATTTAATACGGCATCCTCCGCGGCTCGGTTCGCTAGCGCCGCACGCAGTGCCCGGCGGTGGGAACTCGGTGGTTTCGAGGGCCCTCCGCCGCATATGGACACACTAGCTATGACAGTCCTTGCCGCCACCACGCGCCCCCCGCTGGGCTTTGAGGGCAATATTTACGCCCGGCAACGGGAATTGCTTGGTATTCGCGATCTCGACGGCGGCGCACCGGCAGGTTACGCGGACTACGTTCCAGGCCTCTGGAATGCCTGGAATAGGTGGCTCCAAGGACCGGGAGCGAACTACGGCCTCACAACAGCGTCACCAGCACATTTCAGGTTTCAAGGTTTCGCGCGCAGTCAATCGTTCATTCGGCCGCGGGACAAAGAAGACATTTATGAGTATTTCGCACAGGAGCCCTACTCATCGTCAAGCATTCCATCTCCTTCCGATCTACTTGAGGGCTTGCAAGGTTGGCTCAAGCGACGCCCCTCAAGAAACCCGCGGCTACTTATCCGCGCTTGTGACGACGACTATCGCGATGAGTTCCACGCGTTCCTGCCCACGTCGCTTGCCTTCTGGCAGGGTGAAAAGGAACTCGCGCAACAGCGCCACGACCTCAGCGGACGGCTCCTCTGGAATCCAGAGACCGATCATTTGGAGATAGTCGTAAACATCCGCGAGGTGAGGGGATTGGCCGGCGAAGAAGTTCAGCTGCTCGATGCCGAGCCGTACACCGTTACCTCGGACGACAGCTATCTGTACCTTTATGACGAGGTGACGGATGAGTCAGTGTGGTTCGATGAAGCGATCGTTGCGTGGCCGCTCCACGAGAGGCTCACTGTCTCGTGGGTACCGCGAAGTTCATACATTTTCTATCAACTTCCATTCTTCGGATGGGTTGAAACGCGCAATCTTGAGCCAGGGCTCCCATACCGGATCCTGACCGAGACAGACGGCCTGCCCGAATTCGAGAGGCTGGGCGTAGGCAGTCACGCAGCGACCGCAAACGTACCTGGTTGGCAGTGGCTTGCCGACTCCAATCTTCATTCTCTATCGCTCGAAGCCTTGGAGGAACTCGAAGAACTTCTGCACTTGGACACCTCATCGTCAAGACGTCCGCGCACGACGGCTCTGTCGGATGGACTACCTCTAGGCTCGGGCAACCGTTACCTGGAGGGGGGAGAACCAGACATACGCATCGGTGTCGATAGTTCGTTCGAGCGCGCCCTCATCGATGGCCGAGACCGGCTGGGTGAGCTTCTCCCCGAAGTCACAGACCAGCAAGACCGTCGTCTTCGACTTGCGGACCTCGTTTTGAACCCGGGACACCACACAGCGACAATCCTCACGTCCGCCGGGGAATCCAATCACAACTTCACCGTCGTCCCACCGGAACGATCCATCGGCCATTGGCACCGCAGCGAGTCATACCAACGACTCGCTTTGAGCGCCGCAGATCGGGGCCAGATCGGTTTCGCCAGCTACAACATTCCGACCTGGACCTCGGCTTCACTGGTCCTTCGTCCGGGATCGTCGGCCTTTGCGATTGCTTCAAATGGTGAAGCATTTGTGGTCAGCACGAACAGCGTCGCGCCGGAGTGGCTTCAGCTGACAGGATTCGGCAATGAGGGAGAGATCGAAACTTTCCTAGAAACCTCCGAAATCTTTTTGCCTGACGCTTCTCAGCCCTACGACCTGATCTACCGACGAAGCACCAAGTCCAAATGGGTTGTGCGGTCGCATCCGTCGAGAAAGCCGGGGGATCGCTTCACGGCAACGAAAACGACACCAGCGCAGGCTCTGTCGCCAGCGTTGGTCGAGTTCTTGATGGCCGATCCAAAATCGATTGACACTGACAATGAAGCGGGGCTGTCGAATCTGCGCCAGTCAATACTGAACGCGCGTGCAGCAAGAGGTTCTACTCCTTCTCCGCTAAGGCCTTTGCCAGTTACGACCCATCGCGAGCCACAACCGCAGCGGTTTGATCTATCCCCCGGTCCTTCAACGGCTGCCAACCCTTTTAACGATTTCCTCGACTGGATGTCAGAGCAGGATGCTGGATACTGCTCCCTCGCCAAAGCAAAGTCAGTCTTTGGTTGGCTATGGTCGCGCTCCTACCCTTCAACCAACGAGCCTGAATTCACTTTCGATGTGCTTCGTCGCCTGCAGGACCTCGGCCACGTGCACGTCGACAAGGCAGGCCGAAGGCTTTGGATCGCCCCAACAGTACTTGGGACCCTTCCCAATGCCCGCTCGCTCAGGGTTCTAGCCGGGAGCCGGGCAATCGAATTCGTCGCCAAATTACGATCTGGAGATGACGACACGGCGGGTGCTGCGACATCCAACTTGCTTCAGAATATGACCTTCCACGAACTTCATCAGACGGACCTCACGGGCATCCCTATCGGCCCCGATATTGTGTACGTGCAACTCGCGTCCGGATCAGAACTCGAGGACCATCAGTCTGCTGCGTTCGAGGCTCTGGGTGTTGCGATCGAGACCAATCTCTCTGTCCGAGTGATCTCAAGCCTTCCCCGACTTAGCGATCGGATTGACGGTCGTGTTCTCGCGGAGATCCCTTTGAAGTCACGATTGCATACCTGGCAAGAAAGGCAAGGAACGACATCACGGGGGCGTTGGTGTGAGATTTCGCGCCTTCCCGAAGAGGATGGACACTTCCTGAAGGTAAACACGGGACACTCGACGCGCTACGCATGGTGGGATTCCGAACGTGGCACTCTTTCGCCGATTGACTGGGCTTACGGCAGGTGGGCATTTGAAGCATCTCGATCTCGTCGCCAACTCATTTTCCATAAGGCGGCGAGTCGCCAGTTACTCGTCGCGGCTCATGTCCCATTGCCTGCGGAGGTTTCAATGGCCTTGGTCGCGCGCACTGGGACATTGCCTCGCAAAGCAAGGATCCGAGAACTTACTAAGGCCCCGTCTTTGGCTCTAGGCGACTACAACGTGTTCGAAAACATCTCAATTCCATTCGCCGCCGCGATAGCGGACGTCCTCGGACAACGCAGAGGGCCGCTGATGGAGACCAACGTGGAGCTTTCCTTTGAATGAGTCAAACCGCGTTCCCTCAGTTCTCGGGGTTCGAGACCGTTTGCTCGACGACATCCGCGCCTATATGGACACCGTGGTCGAGCTCCGGGACCGTTCAATTCAAGATGAGCGTGCAAGTCTGCTTACAGCTGACGGAACCGTCGTCGCCGACCCGTATCTCGAATTCATCCTCCCGTACGTGGAGTCAACACGGTCCCTGGCCGATATCGAACATGAGGTTGATACACACGGACTCAAGGATTTCCTGGAACTAGGACTGCTCAAAGGCGTGAAAAACCTGTACGCCCACCAAACAGAAGCGGCCCTCGAATCGATCGGCGGTCGCAATGTGATCGTCGCCAGCGGCACCGGCTCCGGAAAGACGGAGGCGTTTCTCATTCCCATCATTAGCCGTCTGCTCGCGGAGTCTAAGACCTGGCAGGCACCGACGAAAACTCAACCCGAATGGTGGACGAGGCGACCGTCTACGTTTGAGCCGCAGCGACAGAATGACACTCGCTCGAGTGCAGTCCGCGCACTTGTCATCTACCCCATGAATGCGCTTGTTGAGGACCAACTCGGCCGTTTGCGTCGATCACTCGACACGGATCCCATTCGCGATTGGCTCCGCATCAACCGGCGAGGCAATTCCTTTCACTTTGGCCGGTACACATCGCATTCGCTCCCATCAAGGTCCATGACGGGCTCTGGAGTGAAGGACGCCACTGAGGAGTTGCGCAGATCTCTTTCGGCACAGACGGCCCTTGAGGCCAGAGCCCGCGGGCGCGACGAGCTAGTCGGGCAATTCGCGCGGCTGGACGGTGCCGAAATGCGCTCACGTTGGGATATGCAACTCAATCCGCCGGACATTCTCATCACCAACTACAGCATGCTGTCGATCATGCTCGGTCGAGACGACGAGCAGGCAATGTTGGACAAGACGAGAGACTGGATAGCCGAGTCCCCGGACCATATCTTCACGATGGTGGTCGACGAGTTGCATATGCAGCGAGGTACACCAGGTACAGAAGTGGCTTACCTTCTCCGTCGACTGATCCACCGTCTGGGTCTCACTGAAAGACCTGCACAACTTTCCATTATCGGCACGTCAGCCAGCCTTAACGAGAGTCCAGGCAGCCGAAAGTTTCTCAGTGATTTCTTCGGTCAGCCAGAAGACAGCTTCTCTGTGATTCAAGGCGCGACAGTAGAGGTCCCAGACGAAGGACATATCAGTACTGCAATCGCAGCGAAGCTGAGGCACGATCCCTACCAAGCATTGGACGATGGCTCCTATCAATTGGTCCGAGGGAGGTTGACCGCTGCCGCCAAGGTTGATGGCCTGAGTCGCGCCCGTCCATTCACCCAACTCGCGACCGCACTATTTCCCGATGAACTCGACCCGTCAGACTTACTTGATCGCCTCGTTGCGAATGCCGGTCAGGTTACGCCCGCGCCTCTCAAGTTTCGCGCGCATCTCTTCGCAAAGACTGTGGAAGGAGTCTGGGCATGTAGCGACCCCGCATGTCCAGATGTTCCTACCCCGTATCAAAGCAACTCGCGCACGGTGGGTCGTCTCTACATGGAACCGCGACTTCGCTGCAGTTGCGGGGCTCGAGTGCTCGAGCTCCTCGCCTGCAAGGACTGCGGTGATGTCTTTCTTGGAGGCTACTCAGCCGAGGAAGCCCGAACCTCTCGCAAATTCCTGGTGACGAATTCGACCAAGTTGACGGACCTCCCTGAGAAGGCCTCGGCATCCGCTGACGCTTCTCGCTATCGCCTCTACTGGCCAGTCACCACTGGTCGAGAGCCCGTTCGCTCCGGGTGGACGACCCCAGGCGGAACAGCTGGGGATGAGGATCGACCAAGATACACATTCGGGTTTGAGAGGGTCTGCCTGAGCCCGAGTACCGGCATGCTCTCGGCTCCGACCGGCCAACGAGGAAAGCCAGCCACCGGTTTCCTATACACAGTCGCGGAAGACAACGGGCGCCCAGTGACGGGTCTGCCCGGCCTTCCTACACGATGCCCGGCCTGCGGAGCCGATGAGCTCCGCTCTCGAGGGATCCTGGAGTCCGAACAGCGCTCGAAGTCGCCAATCGTGAGCCAGACGATGACCGCTGGACGAATGAATCAAGTGAGTGTCAGAGTCTTGCGCGAATCAATTGGCTCCAAGCTCGTCGTGTTCTCCGACAGCAGGCAAGGAGCCGCACGCACGGCGGCGGACCTGGAATACGGACACTTCTATGATGCGGTGCGTCAACTCACCTTCTCGTCACTACTGAGCAGAGCCGCGCGCCCAATGATTCTGGGTCCTGAAAACGCGGTCCTCCGTCTTGCCCAAGCTGACCAAGAGTACCTGCGAGACAAGTTCCCCAGCGTGAGAGCGGATTATGTGGAAGCCCGGGGAGCTTCGGCTGATGAGATGCCTGTGCCCCCGGACATCCTGCAGAGGCTTCGCCTGTTCCAGGACTCACCAGACGTTGTTCGGTTTGAAGATCTCCGAATAGATGTTGAGAAATCACTCTTGAATGCCGGTGTGAATCCCGGCGGATCGTCATTCGAAGACGATGAGCATGAGTGGTATGCGGCCTATGACTGGCACCAGAACAAGGCCACAGCCCCGCGTGACCCCACGCAGACTAAGAAGCGGCGCTATGACATGATGGCCGCCGCCCAGCGCCGAGAATTACTTCGAATACTCTTTGCGCAAGGAGCCAGAGATATCGAGAGCCTCGGCATTGCGCACGGCGTGCTTGGCGATTCATCGACGAATGTCGGAGGGTTGCCAGCGGACGTCGCTGCCGAGGCGTTGTCAACGATTCTTCGCATCCTTGGGAAGAAGTTCCGCATCCGTGGAATGTCCGAATATGAGCCGGGCCCCGCGTTTCCCCGACGAGTCGGTGAGTTCATCAAGCGCGTCGCGAAACTCAATGATCTTCACGAGGCCACGCTCAAGCAGGACCTCCTCGACGTCTTCGCTATGTCGGCTGGAATTGGCGTTGACCCCGATCGAGTTGTTTTCCAGCGAGGAACCGGCGACGTGTGGGTATGCGATGCATGCACGACGCGCCACCTCCACCCAAGCGCAGGCGTGTGCTCAAACTGCTACAAAGATTTGGCCACCGCGCCGCTGCGCTTAGATCTTCATGACAACTACCACACCCGTTCGTTCGGCAGCGAAATGCAGGTCACTCGTTTGCATGTCGAGGAACTGACCGGACAGACGGATTGGGAGGACGCCCAACTCCGTCAGGCTGAGTTTCAGGACGTCTTTGTGCGCGAAAACGCGGTCGAGATCGCTCAAGGAATCGACGTGCTCTCAGTTACGACGACCATGGAGGCCGGTGTCGACATTGGATCACTCAACGCGGTTTTGATGGCCAACGTTCCCCCGCAACGATTCAACTATCAACAACGTGTAGGTCGCGCGGGCCGCCGCGATGTAGCACTCGCCGTGGCGCTGACTGTCGCACAAGGTGACAAGAGCCATGACGATTACTACTTCAAGAATCCTGACAAAATCACGGGAGATCCCCCGCCCACTCCCTACATCGACGTCCACTCAACGCTCATCGCAAGACGAGTCCTAACGATAGAGCTACTGAGCCGCGCATTTCAGAACAGCCCGCCCTCCCTGCGCCGCGGACGCGCCGTGACCGGACAATTCGGGCGCGTTAGTGCTTGGAACCCTGTTGGCGCCATCCCCGATAGCGGAACCAGACAACTCGTCAAGCTGGGCCTGGCAGACGTTTCATTGGTCCAAAACGCGACTTCGGCGGCGGGGATCTCGCACCTGCGCGACTGGAAAATACTTGTAGAAGATGTGACTTCCAACCTCGTCGACGAAATCGACAAGCTGGTTGAGGCGAGCCCTGATAGAGAGTTGTCCGAGCTGCTCGCCGTTTCCGGCCTACTCCCCATGTACGGGTTCCCTACTCAAGTAAGGGAAATTCACACTCGCCCGCCCACCGGCGGGCTGAGCGAATCCAACCTGGATCGGGAGAGCTCCATTGCAATTGGTGAATTCGCACCCGGGTCAGAGATCGTAAAGGATAAGAAAGTTCACGTAGCCGTGGGCCTTGTCGCGTACTCGAGGAGAAACGGTCGGTCGCTCCCAGTGAAACCTTTCGAGAACTCACGAAAGATCGGTCTTTGCCCGGAATGCCTGACCGTAACCGAGACCGTCACAGCTGTGTCATGCCCGACGTGCAAGAGCACAGATTACGAGGGCTGGGACGTCGTGGAGCCGCTAGGTTACCGTACTTCCTACAAACCGCGCTCGTTTGAGTCCGTGCGACGGAGCGGCACGGGTCGATCCATTCCAAAGGTGGCGTTTGGCAACACGGAATCCGATATCGAGCTGAATACCGAGCTTCAATTCCATGAGGCTGCGAAATTGATCACGGTCAACTCAAACGGCGACAATTTATTCACGTTCAGGTCTTCTCGTGGCAACGGTCAATTCGAAGCAGGGCTCATCGAGACGCGATTTCTTGAGCCAGGTCCCGACGCTGACCGCGCAAATACCACTGGTTGGAGCGGGTCCGGTGAGAGCCTGGCCGTTTCGCTGTTGGCCCAGCGCCAGACTGACGCATTGGCCGTTCGAGTAAGCGAGATGCCGCCAGGGACTGTGCTGGATCCTCGCCGTCCGATAGGGCGTGCTGCCTGGTCATCTCTCGCTTTCACGCTCCGAAACTCTGCAGCCAAATGGTTGGACATCGATCAATCGGAGTTGCAAGTAGGGCTAGCGCCCGCACAGAGATTCGGCCTCCCGGTTGGCGGTCTCTTCCTAGCTGACAGCCTGGACAATGGCGCCGGCTATGCCTCGGCCATCAAGGCCGACATAGGAACCCTTCTCTCTGGACTCGCGGACTTCCTGCAGAGCGTGCATAGCACCGACGGCACACTTTGCGACTCCAGCTGCCACCTTTGCATACGCGACCATCTGAACTGGCCATGGCATGCACTACTCGACTGGCGTCTAGCAGTTGATCTCGCATCGCTGCTGCTTGGCAATGAATTCGACAGATTCCCATTCGATCCGCTGGCGATAGGCACGCTCGCTAAGATGGCGCCCGAGTTCCAGAGTGAGGTCGTAGAGATCGCGGGGATTCCTTCCCTGCGCGGGAGAACTGGGAAAGTCGTCGCCTTCGTTCACCCTTTCGCTGACGTCAGGCCTGAAGGCTCTGCCGACGTCATCACCCGAGCTCGCGAGGCCGCGCCAGGCCTCCAGTTCTCGACGATCTTTGACCTGGCCCGCGAGCCTCAGCGGGTCTTTCAGCAACTTCTCAACTAAGTCTCGCCAAGGCGCTTGATTTATCACCCCTCGTCGAGCTCGTCGACATCGCAATCGAGCTATGACGTTGTTGCCAGCCCGCGGCTGAGTGCCTCCAACCTCGCGTGGCACGGGCTGAGCGTCCAGAACCACTTACTTGATCGGACGTGCCGCGCCCCGCTCGAACAAGGGCGCCACAGACTTGCACCGTGATCGCGTGAGCCGCGTCGCCGGCAACCCTGCCGGCGAAACTCGAACCGATCCGCCGGCGAGTATTCTCGATGCTCGTCGACGTACATCGTCGCTCCGTCCGGCAGCCATGTCGAGATGTGATCGACCTCCGGAACGATTCCCCCCAGTCGATCGCATATGCGTGAGCTCGCGCGCAGCGATGGTTTGCGACCGGTCAACTACATTCGTAAGGTTCACGACAACCCCAGTCAGGTGTGATCTGACTCAGAACGCTTGCGGAACCATGACGGAGGCACTTTGCGTGCGTGCAATCTCTGCAGCCAATGCGCTCACTCGCCTTAGGACGTCCTGCTGGCTTCTATCCAGGTTGAGCGCGTGACAGTGCACACGCACCGTCGACCCAACAATTTCGTGTACCGTCGGTTCCTCTTCGCCCGCCGCATAAATGAGGTGACCATCGCTCAGCCCAAAGCGCGTGCAATACGCGAGCATTTGGTAAACATCTGCATGCGGATAACCGGACGGCTTCTCGGCCTTGTACTTCGCATCCATAATGGCGACGACGTTCTGATGCCTGCTCCACGCGATGTCTGGCCGGATCGCCAGCCGCGTTGAGGCATCCAAATGGCTTCGCAGCTGAGCGGCCACGACTCCCCCATGAATTTCCAGCGCCTCTTTCATCGCCGCGCTTACGAAGTCCTCGAAAAGCTCAGCGACGTTGACTAGAAAGCCCGAGGCGACCACATTTCCGTGCCGATGCTCAAGCGACGAATCTCGGACAATCAGAGCCGCCAACTCGTAAGCCGGTCGATAGTGTTCGTTCCTGCGATCGAAATGGACTGCTCTCGCGGGGATGCCCCGGGGCACCAGCGCAACGCCGAGGAACATCGTTTCAAGTCGCTTCAGGAGGCGACGAGACTCGTGATCCAGCTGCGTCAAACGAAGCAACCGATTGATTGCCGTCACGAACATCCGATTCTCATCGATATCGATCGTTAACTCGTCATACCTGATCTCAATTGGTGCGGGGATACCAGTTCGACGTTTGAGCTGCTCATTGAAGTCGATCCGACCCCGCACGACCGGGGCACTCTCGCGTACCGAGCGATACCCCTGCAGGAGTCCCTTCGACACGGCGGCTCCAAGCTGCCGGATAAACGCCCTTGCCACTGCCGCCAGAACGTCATGGTCAGTATCAAGATCGACGTCTTCGTCGCGCCAAACTCGTCGGCCGTGTGCGTAGCCCAGCAGAAAGAAGAGGCGCACGATGGGCAGCTTGGACGTGATCCTCTCCTCGTGGCCGGCAAGTCGCGCAACGCCCACGCGTTGCACGGCGGTAACCCGCCACACGTCGTCGTCAGTGGTCGGCAGGACCGTTGCAATCTTGTTGTCGGCCAGCGCCAGCGCCACTTCACGGGGCATTACAACATCGATCGGCCGGCTCGCCTCATCGAGATAGACGATCACGCGTCAATTGCCTCCAGCAGTGGCGCGCTCCCGGGATCCGCCGCATTCTCTGAAACAGCTGCCGCGCGGGCGAGTGCTCGTCGAAGCGCCGGAAGCCCGTAGCGTTGACCGACATCCACGCCCTCACCGAAATGATGAATCTTGTCGGCGGGAATCAGATTGCGGCGCAGCGCATAGCCGGCCTTCGCCACCATCGTCGACGTCTTGCCGGATCCTTCCGATTCGACCACCAGCATCCGATTGTCGAAACAGACTACGGCGCGTGCTTGTTCGGCGGTCAGCGGCGACTTCTCGACAGTGTCGAAGAAGTCACGGTTCGATTCGAGCTGTACGGACACGTGATGCTGGTTCTGACCGGCGATAAAGTCGGCAAGCTCGCACTGCCACCGTTCCAGTGCCGCACTGACCCGTGGATTTGTCTCGGCATGGCCCGGAAAGGCCGGGTCGTGGCGCAGTCGTTCGAAACCCAGCGCGTTTCTGCTGGTCTGCCAGTCGGCTGCAAATTCTCGGGTGAGCCAGCCGATGCTGCGTAACTGTTCGGCGGTCGCCGTTTCGAGGTCAGCGACCCACTGCAATACCTTCTCAGAGACCGCGGCAGACTCTGCGCGCAGCGCGGCGGCGCGGATCGCGCGAGCCATTCTCTTGGCTTGCCGATTCGGAACACCCCGCAACCGGATGCGCCGCTCGGGATGTGCGATCTCCACCGTTGCCCAGAACAAGCCGGGTGTGACAGTCACGTCTCCGATGGTGCCCACGTTGACGACAAAGATTCCGGGATCGCCGGAGATAGTGACATCGGCGCCGTCGAGGGTGAGCGTCCACTCGTTGCACTGGCTGACACGTTTGCCCCATCGGGAAGGAGCCCAAGTCGTTTTTGTGCTCAGTGTCCTGCTCCTACCGCGGCGATGAATGCGGCGAAAAGGGCGGTGATCAGGGGCGGGCCAAAAAGCATTGCCGCGACCGTCACGGCCGCGAGGCCGAGCAGCTTCCACAGTGTGCGTCGCACCCGCGCTGAGCGCACCTCGTGCTCGAGAGCGTTGAACTGTGCCAACGCGTTCTCGGTCGGGGGAAGCGTCGCCGGAGGCCAGGTAGCCGGATCATCGAAAATCGCGGCGAGCTCCTGCACCTCGCCGGCACTCATCACGGCAGGGCGCGCCAGAAGCCAGCGCCGCAGATTGCCGGCGGTGAGCACTTTCACCGTCTCGGGCTGTTTCTTGATCGACAGCGACTTGGGGCTGACCAACGCAAGCACCGGCTGCGCGGGCGCAAGCTGCGGCATCCGCTCGGTCAGCATCTTTGTGACGCGTTTCGCTTCGAATTCCGAGTTGCGGATGTATGGCTGCTTCTGCCCAGACACCATCAGTGTGCGCCCGGCGACCCAAACGGCCTTGCCGTTGTGGTGCTTGGTGTTGATGGTGAAGACACCGCCCGGGCCGATGACCAGGTGGTCGATGTCGGCGCCCTTGGTGCCGATGGGGAGGGCGTGGAACACCGTCCACCCCTCGGGCATCGCGTCGAGAATCGCGCCGACGACAATCTCGCCCTGTGCACCCAGATACCAGCTGACGCTGTCGTCGCCCAGCGGGGAGTAGCCGAAGAAGCGACCGAATCCGGTGCGCGGCGGCGTTGCGCTCTGCTGCCGCAGCAGCTCGTCGATCACGGCCTGCGCGGCGAATTGTTGCCGCATGCGTGGCAGTTCGATGGTCATTGGTCCCCCCTGTCCCCTGGGTTGAATCTAGTGGGCGGGGCGACACGGGTCGTAGCCCCAGTACGGGCCCCGACCAGCTGCAAACGCCGGCCATGCTCCAGCGATCTACGCTCCGAGCAACTGCACCTGACCTTGCTCACTGACCACCGGAATCCCGTAGTCGCGTGCCTTGGGTGCCTTTCCCGACAGAGAATCCAGATCGGCAGCCACGACGAGTTTGACCTTCTTGGTCACGGCCGGAGCGACCAAGAATCCGCGCACAGTCAACTCGCTGTGCCAGTCGTCGCGCCCACGCGACATCTCCCCGGTCAGCACGATCCGGTCGCCGACTTCAAGGGCGAAACGAGGGATGCCGAGGGCGGCCGCCTCACCGGTGGTGTGCTCGGCGTGGCCACCACTGGCTGTGTGCGTGGCGTGCCTCGACGCGCTCGGCTGTTGGAGGGCATCCGTCAGCGCACTCGCGGGAATGTCAAGAATTCTGCCGACGGCGGCCAGATCGGTGATCTCGTCCGCGGTTAGGATCCCGTCAGCCCAGGCCACCCGCGCCAGCGACTCAAAGTACTCGAGATGCAGAGCGACACAGCTGTTGCGGTCGAGTCCGAGGTCCTCCGCCAGCCCAACCAGAGCGTTGGTCTCATGTGCCGAAAGTGACCGGTCGAGCAGGCAGCGGTCGAGCAGGCAGCGGTCGAGCAGGCAGCGGTCGAGCAGGGCCAGGTGGTCGAGGTACTCGGTCGGGCCGCCGTACTCGGGCAACTTGAGCGTGATGCGTTCGATGAAGTCGGCGGTCGTCAGCGCGTGGGTATTGCCTTAAACGCAACGCCGGCTCCCGCTGCATCCGCGGAAGCTGCTGCAGCGAGCTGCCTAAACACACGCTGGATGATTCACCGCGACCAGTTCCGAAGGGCCAGGAGCGCGCACCCAAGGTCAACGGCGAACCTCTCCCCCACAAGAAATGCCGATCTCCTCAGGGACGCTTCGTCAACTCGCGAGAATCGCGACCCGGCCGTTCTCACCTGACGCCCAGCAGCTGCCATCTTCGGCGCATTCGACAGAGTCAAAACCTTCATTCAAGGGCAACCACTGCGCCCCATGATCGTAGCTGATGTCGCTTCCGCCCATCCCGACGGTCACGACGGTGTTTGGCCGGCGAGGGAAGACAGCAACCGCTGAGCGAAATCCGCGCGAAACGGGCCCGCCTGTTGCTTCCCATTTCGTGTTGCCCGATTCTGTCGTCATCATCGTCGTCATGTGAGGTAGACCTGGGTTGAGGTAGTTCCCTCCGACGGCAAAACCACGCCCCTCGCCAGTGAATGTGAGTCCAAAGATTCCAGCCATCTCCCGTGAACCCATCACGGTCTCAGAAACCGTCCATGTCTGCCCATGATCAACCGAACCAAAAACCCGGGCACGTTCAGCACCACCGGTCCCGAACCAAGCGGAGTTATTCCGCACCGCAAGGCAGCCGCCGCTCGCGGCGAATGCCCCTTCCCCCGGAAGTGCTTGCGGCATCGAGTCGGCAACCACTTTATGCCAGTTCCGGCCACCGTCAGTTGTTCGAAGGACCAAGAATCGCCCGTCAATCGGGTCTCCAAGGAGCAGCCCATTGCTACGGTCCGAAAACCGCAAACTGTTGAAATAGCTGTCGGGCTCTGTGCCCCGCATAACTTCGAGCCACGTGTTTCCACCATCTTCTGTCCGGTAGATGCGTGAGTCTGCGCCGATCCCGGCCGTCATCGCAAGAGCAGCGTGCGTGTCGAAAGCCGCAATCGCACGGAACTGCAGTTGTTCCGCGCCCTGTGGTGACACATTGTCCCAGTTGCGCCCGCCATCGATCGTACGAAGGATGACGCCGTCGTAACCGGCTAGCCAGACGATCTCCCGGTCAACTACAGCGAGTCCGCGAAAATGCGTGGAGTGCCCAGTGTCGACAAACTCCCATTGGTAAGCGGGTGATTGTGTGCGGGTCACGCTAGCTCTCCACCACTCACCACGTCCTCATGGTTATGGACGAGCACCGGCTGCCACACCATATCCTCGGATGTTCCCGGGAGAGGCCCGCAAATACGGTCGAAGTTCGCAGAAATACGGTTCATCGCTCTTACTTTCCTCAGGGAACGGGCTCGGTCAGCACACGCGCCGGCGAGAAAATGTAATCGACTATTTACTATGCTCGTCGCAAGTTCCCCGGGTCGCGGGGTTAGATTAGCGGAAGTTTGTGCCCGTTGTCACGGGGTGTAGTTCGTTGGACCCGGCGGCGTGGTTGCGGAGCCGGTAAGAGCCCGCCCGCCGGCAGCAGCAGATGGCCCAGTTCGATCACGAGCAGCGTCGGGCCGGCGAAGAACGGTCCCCTATCCCCGTGCCGAATCTAGTCGGTAGGGGCGCGCCGGCCGTAGCCCCAGTCCGGACTCAGCCCGGCTCTAGAAGCGAGCCGTGCGCCCATCGCTCACGCACCCAGCGACTGCACCAGTCCCTGCTTTCGCCGGACCATCGCAGACCTGCACGGCGACTCCCTGCTCGTCGTTGTCGAGTCCCTCGCCGTTGTCCACCAGGTCGAACGTTTGAACGCTGACTGTCGGTGGCGCGGGCTAACGTTGCGCCCAACATGAGCGATGCTCCCCAGGAGTCGCTGCCCGGACCGCCGACGGCCTCGACTGAATGAGATTGCCTCGTGTGAATTATGGAAGCCGCATAATGCCGCTTCACGTCAAGATTTCAAGACGGAGGATCCTGTGAACGACGAATCAACACAGATGCACCGCGAACTTCAGCACCTCATGGCGGATGCCGAGGCCGAGGTGAGAGCGAACGAGACTGAGGCCGCATCCCTCCGCGAGCAGGGATACGCCATTGTCAGCGAAGAGTGGTCCGCGATGATGGCAGAAGTAGCATCCGCGCATGAGGGAATGCGCCGGACGCAACTCGCTCTCGTCAACGCGAAGATTGAAGTGAGCAAGGCGATCTACGGCCCACGCTCACGGGCGTTTGCTGCGGCTGGTCGCCAAGCGGCGGATTTGATCGAAGCTGCTGAACGCGCGAGAGACGATGTGCTCGAGAAGGCGATGAAACCCGCCGCCGAACCCCACGATGCGACAGGAGAAGAAGCTCGGAAGCACTACCAGTCGGCGTTGTTCTCCACGACGATCTTCTTTGACAAAGTGGTGAGGCAGGCCACGGAGCTACTGGAAGCCGCAGAAGGTGACGTGAGCGACTTGTGGATGGAGCACGCTCATCGACCTTGATCAGGTGCAGACTCCCGTTCGTCGCTCTCTGAGGAGATGGGGATGTCGCTCAACGGCACGGTTGTCGCTCGCCAACGCGACAGCGCGCACCCAAACGTCACTCCTTCTTTACGGTCTCGGGGTGACCGAGCACGACGTGCGAGCGCGTGTGGGTGAGGTAGTCGTCTGCCCACGACAAGAGGGCCGATGCCTTCTGCCGGGCTCCGGAGAGCAACGCCACGTGCACGCCCAGCCAGGCGATGAACGCCAGCGGACCCTGCATCTGCACTCGTCTGCGCCCGATCTCCGCGACGGCGGCGCCCCGGCCCACCATGGCCATGTAGCCCTTGTCGACATACCGGAACGGCTCACGCGCGCCACCGGTGAGGTCGGCGTGGATGTTGCGGGCGGCCCATGCCCCTGACTGCTGGGCGACCGAGCCGAGTTGTGGCAGGTGCGCGCCGCGGGCATCCGTGATGTTCGCCGCATCGCCGAGCACGTAGACGCCGTCGACATCCGGCGCGGTCAGATCCGCTCGAACGTCGATGCGACCGCCCCGCCCCTGCGTGAGGCCGGAGCCGCTCAGGATGTCGCCCGCCTTCAGCCCGCCTGCCCACACGACGATGCGGCTGGGGATGGTGCTGCCGTCGGCGAGGGTCACGCCGTCGTCCCGCACCTCGGTCACTCCGGTGCCCATGTGCAGGGTGACGCCGACTTTGAGGAGGTGCTTGCGCGCGTAGGCCTGGGACTTCGCCGAAAACGGCCCGAGGACAGAGGGCACCAGGTCGACGAGGTGCACGTGGCAGCGCGCGGCCAGCGCGGTGGAGAAGTAGCCGGGAACGACGTACTTGATGTTCTCTGCGATCGCACCGGCCGTCTCCACCCCGGTCGGCCCGCCGCCGACGACGACGATGTTCACGCTTGCGGCCCCGGCGCTTTCGCGGTCTGACCGATCGAGGAGGTTCACCGTAGCGCCGCCGAGGCGGGTCGCGTCGAGGAGCGAATAGAGCGGATAGGCGTGCTCCTGAGCGCCCGGGGTGTTGAAGAAGTTCGCCTCGGCTCCGGCGGCGAGCACCAGAATTTCGCCCCGATACGTGGTGCCGTCGACCGTCGTCACCGTATGAGCCGCGGCATCGATTGCGGTGACCTCGTCGGTGAGCACCCGCACGCTCCTTCGACGGTGGAAGATCGCCCGCAACGGCCGGGAGACTTCGGACACCCCGATCTGCGAGGTAGCGACCTGATAGAGCAGCGGCTGGAACTGGTGGTAGTTGTTCTTGTCGATGAGCAGCACTTCGATGCCCTTGCGCCCCAGATCCCGCGCCGCGGCGACTCCGGCGAACCCACCACCGACGATGACGACTTGATATGTCTCAGTCATGCCGGCAGCGTACGCCTCGGTGGGGGTCGATGGCAGGGCTGGGGTGAAGAGCGGGCGGATGCCGGATGCCGGACGTCGGCAGAGACCTCGTGGATTGCGGAACTGTCGGCGCAGACCGCACCGCTCGAGCGGCATCCGTTGTCGCTTGCGGTTTCTCAGTCGCCGGAGCAGCATGAAAAACGGCAGGCACAGTGGAAAATACATGCATATGTATGGAATTTTGTGGCCCACGTGGCGGTTGCTACCAGAGATCGGTCAGCCGGTCACAACCAAGAATCGCGGGCCACGATCCCGCGGAGGAGGACAAAAATTATGGGCAACTTCGAAGGCAAGACCGCACTCGTCACAGGCGGCGGCTCAGGACTCGGGGAAGCGATTAGCAAAGACCTCGCGAAGAACGGCGTCAACGTCGTCGTCGTCGACCTCAATCTCGACGGTGCGAACCGCGTGGTCAACGAGATCACGGCCGCGGGCGGCACAGCCGTTGCGTTCCAAGCCAATACCGCGGTCGCCGAAGACAGCAAGAAGGCCGTCGACTTTGCGCTCGAGACCTATGGTGCGCTCAACTACGCGGTCAACAATGCCGGAATCGGTGGCGCCAACGCTCCCGTCGGCGACGTCGATGTGGAGGATTGGGACCGCGTCATTGCGATCAACCTGAGCGGCGTGCTCTACGGCATGCGCTACCAAATCCCAGCGATCCTCGCAGCTGGTGCATCAGAAGGCGCCATCGTGAACATGGCGTCGATCCATGGCACCGTTGCCGCTCCCGGAAACGCCGCCTACACCGCCGCCAAGCACGGCGTCGTGGGCCTCACCAAGAACGCTGCGGCCGAATATGGCGCCCAGGGGCTGCGAGTCAACGCCGTCGGCCCCGGCTACATTGAAACGCCGCTGCTGGTCGCCGCACCAAAGGAGATCCTCAACGGGCTTGCGGCGAAGCATCCGCTCGGTCGCCTCGGACAGCCGGAGGAAATCGCAAACGTCACCACATTCCTCCTCTCCGACAAAGCCAGCTTCATGACCGGGTCGTACGTGCTTGTTGACGGCGGCTACACCACCGTCTAAGCACCGCTCGTTCTGAATAGGCCACCCCACGGGGTGGCCTATTTGGCCTGCGCGGCGAACTGGTGCCGCATGCGTGGCAGGTCGAATGTCATTGATCGGTCACTATCCCCCGCGTTAAATCGAGTCGGCGGGGGCGCACACGCCGTAGCCCCGGTACGGGCTAAGGAGTGCGAGCCTCACCCCCAAAGGCCCGCCACCCCGCACGACACGCACCGATGACCGCCGGCCCGCCCATACCTCGGGATACGGTCGAGACTTCGTGCCGATCGCCACCAGGAGTTTCATGCCCCACCCCAACCGCCCCACATCGGATCAGCGTCAGCGCGCCTCGCGTCGCAAACTCAAGCCGACTCGCGGCACCTGGATCGTCGGGGCGCTCGTCCTCCTTCTGCTCGTCATCGGTGTGTCGACCTCTGGCGTCCCGGGACTCGTGATGATGAGTGGACTCGTGGCCCTCGTCACCGCCGCATACGTTCTCATCACCGGCCGCGCGTCCTGGGCGCTTCTGCCCTCGCGTAAGTTCGCCACGGCCGTTCTGGCCGCGAGCCTGGTTTCGGTCATTGTCGGCACGTCGCTGGCGCCGGATGCCGGCGGGTCGGGTTCGAGCGCACTCGGGGCAGCATCGGTTGGCCGGCCCACGAATACTCCGGTTGCGTCGCCGACGCGCACAGCCACCCCGACACCCACTCCGACTGCAACGGCGACCGCGACTCCAGGTACGACCCCGGCCGCCGCACCCGACGCGTCAGCTATCGCAGCGGACTCCTCGACCGCACTCACCCAGCTCGCCACCCTCCCGGTCAAGGGCAAGGCGCCGAAGACCGGCTACAACCGCACCGGAATGTTCGGCTCGGCCTGGCTCGACGTCGACCGCAATGGATGCGACACCCGCAACGACATCCTCGCGCGTGACCTGACCGAGACAACGAAGTCCGGGCGGTGCCGCGTGCTCACCGGGACCCTCACCGATCCTTACACCGGCACCCAGATCATGTTTGTGCGCGGCGACGCCACGTCGACAAAGGTGCAGATCGACCATGTCGTGGCCCTGCAGAATGCCTGGATCACTGGGGCGCAGCAGCTCACGCAGGAGAAGCGCGAAGCTCTCGCCAACGAGCCGCGCAACCTGCTCGCGGTCGACGGTCCGACGAACTCGGCCAAGGGAGCCGGCGATGCGGCGACCTGGTTGCCGCCGTCGAAGTCGTTCCGTTGTGCGTATGTGGCGCGGCAGATTGAGGTCAAGGCCGCGTATGGACTGTGGGTTGCACCGGCCGAGCATGATGCGATGGTGCGGGTGCTGGGTGCGTGCGGTGGGCAGGCTGTGGCTCCGGTACCGGTTGCGGTTCCTGAGCCTGCTCCGGCCGCTCCCGCTCCGGTCGTCGCGCCGGTTCCGGTTCCTGCTCCGGTCGAGCCCGCTCCCGCTCCGGCTCCGGCGCCTGCGCCGGCGCCCGCGCCCGCGCCCGCGCCCGCGGGCAACGTGCATCCCGGCGGATTCTGCTCCGAACCAGGCACGACGGGCGTCGCTGACAACGGCCGCACCTACACCTGCGGCGGCAAGGGCGCAGACGCAAACGGTAAGTATCACTGGAACGCGTAGCGCTCGCACCCGGCAGACCGGGTGAGTCGGCCTCGGAAAGCGCGTGATTTCGACAAGCTCAATCGCCGAACGGTGGTCGAGCTTGTCGAGACCTCGTGAGTTGACGTTCAAGACGCAACCAGAGTTCAAGGATCGGCTCGCCGGGTCTCGAGACGCGGCCTCCTTCGTCGGCTGCTCCTCGACCAACGAAATGGTCAGACTCGGCTCCGCGATTACGCGACGGCCGCCTTCTGCGCACTCCGCGGTAGGAGCACCGCGGCCAGAATCGCCGTCACCAGATAAACCGCGCCCTGGATCTCCAGCAGCGGCACCGTGCCGAGCGCCGACTGCAGCATCCCGGCGGCCAGCATCCCGATCGCCTGCCCGATCGCCATGACGAGCCCGAGCGCTGCGAAGACGCTCCCCCGCTCGCCATCGTCGCTGCCGAGCTGCAGGATGCTGACCAGCCCGGCCCCCATGAACACCCCGGGCGCCCCGACAATTGCGAACAGCACGACGTAGAGCCAGAGCTCGTTGGTGACGAACGGCAGATTCCAGGTCACCAGAGAAATGATCGCGAACGCCGCTACCCCAATCACGCTCAGCTGCCGCATGTCGGCCTTCGCCGCGACGAAACCGAGCAGCAATCCCGCCGCGATCGCCCCGACCGCCTGCACGCCCCGCAGCAGTCCGACATCCGCATCCGACCCGCCCAGCGTCTCGGTGACGAAGAAGACGAAGAGCACCACGAAGAGGCCCTGCGCGATCGAGGCGGCAAAGCACACCACAAAGGCGCCGCGCAACCGGGGGTCTCTGAGCACCCGAGTGATGCTGGATTTCACCTTCGCCGCACCGGATGCCTGCGGCCGCGAACGCGGAAGGGTCGCGACGAGCACCGCCGAGGCCAGGTAGCTCACGAAGTCGACGGCGACGACGAGGCCGAGGTCGCCGAGGGCGAGCAGCACGCCGCCGAGCGGTCCGCCGACGAGTCGGCCGAGGTTCTGATTGAGTCCGACGAGGGCGTTGGCCGAGACGATGCGATCGGCGCCGACCAGATCGGGCAGCAGCGCATTCTTAGCCGGTTCGAACGCGGCGCTGAACATGGCCTGCAGCACGATGACGAGGTAGACGAGCGGCAGATCGGCCTCGGTGTGCACGAACATCAGCGGGATCAGCGAGAGCGCCTGCCCCACGTTGACGATGCACATGAGCGCCTTGCGGTCGAAGCGGTCGACGAGCCGCGCCACAAATGGCGCGAGTAGCACGGCCGGGACGAGCTCGAGCAGGAACGCGAGTGACGTCGCGAGCGCCGAGCCGCTGAGCTGCAGCACGACGAGCGGGAGGGCGATGAAGAGGAGCCAGTCCCCCGCATCCGAGATGAGGCCTGCCGTCCAGAGCCGGCGGAACGGGGCGATCGCGAAGGCGGAGGCGCCGCCGGGCGGGCCGCTGGGCGGGGTCGTCGCGTTGGAGGATGTCGAGCTGGAGGACATCAAGTTCGACGGCCCATCTCCATTACCGGACACAGAGCTTGCTGGGCTGAGACTGCCGGCCGTCGAGCGGTCTGCCGAGGTCCCGTCACCGGGCCATGACAAGCCATCTGACACGGAGCTTCCGCCGACCTTCGAGCCACCCGACAGTGTGTCGCCGTCCGATGCGGAGCCGCCGGAGGCGGGGCCGCCGGAGGCGGGGCCGCCGGAGGCGGGGCCGCCGGAGGTGGGGCCGACGGAGGTGGGGCCGACGGAGGTGGGGCCGCCGCCTGCCGCTGCATCCGTCATGGCCGGCTGAACTGCGGTCGCGGGAACGCGGTCAGCGACAGGTGCGCGTGACCGGCGTCATCCGGGGCGTCGGTGCGAGTCGCGGCCAGGAACGGTCGGATCACCGCGTCGATCTGCTCGACGATGGTGCGGAGTTCGGCGGGCGTCACCTGGAGTCCGTAAGTCGCGTGCGCCTCGACGTCGCGCCACGCCTCGGGCACGGTAGCCCGCGTGCGCACATGCTCGCGAGCCAGCTGGTAGTCGAGCTGCAGGGATGCCTCGAGCATCGCGTCCAGGCCGGGCTGTTCGCCGGCACCCTCGGGAAACTCATTGGTGAACCCGGTGATTGTGGCCCGCCACGGCCTCGTGCGGCCGTCAGTGGACTCCTCGGCCGCGACGAGTCCATGACTGGCGAGCACGCGGAGATGGTAGCTGCAATTCGATGGAGTGTCGCCGATGGCCCGGGCGCACTCCGACGCGGTCGCCGCCCCGACCGACATCAGGTAGCCGAGCACGTCCAGCCGCACCGGATGCGCGAGGGCGTCGAGCACCGCTGGGTCGGTGAGATTGGGTCGGTGCTCGGGTGTGGGCTGCTCGCGTGTGGGCTGCTCGTTCATGCGTCACTCCTCGCGATCTGAAAGCGTCTTTCAGACTGTAGCCAGGGTCGGGGAGATCTGCAAGAGTCTTTCAGGTTTTAGAGACCGGTCGACGGATGCTGCCGCAGCCGCGATGCCGGATGCGTCGCGTGTCAGCAGAAAACGCAAGTGTCACCGAATGACGCACGATTTGTGCGCCGTACGGTGACAACGTGCCAAAACGTGCGGTTCTTGCTATGCGCAAGCAGCAGCCTAGAACCAGCTACTCAACCACGGCGTCACGGGCGAGTGGAACGCGGCATCCACCGCATCCGCTGAACCTGGTCGCAGCTCGGTAATCCGGCCGGCCCGCACGAGCGTGCGCGCCGAGACGCCGCCCAGGTAGAGCGCGCCGAGCTCGTTCACGCTCAGCGCGAGCGACGCCGCGTCAGCCGGAGCCGAACCGTCGAGCGGCGACACCGTGGCCGTTCCCGAGTCGTCGATCGAGACGAGCACGCGGCCGTGGGCGAACCCGAGCGGATCCGAAATGTCGAGCGCGATACGGCCGGGTGCGGCGTAGCGACGGGCCTCGAGCGCCGCGGTGACGTCGAGGATGCGCGCCCAGAGGTGGTCCCGGCGGCGCACTGCGCGCACGGCCCGCGGATCGCTGACCTGCCAGACGAGCGGCTCGTCGACCGCGCGCAACGGCGCCGACACCGTCGACACGAGCGGCAACTCGAGCAGGTAGCGCCAGAGCCCTGCATAGGCGTCATCCGTCACCGTGCGCAGGTGCTCGACGGTGGCCGTGTGCGAGGAGAAGTCGGCGGGATCGCCCTTGATCCGGTAGAGCGCGAAGCCCTGCGGCTGCCCGTCCGCGTCGTGGTAGATCACCGCGCGCAGGTTTTTGGACTCGCCCTTCTCGTCACCGAGCAACCCGATCAGCCGCCCCCACAGGTGATCGTCGAGTTCGATCTCGCCGGGCACGGCGCGCCGGGCCCGCTCGGCGACGTCTCGACCGACCTCGTTCAGCTGCTCCAATGAAATGAATTGCACACGACCGGATGCGGCGGGTCCCGTCCACGAGGCACGGCGCGTGTCGATCTCGAGGTCGGCCGTCATCGTGGTCGGGGAGAAGCCGAAGCGCGAGTAGATCGTGGCCTCCGACACGGTGAGGATCGCCAGCGGAACGCCGAGGCTGTGGGCGGTGCGCAGCTCGGCTTCGAGCAACGCCCGCGCGATGCCACGGCGCTGGTGGGTCGGGGCGACGGTGACCGAGCTGATCGCCCAGCCCGAAACACTCGTGTCGCCGGGCAGCGTCAGCGGGGCCGGCCAGGAGCTGACCGTGGCGACGGGGGTGGCGGCATCCGTGGTGCTGTCGTCCCAGACGGCGGTTGTGCGGCGGTAGGCGATGCGCTGCTGCTGCTCTTCGATCAGCTTCTCGGCCAGCGCGCCGGCGTGGAATCCACGCATCTCCGCCTGCACCCACGCCGCGAAGGCGTCCCGATCGCTGGTGTCGACGAGGCCGAGCCGCAGCCCACCGGCGTCAAGCTTCTCGAAGGAATCGGCATCGATGGGCGCGTCTGCAAAGCTCATGCTCTCAGGCTAGGGGAACTGTGGCGGGCGGTCGAGCGGCGCATGGTTCGGGCTCGCGCACCGGACCGAAATCAGGAACACACACGGAGTGTCGCATCCGGCGCCCCGTGATTCTGCGGGGACCAGGCGCGCGACACACCTCTACTCCTGAATTCGGCACGCGATGACGGATGCGTGACGCACCCGCACAGACGGGCGCACGACCCGCAGCAACCAGGGATTTGCAGCCCCATGACACGGCCGCGAGCTTGCCCCGACCCGCCAGACCCGCGAGACTGGGCCACAGGGGCGGCGCCTCAGATGCCTCCCCAGAATGAGGGTGCACCACATGGCCGAGCAGTTCCGCGAACGAGTCGGCGTCTATATCGACTTCGACAACATCGTCATCTCCCGGTATAGCCAGTTGCACGGCCGGACCGCCTGGGCGAAAGACCGCGTGCGCCAGCACGACGCGTCAAATGCGAATGCCGACCCTCAGGTCACCGCTCGCATCAAAGCGGCGACGATCGATCTCGGTGCGATCCTCGAGTACGCGTCATCGTTCGGCTCGATCGTGATCAGCCGGGCCTACGCCGACTGGTCTGCGGCCGTGAATGCCGACTACCAGCAGCAGCTCATCGACCGCGCAGTGGACCTGGTGCAGCTCTTCCCGACGGTCAGATCGCTGAAAAATGGGGCAGACATCCGTTTGGCCGTCGACGTGGTCGAAGACGTCTTTCGACTCGACGACCTCACCCACATCGTGATTGTGGCCGGGGATTCCGACTACATTCCGCTGGCGCAGCGGTGCAAACGCCTCGGCCGTTACGTGGTCGGCATCGGCGTCTCGGGTGCGACCAGCAGCTCGTTGGCTGCGGCCTGCGACGAGTTCGCCGACTACGACACCATGCCGGGCATCAGCAGCGGCATCCACGCCAGTTCGGTCAGCGGCAACAGCCCCACCCGCAGCCGTTCGGTGCACGAGGTCGAGTTCGTCGCGCCCGTGCCCGTGGCCGGGTCGGCGCCGGTCATCTTCACGGATGCGACGGCACCGGAACCGACAAAGTCACGCGCCGCATCGCGCTCGGTTGACAAAGACGCAGACAAAGACGTCGACAACGACCCGAGCAATGATGCAGACAAAGACGCCTCCCAAGTCGAGGAGGAACGCGCCACACCGAAGGTGCGCAAGGCCGCGACCGCGCTGCTGCTGCGAGCCATGGAGTTGCTCGCCAAGAACGACCTCGAATGGCAGCACGCGTCGGCGGTCAAGAACCAGATGCGCCGGATGGACCCGTCATTTCAGGAGCAGGCGCTGGGCTACCGCCAGTTCTCCGACTTCTTGAAGTCGCGCCACAACGTGGTCGAGTTGGAGCAGGAGACCCCGGCGAGCCCGATCATGTTGAGGTTGCGGGCGTAGCAATCTCGTTGGTCGAGGAGCGAGCGCTAGCGAGCGTCTCGAGACCTCGCGAGCCGCCGCCTGAACGCACCCACCTCGTTGGTCGAGCCTGTCGAGACCACCGCCGGCCGATCCTCAGACGCGACCCAGGTTCAGAGATCGGCTCACGTGGTTTCGAGACGCGGCCTCCGCCGTCGGCTGCTCCTCAACCAACGAAGTGGTCGAGGAGCAGCCGCGGTATGACCGCGAGGAATTAGTCGTCGGAAACGAGGATGTCCACCGTGATGTTGCCACGCGTCGCGTTGGAGTAGGGGCAGACCTCGTGAGCCCGGTCGGCGAGCGATGCCGCAACATCCGTCGGCACATCCGGCAGAACGACCTCAAGCGTGACCGCGAGACCGAAGCCGCCCTCGATCTGGCCGAAGTGAACCTGCGCGCCGACGCTGGAGCCGTCGATCGACACCTTGCGCTCCCGCGCAGCCATTTGAAGCGCGCTGTGGAAGCAGGCCGCATACCCTGCCGCGAAGAGCTGTTCGGGGTTCGACCCGTCGCCGGATCCGCCCATCGCTTGCGGAACAGCAAGCTCGAGGTTGATGCGGTTGTCGGTCGTGGTGACGTGGCCATTGCGGCCGCCGCCGGTCGCCAGAGCTTCTGCGGTGTACAGCGTGTTCATCGTGCTTCTTTCTTGTTGGTTGCCGGTTCGGAGCGAGCCGTTCCGACGAGGCAGATCTTGTTGAGGAGACGTCGGAGTTCGACTGCCTCCTCGTTTTCGAGCCCCAGGCGAGCGAAGAGTTCGGCCGGCACGCTCAGCGCTTCGTTGCGAAGCTCGGTGCCTTCTGTCGTCAGTGCAATCCGGACGACGCGCTCGTCATCAAGACTGCGCTGTCGCGCCACAAGACCCGAGGCTTCCAGGCGTTTCAGCAGGGGCGACAGGGTTCCGCTGTCGAGTCGAAGCCGTCCGCCCAGCCAGGAGACCGTGACGTCGTCCTGTTCCCAGAGCGCGAGCATCACCAGGTACTGCGGATACGTCAGCCCGAGCGGCTCGAGCAAGTCGCGGTACACACCGGTGACAGTCTTGCTGCCCGAATAGAGGGCGAAGCAGACCTGAGCATCCAGGGCCAGAGGGTTCACGGTCGACATGGAATGACGGTAGCACGCAATTGAGTTGTGCACAATTTACTTTCTAGAGTTCGCCAATCGCTCCGCCGCTGGGTACCGAATTCAGGAGCGCACCCGGCGTGTCGCATCCGCTGCCGCGTGATTCAGCGGGAGGAGACCGCGCGACACACCTCCACTCCTGAATTCGGTACGGGTGCGACACGTGGGCGCAGGCTCCGGATGCGGTGGCGCTGCCATCAGGGCGTGGCGTCGCGGTCTCAGCCCGACGCAGCAGGGCCGTTCACAACTTCGGAGATTTTGGTCAGATCGCCGATATGGCAGCCGTTTTGGCCGGGATTCGCGAGAATCTCCGCAGTTGCGAACCAGAGGTCGGCTCGCGGGGTCTCGAGACACGTGCTCGCAAGCTCGCGCGCTCCTCGACCAACGGAGTTGGGCACAGCCGAGCGACGATGCGTGCACCAGAATAGAGGGATGAGCTTTCAAGCCGTCGACGACTTCGATCGCAAGATCATCGATCAACTCCGCATCGACGGACGCCGCTCGTTCGGCGAGATCGGCCGATACGTCGGCCTGAGCGAAGCGAGCGTGCGCCAGCGCTACAACCGGCTGCTCGACCTCGGCATTGTGCAGGTCGTCGCCATGTCGGATGCGCCCAAGCTCGGCGAAGTTGAGGCTCATGTCTCGGTGCGTGTGCGTGGCGTCACCGTCGAAAGCGTCGCTCGGCAGCTTGCCTCACACCCCGAAGTCAAGCTCGTCGGCGCAACACTCGGCGCGTTCGACCTGATCGTCGACGTGCGCTGCGACGATGTGGCCCATCTCTCGACGTTCGTGCATGACACAGCCCGTCGGATTCGCGGTATCGAGAGCCTGGAGACGTCGACCGTGCTCGAGATTTTGAAGGACACGTACCTGTGGGAGGGATTCCGTGAGCCGGTCACGCGCTATGTTCCGACTCCCCCAGCCGCGCGAACCGGGTCGATTGCGACGGTTGCGCGCTAGCCAATCTCGTTGATTGAGGAGCGCCCGACGGAGTCGGCCGCGTCTCGAAACCTGGTGAGCCGATCTCTGGACCGTGGGTGCGTTTGAGGGTTGGCTCACGGGGTCTCGACAGGCTCGACCAACGAGGTAGGCGCGTTTGGACGTCGGCTCGCGAGGTCTCGAGACACGGGCTCGCTTCGCTCGCTCGCCCTCGACCAACGAGATGGGCACGTTTTGAGGGTTGGCCGACGGGGTCTCGACAGGCTCGACCTACGAGGTAGGCGCGTTTGGACGTCGGCTCGCGAGGTCTCGAGACGGCCGCGGGCGGCCTCCTCGACCAACGAGGTGGGTCACGATCGGTCGCCGCAGAGCTTCTACTCCGGCGGCGCCGTCGACGCCTGACCCACCCCACCGCGGAGGCCCACCCAGGAGTAGTCCTTGTAGAGCTCAGTGAGAATGAACTGGTCGATGAAGGCCACCCCGGGCACCCGGCGGATGTCATCGAGCAGTGTCACCAGCTGGTCGATGTCACGGCAGGTCGCCTCGAGGTAGATATCCCGCGCCCCGGTGATCAGCGCGACGTGATTGATCATGCGCATCTGACCGAGCGATTGCGCCACCGAACGCGCGGTGTGATCGCGCACCGAGATCAGAAAGCGCAGCGACTGGTGCCCCAGCGTCAGCGGACTACAGAGGGCGACGATGCTCAGGATGCCGAGATCCTGCAGCTTCGTGACCCGGCTGCGCACCGTGGCCTCGCTGACCTCCAACTCGGCCGCAATCGATGTGTACGGCCGGCGCCCGTCGCGCGTGAGCAGCTCGATGACACCACGGTCGATGGCATCCATCGCACTTACCTCACTACTTCATTGACCCCTCTTCGAGGATAGCCCGCGGCCACCCGGCCGACCGTCATCGGCTCCTCCAAGCGGCGCGGATTCGGGCTTCCCCCGTCATTCAGTCGTGCCAAGCTGGCCGACGGTCAATCCATCTAGCTGTCCCCACTCGGCGGTCGAGCCGACCTCAGCTGCCGACCTGCAGCCGCCCTGCAGCGGGCGGATTGTCCGGCCGCAGCAGGACGGACAATCCGCCCGAAGAGTCAGTGCGTCTGCGCGAGACTCGGGTGCGCCGGAGCGCTGTGCGCGGTCACCTGTTCGAACACCGCAGTGATCAGCACGTCGTTGCTCTCGGCGGGCGTTCCGTCGGGCAGTTCGAGCACGTCCTCGTAGCCGATCCGCGTCTCGACACCGTCTTCGATCGCGGCTTGTACGATCGGCCAAGTGGTCTGGTCGTAGCCGTGGTAGAGCAGCGAGGCCGTGACGCCAGCCGCGCGGATGGCCGCCGCCATTTCGCGGCAGGCCGCCACCGCGGCATCCGGATCTTCGTCTTCCGGCTCGATCAGAATGCGCACATTCTCGTGCAGGGTCGGCGAGTTAAGCAGGCCGGGGATGTCGGCCATCGACCAGACCGCGCTCTCGAGCACCATGCCCCGGTCAATCACGAGCTGCGCGGCCTCGGCCCCGCCTTCCTCGGCGAAGGTCACCGAGGCGAAGTCGGGCAGGGCATCTTCGGGCCAGGCCGCGAGCAGCCGCATCCGCTCTTCATGCCCGGAGCAGGTCCAGAGGCCGGTGGTCGTGCCGATGATCACGCTCGGGTCGACGGCACGTACCGCGCGCACCATCGCCCCGATCTCATCGGGGTGAATGGTCTGATCGCCGGTGGCCGTGCGGGCGTGTGCGTGCACGACGCCGGCCCCGAGGGCTGTCGCGCGCGACGCCGCCTGAGCAATCTCCTCCGGACTCAGCGGCACCGCGCCGTTTTCTTCGCGTGAGCGTCCGCCGTTGATTGCTGCCTTCAAGAACATGGATGTTTCCCCAATGATGCGATGGTGATGCGTGTGGATGGTGGAACGTGAAGCGGGTGGAACGTGGAACGAGGGTGCACTGCAGAGCTACGAAGCGAGCAGTCGCTGAATCGTCTCGGTGGCCCCGGTCGCCTCGCCGAGACGCGCGCCTTCGGCCAGTTCACGAACGAGGTCGGGTTCTTCGGCGTCGTCCTCGAGCGCGGTGTCGATAATGCCCTCGACGACGGCCGGTGAGGCGAAGAAGACTCCGTTCGCGTCAGCGAGCACGACGTCGCCGGCGTTGACGGTGATGCCGCCGCAGACGACGGGCACGTTCATTCCGCCGTCGTCGATGCCGTGCAGCTTCGTGGTCAGCACGCTGCGACCGCGGGCGTAGATCGGGATGCCGAGCTCCGAGACCTCGTCGATGTCGGTCACGACGCCGTCGACGATCACGCCACGCGCGCCGCGAAAGTTCGCCGCGGCCGCGAGCACGAGTCCGACCGGCGCGTGCCGCACGTCTCCCCCGGTGTCGACGACGAGCACGTCGCCGGGCTCGAGGTGCCCGGCCGCGTGGTGCAGCATCGTCGAGTCGGTGGAGGTGATGCGCACGGTGACGGCACGACCGACGACCCGGCCGGCGCCGGTCTGACGCACGAGGCCGGAGTCGGCGAAGCCCTGTTCGAGGTAGTGGCCGAGGGTCGGGAAGGAGACTTTCTCAAGCTTCTCGAGCAGCTGCGGCGAGAGAGCGGATGGCGCGGTGCCAATTTCGATGGGCATGGTTTTCTACTCCGAGACGGTGATGGCGAGGGACAGGCGACGGTTCTGCAGCGACGGCAGTTTGGCGCGCACCAGGTCGGTGCGTTCCGAAGTGACGTCGACGACGGCGATGGCGGATGCGGCGTCACCGAGGCTGGCCCGGGTGATGCCGAGCGGGTCGATGATCATGCTGTTGCCGATGCAATCCGGCGAGATGCTGCCGGCGGCGACCACCCAGACGGTGTTCTCGATGGCGCGGGCGCGGGCCAGGGTGTCCCAGTGGTCTTCCTTGCGCGCCCCGGCGACCCACGCAGCCGAGAGGCTGAGCACCTCGGCGCCCTGGTCGATCAAGAAGCGCGCCTGCTCCGGAAAACGCAGGTCGTAGCAATTGATCAGGCCCACACGGATGCCCGCTAGCTCGACCACAGGCGGCAGCTCGTGGCCAGGGGTCACGTATCCGCTCTCCTGGTAGGCGAACGCGTCATAGAGGTGGAGCTTGTGGTACCGGGCGGCGACGGTGCCGTCGGTGTCGATCGCGATCAGGGTGTTGAACGGGCGGTCGGTTCCGTTTGGCTCGTACCCGCCGGCGATGATTGCCACGCTGTGCTGCACGGCCAGCTCGATGAGGAACTCCTCGAACAACGCCCATTCGGTGGCGACGACCTCGGCGAGGGGCGCCGGGAGGTCCTCGGCCAGCAGCATGGCCTCTTCGGGAAGCACGACGAGGCGCGCACCCTCGGCAGCCGAATGGGCGACGAGCGAGCCGATCTCTGACCGGTTGGCTGCGGCATCCGTCGTCGGGCCGAACTGGGCGACTGAAATTTTCACGTGCGTTCCTTTCACGGAGAAAGCAGGGAAAGCGAAAAACGGGAAGTGAAGAAGTGGAAAAGCGAGGAGGATCAGGCCGGCAGCGCGCGGGCATCGGCCGCGTGCCACGACAGCCAGAGGGTGTCGCCGGGCGCGATGGCCGCGAGTTCCGGGGTGAGGTGGGTGCTCGGCACGGTGGCCGAGACGTGCACCCCGCCGTGCAGATCGATGCCGTAGCGCCACTCGTCACCGAGGTAGACGGAGTCGGTGACCACGCCCGCCGCAGAGAGCGGGCCGGGCGAGGAAACCGAGACGGTCATCCGTTCGGGGCGCACGGCCAGTGTAATCGGGGTGCCGGCAGCGGTGCCGGGCACGATGTCGGCGGGCACCGTGCCGAGGCCGGCGATGACGGCCTGCCCGGCGTCACCCGTGAACGTGGCGGGGATGACGTTGCAGCTGCCGATGAAGGAGGCGACGAATTTGGTCGCCGGCCGGTCGTAGATCTCCTGCGGCGGGCCGACCTGCAGCAGCTCTCCCTGCGACATGACAGCGATGCGGTCGCTCATCGTCAGGGCTTCTTCTTGGTCGTGGGTGACGTAGATGAAGGTGATGCCGACCTCGCGCTGCAGACGCTTGAGCTCGATCTGCATCTCCTTGCGCAGCTGCTGGTCGAGCGCGCCGAGCGGCTCGTCGAGCAGCACGACGGCGGGACGGCCGACCACGGCGCGGGCCAGGGCCACACGCTGACGCTGGCCGCCGGAGAGCTTGTCGGGCTTGCGATCACCGAGGTGGCCGAGGCGCACCAGGTCGAGCGCCTCGGTGACGCGGCGGGTGATCTCGGCTTTCGGCGCCTTGCGCACCCGCAGCTCGAACGCGACGTTTTCGAAGACGGTGAGGTGCGGAAAGAGCGCGTAGCTCTGAAAGAGCATGTTGAGGTCGCGCTTGCGGGTGGGAACGTTGTCGACGGGCGACCCCGCCAACTCAATGCTGCCGGCGGTCGGAATCTCGAATCCGGTGATCATGCGCATCAGCGTCGTCTTGCCGCAGCCCGACGGGCCGAGAATCGAGAAGAACTCGTTCTGGCCGATGTCGAGGGTGAGCGGCTTGACGACGACGTTGTCGCCGAACGTTTTCGTGATTCCGGTCAGACGAATCGCGGGGGTGGCGGATGTCTGCGCTGTCGCTTTCGTCTCTGCCGAACCGTGGGGGGAGGTCGCGGTGATCGTGGCGGCGGTGGCGGAAGCCTGAGTTGACGGGGTCATGGGTTTCTCCTAGGAGGCTTTGACGCGGGTCCAGCCGTCCTGGAAGAAGCGCATGGCCTCACCCGGGTCGACGATGAACTCGCTGTTGACGGTCTGCTCGGCCGGGGCGTAGACGCCGGCGTTGTCGAGCAATGTCTTGTCGGTGATGAACTCCGCAGCCGCCGTGTTCGGCGTGGCCAGTGAGCCGTCGTTGGTCGCCATGGCGGCGATTTCAGGCTTGAGCGTGAAGTTCAGCCACTGGTAGGCAGCCGCGCTGTGCGGGGCATCCGCCACGATCGAGAAGCTGTCGGTCCAGAGCGTGCCGCCCTCGGTCGGCAGCACGTAGTGCACGTCGGGGTTGTTGGCCACGACGTCGGCTACTCCCGCGCCGCCCCAGGCTTCGGCGATGCAGGCGTCACCGGTGGCGACGAGCTCGGTGTAGTTGGTCGAGTTGTAGCCGGCGAGGTTCGACTTCATGTCGATCAGCGTCTGCGTCGCCTTCTCGATATCGGCTTCGTCGGTGGTGGCGGCGCTCAGCCCGTTGATCTGCAGGCCCACGATGTAGGCGGCGAGCATGTTGTCGAGCAAGTAGACCTTGCCGGCGTACTCCGGGTCGGCCAGCGACTTCCAGCTGGTGATCGGCTTGCCGGTGCAGGTCTCGTTGTAGAGCAGGCCGGTCGTGCCCCAGACCCAGGGGATGCTGTGTTCGTTGTTCGGGTCGAAGCTCGGGTCGGTGAAGGACTCGGCGATGTTGTCCATGCCGGTGACCTTGCTGTAGTCGATCGGCGCGACGAGTTCCTGGCCGACGAGCAGCTGCACGGCGTACTGGCTGGGCTGCACGACGTCGTATCCGGAACCACCAGCGCTCAGCTTTGAGATCATGGTTTCGTTGCTGTCGAAGGTGTCGACCGTGACCTTGATGCCGGTTTCCTTTTCGAAGGCCGCGACGACGGTGTCGGGCACTTCACCGGCCCAGGCGTAGAGGTTCAGTTCGGTGGAGGCGGCGTTGTCGGAGCTGCCGGCATCCGCGCTGCAGCCGGTCAATGCGAGTGCAGAGACCGCGACGGCGGCGAGGAGAGCGTGTCTTTTCATGGACTGCCTTTCGTTGGTGTGGTGCAGGGGTGTGATGCGGGGGTCGTGGGGTGCGGGGCTGGGCGGGCTGGGCCGGGGTTAGCGCGTGGGGCTCGATGTGCCGACCAGGATGCGGCGCATCTGGCCGAGTCCGACCGCGAAGATGATCACGATCGTGAGCAGGATCAGCAGGGCGCCGAGGGCGTTGATCTCGGGGGTGATGCCGGTCTTCAGCAGGCTGTACACCCGGAGCGGCATGGTCGTGGAGCCGACGCCGCTGGTGAAGGTCGAGATCACGATGTTGCTGAACGAGGTGGTGAAGCTGAGCAGGAAGGAGGCGAGGATGGCCGAGCGGGTGAGCGGGAAGAGCACCCGGGTGAAGGTCTGCCAGGGGGTGCAACCGAGGTCGGTCGCCGCCTCGGGCAGGCTCGGATCGAGCGAGCTCATGGCGCCCATCAGGATGAGGGTGGTCAGCGGCAGGCAGATGATCAGGTGTCCGAGAATGATGGTGACGATCCCGAGCTTGATGCCCGAGGCGCTGAACACCGTGAGCAGAGCGGCGCCGAGCACGATCTCGGGGATGATCAGAGGCAGCAGTACCGCGCCGAGGAAGAACTTGCGGCCGCGCACCCGGTATTTGGTGAGGCCGAGTGCCGAGAGAAACCCGATGATCGTTGCGAGACCGGCGGCGACGATGCCGACGATGAAGCTGGTCTGCAGCGTCTGCAGCAGCGCCTTGTCGGTGAGTAGCTCGGCATACCAGTGCAGGCTCAGGCCTTCCCACCGGGTGGTGGTGGGCGAGGAATTGAACGAGTAGACGATGACGGCGACGATCGGCACGTAGAGAAACACGAGCACGACCTTGGTGATCCAGGCGAGCAGCTTGTCCATCAGACGGCCTTCTTTCGCGTCTTGAGCAGCAGTCCGGCGATGATCAGCGACGCGATCATCAGCGCCAGCACGATCATCGAGAGCGCGGCGCCCATCGGCTGGTTGCGGAACTCGGTGTACAGCGTGACGATCAGGTTGCCGACGAGCAGCTGCTTGCCGCCGCCGAGCAGCACCGGGATGACAAAGACGCCGAGGGTGGGCACGAAGGTGAGCAGAGCGGATGCGACGATGCCGGGCATGCTGAGCGGAGCAATGATGCGGCGGTGCGTCGCCCACCAGCCGCATCCGAGGTCGGCCGCAGCCTCGCGCAGCGACGGGTCGATACCGCGCATCGAGGCGTAGATCGGGAACACCGCGGTGGGCAGGAACGAGTAGATCATCGCGAACACCACAGCGGCTTGGCTCGGCACGAGCGAGTTGATCGGCAGCCCGATCAGGTCGAAGAGGCCGACGACGGGGCCGCCGCTGCCGAGCAGGGAGATCCAGGCGAAGGTGCGCACCAGGAAGTCGGTCCAGAACGGGACGATCAGCAGCAGGAGGAGCAGCGGCTGCCGGCTCGCCGGCTGCGACACGATGTAGTAGGAGACGATGTAGCCGATGGTGAGGCAGAGGGCAGTGACGACCACGGCCATCCCGAGGCTGTAACCCATGGTCTTGGCGTAGACCGGGTCGATCAGCCGCATGTAGTTCTCGACGGTGAAACCGCCCGTGACCTTGCCGTAGACGTCGCTCTCGGCGAAGCTGTTCCGGGCGATCAAGATGATCGGAACGATGGCAAGCAACAGCACCGTCAGAGCCCCGGGCGCCATCAGCGCCCAGCCCTTCAGTGTGTACGTGCGATTGGCACGGCGTGCTACGTCGACGGTATCCATGTAGCTTCACCTCCTCGTTGACTGGCGTGATCTCAATGTTGGGGGTTGGCCGGGAGGCCGAGAACCAGAACCGGGTGCGAGATTCGCAGAATGGATGTTGCGTACTGGCGCAATTCGCAGCACGCTGTCGGCTTTGCCGGAAAGAGCGAGTTTACCGGCGCGGAGAAGGCCGGTTTGGCGGGCGCAGCGGGGTGGGCATCGACTCTGAGGGATGCCTGAGCGAGGGCTGGGCGCGCAGAACGCAGAGGGTGAATTGAGCCTGAACGACGGGTGAATGCGGCGTGGGTGAGGGCGGGCGCGAGTGCGAAAACAGCAATGGACATCGAAAGCCGCACATCTCGGTGGTTGAGGAGGCCGCCCGCGGCCGTCTCGAAACCTCGTGAGCCGTTTTCCGGACGCTACTCCGGTTCGAGGATTGGCTCGCGCGGTTTCGAGACGCGTCCGACTCCGTCGGGCGCTCCTCAACCACCGAAATGGAATTTCCACGTCTCACTACGACGCAAAACGCCTCCGCTCCCAGGTGGGAGCGGAGGCGTTGACCATTTCGTTGATCGAGGAGCAGCCGACGCAGGAGGCCGCGTCTCGAGATCTCGCGAGCCGATCTCTGAACGTGGTTGCGTCTGAGCCTTGGCCCGCGAGGTCACTTCGACAGGCTCAGTACATCGCTCGAGACACGGGCTCGCTTCGCTCGCTCGCCCTCGACCAACGAGATGGGCGAGAGAGAGCGCGGCCGCGACGGCCGGGGCTACGCGGCGAGCACCGCCGCCAGGCTCTCGCGCACGATGGCGAGTCCGCGCTGCAGCTCAGCCTCGGTGATGGTGAGCGCCGGCAAGAACTTGAGCACCTCGTCGCGAGCACCCGACGTCTCGATGACGAGCCCGCGCGTGAAGGCTTCGGCAGCGACCTGACCGGCGAGGTCGGGGTGCGAGGTCGAGGCGATGCCGTAGATGAGTCCGCGGCCGCGCACGTCGAAGCCGAAGGTCGGGTTCGCTGCGGCGATCTCAAGCAGCGCCACCCGCAGCAGCTCGGACTTCTCCGCGATCTCGTCGACGAAGAGCGTGTCGGCCCAGTAGGTGTCGAGGGCGACGCGCGCCGTGACGAAGGCGAGATTGTTGCCCCGGAAGGTTCCGGTGTGGGCACCGGGCTTCCAGACGTCGACCTCGCGGCGCATCAGCACGAGCGACATCGGCAGGCCGGAGGCGGAGATCGACTTCGACACCGTGACGATGTCGGGAACGATGCCCGACTCTTCGAAGCTGAAGAATGCACCGGTGCGGCCGACACCCGCCTGGATGTCGTCGATGACCAGCAGGATTCCGCGCGCGCTCGTGATCGCGCGCAGGCGCTGCAGCCACGCGGAGCTCGCCACGTTGATGCCGCCCTCGCCCTGCACCGCCTCAACGATGACCGCGGCCGGAAGGTCAAGACCGCTTCCCGAGTCGTCGAGCATCTTCTCGAAGAGATCGAGCGTGTCGACATCCGCGCCCAGGTAACCGTCGTAGGGCAGACGGGTCACGTTGTCGAGCGGGGCGCCGGCCGCCTCGCGGTACTTCTTGTTGCCGGTCGCGGCGAGGGCGCCGAGGCTCAGCCCGTGAAAACCGTTGGTGAAGGCGACGACGTTCGAGCGGCCGGTCGCCTGACGGGCCACCTTGAGCGCGGCCTCGACGGCGTTCGCGCCGGTCGGACCGGTGAACTGCACCTTGTAGTCCAGGCCGCGGGGCGCCAGGATGCGTGCTTCGAACGTCTCGAGGAAGGCGCGCTTCGCGCTCGTGGCCATGTCGAGGCCGTGGATGATGCCGTCACGCTGAAGGTACTCGATGAGGGCCTGGGTGAAGAGCGGGTTGTTGTGGCCGTAGTTGAGCACACCGGCGCCGGCGAAGAAATCGAGATACTCGCGGCCGTCATTCGTGACGAGCGTTGAGCCGCTGGCCGAATCGAAGACAACGGGGAAGGAGCGGATGTATCCGCGCACCTCCGACTCGATGCGGTCAAAAATCTCGAGGTCGCTCATGGCTACCCTTTCTGGTTTCGGTGGACCGCGTCAGCAGTTCGGATGCGGCGAGGCGAGCGTTGGTCGGGGTGCCGACTCGTGCGCTCGGTGGGGCTGTGACGCAAGTGGCGACATCCGCCGTCGCGTCGTCGCCGCCCCCAGCCTACTTTCCGTCGGTGCCGCTCTGCTGAGCGCGCGCTGACTTCGCGCGTTCTGTCTGCGGCTGAACCTCCCGCACACCGGGCAGACCCGGCCCGATCAGCACCCGCCAGACCCAGTCGGCCGCGGTCTCGACCGGGGGGCGCGGCTCGCGATCGAGCCAGACTGCGATCACGCCGAGCGCGGATCCGGCGATTCCCGCACCGACGACATCGGGCGGGAGCCCGTCGAACGCGCGCGACCCCGATGCGGCGACGCCGGCGCTGGCCGCGGATTCGAGGCGGGCGCGGATGCGACCCGCCGCAACCGAGGAGCCGCCCTCGCAGAGCACGAGTCGGTACAGCGCCGCATTGGTTTCGAAGTGTTGGAGATAGGCGACCAGGTCGGCCGGCGGATGCTCGGGGAGCGGACCGTCGAATACGGGAACCATCGCACCCGCCTCCGATTCGACCACGTCGAGGGCGTCGGCGAGCAGGGTCTCCTTGTCGGAGTAGTGCTGGTAGAAACTGCTCCGGTTGACTCCGGCGCGTTCGACGATGCCCGCGATGGTGATGTCGCCCGGCGGATGCTCTTGGGCGAGCGCGAGGAGCGCCTGCTGCAGACTGCGGCGGGTGCGTTCGACTCGGACATCCATGCATCCAGTCTCTCAGCATCCCGAGAGTTCTCCAACATCTGTTGGTTTTCCGACATTCGTCGGATAGCCTGAAATTACGCGTGAACCGCGACAAAACGCTCTGGAAGGACACTCACATGGCAACGGATCCGAAGCCTCTCACCGGCAACAGCACCATCGGCGAATGGCTCGCCCACCCGGAGGGCGGAGCGGCGGTGCGCGGCCTGCTCGCCGCGTCGGGCGCCGATGAAGCATCGCTCGCCCCGGTACTCGGGCTGCCGCTTCAACAGCTCGTCGCGCTGAGCCAGGGACAGATGCCGCAGTCGGTCATCGATGAGCTCGTGAAATCGGTCAACGGCGGCGTGATCCCCGAGACCGAGGCAGCCGGCTGGCAGGAGAAGGTCAGCAACGGTCGTTTCGCCGGCAAGACGGTTGTCGTCACGGGTGCTGCCTCCGGCATCGGACGCGCGACAGCCACCCGCATCGCCCGCGAAGGCGGCCGTGTCGTGGCCGTCGATATCTCGGCCGACAAGCTCGCCGAGTTCGCCGCATCCGTGACCGCGTCGGTTCCGGGCGCCGAGATCGTCACCGTCGCCGGTGACATCACCCAGCAGGAATCAGTGGATGCGATCATCGCCGCAGCCGGCGACCGGATCGACGGCCTGGCCAACGTGGCCGGCATCAACGACGACTTCTCGCCGTTGCACGAGACCAGCGACGCCATGTGGGACCGCGTCATCGGCGTCAACCTGACCGGAACCTTCAAGCTCACCCGTGCTGTTCTGCCCGCGATGATGGCGGCCGGCTCGGGTTCGGTCGTCAATGTGGCCAGCGAGGCCGGCCTCCGCGGCAACGCGTCGGGCAACGCCTACACGACCTCGAAGCACGCTGTGGTGGGCCTCACCCGCAGCGCCGCTTTTATGTACGGACCGCAGGGCATCCGGGTGAACGCTGTCGCTCCGGGCGGCGTGGCCACCGGCATCCCGTTCCCCCCGCACGTGTCCGAGGCCGGCTCGGCGCGCCTGCACCCGTTCCAGATGGCGATTCCGTCGCTGGCAACCGCCGAACAGCTCGCGGCGTCGATCACCTTCTTGCTCAGCGACGACGGCGTGAACATCAATGGCGTGGTGCTTCCGTCTGACGGCGGCTGGTCGGTGCAGTAGCACCGTCTCGGTGGTCGAGGAGCGAGCGCTAGCGAACGTCTCGAGACCCGGCGAGCCGATCCTCAGACGCCACGTCAAGAGATCGGCTCGCGAGATCTCGAGACGCGTGCTCGCAAGCTCGCGCGCTCCTCGATCAGCGGACGGGCGGTCAGACCAAGCTGGAAACGAGCGACCCTTCGAGCGAGAGTGACCGGCGCACCTCGAATGCTCCGTGGTACGAGTGCTCATCGAGCATCGCGAAAATGAGCACATCGTCATCGGTGAACCCGTCTCGCAGCGCCTCTCGAATGAGATCCGACGGGCGAGCCGGGTATTCCATGGTGGAGAGAAAACTCTCCATCTGTCCGTTCAGTGTCATCGTGGTCCCCTTCCGACGATTATTGAGAATATCTCGGGTGCCCGACGACTTCAACGCCTTGAAATCGTCGGGCACCCCGTGTATCGGAACACCCTCGGTCGGGGAGTGCGCAGGTGCGCGGGTTGCGCGCCGTCATTTCTCAGCACGCGCCCGGCTGGGCTGCACCCGCGGCGGCTCCCCCGGCATCTTCGGAAAATCGGGCGGGAACGGCAGCTCGCCGAGGCCGTCTTCGAGATCGCGTTCCCACCAGAGCAGCAGGTCGCCGATGCTGCCCGGATGCGCGTGCAGCTTCGCCCACGGATCGCCGCGTTTCTTCAGTCGATCCGGCACAGTAGCAATGGTCAGCTCCCGCGGGTTGATGTTCTCGAGCTCGTCCCAGCCGATCGGGCACGACACCGATGCGTGCGGCACAGCCCGCGGGCTGTACGCGCCCGCCATGGTGCGATCGCGGTTGGCCTGGTTGAAGTCGACGAAGATGCGGGCGCCGCGCTCCTCCTTCCACCAGGACGTCGTGACCTGATCGGGCATCCGTCGTTCGAGTTCGCGAGCAGCGGCAATCACGGCATGCCGCACGTCGAGAAACTCGTGTGTCGGCTCGATCGGGGCCGCCAGGTGCAAGCCGCGGTTGCCCGAGGTCTTGATGAACGTGGTCAGGCCGGCCTCGGCGAGCACCGCACGCATTTCGAACGCGACGGGTATCGCATCGTCGAAGTCGGTGCCGGGCTGCGGGTCGAGGTCGATGCGCAATTCATCGGGATGGTCGGAATCCTCGGCGCGCGCCGGCCAGGGGTGAAAGACGATCGTGTTCATCTGCACGGCCCAGACGGCGGCGGCCGGTTCATCGATGACGAGCTGCGGATGTGTGCGCCCGCTCGGGTAGGTCACCATCACCGAGCGCACGAAGTCGGGGGTGCCCTTCGGCGGATTCTTGGAGAAGAATTGGTCGCCGTCGATGTTGCCGGCGAAGCGCTGCAGCGAGATCGGGCGGTCGCCGTTGGCCGCGACGAAGGCGTCGCCGATCGCGACGATGTAGTTGGCCAAGTCGAGTTTGGTGAAACCGGATTCGGGCCAGAGCACGCGGCTCGGGCTGGTGAGACGCATCTCGCGTGGGGTGCCTGTTCCTGTTCCTGTTCCGCTGGCGGCTCCGGTTCCTGTTCCGCCCGGGACCGTCACCATCACCACTTCGCTGACCATGCGGCACACGCTACCCGTGCCGCTCGCACGAGTCACCCCCCTCCGGCGGCACCGGCGTGCTCGACTCCTGGCGCCCGTCGTGTGTGCGTGCCTGCGTGCCTGTGTGGCTAACTCCGGTAATTCGCGGGCGGCAACATCCGCACCCGCATGATTCCGCGCCTTGCTCGCGTCGACGCGGCAGATTACCGGAGTTAGCCACCGAGCTGGGCGCGAAGGGATGCCCGTCGGCCGGGGTACACGCCGAACCCGCGAAGGTGAACGCCCGCGTTCCCCTGCTGTTCACCGCACGTTTCAGCGCCGCCGCCACTCTGAGTTCGAGCCCGTTCTGGGCGCCATCGACATGCTACGAAAGGCAGCCGAATGCGAACGACCTGGCGCGGCCCCACCGCCGCCCTCCTGACGTCTCTGGTGGTGCTCACCCCGCTGACCGGGGCGCTGAGCCCGGCCTCCGCCGCACCTGACGCATCGAGCGGCGTGCGCATCAACGAACTCGAATCCAGCGGCGGAACCCCCGGCGACTGGATCGAACTGACCAACACCGCCTCCTCAGCAGCGGATATTTCGGGTCTGGTTCTCAAGGACAACGACGACACGCACAGCTTCGTCATCCCCGCCGCAACCACGATTCCGGCCGGCGGATTTCTCGCCCTTGACGTCGACGTCTCCTACGGCCTGGGTGCTGCCGACTCCGCGCGACTCTTCGCCGCCGACGGCACGACACTCATCGACAGCTACAGCTGGACCGCTCACGCCGCGACCACCTACGGCCGCTGCCCCGACGGCACCGGCGAGTTCGTGACCACGACCACGGTGACGAAGGGCGCCGCCAACGACTGCAGCGTGCCTGTTCGCGTCAACGAGGTCGAGTCGAACGGCGGAGCACCCGGCGACTGGATCGAGCTGAAGAACCTCAGCCCGCGGGCGACGGATGTCTCCGGTCTGGTTCTCAAGGACAACAACGACACGCATAGCTTCGTCATCCCCGCGGCGACCACGATTCCCGCTGGCGGATACCTCGCCCTCGACGTCGACGTCTCCTACGGTCTGGGTGCCGCCGACTCCGCGCGACTCTTCGCTACCGACGGCACGACACTCATCGACAGCTACAGCTGGACCGCTCACGCCGCGACCACCTACGGCCGCTGCCCCGACGGCACCGGCGAGTTCGTGACCACGACCACGGTGACGAAGGGCGCCGCCAACGACTGCAGCGTTCCCGGCACCGATCCCGGCACGGATCCCGGACCCGAGAACCCCACCCCCTCGCCCTGGCCTGGTGGCACCACCATCAGCACGGTTGATGCCGCAGGCTACTTCGGAACCAATCTCAGCAGCCTGGCCTATCAGGCATCCGGTTCGTCGGCGCCTGGCACGATTTGGGCAGTCAAGAACGGCGTCGGCACGATGTATCAGCTCGCCTGGAACGGCACGAGCTGGGTCCCGGTCACGACGAACGGCTGGGCCGCAGGCAAGCCGCTGCACTACGCCGATGGCACCGGCGATGTCGATGCCGAAGGCATCGCGTTCACCGATGCCGGTGCGGCCGGTGGCATGTTCGTCTCGTCCGAACGCAACAACAATGCGAGCAAGGTCAGCCGCCCGTCGGTGTTGCGCTACGACGTGACCGGTGCCAGCCCCGCTCTGTCGGCAACGATGGAGTGGAATCTGGTCGCCGATCTGCCGGTCGTCGCTCCCAACAGCGGCCTCGAAGCCCTCGCCTGGGTGCCCGACAGCTTCCTCGTGGCGCAGGGACTCGTCGATGAAAGCACGACGAAGGCCTACGACCCCGCCGTATACGCGAACCACGGCGACGGACTCTTCTTCGTCGGCCTGGAGGCGAACGGCACGGTCTACGCCTACGCTCTCGACCAGGTGACCGGTGGCTACCACCGCGTCGCAACAATCGCCAGCAGTTTCCCCGGCGTGATGGACCTGGAGTTCGATGCCGAGCGCTCGGCACTGTGGGCTGTCTGCGATGACACTTGCGACGGCCGCAGTTCTCTTCTGCAGGTCGCGAAAACCGGTGGGCGTGCCGGCCACTTCGCCGTGACGGCGGTCTACGAGCGCCCGTCGGGCATGCCGAACGTCAACAATGAGGGATTCGCGCTCGCACCGCAGAAGCTCTGTGTCGACGGCGTGAAGCCGGTCTTCTGGTCTGACGACAACGGCACGGATGGCCACTCGCTGCGTCAAGGAACGATCGCGTGTACTCCGGCGCCGGTTGACCCCGTTGATCCGGTTGACCCGGTTGACCCGGTTGACCCGGTTGACCCGGTCACTCCCGTTGACCCCACCGACCCGGTCACGCCCGTCGCTCCGGTCCCGGTTCCGGCCGACTCGCTCACCGATGCCGCTCGCGGTCCTGTCACGGCGCCGCAGTCTGCGCACCCCGGCGACTCCATCGTCGTGACCGTGGGAGCGCCATCGGCCGGCACGACGGTCGATCTGTGGTTGCACTCCACCCCGGTTCACCTCGGACGCAACGTGGTCGGCGCCGCCGGAACCGCGAGCGTGACGATTCCGGCATCCGCTCCGATCGGCACACACCGCATCGCAGTCGTTGCCGCGAACGGCACACTGATCGGCTGGACCGCCATCAGCATCACGGCGTCCTCGGCCCCGGGAGAAGTGCCGGGATCCGGCACCGGCACCGGCGGGACAGGTACATCCGGGTCCGGAACGGTCTCACCGACGTCCGGACTCGCGTCGACGGGTGCCGATGTCCTGGCACCGGTGCTCGCGATTCTCTTGCTGCTCGCTGCGGGAAGTATCCTTCTCATCGTGCGTCGTCGGGGCCTGCCCGAGTAGTCGCCTGACCAACTCGCAACACACTCAGCGCGGCCCGGGCTTTTATCCCCGGGCCGCGCTGTGGCTAACTCCGGTAATTCGCGGGCGGCGACATGTGTACCCGCATGATTCCGCGCCCAACTCAAACCGATGCGGAAGATTACCGGAGTTAGCAACACAGCGACGGGCAGCGGCGAGAACAGCATCACCAGCCGATGCCAGGTCGCTCGCCTAGGCTGAAACCATGACTGACTCTGCCGCCACCGAATCGACGTCCACTGAATCCGCAAGCACCGACGAAGCCCAGCGCATCACGATGTTCGGCGCCGAATGGTGCGGCGACTGCCGCCGGTCGAAGAAGCTGCTCGACGGACTCGGCATCGACTACGACTATGTCGACCTGATGGTCGTCGACGACGGAGCCGACCGCGCCCACGCGATCAGCGGGCGCACCAACATCCCGGTCATCGTGTTTCCCGACGAGACTCACGTCGTCGAGCCGAGCGATGCCGTCGTGCGCGCCAAGCTGACAGAGCTCGGGCTCATCAACTGAAGAGCGTGCGGGTGGCCGACGGATGCCGCACTCCGGCCCGCCGACGCCGGCCGCCCGGCCGGTAGACTTCTGAGTGATTCAGTGGTGCCGGCGGTTCAGCCGGCATCCGTCACCGCAGGCCAGACTGACTGAAGTTCTCGCGCCGATCGCCGACAGAGGAGCGAGATGTCCACGACGCCGCTGCCCTCCGAGTCGGCGACCGAGCCGGGCACGGCATTCGTATCGCCTGTTCCGTCCGCTTTCGATGTACTCGCGTCCGATGCCCTCGCCGCAGACATTCCCGCTTCCGACGTTCGCGGCTCCGACGTTCGCGGCTCCGACGTTCGAAGCTCCGACGTCCACGGCTCCGATGCTCCTGCGTCGGCCGGCCCCGACGCGAGCATCCGCCGCACGCATCGCCTGCGCCTCGCGCTGATTCTCGGCGCCGCCCTCGTCGTCGGCCTCGCGATCGCCGTACCGGTTCTCCACGTCACCGCACAGAGCTCTTACGACGCCGCGCGGGAATCGCTGGCCTTCAAACAGTCGACCGTCGAGCCCATGGCCGCTGCGATGCGATCCAATCTGACCGACGCAAAGACCCTCCTCGACGAGAGCAACGGTCACGTGCTCGACGAGACCCCGCGCAGCCAACTCGCCGCAGCGATCGTCGAGGCCGACCGACGGATGGGCGTTGTCGAGACGGAGATCGCGCAATCCGAGGCGGCGGCGAAAGTCACACCGAACACCAGCATCCTGCTTGCCGGGTTTGGGTTGCGTCAGGGCATCGCCACACTCAATGCGTTCAAACTCAACGACGCCGGGGAGCTCGCCTCGATCGAGTCGACGCTCACCCCGGCGATGAACGCCGTCACCGACGCCGTCGCCGAGTGGACGGCCGAGCAGAAACGGCTGCGCTACACCAAGGATGTCTACGCGGCCGGCTGGTATCCCGAACTTGATGCCTGCCGCGGTTCAGTCGACCTGACCGCGCGCTACGGCGTCGCCACCATCGCCGAGCACTGGAGTTGCGGCGGCCGGGACTTTCCCGACGACGCCGGAACTCTGATCGAGCTGACCGGACTCTACGCCGGAACGTATCGGGTCGAGGGCATCAAGGCGATGCTCAACCAGGCGACGGCGACGACCGCCGATCTCCCGACCGGCTACGACCTGCTCTACCAGACTTGTCAGAACGGTCAGTCGTCGACGATGTCGATGACGGCGCTGACAAAGGTCGGCTGACGCGAGCGGTTCCGGCACCGGCCCGGAACCGGCGCCAGCCCAGTTAAGCGTGGTCAGCGGTGAACTCGATCAGCATCGTCGAATGACCAGTTCACGCGTCGTCTGGTTCCCGGGCGCCCGCCCGCTCGGTAGTCTGGCACCACCATCACCCGACGCATCCGAGTCGTGAAAGTCGGCAGTAATGACTACCCCAACCTCACCGCCGCCACCGCCGCCGGCATCGCCCGCATCGCCCGCATCGCCCGCGCCGCAGGCTCCCCGCGGCCTTTCCACGGCGAGCAAAATCGTGCTGTTCGTGGTGACGCCGCTTGTGCTGCTCGTTCTCCTCACGGGAGGGGTTGTCGTCGGGCTGAGCGTATTTCGAGGAGCGCCGATTTCCGAGACTGCCGAGGCTGTTGCCGAGCAGAGTGTCTCCGTCGGGATTCCGTCTGCCGAGCTGAATTTCAGCCCCAGCCCCGACGGCCTGGTGCACGCCAGCATGACGGGCACCTTCGCCGGGTCACGCCCCACGCTCAGCGTCACGTCGGCCAACGGGATCACCACCGTGAGCGGCGGCTGCCCCGACGGCTGGCTGTTCTCCCGCTGCAACGTCACCGTCTCGGTTCAGCTGCCTGCTGAGCTTCCGCTCACCGTGCAGGGCACCAATGGCAGCATCAGTCTCATCGGGCTCGACGGCGACATCGACGTGGCGACCTCGAACGGCCGCATCAAAGCGGCGGCGACCTCGGGCGATCTGAGTCTCCGCACCGTCAATGGGGCGATTCAGGTGATGAATACGACCTCGAGTCGACTCACCGCGAACGCCACCAACGGCAGCATCGAGCTGGAGTTCAATGACGCTCCATCCGCCGTCACGGCAACCACCACAAACGGGCAGATCACCGTGCGGGTGCCCGACGACGCCAGCCGCTACTTCATCGATGCGCAGACAGTGAACGGCCAGATCAACACGGATGGCGTGTCCAGCGACCGCACCGCCGAGCGCACGATCACGGCGAAGACGATCAATGGCGCCGTCACCGTGGAACGGTCGGGCCAGTAGGCGGGCTGAACGAACATCACCATCTCCGTGGTTGAGGAGCGAGCGCCAGCGAGCATCTCGAAACCTCGCGCGCTGCTCTCCAGACACAACATACGTTCGAGGATCGACTCGCGTGGTTTCGAGACGCGGCCTCCTGCGTCGGCTGCTCCTCAGCCTCCGAAATGGCTAGAAGAGCGTGTAGCCGCCGTCGACCGTCACGATCGAACCCGTCATGAAGCTGGAGGCATCGCTCGCCAAGAAAACCGCGACCGGGCCGACCTCGGCGGGCATCCCGTAGCGTTTCATCGCCGCCGGTTCCACGCACCACTCGCGGTACTCGGGCTGGTCAACCGGCGACATCTCGGTCAAGAAATAGCCGGGTGCCATCGCATTGACCCGGATGCCGTGGGGCGCCCACTCCGCCGCCAACGCCTTGGTCAGCTGATGCACCGCGGCCTTCGACGCCAGGTAGGGCGCCTGCCAGCGCGGCCGGTTCACGATCTCGGCCGACATCGACCCGACGTTCACGATCACCCCGCCGCCGCGCTCCTTCATGCGCCGGCCGACCGCCCGGCTGACGTGCCAGAGCCCGTCGACATTGGTGGCCATCACATCGCGCCATTCGGAATCGGCCAGGTCGAACGCGGCCCCGCTGACCCCGATCCCGGCGTTGTTCAGCAGCACATCGATCTCACCGAACGACTCACTGACTAGGGCGACGGCGCGCTCGACGTCCGCAACATCCGTCACCTCAAGCTGCACCCCGTATGCACGAATGCCGAGCGCACGCAGCTCTGCCGCCGCGGCCTCCGCCGCGTCGAGTGTGCGTGCGGTCACCGCGACGGCCGCACCGGCCTCGCCGAGTGCCTGGGCCATGGCCCGGCCGAGCCCGCGACTGCCGCCGGTGACGAGAGCGACCTTGCCGGCGAGCGAGAATGCCGCGAGAGCGTTCATGGGAGTTCAACCGTTCTACCGGTAGTGAGGGATTCGCGCGCTGCGAGTGACACGTCAAGGGCGAGGATCGCCGATTCCGTGGGACAGAGTGTCGGCAACGCACCGCTCTCGACACACTGCAGGAAGTAGGCGGCCTGGGCGGCATACGGGGAGTCCGGCGAGGCCGCTGAGTATTCGTAGTACTCCGACCCGACGGCACCGGTGAGCGTCAACGCGCTCGTGAAGGAGTAGCCAACCGGCATGGCATTGCAGGTCGTGACGGTGCCCATGCCCCCATCGGCATACGTCACGGTCGTCTCGACGAACCCGGGCTCCTCCCCGCGCATCGCCGTGACCGCGACCGGGGTGCCGAGATACAAATTCAGCTGGTCGAAGTCGTGGATGGCGAAGTCGACGAGCACGCCACCCGAGGCCGATTCGTCGGTCATCCAGGTGTCGCCCTGCCGTGGCGTGGAGAGGCGGCTGGCGTGCACCGCGAGCACCTCGCCGAGCCGACCGTCGGTCACGCTCTCGCGCAGCATCCGATAGCCCTCGAAGAAACGCACGACCTGGGCGACCATGAATGTGCCCGGACTCTCTGCCGCGACCTCGGCCACGCGCACCGCCTCGGCGTGAGTGAGCGCGATCGGCTTCTCGAGCAGCACGCTCTTGCCGGCGCGCAACGCACGGATGGCGATGTCGGCATGCGTCGGGGTCGGCGTGCACACCGAGAGGATGTCGACGGCCGGGTCGGCCAGCACAGCGTCGAGGTCGGTCACGAACCGGGCATTCGGCGCATCCTCGAGGGGTGCGCCCGGGCGAGGGGTGCAGACATACGCGATTTGCTCGCCGAGCCCGAGAGCAGACCAGGCCGCGGCGTGCGCCTGCGCCATCTTGCCCTGGCCGATCAGCGCGATCGAATGCGATGATCCCGCCCCGCTCACGCCTGCCCCGCTCATGCTGTGGCCAGGCTCTCGTTGATCACCGACGGGTCGAAGAGATGGTCGAGAATCACCCGGCCAGCCCCGATCACGCCGCCGCGCGCCTTGGTCTCGCTCACCGCGATCTCGAGATAGTCGGTGGCCATCGGCAGACATTCGGTGTAGATCGCCGAACGGAGCCCGGCCACAAAAGCCTCGGCCTCACTCAGCTGGCCGCCGAGCACCAGCCGCTGCGGGTTGAAGAAGTTCACGATCGTGGCGAGCACTCCGCCGGTGCGGGTTCCCGCCTCACGCAGCATCTGCGTGGCCAGGGGATGACCGAGCTGGGCGAGGTGCAGCACCGCCGCGGTGTCGGCGACGTCGACGCCGGCCTTGCGCAGGCTGTCGACGATCGCCGCTCCCCCGGCCACGGCGTCGAGGCAGCCCCAGCGCCCGCAGGTGCAGAGCGTGTGCGGGGCGTTCGGCACGGCGACATGGCTGATGTCTCCCGCCATTCCGCGATGGCCGCGGTGCAGGGCTCCGGAGGCGATCACGCCGCAACCGATGCTGGAGCCGGCTTTCACGAAGACGAGGTGGTCGACCGGCTCGGTGAGGCTCGCATGTTCGCCGAGCGCCATCAGGTTCGCGTCGTTGCCGACCAGCGAGGGAACCCCACTGAGCCTGCGCAGCAGCGCGGCCGCGTCGACGCCGTTCCAGCCGGGCATCCGCGAGGGCGAAACCAGCTGACCGGCGTGGGACTCGACCGGTCCCGGCAGGCCGACGCCGATGCCGCGCAGGCGCTGATCGGGGCCCGCCGATTCGGCGACCATTTCCTCGGCCTGCGCCACGATCCAGCCGAGGATGCGCTCGGGCCCGTCGCCGATGTCCATGTCGCGGTGGCGTTCGGCCAGCATCGTTCCCGCCATGTCGAAGAGGGCGAACGACGCGTGGCGGGCGCCGAGGTCGACGCCGAGCACCGCGCCGGTATCCGGATTGACCTCGAGCTGACGCGGGCGGCGTCCGCCCCGGGAGTCGCCGCGGCCGGCCTCGCGCAGCAAGCCGCCGAGAATCAAGGCCTCGACCCGCGCGGTGGCCGTCGATGGGGAGAGTCCGGTCGACCGGGCGATGTCGGCGCGGGACGACGAGGCCCCGGAGCGCACCAGATTGAGGATGCCGCCCGGCGAGGAGTCATGGCTGAAGACGGGAGGGGCAACGGAGGTCATCGTCATTGAGCCAATCCTGGAGGAAGCGGGTATTTGACTTTACTGTATCAACTTCCTGCATTTCTGGAGTAAGTAAATCCACTATTGCATAAACTGTTGTTTCAACTTACGATTGCGTGATTGCTGGATCGACGACGATACGAGGACTTCATGGCTGCGGCACCCGGGCACGACTCACGCCCCACCGACACGACTTCGACCGGGCACCCCATGGTGAACCTGGCCGGAGTCAACAAGCACTTCGGACCGTTGCACGTGCTGAAAGACATCAGCCTCACTGTGCAGCCCCGCGAAGTCATCGTCGTGGTCGGCCCGTCGGGTTCCGGCAAGTCCACCCTTTGCCGGGCGATCAACCGTCTGGAGCCGATCGACTCCGGCGAGATTCTGATCGACGGCACGGCGCTGCCGCGTGAGGGCGCCGCCCTGGCCGACCTGCGTGCCGACGTCGGCATGGTCTTCCAGTCGTTCAATCTCTTCGCCCACCGCACGGTGCTCGACAACGTCACTCTCGCGCCGATGAAGGTGCGCAAGGTGAAGAAGGCCGCAGCCGAGGCCGAAGCCATGGCGTTGCTGAAGCGAGTCGGCATCGCCGAGAAGGCCCACATGTACCCGGCCGAACTGTCGGGCGGCCAGCAGCAGCGCGCGGCGATCGCGCGTGCGCTGGCCATGCATCCGAAGGTCATGCTCTTCGACGAGCCGACCAGCGCCCTCGACCCCGAAATGGTCAGCGAGGTTCTCGACGTGATGGTCTCGCTCGCCCAGGAGGGAATGACGATGGTCGTCGTCACTCACGAGATGGGTTTCGCCCGCAAGGCCGCCGATCGCGTCATCTTCATGGATGCCGGTCAGATCGTCGAGCAGAACACTCCCGCCGCCTTCTTCGACAACCCCCAGACCGAGCGCGCGCGTTCGTTCCTGGCCTCAGTGCTGTCTCATTAACAACGCTGTCTCACTAAGACCCCCTCAACCACACCTCACCAAAATGCCAGCGGCCCTGCGTCGCAACGGTTCCCCACCAAAGAAGATAGGAAAAACCATGTCATTGCCCTCCTCACTGCGTCGGAGGCTCCCCGTTGCGGGTGCTGTTATCGCCGTTGCCGCGCTCGCGCTGACCGCCTGCTCGTCCGGCGGTTCCGCCAGCGTTCCCGGTGGCACCTCGAGCTCGGGCAGCGACGCCGCCGTATCCGCCGTCTTCAAGGATGCCCCGGTCGCTGCAGACTCGCTGATCATCCCCGACTCGACCATGGCCAAGATCAAGGCGCGCGGAAAGCTGATCGTCGGCGAGGCGCTCGACGCCCCGCTGCTCTCCCAGCAGGACCCGACCGACCCGACGAGCGTCACCGGCTTCGACGCCGACCTGGCGAAGCTGCTCGCGATCTACATCCTCGGCGAGCCCAACGTCGAGATCGTGCCGCCGGCATCCGAAACCCGTGAGGCACTTCTCGCCAACGGCACCGTCGACGTCGTGTTCAACACCTACACGATCACCGAAGAGCGGGCCACGCAGGTCGACTTCGCCGGCCCGTACTTCAGCTCCGGCCTGGCCGTTGCCGTCAAGTCGGACAACAAAGACATCAAGGGCATCGATGACCTCGGCGGCAAGACCGTGATCGTCGGCGCGAACACGCCGGCCGTCACCGAGGTTCCCGCGCAGCAGCCCACCGCGACCTTGCTCACCTTCGGCACCGACCCGCAGGCCGTGCAGGCACTCGTGCAGGGACGCGGCGACGCCTACGTGCAGGACTACACCCTGCTCGCCAGCGACGCCCTCGCCAACGACGGCATGAAGGTCGTCGGCCAGCCGTTCACCACCGAGCCCTACGGCATCGGCCTCAAGCACGGCGACGCCGACTTCAAGAGCTTCGTCAACAACTGGCTGCTTGAAATCCAGAAGGGCGGCCAGTGGGGTCAGGCCTGGAAGAACTCGCTCGGAACGGTTGTCGACTCCGACATCCCGACTCCCCCGGCCATCGGCTCGGTTCCCGGCTCCTAATCAACGGCGGCAGCGCCAGCGAACGGCAAAGTGATGAATAACATTCTGACTCCCGAAACCATCGGGCTCCTGCTTCAGGCGCTCGGCACGACGCTCATGATGGCCGTCGTCGCCGGCATCGGCTCCCTGATCCTCGGGGTGCTGGTGACGATGGCCCGAGTGAGCCCCATCCCGATTCTGCGGTGGGCCGCCTGGTGCTACGTGCAGTTCTTCATCAATGTGCCGCTGCTGGCGCTGCTCATTCTGGCTGTGTTCGCACTGCCGGATGCCGGTCTGATCGCCCCCCTGACGCCGACGGTCATCATCGTGCTCACCGTTTACGAGGCCGCGTATGTGGCCGAGGCGGTGCGCAGCGGTGTGAACACCGTCGGCGTCGGGCAGGTCGAAGCGGGCCGGGCGCTCGGCTTCTCCCTGCTGCAATCGTTCCGTTTCATCATCATTCCGCAGTCGCTGCGCGCCGTCGTGCAGCCGCTCGGCAACGTGATGATCGCCCTCGCCATGAACACGGCACTCGCTGCCGTCGTCGGCGTCGTCGAGTTCACCAGCGAGGTCAACAAGCTCAACCTCGTCTTTGCACAACCCATTCAAATCTTCACCGGCGCAGGCATCGTCTACATGGCGATCGCACTCGTGATCGGACTCGCCGCAGGCCGGATCGAACGAAGGGTGGCGATCGTCCGATGACCCAGTCACGACACAGTGCCGCAAGCTATCTCTACGAAGAACCTGGCCCCCGCGGCCGACGGTCGATCCTGATCGGTTCCATCATCAGCGCCCTCGTGCTGGTCGGTGTGTTCGCCCTCGGCCTCTATCAGTTCGGTTCGAACGGCCAGCTCGACGCCGAGAAATGGGCGCCATTCACTCAGTGGCCGATCTGGGAGTTCCTGCTCGTCGGCTTCCTCGGCACTCTCGCCGCAGCCGGAATCGTGGCGGTGCTCGGCTCCGCCCTCGGCATCATCCTGGCCCTCGGCCGGATCAGCCCGGTGAAGCCGGTGCGCTGGCTGGCCACCGTCTACATCGAGATCGGCCGCACCGTTCCGGTGCTGCTGCTGATCTACCTGATGCTGTTCGGTCTCCCGCAGCTCGGCATCAACCTTCCCACCCTGTGGAAGCTGGTTGTCCCGCTGACCATCGCCAACTCGGCGGTGTTCGCCGAAATCATCCGGGCCGGCATCCTGAGCCTGCCGCGCGGGCAGACCGAGGCGGCGCTCAGCCTGGGACTGCGTCAGTGGCAGACCATGGCGTTCGTCGTGTTGCCGCAGGCCCTCCGCAACGTCGTGCCGTCGTTGGTCAGCCAGCTGGTCAGTCTGCTGAAGGACACCTCGCTCGGCTACATCGTCGCCTACACGGAGCTGCTCTACCGCGGCCAGGTGCTGTCGACCTTCAACCACCTGCTCATTCAGACGTTCCTCGTCGTCACCCTGATCTACCTGGTCTTTAACGGCAGCCTGTCGGCTCTTGCCTCGCGGCTGCAGAAGCCCACGCGGCGGCGCAAGCCGATCGGACCGCTCGTCACGGCGCTGCCGATGCCGATCGGGCAACCAGAGAGTGAAGTCCGTGCGTAAGTCACCCTTGGTCGAGCTCGCCGCCGTGCGGCGCTCCGGCCTGATCGAGAGCCGTCACTTCGGCTCGCTGATCGCCCTCAACCCAGACGGCCAGGTCGTGCTCGCCCTCGGCGACCCCGATGCCGAGATCCTTCCGCGCTCGACCGTCAAACCGTTGCAGGCTCTCGCCTGCCTCACCGCCGGCGCCCCACTCGTCGGTGCAGAAATCGCGATCGCCTCGGGCAGCCACACCGGCGAAGACGAGCATGTGCGCGTCGTGCGCGGCATCCTGCAGAAGGCCGGACTCGACGAGTCGGCGCTCGGCTGCCCGGCCGATCGGCCGGAGAACGAGGCGACGTTCGAGCAGATGATTCGCTCCGGCGAGCCGCGCTCGGCGATTCGGATGAATTGTTCGGGCAAGCACGCGGCGATGCTGCTGACCTGCGCGGTGAACGACTGGAGCACCGACGACTATCTCGACCCGGCGCATCCGTTGCAGCAGCACATCGCAAAAACCATGGCGTCACTGACCGGTGTTGCCCTCACGCACACCGCCGTCGACGGCTGCGGCGCCCCGCTGTTCGCCACCTCCGTGCACGGAATCGCGACGGCATTCCAGCGTCTCGTGCTGGCGGATGCCGACGAGCCGGCCGGTCATGTCGCCGCGGCGATGCGGGAGTTCCCGTTCTACGTCGGCGGCAGCGGTCAGGCGAATACCGAGCTGATGCGTGCGCTGCCCGGCGTGCTCGCCAAGGGCGGCGCCGAAGGCGTGATCGGGGTCGCGGCAGCCGACGGCTCAGCGGTGTCGATGAAGATCATCGACGGCAGCCCCCGCGCCACGACGCTGATCGCCCTGCGCGTACTCGACTTCGTGGGTGTCTCTGTCACCGCCGCGCAGGCTCTGGCTGAGGTGCCGGTTCTCGGCGGCGGGCAGCGGGTCGGCGAAATCGTTCCCGGCGCTGACTTGCAGGCCGCGATCTTTGCGGCGGAGGCTGCAGCGTGAGCGAACAGGTAGTTCTCGCCGTCGATCTCGGCGGCTCCTCGATGAAGGGTGCGCTCGTCACCGAGCACGGCGAGACGCTCGTCACCGAGACCCGGCTCACGCCCGAGATCGACATCGTCGAGGCGCTCATCGAACTTCTCCACTCGTTGGAGGCGACGGCATCCGTTCACGGGCTGCAGGTCATCGCCGCGGGCGTCGTCACACCCGGCATCGTCGACGAGCAGGCCGGGGTGGTGCGGTATGCCTCGAATCTCGGCTGGAAAGACCTGCCACTATTGCACCTGCTGCGCGCCCGGCTCGACATGCCGGTGGCGATCGGGCATGACGTTCGGGCGGCCGGGCTGGCCGAACAGCTGCTCGGCGCCGCGCGGGGGGCCGACGATTTCGTGCTGATTCCGATCGGCACGGGAGTGGCTGCCGCACTCGTCTCTGCGGGCGGCACGCTCACCGGAGCGACCGGCGCAGCCGGAGAATTCGGGCACATTCCCGTGGTTCCGGGCGGGGAACTGTGCACCTGTGGGCAGCGCGGCTGCCTCGAAGTGTATGTCTCGGGAGCCGGTCTGGCGCGACGCTATCTGGCGCGTGGGGGTGAGGCGCTCAGCTCGAAGCAGATCGTCGCGCGCCTCGGCATCGACCCTCTCGCTGACGCGGTCTGGGCTGAAGCCGTGCAGGTGCTCGCGCAGGGGCTTGCGATCATGACGCTGCTGCTCGACCCGCGGGTCATTGTGATCGGCGGTGGTTTCGCGCATGCCGGCGAGGCGTTGTTCGGGCCGTTGCGCACCGCGCTGACGGCCGGGCTGGCCTGGCGGGAGGCGCCACGCGTCGTGCAGGCGCTGCTCGGCAGCGAGGCGGGCCGGATCGGCGCGTCGATTCTGGCGTTCCGCGCGGCGGGCCGGGGCGATGTTGTCGACGGGTGGGCGGTCGCGGAGGCTGTGGCGGTCTAGGTCCGACCGTGCCGGTGGTCGAGCCTGTCGAGACCGGCGAGCCGATACTCAGACGCAACCCGCGTTCAAGGATTGACTCGCGAGGTTTCGAGACGCGGCCGACTCCGTCGGGCGCTCCTCAACCACCGGCGCTTGCGACTAGGCCACGTCGGCCAGGCAACCCTCCGCCGCGACCCAGCCGAGCATCGCGCACTTGACGCGCATGACGAACTTCGAGACGCCCTGAAAAACCACGGCGTCGCCGAGCACGTCTTCATCGGGTTCGCCGACTCCGCGTGAGCGCATCATCTCGCGGAACGCGTCGATCGTGGCCTGCAGCTCCGCTGTCGTCAGTCCGGGGGCGAGGCCGGCCAGCACCGATGCAGACGCCTGCGAAATACTGCACCCCGCCCCGCGCCAGGCGAGCGCGGCGATCCGGTCGGTGCCGGGCTCCAGAGCGATCTGCAGGGTGATCTCATCGCCGCAGGCCGGGTTGCGTTCGAAGCGCACGGCATCCGCGTGCTCGAGTTCGCCGAATCCGGTGCGGAGCTTCGAATGGTCGAGAATGACCTGCTGGTACAGGCCGGCGAGGGCGTCGCTCATGAGGTTTCTCCGAAGTAGGGGCGCACCTGCGCGACGGCGGCGAGAAAACGGTCGACCTCGGCCTCGGTCGTGTACAGGTAGGCGCTGGCGCGGGTGGTGGCGGTGAGGCCGAGGCGGCGGTGCAACGGCTGGGCGCAGTGGTGTCCGACGCGCACCGCGATGCCGAGGGCGTCGAGGTACTGGCCGACATCGTGCGCGTGAACGCCGGCGACGTCGAAGCTGGCGAGTCCAGCGCGCGGAACACCGAGCCCGGGGCCGACCACACGGATGCCCGGGATCTGCGCGAGACCGGTCAGCATCCGTTCGGCGAGTTCTTCTTCGTGGGCCTCAACACGGTCAAGGCCCACCTCGTCGAGGTAGCGCACCGCGGCGGCGAGGGCGATCGCCTGGGAGACCGGCTGGGTGCCGGCTTCGAAACGTTGCGGGGCCGGGAGGAAGTCGGAGCTTTCCATGGTGACGGTCGTGATCATGGAGCCGCCGGTGCGGAACGGCGGCAGCGCGTTCAGCAGTTCGGCGCGCCCGTAGAGCACGCCGATGCCGGTCGGGCCGAGCATTTTGTGGCCGGAGAAGGCGGCGAAGTCCACGTCGAGGGCGACGACATCAAGGCGACGGTGCGGTGCCGACTGGCAGGCGTCGAGCACGACGAGCGCGCCGACGGCATGAGCGAGTGCGACGAGCTCGGTGACCGGGGCCACGAACCCGGTGACGTTGGACACGTGGGCGAAGGCCACAACCCGGGTCTTCTCACCGATGACGGCCGCGGCGTCGGCGACCGTGTAGATGCCGTTGTCGTCGACCGGGATGAAGCGCAAGGTCGCGCCGGTCGTCGCGGCGAGCTCCTGCCAGGGCACGAGGTTGGCGTGGTGCTCGGCCTCGGTAACGACGATTTCGTCGCCCTCGGTCAGCGCGAAGCGGCGAGCGGATGCTCCCCCCCGGCCGTGACTGGCGTTGGCCATCCCGTAGGCGACGAGGTTGAGCGCGTCGGTGGCGTTGGACGTCCAGACGATCTCGTCGGGCTGCGCACCGACGAAGGTGGCGACGGTCTCGCGGGCGTCTTCATAGGCTTCGGTGGCCAGGCCGGCGAGCGTGTGCGCGCCGCGGTGCACGGCCGCGTTGCTGTGGACCAGGAAGTCGCGTTCGGCATCGAGCACGACCAGCGGGCGCTGCGCGGTGGCGCCGGAGTCGAGGTAGGCGAGCGGGTGCCCGTTGACGGTCTCGGCGAGCGCGGGGAAGTCGGCCCGGATCCGCAGGATGTCCTGCTCGGTCAGGCGCGACGGGTGCGGTGCGGCGCTCGGCGCGGAGGCGCTCGGCGCGTTTGTGCTCGGGGCGGCGGCGCTCGGCGCGGTTTCGCGCTCGGAGGTCGACTCGGTGGTGGTGCCGGCGGCGGGTTGTGACACGGAATGCCTTTCGTAGCGACCTGGATGGCGGGTCGCCTGCTACAACCATTCTCCCCGTGTTCCTGTTCCGCAGCATCCGGATCAGCTGTGTGTGACGTAATTCGGCCGCCATCTGTGTGTGTGGTGTGTGGCTAACTCCTGCAATCCGGCCGGCCGCGCGAAAACTCCCGCATGATTCCGGGGGCCGGACGCGCGACATCCGGAAATTGCCGGAGTTAGCCACCAACCCGCACGACAGGGAGGCGATCGAGACGGTCGCCGGTGAGAATTGTTGAAGGCGTGCGGGTGGGAATAGTGAGCGGCACCGGCGCGCTGAGCCGAGTATGGACAAACGCATCGGCTTTCTCTCCTTCGGCCATTGGCAGGCGATCCCGGGTTCGCAGGTGCGCACCGCGCGCGACGTTCTGACGCAGAGCATCGAGCTCGCGGTCGCCGCCGAGGAGATCGGCATCGACGGCGCCTACGTGCGGGTGCACCACTTCGCGCAGCAGCTTTCCTCGCCGTTCCCGCTGCTGGCGGCGATGGCGGCGCGCACCAGTCGCATCGAGATCGGCACGGGCGTCATCAACATGCGCTACGAGAACCCGCTCTAACCGGGTAATAAACGCCCCGTCTTGGTCCTCTAGAACAAAAACCGGTTCTTACCGGGCAATAAACGCCCCGTGTTCATTTCCTCCTAGTAGCGCACTAGACGGCCCTCAACGGCTACGAGTCGTTCGGCTTCGTGCCAGGAGTTATGTTGTCACTCAAGCATCAGGTCCATGTCGTCCAGAACGGCAGCCGCCGCCGTCCGGCGCGCCGAGCTCTGCCCTCGATCTGCGAAGAACAAGCATGTTGCCCCCGCGACGCCGATCGCGGTGATGGTGACAAGTACCGTCCACATCCACCCGAACTGAGCACGCAGGTCCTCCGCAAGGGACTCATACGTGAAAGCCCAAGCGATGATCGCGAACACGCCCGAAACGGCGACACCTGCCAGCCCCCACGCCGCGGATTGCATCCATTGAGACTGGTCGCCTAGGCCGCTCACCTTGCCCTTGAGAGCGTCCCAACGATGCCTATCGAGCATCACCGTCTCAATCTTCGCGCGGGTGGTGAAACTGCGCTCAGACGTCAGCGTAAGGGTCTGCTGCTGCTCCACCCGGTCACTCCCCGCCCACTACAGGCTCGAGGACCCCCATGCCGATCGCGGAGAACTGGATGGTGTACACGCACCGCTTGCAGGTAACAAGCATCATCGGAAAGTAGGTGTCAAGAATGATGGTTCCGCCGTCGACACGGGACATGCCGAACGGACCCGCCACGTTCCAGCTATTCTCTCCGCAGATAGGGCATACTCGCCCGTTGGTCCAGTGACGATCCAACCACTCGATCGTGCGACTCTCTGGCGTACTCGCTTCATCCATGTCGCAATCCTATCGAGACGTTCACGAGGGACTCGCGTTCGCGGCGCATGGCGCGGGCCCGGCGCGGCTCGGCGCTGAGCATGTGCCAGACATGGCCAGTCAGCATGTGGGCTCCTCGACGCTAGCGGCCAGGATGACACTCAGGCACGCGCCTAGATCCAGGCGGAGGCTTTGGGCGGAAACCAGTCAATCAGCGCGCCACGGAGGTCCACCAGTGCCTCCAGAAGGGCCGCATCAGCGCTCGTACTCGCGGCGTGCTTGGGGTGCCACAAGGACGTACACGCTTGGCGACGTCGCGACGATCTCTGACACCTGCTGGCGAGCGGCGTAGATGAACGCCCGCGCGCGCCTCTACGGCGACGTTGCGACCATGTGCTCCATGGCCTCAACTTCGCCTGATGCAGCTATGTCCGCTCCAGCTCTCACTTTTAACTTGCATGTACAAGAACCAGCTCTTGCCGGGTAGCAAACGCCCGTATTTGTCCCCTAGTAATAGCGCACTAGGTATAGAACGAGAACCCGCTCTACATGGCCGAAGAGGCCGCAGCGACCGACCTGATCAGCGACGGGCGCCTGCAGCTCGGCATCAGCCGCGGGTCACCCGAACCGGCGCTACGCGGCTATGAGGCATTCGGTTATGTTCCCGCCGACGATCGTACGGATGCCGACGAAGCGCGGGTGCACACCGAACTGTTCCGCGCGGCGATCGACGGCGCCGGGGTCGTGCTCCCCAACCCGCAGATGTCGAGATCGGTGGCTCCGCTATCGATTCAGCCGCAGTCCCCCGGACTCCCCGACCGCATCTGGTGGGGTTCCGGCACCCGCAAGACCGCGGTCTGGACCGCCGAACAAGGCATGAATCTGATGAGCAGCACCCTCCTCACCGAAGACACCGGCGTGCCCTTCGACGAATTGCAGGCCGAGCAGATCGCGCTCTACCGCACCGCGTGGGCCGAGGCCGGCTGGCCGCGCGAGCCGCGCGTGTCGGTGAGCCGCAGCATCCTGCCGATCACGACCGCAGAGGACCGCGAGTACTTCGGCTCGATGGCGGCCGGCGAGCGCAGCGATCAGGTGGGATACCTCGACGGCGGGCTCGCCCGCTTCGGCAAGAGCTACGTCGGCGAGCCCGACCAGATTGTGGCCGAACTGGTTCAGGATGCTGCCGTGCAGGCCGCCGACACCATCCTGCTGACGATCCCGAATCAGTTGGGGGTCGACTACAACGCGCACCTGCTCGACACAATCGCGCGGCACATCGCGCCGGCGATCGGCTGGCGCAACAAGAAATAGCACTTGTTGTGTCGGCGGATCATGCAACGATCGCGGCATGACATCCATACAACGCATCCGGCCCGCCGGGCTCGTCGTGAGCCCGGCCTTCAGCCACGTGGCCGTCGTTCCACCTGGCGCAACAACGATCTATGTCGGCGGCCAGAATTCCGTTGACGAAGCGGGCGCACTCGTGGGCGCAGACGACGTGGCAGCGCAAGCAACACGTGCCCTCAGAAACGCGGTGACCGCGCTTCACGCCGTCGACGCGACTGTTGATGACGTCGTGCAGTGGACTGTCATGTTCGTCGACGGGATCGACCTCCGGGCCGCGTACGGGGCGATCGCCACGGAACTGGCATCCGACGAGCCACCGTTGGTGATGGGTGCACGAGTTGCGGGACTCGGGGTACCGGGTGCACTCGTGGAGATCAGCGCCATCGCCGCAGTCGTGCGATGACACCCTCCCCCGAATGGCTCGGCGGGCAACCACACCCATAGTCGAGCTGCTCGACACGCGGGCTGCTCGACGCTGCCCTGGCTGGTACCCGCGTCAGTGGCGGAACGTGGCGCTACGCACTGAAGCGAACGGGTCACGCGTTTTCGCTAATGAACTTCGGGGTCATATGAGCCTGAAGTTCATTAGCGAAAATGGAGCTCCCGCCGCCCGCGCGGGGTCAGCAAAAACCGCACGACAGTCTGAGCGCTGTCGACCATCCCGATGATCGAGGAGCAGCCGACGCAGGAGGCCGCATCTCGAGATCCCGCGAGCCGATCCCTGAACTTGGGTAGCGTCTGAGGGTCGGCTCGCTGGGTCACTTCGACAAGCTCAGTACATCGCTCGAGACGCGTGTTCGCAAGCTCACGCGCTCCTCGACCAACGAGATGGGCGGCGCCCTAGAGCTCGACCTCGCGGTCGCGATGCGCGATCAGCGCCTCGATGACGAGAGCGTGGTCCTCCCGCTGCGGGAGCCCGGAAACACCGACGACGCCGACCTGCATCCCGTTCACCCGGATCGGGAACGCCCCACCGTGGGCCGCATAGTCGCTGATATTCAGGCGCGAATCGACGTCGAAGTTCGCGCCGCGCGACCGGAAGTCGGTGCCGACGGCCAGCGAGGAGTGTCCGAATCGGCGCACCACCCGAAACTTGCGCTCCAGCCAGTCGTCGTTGTCGGCGGATGCCCCGGGCAAGCCCGCGTGGAACACCCGCTGGTCACCGAGCATGATCGCAATCGCGACAGGGTGCAGTCGCTCACTGGCGAGTTCGACGAGGTGGGTGCCGACGGTCCAGGCATCTGCATGGGTGAATGCGGCGAACTGGATGTCGCGCTCCTGCTCGAGAAGAGTGGCCAGGGCCGCCTCTTCTGCGTGACGGTCACTCATGTGACTCCTTCTGGTTGGGCGGTGCGGCACGATCGAGAGGAGCGCGTGCATCGCGGCGGCACCTTCCAGCGTAGGCCTCGCCGCCGCGCGGGTCGGGCGTCGCGACGCGGGTCGCCGCCAACGCGCGTTGCGGCGTTCAACTCGCGCGGCGGCATCCGGCAACATCGTTCACCTCAGATGGTGAAGTCAGATGGTGAAGCCGTCCCCCGACACCGGAGCCGGTTGCTGGCCCCCGGGCTCCAGCCCGTTTGGCGTCACCGCATCGCTGTAGGTGGCGTTCACCAGAATCGGCATGTGGTCCGAGGTTCCCCGCGGAAGAGTCTCGATGCTGTCGATGGACAGCCCGATCGACGTCGCCAGATCGTAGTGCCCGCGGAACACCTTGTAGCGGGTATACGTCCTGCTGTCGCTGAGCGTGAGGTCGTAGCCGCGGGACTGCACATTTTCGCTCAGGTTTTCTTTGAACAGCGGATAGTTGTAGTCGCCCACCATGAGGGTCGGCAGTCCCGGCCCGAGCGTGTGCAACTCCTCGTGCGCCGAACGGATCTGATTGCGCCGCAACGAATTGCGTGCGGTCAGCGGCGCCGCATGAAATGAGGCGACGACGAGCTCGCGTTCCGCCGTATGATCCTTCAGCCTGGTGCCGATCAGGCGCTCGTGCGCGGGGGTGAGCAGCCGGTCGTGGAGTGACTTCTTGAGCGCGAACGTGCGCGTTTGGACCGCAGCGAAGCGGTCCTTTCGGTAGTACAGCGCGAGGCCGAGCCGGTTGCGCGAGGTGGCATCGGCCAGGTGCAATGTGCTGATCTCCGCAGGCAGCGCCAACGTGTCAGCTTCCTGCAAACAGAGCATGTCGGGGTTATACCGATTCACCAGCGCCTCAAGCTCGACGCTCGCCCGGTTCTTGCGGAGGTTGTAACTAATCACCCTCACGATGGCCCTGCCTCTATCTCAGTAGTAGAGCTCCAGCCTACGTTCGGTTCGCTGATTCGGGATGCGACTGGCTCAGAATCCCAGCCGGATGTCTCTCGCACGCGACGGCAAGCGCACACTGCATCCGCCCGGGCGCTCGGCGCAGCATCCCTCTCCCAGCACCCCCTGGTACCGTTGATCCTGGTCGCCCTGCATTTCTCGGAGGCGGGCCTTCGAACCTCAACCCGATGGGATCCCCGTGCTCCGCACCATGAAGAGCTGGTCGTTCAACACGTGTGCGATCGCCGGATTCTCGTGCAGCAGTTTCGCGGTACTTCTCATCATCGTCAACGCCCTCACCGGCAGCGTCGCGGTCACCCAGATTGTGCCCGTGGCAGTTGTGTCGCTCGTGATCGGTGGCGCGCTCTCGGTGCGCGCCCACATCCTCTGGATGCACGGCAACAACGCCCCGGGAACCAACAAACCCAAGCGCTAACCGCACCACGGCAGGCCGTCGCCCGCGTGCACCCGACCGTTCATCAGTCAGCGTCGCCCGCTACAGTGCAGCAATGACTCCACGCCCCGTCCGCACCGGTCGCCGTCGCGCCTGGCTCCTCGGCTGTGCCGCCGGTGTCATCGCCTCAGGGTTGTTGGTGCACGTTATATGCAGCGGACCTGCGGCCGATTTCACGGCCGACGCCCTCTACGCCGTGCTCATCTCTCTGCTCGTCGCGATTCTGCTCCCCCGCGCCTCGAGCGTCACGGTGGCGGGCATCGCGCTCGCGTTCTGCGTGGCGATCGAGTTGTTCCAACTCACCGGGGTACCCGGCATCCTCTCCGACGCCTTCCCGCCAGCCCGGCTCGTCTTCGGCACCACGTTCGCACCGGTCGATCTGATCGCCTATGCGCTCGGAACCGGAGTGGCATTGGCCGCGGATGCCGCGGTGCGGCGCCCGAGAGCCAACCGTGTCAAGTCACCCGGCTCGGAACCGGTGCTCTGAAGCACGGTTCGCAAAATCACCGAGAAGTTCAGCCGAACATTCCCAAGGCGAGTGGCAGCAAAGCCATCGGGCTGACCACAAGCGCCCCGTAACCGACCAGCTTCCAGAAACCGCGACGCACCCGCGCCGATCGCACCTCGGCATCGATCAGCTCGAACGCGGCAAGCAGACCGACCGTCGTGCTGAACTGCGGTTGCGACGGCGCATCGGTCAAAATCGGCACCGGGCCGGTGGCATGCCAGGTGACCGGATTGTCGAGCAGTGAGACGATCTCGTCCTGCTCGGCGGGGCTGAGCACCGGGGACAGATTCGTCAGCCAGCGACGCAGCTGCCATGCATCGACGACCTTGACCTGAGTCGGTCGCTCTCGAATCGTCACCTGCTTGGGATCGATGAACGCAATGACCGGTTGCACCGGCGCGGGCAGGGGCATCCGTTCTTCGACGATGGCCGACACCCGCTGCGCCTCGACTTCGGCGGCCGGGATATAGCCTCGCGCCTCACCGTCAACGACCAGAGTGCTCTTGGCCACCCAGACATCTTTGTCGTGGTGGTGCTTGGTGTTGACGGTGAAGATTCCGCAGGGACCGATCACCAGGTGATCAATGTCCAGCGCGCCCATTCCGGCGGGCAGCGCGTGGAGCACCGTCCACTCGGGCGGCAGCATGTCGAGGATGCGTCCCATCGCGATTTCGCCCTGGGCGTCGAGGTACCACGCGGTGGCGTCCGCGTTCAGCGGCGAGCGTCCGACGAGTCGGGCCAGCGGCGAGCGGCGAGGCATGTCGGCCTGGTGGCGTACCAGATTCTCTATGACCGACTGGCCCGCGCAGCGCTGCCGCATGCTCAGGGTTTCGGCCACGGATCTCCTTCTTGAATGAATAGAATCTAGCGGGCTGGCCGGTTGAATGGGTAGCCCCAAACGGGGGTAGTGCGGCGAATTGTGCCGCTGAGCTATGCGCGTCAGCGTCGCCGGATCGCCTGAACCGACAGCTGCACACTCGCCAGGAGCAACAGCGCCACGAAGAGCATGTTCGCTACCGCGGCCGGCAGCCACAGCGCCAGCGCCACTCCCCCGAAGGATGCCGCGGTCGCCGCGACCCCCACGATGAGAACACTCGGCAGATCGATCAACTTGTTCGCACGATTGCGCAGCGTTCCGGTGATTCCCGTCGGAATCATGACGAGCAGCGAGGTGCCCTTAGCCACCAGATCGCTGGCACCGAACAGGATGATCAGGGCCGGCACGGCGATCAGACCGCCGCCGATGCCGAACAGGCCGGATGCGATGCCCATCAGCAGTCCGACGGCCAGCATGCTGAGCACCACACCGATGCTGAGCTCGACCGTGTCGCCACGGATCGGGGTGACCAGCAGCATCCGGATTGCAACGATCACGATCAGTGCGATGAAGGTCCAGCGCAGCCAGGCCAGCGACAGCCGGGCCAGCAGGGCCGACCCGATCATCGCACCGACAACAGCGCCCACGGCGATGACCAGTCCCGCGACGAGGTCAATGTGCCCGTTGGCCAGATAGTTGGCACTTCCGACGATCGCGGTCGGCACGATTGCGGCCAGAGAGGTCGCCGCGGCACGGCGCTGGTCCATGCCGGCCAGCCCGACCAGAAGCGGAACCATCAGGATGCCGCCACCGACGCCGAGAAGGCCGGAGAGCAGACCGCCCAGCAGACCGACAATCGCCAAGACCAGCCAGCGGCGCGGGGGTGCGAACAGGGCGTCGGCTGCGGCGTGGTCACGCACTGAAGTGACGTGCTCGGTCATACTGGCTGCTTTCGGTCGCGGGCGATCATGCCCGGGGAACGTCGGAAAGTCAGCGTTGACGGAGCGGGGCCGTCGCGGGATGCGCGTCGAGCCCCCGAGCGATTATAAGCACCCGCGAGAGACCTGCCCGTGCACGCAGGGCCGCGCTCGTCGTCATCGCCCGGCCGGCGGAGCAGAATGGAGTTGTGATCTGCCAACGAATTCTGGTGCGAGGCCGCGTGCAGGGCGTCGGATTTCGCTATTCCGCCCGAGCCGAAGCGATGCGTCTCGGCGTCGCCGGAACGGCCCGCAATCGCGACGACGGCGCAGTCGACGTTGTCGTCGAGGGCGATGCCGCACCCGTCGCGGCGATGCTCGACTGGCTGGCGGTCGGTCCGCCCGGGGCTCGCGTCGAGAGCGTCGAGGTGTCGGAGCTGACGCCGACCGGCCTGAGCGGTTTCAGGATCGTCGGCTAGGCAACCCGCGCTCAGCCGCACTGGCGTAGCGTTGAAGCATGCAAGCGCACGGGCATCTGGGTCTCTCCAGATGAGACTGAGCGTTCGGCAGGGGTTCGGCATCGGCCGGCTCGTTCTCGCTTGCGCGGGCGTTGTCGGGTTGATCGGCAATTTCGATTACGTGCTCGGCTTCAAGTCGTTCGGTGCCAACAACTTCTTCAGCTACTTCACGATTCAAAGCGCCATGGCGGCTGTGGTCATGTTCACGCTCGCCGCCATCGTCGCGTTTCGCCGGCGGGAGGACCCGCCCTGGCTCGACGTGCTGCGCACCCTGGTGACGACGTACATCATTGTCTCGGGCATCGTCTTCGCCGTGATGGTGGTGGAGTCCTCGTCGCGGGCGTATCGCATCGATGTGCCGTGGTCAGATCAGCTGCTGCACTTCTGGATTCCTGCCTTCGCGTTGCTCGACTGGCTTTTCGACCCGCACAAGAACCGGATGCGCTGGCGGTTGCTCGGTTGGGTGGTGATCTACCCGCTCGTCTGGGGTGTCTTCACTCTGATTCGCGGTGCCCAGGTCGGCTGGTACCCCTACTTCTTTCTCGATGGCAGCCAGGTCAGCGTCGCCGAAACGGTGATCTACTGCCTGATGTGTCTCGCAATCATCGTCGGCGTAACGGCGCTGCTGGTGGCCACCTCACGACTCAGATTGTCACCGTGGTGGACGCCCGCGCCGCAGCGGCATCCGGTGCCGGCCGGGCATCCGTCGACGGGGCATCAACCGGCCGGTCATCAACCGTCGGGTCATCAACYGCAGACCGGGGAGCGCGACGGCACCCCGCTACTGACCGACGAACGGCTCCAGGCTGCGGAGCGCCGCGGCTAAGACCTCGTCGTCATCCTGCTTCGCGAGACGACGTGCACTGTCGGCGGCGGTCAGCCCCATCAGCACGGGCTGCCCGGTGAGCGGCAGCAGGTTCACCCAGACCGGAAAGTCCACGGTGTCGCCGACGACGTTCCAGATTTCAGCTTCCGACGTCCAAAAGGGGGTGTCGTAGCGCAGCCAGATCTTGTCGAGAACTCCCATGCCGAGCTCCGCGATCGCCGCGCGGTGCGCAAACGGCAGCGGCGGGCTGAACTCGAGCGCGTCGGCCTTCAACACCCCGAGCGGCACCGTCACGATCACGCGGTCGACGTTGATCGATTCGCCGGTCGCCATCCGCAGGCTCACGGTCTGGGCTGTGTAGGCGACCTTGGTGACGATGGTCGACAGCATCACATCGAGGTCGGTGGCCATCGAGGTGAGCAGGGTCGAATAGCCGCCGAGCACAATGCGCTCGTCGGCGAATTCCGCGTTGACGGCACTGGGTGTCGGCGCGTACCAGGCCGAGACCTCCGCCGCGGATGCCCCAGTGGGCATCTCGACATCGGTGACGAGTTCGAGGCCCAGCCAGTCGGCATCCGTCGGCGCGGCACCCTCTGCCGCGGTCGGCGCGGTCGGCGGCGGCGTCGGCGCGCCGGAACCAACGAGGGCGTCGGCGACCGAGACGTCGTGGGGCTGGGTCGCGGCCCAGTCGAGCGCGGCGGTGAGCAGCCGGGCACCGGTGTCGGGAACCGTCACCGTCTCGCCCGAGCGATCGCGCGTTTCAGCGGGCGTGCTGACGGGGGCCGTCGCGACGCCCGCTGCGGTGAGTTCATCGTCGAGGCTCGGGCTGCCGACCGGGGCGGTCGAGTGCACGAACGAAGCGCCGAGCTCGATCGGGAACGGCCAGTCCGAGCCGGAGACGGTATCGATGCGACCGCCGACCCGGTCACGGGATTCGATCACGATCACCGAAAAACCGGCGTCGCTCAATTGGCGAGCAGCAGTGAGGCCGGCGAGGCCGGCGCCGATCACCGCGACGCGCTCCCGCGCCGAGGCAGCTGTAGAAACGGCGGTCGCCGCGACTCGGCCCGAATCCTGTGCACCCTGGGCCGTCCCGGGTGCGACCTCGGCAACGGCCTCCCCGGCCAGAAAGATGCGGTCGAGCACAGGAGCGGCTAGGTCGGCACGCTGCTCAGGAGCCGAACCGACTGCCTGATAGCTGAATGAACCGCCGGCAAACGGATCGTTTGACCAGTTCGTGCGCTGCATCCCGGCGGGCTTCGGGACCGGTGATGGGCTCGGTGAGCCGGTCGAGGTCGGCGACTTCGTCGGCGAGGGATTCACCGGCGTGCACGCGGCGAGCGCCGCGACAGAGAGGCCGGATGCCGACACGAGCAGAAAGGTTCGACGATCGATCACGATGCGCGCGTCACTTCGTGTGGTGCTGCGCCGGGTGTTGCGGCACCATGCGCTTTCGGGACCTCGCCATTCATAACCCTCAAACTAACCCATGAAGCTCGGGATGTTCGAGGCTTCGAGGTTCGGGCCTGTGGCAGGAATACGGGAGCGACGACCATCTCGGTGGTTGAGGAGCGCCCGACGGAGTCGGACGCGTCTCGAAACCGCGCGAGCAAATCCTTGAACGCGGGTCTGGAGATCGGCTCACGAGGTTTCGAGACGCTCGCTGACGCTCGCTCCTCAACCACCGGAAGCGCTCAGCGTCGCGCCTAGGCGGGCGCCTGCAGAAAGCCGTCGTCGAGAAGCTCGCGCACCCGCGGCAGCAACTCGGCCCGCAGGTCGGTCTCGTCGGCTTCGAGCAATTGGGCCAGTGCCCCGATGATCGCTCCCACCGACAATTCGCGGTCGCAGGCGCCGATCAGTGCGGCGAGCGCGGTGTCGAGCTGCACGGAGCGCCCGAACCCGCCGCCCTGGTGCAGGGTCATCAGGGTGGGGTCGTCCTGCCCTGGCCAGTAATGCCGCTCTTCCGTCACGTCGGGAGCGACAGTGAGATGGGAGGCGGCGAGCTGGGCGTCATCCGTCGCCACCTGCCAGTCGTGCGCCTGCAGGCAGGCGGCCAGGTGACTGCCGATGCCGGCGGCGTTCGCGCCGAGGGCGTCGTGAAGGCGTTCGAGGCGGCGGAGCGGCGCGGATGTCCCGGTTGCGTTGGGAGAGGCGCTGAGCGGAGCGCGCAGCAGCATGTAGCCGAAGCCGACCTTGCTCACACCGCGGGCTTCGAAGTCGTCGAGCCAGGCGCCGTAGAGGCGGTCGAAGTCAGCGGTGTCGGGACGGGTGCCTCCGTCACGAATCCAGGTTTCGGCGTAATCGGTCGGACCCTGAGCTTCGCGTTCGATGATCCACGCGTCAAGCGGCGTTCCCTCGGTGCCGTTCGGGGCGTCGAGCCACGAGCGCAGCCGGTCGAACGCGTCGCCGCTCGTACTCCCGGTCGACTCGGCACCCTCGTGGTACTCCCAGTTGCCGAGCAGCTGGGCAATTCCGCCCGGGTTCAAGTGAGCGGCCGCACCGGTCACGACCGCCTCGACGATCGCGTCGCCGACGAGGCCGCCGTCGCGGTACTCGTAGCTCGGCACCCCCTCGGTTCGCGGCGTGATCACGAACGGTGGGTTCGAAATGATGTGGTCGAATCGTTCCCCGGCGACTGGGTCGAACAGGCTGCCGAGGCGAAACTCGATATTGCTGATGCCGTTGAGTTCGGCGTTCAGTGCGGCAATCTCGAGTGCGCGCTCCGAGATGTCGGTGGCGACGACGCGCGCGGCGTGGCGGGCGGCGTGCATCGCTTGGATGCCGCATCCGGTGCCGAGGTCGAGTGCCGACTCCACCTCATTCGGAATCATCAGGCCCGCCAAGGTAAGCGAGGCTCCGCCGACGCCGAGCACGTGGTTCTCACCGAGCTCGTGGCCGAGGGCGAGCTCGCCGAGGTCGGAGACGATCCACCAGCTGCCGGCGCCGTGGCCGTCGATGAAGCTGTAGGGGCGCAGCTCGAGTAGCGGGCGCACCCCTGAGGCATCCTGGTCATCGATACCGATCAGGCCGAGTTCGACGGCTCCGTCGATGCCGAGGGTCGGAAGTGCGGCGTCCAGATCCGTCTGCGCCACCGGAAGCCCGAGCACGAACAGTCGCGCGAGGGTGGCCGAGCGCTCTTCGCGACCGAGCTTCTCGCGCAGCTCGGCGAGCGCCCGCAGTGCCGGAACCCGCTGATTGCGGTGCAGGGCGGCATCCGCTGCGCTCCCCCACAACCCGGTGAGTGCGGTCACGCTGAAGTTGGCGGAGGCGAGGTCGGTACGAAGCTGGTCGATCAGTGCGGAAGTCACTCAACTATTCAACTGCACTCCGGGGGCGACGCTTCGCCTTCCCTGCTTTTCCCCGTCGGGCACCGCTTCATGGCACTGCCCCTGTGGCTAACTCCGGTTATCTCGGATGCTGGAAATTGACAACCGCAGGAATCCGCGGCAGCCGAGGGCTTGCTGCCGTCGCCGCCCGGGAGTAACCGGAGTTAGCCACACAAACGGCACGCATCGGGCCGGCACGAGAAGAACTCGGGCTGTGCAGTTAAAGCCAGCGCATCGTGAACGCCCGGGCCAGCACCTGGTTCGCGGGCGGGATCGCCAGCACCCGCACTGCGGCGTTACGGGCATGCAGCCGCAGTCCGTCGTACGGGCGTCCCATCGCCATGTTGAATCCGGCCTGCCGCACGGCCATTCGAGCGGCACTGCGCCGGCGCCGGTCGTACGCGGCCAGTGGGGCGTCGGCCTCCCGAGCAGAGTCGCGGTTATCGTCGCGACGCGCTGCCTGCGCCTCCCGATCCGCCGCGACCGCGCGCTCGAGGGCCGGGGCGAGAGCGACGGCATCCAACCATCCGAGGTTCATCCCCTGCCCGCCGATCGGGCTGATCTCGTGCGCCGCATCCCCGACCAGCACAATGCGGCCGACGACCATCCGTTCGGCGAGCCGCTGCTGCACCGCGAAGGCGCTCGGTGCCGCCACCGCATCGGGCAGCGTCACCGTCGTGCGTCGTCTGACGATGTCGGCCAGGTCGGCGCCGCTCGCCTCCGGGGTGAGCCCATTCGTCATCGCCACCCATCGGCGCTTCCCACCCGGCAGCGGGAACGATTCGACGACCCCGCCGCGTTCGAAGAACAGCACCGCCGTCGACCCGTTCGCGCCCGAGTCAGGGAAGTCGGCCATCAGATAGGTTTCACCGGTGCCGATCGTGCGCCAGCCGATCCCGGCCGCTGCTCGCACCCGACTGCGCGCCCCGTCGGCGCCGACGAGATAGCCGGCGCTCACCACCCGGCCGTCAGCGAATCTGGCTTCGACGCGATTCCCGGTGTCACGCACATCCGTCACCGCGACCCCCTCGTGCAGGGCGCCCGGCCGAAGTTGCCGAAAGCGCTCCCGGAGCAGCGCCTCGGTCTCATGCTGCGGCAGCGAGGCGACGAAGGGGTGGGCGGGAGCCGCCCGTTCGAAAGACAGCCGGCCGAGTGCCCTCCCATCGCAACCGACGACTCCCTCCCGAATTCTTACGGCTCGCGTGAGCAGGTCGTCGGCGACGCCGATCTGTTGCAGCGCGGTTAAGCCGGGCGGGTGGATGCCGATGGCCCGGGAGCGCAGGGACGGCTCGGTGCGCGCCTCGAACACCTCGACATCGACACCGCGCAGGGCGAGCAGGCATGCGGTCAGCAGCCCGACCGGGCCGCCACCGACGACGAGCACCTCAGGCATCCGTCGGCTCCGCCGGCGCCCGCTCCCCTGGCTTCGCACCCGCACCCGCCGAGTTTGCCCGTTCCGGTCGACTTTGCCTGGTGTGCCGCGCAAGCTCGACCGGAAGTGTCAAACTCGACGCGCGGGGCGGAGGAGACGTGCCGACCGGCTTTGCCCGCGGAGCGACCCAGCGCAGCACCAGGCGCGACGGCAGCTCGCGGGTGACATGCCAGCCGGCCGGCCCCGCCAGGCCTCCGCCCGTTGCCCGACCGCTCTGTGCGACACCGCCCGTCGTCAGACCGGCCGCCAGCCCCGCCGTCCCGAGCGCCGCACGCAACTCCCGCGCCGTGAAACTGCGCCGGATCGAGGTCAAGCCGTCTTCACGAATATAGGAGTCCCGAAAGAACGGAAAGGTGCCGACCGCGAACCCCAGGTAACCCCACCGGCTCCGCTCGATGTCGGCGTGCAGCACGCGCCGCCGACAGAGCTGCTCCGAGTCGAACAGCAGCCCGCCGAGCTCGGTGGCGCTCAGGTGATGCAGCACATGATTCGACACCACGAAGTCGAACCGCGCCCCCTCAGCCACCAGCTCAGAGCTGAGCGCCCGGCGAAACACGAGCCCCGGCAGCGGCGGTTGGCCGACCGCGAAGGCGTGCGCACGCGCATCCGGGTCGATCGCGGTCACGCTCAGCCGCACCCGGTCGCGCACTGCCCACCGCGCCAGCGCCCGCGCCACATCGCCGCCGCCGGCCCCCACGTCGAGCAGAGTGCTGTTCTTCGACGGACTGAGCATCGGGCGGATGTCCCGGCGATAGATCGTGCGCCATCCCGACACCACCGCGTTGATATAGCGAAATTCGTCGTAGGTGCGCTCGAGGCGCTGCGGGTCGCAGTCGCCGTCCATGATCTCGACGGCGTCGATCGCCCGAGAGCCGAGCGATGGGAAGGCCATCGGGCGACTACCCGCGGCTCGCGGTCATCAAACTTGATTCGACGGTGAGTCCCGGACCGAATGCCATCGCGCAGACCCGCTCGCCGTCGGCGGTCGCCGGCGAGTCCATGATCGACTTGAGCACGAACAGCACGGTCGCACTCGACATGTTCCCGAACTCCCGCAGCGTCTGCCGGGCCGGCTCCAACTGAGCCTCAGTGAGCGCGAGTTTCGCCTCGGTCTTGTCGAGGATGCTGCGCCCACCGGGGTGAATCGCCCAGTGCGCGATCGCCTCATTCAACGGTTTGGTCAGCACGGCGACACTGGGCGCGCCGCTCGCCTCGAGCGTTGCGCCGTCGTCGGGCGGCCCGTCGTCGCCGATCGCCAGCTCCCCGTTCGCCTCGCCGGATTCCACCCCGGTGTACAGCGAGCCGTCGGCCCCGATCAGATCGGCCAGCTCCGGGTCACGCGCCAGCAGCGGCGCCAAGGCGCTCTCGATGTGCTCGTCGATGATGTGCGGCACGTAGCTGCTCAGCACCATTTCGAAACCCTCGTCACCGATCTTCCAGGCCATGTCGCCCTCGCCGACGGGCGTGATCACCGTCTCGAAATGGTCGAGGGTGAGGGCGCTTTCGCCCGGCCAGGGGTCGCGGGCCGACACGATTCCCGCTGCCGCACCATCCGCGAACAGCGAGGAGGCGACGATGGTGTCCGGATCGTTCGAGGTGCGCAGATGCAGCGAACACAGCTCGGCGCTGACCACCAGCACGACGGCATCCGGATCGGCTTCGACGAATTGCTTCGCCGTGCGCAGAGCCGGCATCGCCGCGTAACACCCCATGAAGCCGAGGTGGTAGCGCTGCGTCGACGGGTTCAGTCCCAGCTCGCGCACCAGCATGTAGTCGGGTCCGGGGGCAAAGAACCCGGTGCACGACACGGTGACGACGTGCGTCACATCGGCGGCGGTCACCCCCGGGCAGTTCTCGAGGGCCCGGCGACCCGCCTCTACGAAGAGCTTCGTCGCCTCGACGATGTAGAGCTCGTTGCGCACCTTGGTTCCCGGAACGAGCAGGCGCTGATCGACCGGATCGAAGAACTGCGGATTCGGCGTGTCGACGTCGTAGGTGAGTTCGGCGATGACGGTGCGCCGCGTGTCGATGCCCGACAGGTTGAACGACGTCGTCACCAGCCTCTGGGCCAGGCGACTCAGGTCGGGCTGGGCGGCGAAGACATCCCGCACTTGCTCCTGCACCAGGATTGTCGGGGGTACTGCAGTCTGTAGCGAACGCAACGTGACGGCCATAGCTCAGTGTGCCACGCGAGTGTTCGAAGTGGCACCCCTGAAATAACCCGAATTCGGCGCGGTTCGGCTACGGCAACCGGGCGAACAGCCGGGTGCCGATCACCGCGACGGCGAAACCGGCGGCCACGATGGCCGCCATTCCGCCGATGTAGGCGATGAGCGTCTCCGTCGATTCCCCGGATGCCCGCAGCACGGTGATCACGAACGCCACGCCCGTGACGACGGCGAATGGCACCACAACCCACACCAAACGCCCGGCCCGCCAGGGTCGAGCCGGAGCCGGCCTGGCCGGCCCGAACTGCGACAAAACGGCTCCGGCGAGACATCCCCAGAATGCGACGACAAGCAGCCCGGCAATCACATCGCTCGGCCGGTGCCAATGGGTGGCCACGGTCGACAGGCCGGCCGCGACAGCGAACGCCGCCCCCCACGCCCCGACGGTGGGACGCATCCGCGGGCTTGAAACGAGGAAGACAGCGAGGGCGGATGCTGCGGCCACCGTTGTATGCCCCGAGGGGAATGAGTTGTCGGCGTAGCCGGCGACATCGAGATCGGGGCGGGTCAGAATGGCGTACTTCAGCACTTGCGTCGTCGCGACGGCCGCGCCGGCAGCGGCCACCGCCACCAGAAATGTCGACCAGTTGCGGCGCACAGCGGCGATGACGAGGGTGAGCACCAGGCAGATCACCGCCGAGATCAGCGGCACCCGGTCGAGAAGCGCGTTGGTCAGCGGGGTCACACTGCGTGACCCGAATTCGGCTCCATCGAAGGCGAGCTGATCGACGATCTGCCCGTTGTAGGTCTTCACGAAGAACCAGTAGAGCGCGATGAACGCCAGAGCGGCACAGACAGCACCGGTCAGGTACCTGGCCGGGCCGATCGAAGTTGAAGCGCTCACCTGTTCAACTGTGCCACAGCGATCCGCAGAGCTTGCACAGCGCCACCTCCACCTTCGCCGTGAAACGTCCCGGCGCATGAACGCGCCGTTCCCCGCGACAGCGTTGTCTCACCTTCGCCGTGAAACGTCACGGCCTCTGAACGCGCCATTCCCCGCGACAGGGTTGTCTCACCTTCGCCGTGAAACGTCACGGCGCATGAACGCGCCGTGAAATGTTACGGCGCATGAACGGGCCATTCGCCCGCGACTGCGTTGCTTCCTAGTCTGAGACTCCGCTCGCGCCCACCGCATATCGCAAAGGAACAACATGACCCTCGCCATCGACACCATTCCCCCGATCACTGCCGATGAGCGCGCCGCGCGTCTGACGGATGCCGGAACCGCCTGGTCGAATCGCATCAGCGCCAACGTCAACAACGCCCAGCTCAGCTACACCGTGACAGGTGTCGGTGAAGGGTCGGTCGCCAGCCGCATCACGGCCGGCAAGCAGGTCTTCTTCGTCGACGAACCCGCCGCGCTCGCGGGCGATGACGTGGCGGCCAGCCCGGTGGAGTTTGCGCTCGGCGCCCTCATCTCCTGCCAGATCGTGGTCTACCGCCTCTACGCCCAGAACCTCGGCATTCGGGTCGACTCGATTTCTGCCGAAGCCGAGGGCGACCTCGATGTGCGCGGACTGTTCGGCGTCGACGACTCGGTGCGTCCTGGGTTCTCCGCGATCCGCCTCACCGTGCGCGTCACCGGCCCCGAAAGCGACGCCCGCTACGAGGACCTCCACGCCGCCGTCGACGCCCACTGCCCGGTGCTCGACCTGTTCGCCAACGCCACTCCGGTCACCGTCACGCTGGTCGCCAACTAGGCGGCCCCGCTGTCCGTTCGGTGGTCGAGCCTGTCGAGACCTGGTCACGAGATCTCGACAGGCTCGATCACCGGTTCTGCACGATCGCCGGATCTCCCTTGCTTTCACAGCCGAGAAGCGTAGCGTCGAGGATATGTTCGGTTCACATGAGCATGGCCGGCGGGAGCGCGGCACTTCGGCGTTTGGATTCCCTGCACTCCGCACGGCGGACATCCACGCTGCAGAAATAGCCACCTCGCCTGAGCTCGAAGGTGACTTCGAAGTCGAGCGCCACCGTGCTGCGGAGTCCGGTCGCGAGAAGATCGAGCGCTACGAGCATGGCGACGACAGCGGTCCGGTGATCCCCGGAACGACCTCGGGGTTCACCCACCCGTGACCGCACGCTGAGCGTTCACGGATGCGTTCACACCGTTCACGAATGAGTTCACACTCAGGCACACGGTCAAGCACCTGTTCAAGCAAGGGTTCAGACGAGCGTGAGAACCACTTTGCCCAGCAGATGCCCGCCCATCAGATAGTCGTAGGCGTCGCGCACCTTCTCCAACGGGTACGTGCGATCGATCGGCAAGACCACCTCTCCGGAGGCGATCAGCTCGGCGACTTCCGCCAGGTCGGCGAGCGTCGCTGTCTTGCCGCCGACTCCGGTGATTCCCGCATCCGCCCGGTGACCGCGGGCCGCAATCGTGTTGATCCGCGATCCGGGCGCCCCGAGCTTCAGCGCAACATCGATGGTTGCCGGACCCTGATTGTCGAGGGCCGCCGTCAGCCGCGGGGCGACCTGGCGCACCCGCTCAAGCAAGCCTTCTCCGTAGGCAATGGGGATGACATCCAGCCCGCGCAAGAATTCATGATGGGCTTCGCTGGCTGTTCCGATCACCCGGGCACCGGTGCGCCGGGCGAGTTGCGCGGCCAGAATGCCGACTCCCCCGGCGGCGGCGCTCACCAAAACGGTGTCGTCGGCAGTCAGATGCAACGAGTTCACGCTGGCCCAGGCGGTGCGCCCCGCAATATCAAGTGCGCCGGCCTCCTCGAAGCTCATCGCGTCGGGTTTGCGGATGATCCTGGTCGCGTCGATGATCACATAGTCGGCCTGCGCGTACATCCGCTTGCCACCGAGCACCGCGTCGCCGAGCGCGAAGTCAGCGACCCCGCCGCCGATCTGGTCGACGACGCCGGCGAAGTCGTTGCCGTTGCCGCACGGCGGAATTGCGTTGTAGCCGGCCGCTGTGGGGCCGCCGCGGATGATCTTCACATCGACCTGGTTGAGCCCGGCCGCGTGCACCCTCACCCGAACCTCACCCGAGGACGGCTGCGGCCGTTCGTCGTGCTCGATGTGCAGCACCGAGGGGCCACCGAACTCGTCGAAACGTACGTAGCGTGCCATTCCGACAGCATAAGCACAGGAGGCAGATGCCGCGCCCCCCGATTTTTTGCAATCCGGATAGTGCGTGGCGTACACCAAATGTTCATAAACGTCTGGTCGAATGTTGCGTGAACCGTCTGCGTGCGCGTTAGAGAGTGTGCGCTTCGAACGAATGGAAGCTCTGTGAGCATTCGAACGGCCGAGTACCCCAGGCCGGACCATTTCCTGCTCCATCTCAGTGACACGCACCTTCTCGCCGGCGACCATCGTCTCTACGGACAGGTCGACAGCGCAGCGCATCTGACCCAGCTCTTTGCCGAGGTCGAAGCGTCGGGTGCACGGCCGGAGGCCATCATCGTCACCGGCGATCTGGCCGATCGCGGCGAACCGCAGGCGTACGACCGTCTGCGCGATATCGTCGAACCGACGGCCGCGCGCCTCGGCGCCCGGGTGATCTGGGTGATGGGCAACCACGATGACCGGGCGGTCTTTCGCACGACCCTGCTCGGTGAGCTGCCCACAACCACGCCGATCGACGATGTGGTCGAGATCAATGGGTTGCGCGTGATCACCCTCGACACCTCGGTTCCCGGCCACCACTACGGCGAGGTCAGGCCCGAGCAGCTGGAGTGGTTGAGCGAGCAGTTGCGGGTTCCCGCCCCGGACGGCACGATCCTGGCCATGCACCATCCGCCGGTGCCGAGCGTGCTCGACCTCGCGGTGTCGGTTGAGCTGCGCGACCAGGGTCCGCTCGCCCAGGTGCTGCGCGGCTCGGACGTGCGCAGCATCCTCGCCGGTCATCTGCACTATTCCTCGACCGCAACCTTCGCCGGAATTCCGGTGTCGGTCGCATCCGCCACCTGCTACACCCAGGATCTGACGGTTCCCGTCGGCGGCACCCGGGGTCAGGATGCCGCGCGCGCGTTCAATCTCGTGCACGTCTACCCCGACACGGTGCTGCATTCCGTGGTTCCGCTCGGCTCCCACCCGGCCCTCGATTACATCGACCCGACCGAGAGCGCCCGGCGCCTGGCCGCGTCGGAGATCGAGATTCTGCCGGCCGGCACGCTGCGGGCGGAGCCGCCGCGCACGACGCCGATCTCGGTACTCAGCGCCTGACCCTGAAAGCCGCCAGACCCCGTCGAGTCGCCAGACCTCGTCGAGTTTGACACGTGCGGTCGAGATACCCCGTTGTGCCGGGGAATCTTGACCGCAACGGTCAAACTCGGCGCAGGAACACAGCCGGGCCGGGCGCACGAAACGGCCCAGCCCCGCGCTGAGGCGAGTTACGCCCGACGCACCGCCTCGCCCAGCAACGGGTCGACCGCCGGGTCGATCACGGAGTCGGCAGCGCCGTCGGACGGCGTCGCCTCCTTCTCCCATGGTGCCGGGAACGGGAAGTACAGTTCAAGAAACTCGGTCACCGCAGCGCGACGCACTTCGTCGGAGATCTCAGGAAAGCTGCCGTCGTTGAGGCAGAACATGTCCTGGTCGCGACGCTTGCGCAGCCGCTTCATCTGCTGCAGTGCCCGCTTCAGGGTCGTCTCGATGTACATCGAGCGCACCTGCGTCTGCGCCACCGCGTGCCCGGTCATCAGTGCGTAGTAGTGATAGAGCGAGTTCGTCACCGAGATGTCGGTGGCCGACCGGAACTGGCTGGCCGCGGTGCGCGCGAAGTCTTCGGGGAACTCGTTCTCCAGCTCCCGCATCACGCTTTTCACCAGCGGGGCCGCGGTGTGCTCCAGGTGCCGGGTGGTCACCTTGCCGAATCGGCCGAGCAGCAGGGCCCGGTTGACTCGGGCGGCGTTCTCGAATCCGCTGCGGCTGGGATCGTTCTCGCCCAACCCGATGCGGGTCGCCGCCTCGACGAACTTGGTGACCCCACCGGGCGAGAAGAACAGCTCGGGCCCGACCGGCCGCCCGAAGAACATGTCGTCGTTGGAGTACAAGAAATGCTCGGCCAGACCGGGGATGTTGTGGAGCTGGCTTTCGACGGCGTGCGAATTGTGCGTGGGCAGCGCGCTCTGGTCGGCGAAGAACTCTTCGCTGCGCATAATGGTGACCCGCGGATGCTCGGCGAGCCAGACCGGTGCCGGCGAATCGGTGGCGATGAAAATGCGCCGCACCCAGGGCGCGAACAGGTAGACGCTACGCAGGGCGTACTTGAGTTCGTCGATCTGCCGGAAACGCGCGTCGGAGTCGTCGCCCTCGCCGGCGACATAACCCTGCATCCGCTTGGCCCGTTCGCGCTGGAAGTCGGACGAGGAGCCGTCGACCCAGGAGAACACGAGGTCGATGTCGAAGCTGACATCGCTGGCCAGGTCGTCGAACATGCTCGGCAGGGTGCGCCACTGGCGGTCGTAGAGGTCGATCGTGGTTTCACGAGCCTCGGAGCGGGGAAGCCGAGTGCGCATCAGCGCATTCTCGACCGGGGCAACGATGTCGTCTTCGCCGAAGCGCCAGAATTCGAGCTGGAACGCGGTCTGCGAGCCGTATCGGAGGCGACCGATCGGTTCGATGCGCGGGCGGTAGACCCGAAACACCGAGGACTTCTTGAGCGTCGCCAGCGCACCGTCGGCAATGAGAGCCGGCTGCGGCTGGTTGCCGTCCTGCGGCTTGGCGTAGAACGGTTCATCGGCGAACGCGCCGGCGAGTACCTGCGAGATCTTCTTGCGCGAGGCACGGTCGACAGCGATGACCAGCCGATTCTGATCGCCACGCACCAGCAGAAAATCGATCCCCGCCGCCTCGAGGGCGTCATGCACGGCGATGAGGTCGGTCACCATGGACTCGTGGGGTGTGAAATGCCCGTTGACGAGCGCGATCTCACCCTTGCGCACGACGACATCGTCGCGGTCGAACCGGCGGGTGCGTTCGTTCGGGGCGACGAGCACCAGCTCCGGCTCGCCGCTCAGTGAGAGCACCGGCATCGCTGCCGTGTTGGTACCCAGAAACTCGTCTGACGAGGGTGATCCGAGCGCGTCGACGTGGGTTCCCACGTGGGCGCCGCCGTGTCCGCCGCCGTGCGATCCCGCATGGCTGCTGATATGGCCGCTGCCGAGGGTGCTGCCTCGTTCGCCGTGTGATCCGGATCGATCAAAAGTGGCCATGGTTCTCCTCGAGACAATAGAACACAGGTTCACCAGGCATCCACACGCATCGCTGAGCAGCATGCGTTCGGCACTGCCGAACGGCGGCTCTGCCGGGAATGTCGAGACCGTGTGCTGTGCAGCCGGGCAAAGCGGTCGCGCTGTTCTCAGTGTACGTCGGTTCCCGCCGGCGGATCGCTAGAGTGCGCTGATCCCGAACAGCCCGATGATGAGGGCCATGATCATGATCGTCACCAGCTCATGGGCAATGTTCAACACGGTCAGGCCGCTCGGGCGGCGGTCGAAGGCGTCATGGGTGATCATGCGGGCGGCGGTGAATCCGGCCCAGAGGATGAGGCCGGTCAGCAGCGTGTTGGCCAGAAAGCTGCCGTGGTAGAAGTTCTGTGCGATTGCCGCGGCTCCGGCGAGCACCCAGGCGGTGATGAAACTGACGATCACCGTCACGATCAGGGGCGCGGCCGAGCCCTTCCGCATGCTTTCTTCGTCGTGGCCGACGGCTTTCATCCAGTAGGTGCCGAAGACCGCTTTTGCGTACCAAATCGCTCCGACGACCATGCTCGACACCGTCGCGAGCAGCACAGCCCAAATGTTGATTTCGGGAACCATGATCGAGTCCTTTCGGCAGGCCCGTCGAGGCGACGAAGCGGATGGCTCGATGCTAGTGCCCGGGGGCGACATCCGGATGCTGCGCCTCACCGTGCGCCTGGGCCCCGGACTCGGTCAGATACTCGGCAAGGATCCGGGCGTGATTGACCACTGGGTCTTTTGCGCCGTAGACGAGGGTCGCCGTGCCGGCCGACGAAACACATGCCCAGAACTCGTCGATGGCCTTCGCCGTGGCGGGATTGCCGTCGAGCTCGGCCCGGTAGCGAGCGGCGAATTCGTCGAGACGCTCAGGGTCGTGGTTCCACCAGGTGCGAAGCTCCGGAGTCGGCGCGATGTCCTTCAGCCAGGCGTCGAGGCGCGCGTGCTCGGTCGTGACCCCGCGCGGCCACAACCGATCGACAAGTATTCGCACCCCATCGCTCGCAGCGGCATCGTTGTAGGCCCGTTTGATCTCAATGTTCATGCGGTCAATGCTCATGCGGTCAGTGTGGTCTTAGTCCTGCTCGTCGTCCAGGGTCGGGATGCGCAGTTCGGTGTCGAGCGCCGCGGCATCGGTGATCGGAAGCCGACAGACGAAGTCGCGACAAAAGTACGCCGTGGGCAGGCCCGCGACGACCCCGCGATCGGCGAAGAGCGAGAATCCCGCCTCGGCGAAGGCCGCGGCCTGGCCGACCGTGACGGATGCGACGAGCCCGGCCGGATAGCGCCGGGCCACGTTCAGCAGGGAGTCGCGTTCGACCACGCTGCTGGTGGCGGGCGCGCCGTCTGTACCGGGAACGGCTGTATCGGACGCCGCTGTGTCGGACGCGCTCGGGGCCTCGGGCGACACGACGACGAGCTGAATCGTGGGGGCCGCGCTCCGCGCCATCGCCCGCACAGTGCCACCGAATGCGAGCGGCTGGGCGAGGGCGAGGGGTGCGACGGCCTTGAGCGCCTGGTCCGCCGCCTGGCGATAGCGTGACTCCCCGGTGAGTTGATAGAGCAGACGCGCGGCATCGGCGGAGGCAGTGAGCCCCGACGGGTAGGCGCCTTCCGAAGGGTCGAGCGAGACGGCAAGCCCCTGGGCGACCAGCACCGGATCTCCCCCGGTTGGCACCCGGAAGGTCGCCGCCGAGCCTGCGGTGTCGGCCATGTCGGCGGTCGGAGCTAGCGTGCTGTCAATGAGGCGGCGGGCCGCGGTGGCATAGTCGACCTCTCCGGTGACGAGGGCAAGTTCGAGGAGGCCGTGTGCACACATCCCGTAGTCCTCCAGCGTCGCCGGTGCCGCGGAGATGCGCCCGTCGACCGAAGCCCGCACGAGGCGATCGGTCAAGACGTGGGCGGCCAGGATGTAGTCGGCGGCACGCCGGGCCGCGTCGATGGACTGCGGGTCACCGGCGGCGAATCCGGCGCGGGCGAGAGCCCCGATGGCGAGACCGTTCCAGCCGGTGAGCACCTTCGCATCGAGCGCGGGCGGCGACTGCGTCCGCCGCGCGATCAGGTCGAGGGCGTAGTAACCGCCTTCGACGCGTTCGCCGTCGACGGTGCTCTCCGAGTCCTGAGCGCTGGCGAATCCCCCGGACGGCAGCTGCATCACCGACTGCAGAAACTGCGAGACACCGTCAGCGAGGATGCGCGCCCACGGTTCGTCGGTCAGCTGGCGCGCGCGCACGGTGAGGTCGAGCAGTTGCGCGTTGTCGTAGAGCATCCGTTCGTAGTGCGGTTCCGACCAGTCACGGTGCACCGCATAGCGAAAGAACCCGCCCTCGACCGGATCGCGAAGCGGTGAGGCGCCCATGATCTTCAGCGTGCGCAGCGCGAGCGACTGCCCCGTGGGTTGCTCGAGCAGAAACCCGAGCACGGGCGCCATCGGAAACTTCGGTGCGCCGCCGAATCCGCCGAAGAGTTGATCTTCCTGGTCGGCCAACCCGGCCACGAGAGCCCGAGCAGCGTCGGCGCTCAGCCGCGCGCTTGGCTCGCTTCCGGCCGCGTCGTCGCCGGCGAGGGCGACAGCCGCCGGAATCGTGACGGCCGCCACCGCGTCAGCGACGCGCTGGGCCCCGGCGATGACCGCGTCCCGGCGGGTGATCCAGGCATCCGTCACGGCATCGAGAACCTGCCCGAACGACGGTTGCCCGGGTGCTGGCCGGGGCGGAAAGTAGGTGCCGGCGAAGAACGCCTGCCCGTCGGGGGTGACGAAGACATTGAGCGGCCACCCCAGGTTTCGGGTGAAGGCGCTGGCCGCCGCGAGATAGCTTGCGTCGACATCGGGGTTCTCCTCCCGATCAACCTTGATGCTGACGAAGCGTTCGTTGAGGCTGGCGGCGAGCGCGGGGTCGCTGAAACTCTCCCGTGCCATCACGTGACACCAGTGACAGGTCGAGTACCCGATCGAGACAAGCACCGGAACGTCGCGGGCGCGCGCCTCGGCGAAGGCATCGGCACCCCAGCCGAACCAGTCGACCGGGTTATCGGCGTGGGAACGCAGGTACGGGCTGATCGCGTCGGCGAGACGGTTCGTCATGCACCCATTCTGCTCTCTGTGGATGTGCGTCAGAGCAGGAGCGCCTGCGCCTCGCGTTGCCGACGCTGTACGCGCATCCAGACGAAGAAGCCGAGGAGGGTGAAGGCGCCGTAGAACACGTAGAGCGCAGCCGAGACGTAGAAGCCGGCGCTCACCAGCAGGGGCACACCGACCACGTCGACGGCGATCCAGATCAGCCAGAACTCCGTCCAGCCCTTCGCCATTCCATAGGTGGCCAGCAGCGAGCCGGTGAAAATCCAGGCGTCGGCCCAGACGGGTTCGTACGAGCCGAGGGCGGTGAAGATCGGGGTCAGCGCCAGCGTGCCGCCGATCATCGTGGCGCCGAGCACAATGCGCACCCGGTTGCCGGCCCAATGCGGGACGACGGCGACGTGGGTCAGCGAGTTGCGTGCCCGCGACCATTGAATCCAGCCGTAGATCGACACGACGATGAACATGATCTGGCGCCCCGCTTGGCCGAGGAGGTTGACGGGGTGCGGCGTGCCGAAGACGGCACCGAGAAAGACGGTGAAGAGCAGCAGGTTGCCGGCGATGCCGACCGGCCAGGCCCACACCTTGCGGCGCATTCCGCCGAGGGCGCTGGCCAAACCGAAGAGGTTGCCCACAATCTCGCGCCACAGAATCACCTGGCCGCCGATGTGCAGCTGGGCGTCGAAGAGCCACTCAATCAGATTCATCGCCACTCATTCATTGCTCGAGCTGCGCCTCGGCGTCGTCCACCGGCTGCGCCCAACTCTGTTTGGCGGTGCGCCAGCCGTCTTCGGCCAGACCGCGCTTCCAGTACCCCGAAATCGAGAGGAACTCGCGCGCAACACTTTTCTCCACGCGCAGATAGCGGCGAAGCTCGCGCACGAAGCCGGCATCCCCGTGCACGAAGGCATGCACCTGGCCGGGCAAGAAGCGAAGCTCGCGCACTGTGGCGGCGATGTCCGGCGGTCCGGCCGGGTCGTCGCGGTGCAACCAGATGAACTCCACGTCGGCGGCGGATGCGATCCGCTGCTCGTCGGCGGGAGAGCCCACCTCGATCACGGCCAACGCCCGGCTTCCTGACACAAGTGATTCGAGGCCTGCCGCGATGGCGGGCAGCGCGGAGTCGTCGCCGACGAACAAGTGCCAGTCGGCAGTGGGATTCGGCGCGTAGGCGCCGCCCGGGCCGGCCAGGTAGATCTGGTCGCCGACCGCCGCGTGGAGCGCCCAGGGTGCCGCGACACCCTCGTCTCCGTGAACGACGAAGTCGATGGCGAGCTCGCCGGTCCCGGCATCCCAGGAGCGCACCGTGTAGGTGCGCATGACCGGCCACCACTCGGGTGACAGGTCACGCTTGATCTCGTCGGCGTTGTAGGGAACGCCGTACGGGGCATCCCGTGGCACGAAATGCAGCTTGACGTAGCTGTCCGTCGGCTCCCCCACGGCGAACTCGCTGAGCCCGCCGCCGCCGAAAGTCACCCGCATCATCTGCGGGGTGAGCCGCTCGGTGCGCAGCACCTGGGCCAGCCAGCGGCCCTTCGCCGGACGAGCTGCCATGCCGGTCGCCGGGTCGGCGTTGACGACGACGGGCTCAGATACGGGTGCAGACACAGGTTCTTCCTTCGAGATCACTGGCGTTCACGGCAAAAAGCGGAACGCGAAACTCAGGCAAACTTTACTAGCAGTTGACGAGAGCTGTGGTCGGCGCTGGGTGGGCGCCGTGAAGGACGAGGGTGCGCTGCACCATGTGGTCGAGGGGCGGCCGACGATCGAGCTAGTTGACCTCGTTCGGGTGCGCGCTGACCCGGCCGACACGCTCCAGCGCCGAGATTGCGGCGACCTCAGACTTCGACAGTTCGAAGTCGAGCACGTCGAAGTTCTCGGCCATCCGCGAGCGGTTGTTCGACTTCGGGAACACAATGTTGCCCATCTGCAGGTGCCAGCGGATGATCACCTGGGCCGGCGACTTTCCGTGCGCCTCGGCGGCGACTGCGACAACCGTCTCGTCGAACAGCGGGTACTTGCCCTGGCCAAGCGGTCCCCAGGCTTCGATGGCGATGCCGTGACGGCGCGCGTACTCGGTCACCTCCGGCTGCTGGTGGGCCGGGTGCAGTTCGATCTGGTTGACGACCGGAACCACATCCGTCTCGGCAAGCAGACGACTCAGGTGCGGAACCAAAAAGTTCGAGACACCGATCGAGCGGGCCCGACCGGAGTCGTGAATCTGCTCGAGTGCCTTCCAGCTCTCGATGTAGCGGTCGTTGGCCGGTGCCGGCCAGTGAATCAGGTACAGGTCAACGTAGTCGAGGCCGAGCTTCTCGAGGCTCTCATCGAACGCGTCGAAAGCCGACTGGGTGCCCTGGCGGTCGTTCCACAGTTTGGTGGTCACGAACAGCTCGGAGCGGTCGATTCCGGAGGCGGCGAGAGCGTCGCCGACGCCCTGCTCGTTGCCGTAAATCGCCGCGGTGTCGATGTGCCGGTAGCCGACGCTCAGCGCATCGGTGACGATGCGGGTCGTCTCGGTCGGTTCGACCTTGAAAACTCCGAAGCCGAGCTGCGGAATGGTATGGCCGTCGTTGAGCGTAAGCGTAGGCACGGTGTTTGTCATCGGTCCAGCTTAGGGATCGTCATTCACCGAGGCTTTGCCGGGTGATCAGGATCCCGTGGTAGGAGTGCCCGGTTTCGGGTGGTTCAGTGCCGGCGGTTCAGTGCCGGCGGTTCAGTGCCGGCGGTTCAGTGCCGGCGGCGGCTCAGCCGGGCCAGGCCGAGCGCGAGCAGGATGACGGCACCGGCGAGCACCAACTGCAGCGCGCTGTTCACCTGCAACAGGGCGAGCCCGTTGCCGAGCACACCGACGATTCCGAGACCGACGGCGGTTCCACCGATGGTCGGCGAGCCGGTGCGGGAGAGCGTGAGGCCGAGCAGCACCGCAGCGATCGAGCTGAGCATCAACGGGCTGAGCATCGCCGCGTCGCCGGTCAACGGATGCCCGGTAGCCAGGCTGGCGGTGAGGACAATTCCGGCGAGCGCTGCGCCGACGCCGGAGAGCACAAATGCCGTGAACCTGGCCAATTTCGTGTTGAGGCCGGAGAGTTTCGCAGCATTCGCATTGCCGCCGATGGCATACCAGGTGCGACCGAGCACCGTGCCGGAGAGCAGAAACCAGACGAGGAGCATCAGCACAACGGCAAGCACGACGGGTACGGGAACCGGTCCGATGCGGCCCTGGCCGAGCCAGCTGACGGCGTCGGGCAGACCCCCTGCCGCGGCTCCGTTGCCGAGCAGCAGCGCGAGTCCGGTGAAGCACGTCATTGTGGCCAGCGTTGCAATGAACGTGGACAGTCCGAGGTACGCGACGGCCACGCCGTTGATCGCCCCGGCGAGCAGGCCCGCCCCCAGGCCGAGCAGAATGGCCGTGACCGGATGCATCCCACCGACGAGCAGCTGCGACACCAGCACTCCGACGAGGCCGGCCAGCGCACCCACCGAGAGGTCGACGTCACCGGCTGCCATGACGATGGTCTGCACCGAGGCGACAATCGCGAGCACGGCCACCTGCTCGAGGATGGCGCTGAGGTTCGGCGGGGTGAGAAAGCTCTGCGGCGTCAGCAGCGCGAAGAGCGCAATCAGACCGACCAGAGCGAGAAGGGTGCCGAGCGCGGCCAGTCTGGCCGGAAGCCGGTGCGCCCCGGGGCGGGGGCCGGCCAGCGTGGGCGTGGTGCGACGGGGCATCAATCGGCCTTTCGGTAACAGTGCTGCAGAATCGTCGCCTCATCGGCGTCGCCCGCAGGGAGGAGAGCGCCGAGCTTCCCCTCGTTCAGCACGGCAATCTCGTCGACGAGACCCAGCAGTTCGGGGATCTCCGACGACACCACGATCACTGCCACTCCGGCGTCGGCGAGACGCCGAATCGCCGCATGAATCTCGGTTTTCGTGTGCCGATCGACGCCGCGAGTCGGTTCGTCGAGCAGGAGCACGCGCGGCTTGCGCTCGAGATACCTCGCCAGCATGACCTTCTGCTGATCGCTGGAAGACAGCTCACCGACGATGCGAGACAGTGCGGATCGAGGGCGTGGCGACTCGGTGATCGGCAGCTGGACGACTCCACGTTCGGCGACGGCCCGCTCGCGTCGACGCGAGGCGAGACCGAGCCAGCCGGCGGCGGCCTCATTCGCGAGGGCGATATTGCGTCTGATCGACGCGGTCATCACGAGACCCTGCCGGCGTCGTTCAGCGGGAACCAGCGCGATTCCACGCTCCATTGCCCGCCTCACCGATCCGCCCGCCACGGGCACGCCGTCGAGGAGAACCTGGCCGGCCCGCATCCGTTGATCGCCGGCGATGAGTCTGAGCAGTTCGCTGCGGCCCGATCCGGCGAGCCCGGCGATGCCGAGAATGCGCCCAGCGGATGCGCTCAGGCTGACACCCTGCAGCCGGTGCCCGTGCAGAGCCTCGACGCGCAGGATCTCGGTTCCGAGCGCCGGGGTTGGCGCCCGGACGGGAAGGGAAACAGGCTCCGCGAGCCCGGTCATCGCAGCGACCACGTCTCCGGTGTGGGTTTCGCCGACCGGCTTCGTCCAGACGAGGGTGCCGCTCCGCAGCACCGTCACGGTGTCGGCGAGACGGAACACCTCGTCGAGGCGGCGGGAGACGTAGATGATCGAGGTGCCCGCTGCCCGCAGCGACTGAAGCACTCCGAACAGCTGTTCTGCTTCAGCAGCGGTCAGAGCCGCTGTCGGTTCGTCGAGCATCAGCAAGCGGGAATCGCTGGCGAGCGCCCGGGCCAGCGCGACCATGGTCTGCTGCACAGCCGACAGCTCTCCGACCGGGGTGCGCAGCGGAACCCGCTGGCCGAGCCGGGCCAACTGCACCGCGGCATCCTGTTCGAGATCGCGTCGACTGATGAGACCGAGGGCGCCGTGTTGCCGTTGGCCGAGGAAGATGTTTTCGGGGGCACTCAGCGTCGGAACCAGCGTCAGCTCCTGCGGGAGGGCAACGATGCCCAGCTTCTGCGCATCCTTCACCGAGCGCACGCGGCGGCGCACGCCGTCAATCTCGATGTGGCCGGCATCGGCGCGAATCATGCCCGCCAGCATCGAGATCAGGGTCGACTTGCCGGCACCGCTCTCGCCGAGCAGCGCGTGAATCGTGCCGTGCGGAATCGTGAGCTGGATGTCGTCAACGACCGTGGTCGGACCGTAGACCTTACTGAGTCCGCGAATCGACAGCAGCGGCAACAGCGTGCGTTCGGCGAGTTCGCTGCGTTCCGGCGCATCCGCGTGTTCCTGAAGTTCGCCGTGTTCGTGAAGATCAGCGCGTTCCGGCGCATCGGTGGGGAGCATGAGCATTGTGCCCCCAGTGATTTAAGCGACCGACAAAGTAGACCAATCCTCGCAGATCCGGGCGAAGAGGGACGACAGCGCGCCGAATGCCGCCGCATCCACCTGCCTAGGCGTCTTTCTCCGGACTCCGGCGCCACGGTCCCGAGCAAAGCCCTTGCCCCGGCCCCCGCGTCGGCTTGGCCGACCGGTCCCCTTGAGCGCGACCATCGTTTTGGCTGGGTCGTCGGCGCCATTCCAACCGATGCGCCCTTCCCACTTCGCGCGCAGGTCGGCGACTTCGGCTTCGAGAGTGCAGAGGCCGTCTTCGTCGAGACGATAGATCCGGTTATTCCAGTCGGCACGCACGTCAACGAAACCCGCGTCAAGCATTCGTCGGAGGTGTTTGGACACTGCGCTCGGCGAAATCCGAAACTCAAACCCGATCACGTCGGCCAGCTCGCCCGAGGAATGTTCTCCACTAGCCAGAATCTCAAGGATTCGGCGCCGCACTGGCTCGGCCATGACCTCAAACGGATGCATGGTCGCCGAGGGTACTCGCGCTGACGCTCGCTCGGGCAGGTTGTCCACAACCCACCTGGGGTGGTTCTGGCCGGGTCGGCTACCGGCCGAGTCGACGCGACAGACAGGACAGGGATGCCCTGTTTTCCGTAATGAACTTCAGGGTCATATGAGCCTGAAGTTCATTACGGAAAATGGGACCCCTGCCCTCCGTGGTCGCGGGCGAGCGAGCGGTGGTCAACGGGCTGTCAACGGGCTGTCAACGGGCTGTCAACGAGGGGTCGCCACCGAAGCACCCGCCAGGCAATACGATGGAAGGCTCATGATTCCCGTGCAGATCACCTTCCCCCCTGAACTTCCGGTCAGCCAGCGGAAGGACGATATCGGCCGCGCCATCCGCGACAACCAGGTCGTGATCGTCGCCGGCGCGACCGGCTCCGGCAAGACCACCCAACTGCCGAAGATCTGCATGGAGATCGGCCGCGAGTCCATCGGCCACACGCAGCCGCGCCGGCTCGCCGCCCGTACCATCGCCGAACGCATCGCCGAAGAACTCGGCCAGGAGGTCGGGGAACTCGTCGGCTACCAGGTGCGCTTCACCGACAAAGTCGGCGCCAACACCAAGATCAAGCTGATGACCGACGGCATCCTCCTGAACGAGATGCACCGCGACAAGCTGCTGCGCAAGTACGACACGATCATCATCGACGAGGCCCACGAGCGCAGCCTCAACATCGACTTTCTGCTCGGCTACCTGCGTCAGTTGCTGCCCAAGCGGCCCGATCTGAAGCTCATCATCACCTCGGCGACCATCGACCCACAGAGTTTCGCCGAACATTTCGCCGACGCCAACGGCAAGCCGGCGCCGATCGTCGAGGTCTCGGGCCGCACCTACCCGGTTGAGATTCGCTACCGCCCGCTCGTCGCCGAGGCGGTGCTCGCCGATGACGACTCGGCCACCGACGGCGCCACGACGGATGCCGCCCCGGCCGTCGACCGCGACTACATCGAAGGCATCAGCGCGGCTCTCGACGAACTCGAACGCGAGTCCAACGGCGATGTGCTCGTCTTTCTCTCCGGTGAGAACGAGATCCGGGATGCCGCCGACGCATTGCAGGGAAAGTACGCGTCGTCGTCGCGCACCAGCCCGACCGAGGTGCTCCCTCTCTATGGCCGGCTCTCCTCGGCTGAGCAGCACCGCGTCTTCCAGCCGTCGACGGTAGCCGGCGTGCGCCGCCGGATCGTGCTCGCGACGAACGTCGCCGAGACCAGCCTGACCGTTCCGGGCATCCGCTATGTGATCGATGCCGGCACCGCCCGGATCAGCCGCTACAGCGTGCGCTCGAAGGTGCAACGTCTGCCGATCGAGGCGATCTCGCAGGCGTCGGCCAACCAGCGCTCCGGCCGAAGCGGCCGCACGAGCGACGGCATCGCCATCCGGTTGTACTCCGAAGAAGACTTCACGCGTCGCCCCGAGTTCACCGAACCCGAGGTGTTGCGCACTAACCTGGCCGCGGTCATCCTGCAGATGATCTCGCTGGGCCTCGGCGACATCGCCGCCTTCCCGTTTCTCACGCCGCCCGACTCGCGCGGCATCAAAGACGGCCTCGACCTGCTCACCGAGCTCGGCGCCGTCGAAGCGCCCACCTCCCGGTCGTCGAGCCTGTCGAGACGTGCCCCGAAAACCGGCAACCCGGCGATCGACAATGCCGTGGGTCTCGACAAGCTCGACCAACGGGGTGCGAAGCTCACCCGGGTCGGCCATCAGCTCGCGAAGCTGCCGATCGACCCACGCTTTGGCCGCATGGTCGTCGAGTCGAAGGCGCAGGGCACCAGCCGCGAGGTGCTCGCGATCGTGGCCGGTCTGACCATTCAGGATCCGCGCGAACGCCCACTCGAACGGCGCCAGCAGGCCGACGAGCATCACGCCAAATTCAACGACCCCACCAGCGACTTTCTCACCCTGCTCAACCTCTGGAACTATCTCGAAGACAAGCAGCGTGAGCTGGGTTCCAGCGCCTTCCGGCGCCTCTGCAAGACCGAGTACCTCAACTATCTGCGCGTGCGGGAGTGGCAGGATGTCTACCGCCAGTTGCGTCAGCTCGCCAAGCCGCTCGGCCTGCACCTGGGCGATCCGAGCGTCAACCCCGACGGCATCCACCGTTCGCTGCTCGCCGGCTTGCTCTCGCACCTCGGCCTGAAAGACACGGCGAAGAAGGACTACGTCGGCGCCCGCCAGCAGCGTTTCGTGTTGTTCCCGGGGTCGGCGCTGGCGAAGAAGCAGCCCGCCGCGGTGATGAGCGCCGAGCTCGTCGAGACGAGCCGGCTGTTCGCCCGGATGAATGCCGCGATCGACCCGGCCTGGGCCGAACCGCTCGCCGGCGACCTGGTCAAACGCAACTATTCCGAGCCGCACTGGGAGAAGAACCAGGGCGCCGTCGTCGCCTACGAGCGGGTCACCCTCTACGGGGTGCCGATCATCCAGAAGCGTCGTATCCAGTTCAGCCGCGTCGACCCGATCTACGCCAGAGACCTTTTCATTCGCCAGGCCTTGGTCGAGGGTGAGTGGGACCTCGACCGCGTCGACCGCCGTTTGTCGGCGTTCGACCGGGAGAACAAGAAGCTGCGCGCCGAATTGGCCGAGCTGGAGGAGCGTACCCGTCGCCGGGACATCCTGTTCGACGACGAGGCTGTGTTCGAGTTCTACGACAAGCGGATTCCCGCGGATGTCTGCTCCACCCGCACCTTCGAGGCTTGGTGGCGCAAGGCGCGCGTCGACACCCCCGACCTCTTGACGATGACTCCGCAGACGCTCGTCGCCGAGGACACCCCGGAGATCGACGAGTCGCTGTTTCCGCCGGTCTGGCAGCAGGGCGATCAGCGGTTCGCGCTCAGCTACCGATTCGAGCCGGGCTCGGCGGATGACGGGGTGACGGTGCAGGTTCCCCTCGCGCTGCTCGCGCGGCTCTCCCCCGCCGGCTTCGACGGCCAGGTTCCCGGATTCCGGGTCGATCTGATCACTGCTCTGATCAAGTCGCTGCCGAAGGCGATCCGCCGCAACGTGGTGCCGGCTGCCGACTGGGCTGCGCGCCTGAATAAGGAGATTCCGATTTCGGTGGTCGAGCCTGTCGAGGCCACGCGCGGGGTCACTTCGACAAGCTCAGTACATCGCTCGACAAGCTCGACCACCGGCCTCCCCACCGAGTCGTTCACCGAACTCCTCGCCGCCGAGATCAAACGCCTCACGCACGTGCCCGTCACGGCGAGTGATTTCGACCTGTCCCGCATCCCGCAGCACCTGCAGATGACGTTCCGGGTCGTCGACGAGCGCGGCCGCACGGTCGACTCCGGCAAGGATCTGCGGGAGCTGCAGCGACGCCTCGGCGGGAAAGCCCGCGAGAGCGTGGCCGCCGCATCCGTCGCCGCAGCCCCGAACGCGATCGAGAAGTCGGGGCTGACGACCTGGTCCTTCGGCGAGCTTCCCCGTTTCATCGACACCAAGCAGGGCGGCAACACGATTCGGGCCTACCCGACGCTGATCGACGAGGGCGATTCGGTGGCGATCAGGCTGATGAGCACCGAGGCCGAGCAGGCGCGCACCCTGCCCGGCGGAGTGCGCCGGCTGCTGTTGTTGGCCACCCCGTCACCGGTCGCCTATGTGCAGCAGCACCTGACCGGCACCGAGAAGATGTCGCTGGCGACCAGCCCGTACCGCAGCACGCCGGCGCTCTTCGACGATTGCCTGAGCGCCGCGGTCAACGACGTGCTCTACCGGATTCGCCCCGACGGCCAAGTGTTCATGAAGGCCGAGTTCGACACGATCCGCGACCGGGTTTCGGGCGTGGTGATGGACACGATGTTCGAGACCGTTGGGCTCGTGGCGCGCATTCTCACTGCGTCGCGCGCGGCAGAAAAGGCGCTCAAAGCCGCAACGAGCATGGCATTGCTCGCACCGCTCGGCGATGCGCGCGCGCAGCTTGACGGGCTCGTCTACCCCGGCTTCGTCAGCGCGACGGGGCTCAGCCAGCTGCGTCACCTGCCGCGCTATCTCGGCGGCATCTCGGCACGCATCCAGAAGCTGCAGGACAATCCCGGGCGTGACCGAGTCTGGATGAACGAGGTGCAGTCGGCACTGGCGAAGTTCACGGATGCCGGCGGCACGATCCCGCTCGCGGCCGATGCCCCGGCAAACCTGGTGCGTGCGCGCTGGATGATCGAGGAGCTGCGGATCAGTCTCTTTGCGCAGGAGCTCAAGGCGGCGGAGTCCGTCTCGTTGCAGCGGATCCAGAAGGCGCTGGCCGGCTAAATCTCGGTGGTTGAGGAGCGCGCGAGCCTGCGAGCACGCGTCTCGAAACCAAAGTGAGCCGATCTCCGAACGCAGGTTGCGTCCGAAGACCGGCTCACGAGGTTTCGAGACGCGGCCGACTCCGTCGGCTGCTCCTCAACCACCGAGGATTCTTTACAGAACCTTCGACAAGAACGCCTGCGTGCGCTGGTGCTGCGGGTTGCTCAGCACCTCACGCGGGTCGCCGGATTCGACAACCACTCCGCCATCCATGAACACCAGCGAGTCGGCGACTTCGCGCGCGAAGCCCATCTCGTGGGTGACGACGATCATGGTCATGCCTGATGCGGCCAGGCCCTTCATCACGTCGAGCACTTCGCCGACGAGTTCGGGGTCGAGTGCGCTGGTCGGCTCATCGAACAGCATGAGCTTCGGTTCCATGGCAAGTGCACGGGCGATTGCCACGCGCTGCTGCTGACCGCCCGAGAGGTGCGCCGGGTAGTAGTCGGCCCGATCGGCCAGCCCGACGCGGGCGAGCAGCGCGAGAGCACGCTCCTTCACCACGGCCTTGGACTGACGCTTCACCCTGATCGGAGCTTCCATGACGTTCTCAAGTGCGGTCATGTGCGGAAACAGGTTGAACCGCTGGAACACCATCCCGATGTCGCGACGTTGCTTCGACGCTTCCTTCGGGTGCAGTTCGTACAGTTTTCCGTTCGCCTCGCGATAGCCGACGAGGTCACCGTCGACGCTCAACCGACCGGCCGAGAGAACCTCGAGGTGGTTGATGCAGCGCAGGAATGTCGATTTGCCGGAGCCCGACGGGCCGACGAGGCACATGACCTCGCCGCGTTTGACCTCAAGCGAGATGCTTTTCAACACTTCGTTGGAGCCGAAGCTCTTCGAAACGCAGTCGGCCAGCACCATCGGAGTGTCGACGCTGGTGTCGGGAACATGAATCAGTGGGTCTGTCATCGCAGGCCTCCGTCACCGTTGGTTGTTGAGTCGTCACGCTTCGGCGGCAGGATGACCGTCGGCTGACCGGCACCGGCGATGGGCAGCGTGCCCGTCACCGAACCGGTCTGGTCGCCGACCTTGCGGTCGGGGCGACGCTCACCCACGCCGCGCGCGAAACGCTTCTCCAAGAAGTACTGGCCCACCATCAGAATCGAGGTGAAGAACAGGTACCAGAGCGACGCGACAATCAGTAGCGGGATCGGGTTGAACGTCTCGGCCGAGATGTCCCGCGTGCGCGTGTACAAGTCGAAGGTGAAAGGTACGGCGGTGACCAGCGATGTCGTTTTCAGCATTGAAATGACTTCGTTGCCAGTCGGCGGGATGATGACGCGCATCGACTGCGGGATGATGACGCGCACCATCGTCTGCAGCCAGCTCATTCCGAGCGCTGTTGCCGCTTCATCCTGACCAGGATCGACCGAGAGCAACCCGGCACGCACGATCTCAGCCATGTACGCGGCCTCGTTCAATGCGAGCCCGATGATCGCCAGGGCGAAGGTGCTGAGCGCGACCTTGGTCTCGATGGACACCCACGGTTCCTGGAACGGAAGCCCGAGGTCGATCGACTGGTAGATGATCGAGAGCAGGCCCCAGAACACGAGCTGAACGTAGACCGGGGTACCACGGAAGATCCAGAGGTAGACCCAGGCGATGCTCTTCACCACGGGGTTCGGCGACAGACGCATCACTGCAAGCGCCACACCGAGGATGATCGCGATCACCATCGAGTACACCGTGAGCTGAAGCGTCACAAATGCGGCCTGGGTGACACGCTGATCAAAGAGATACTTGCCGACCGACGGCCAGTCGAAAGCCGGCCGCTGAGCGGCATCAAGGATGAAAAGCGCCACGAGGATAAGCAGCACCACTGCGAAAACATTGCGCCACGGGTGCCGCAACCGGATCGCCTTGATCGGCGCCGGTGAACGGTCGCCGTCCGGCGGGGTATCCCCCGCCGGACGGTTTACGACAGAATTGGTCATTATTTACTAGCCGTTCGTTGCAGCGTTGATCGTGATGGTCTTGATGCCACCATCGGTGACGCCCCATGCTTCCAAAATTTTGCCATAGCTGCCGTCGTCGACCATGGACTGCAGAGCAGCCTGCACGGCCTTGGTCAGTTCGGAGCCCTTGTTCACGGTCATGCCATAGGGCGCGACGTCGAATGCCTCGCCGGCCGGCTCAAGCTTGCCGCCGGTCTTCGAGATCGCGTACAGCGTGACCGGGGAATCGGCGCTGAGCGCGTCGGCCTTGCCGAGAACCACTGCGTTGGTGGCTTCTTCCTGAGAGTCGTAGGGCAGCACCTCAATCGCCGCCTTGCCGGCCGCAAGGCAGGCTTCGTTCTTCGCGGGAAGCTCGTCGGTGTCTTCAACCGTGTTCGACTGCACGGCAACCGTCAGGCCGCAGGCGTTGTCGGGGTCGATTTTCTTGCCGACCTGCGACGCCCAGAGGATGCCGGCGTTGTAGTAGTTGACGAAGTCGACCTGCTTCTCGCGCTCGGCATTGTCGGTGAACGACGACTCGCCCATGTCGACCTTGCCACCGGTGATGCTCGGGATGATGTTGTCGAAGCTGGCGATCTGGTACTCGGGCTTCAGGCCGAGCTTCGCGGCGATGCCGTTCGACAGCTCGATGCCCCAACCGATCGGCGCGCCCGCCGTGTCCTTGTATTCGTTCGGCGGGTAGGCCGCATCTGTTCCGATGACGAGCTTGCCGGTGCTGGAGATGTCGGCGGGAACCAGTGCCGCGGCGGCGTCATCCTTGGTGATCCCGCTGCCCGCGGGAGCGGTGGAGCCGCCGGCGGAAGGGGTTGAGTTGTCAACGCAACCTGTCAGCATGAGGGCGGCTGCGGCCGCAAGGGCCGGAATTACAAATCTTGCGCGCATTGTTAAACCTTCTTCGAGTCGGGTTGATTCTGGTTCGTCTTTGAAATCCATGAAGGGCAGTGACGAGGTCGAGCATATAACATCGACGGAACGCCGATTCCTTGCGTCAATAACGTTTTGGACACCACATTCTTTGCGTCTGAGTCAGCTCGGGCGAATCCGGGAGAGTCACGCGGCTGGGCACCGATGTCGAATGGACGTCAGATTGGTTTTCGATTCTCACTACTATCCCCCTAATTTGGGACGAATGTCACCGTGAGTCCTGAGTTGTCACGGAATTGTCACCTGACACGCAACGGGGCCGTGGCGAATTCTTTCAAGAATTCCCCCGCCAGCGCGTACTCGGCTCTCACGGTGCTGCCGGAAGTGGCGCGCACCCTCCGCTCCGCTCGCTTTCGAAAGCGTCCGGCGCGGCAATAGACTTGTCAGATCGTGCGCAGCTACTTGGACCTCCTGAAGACCCCGGGGGTCGGTCGTATCCTCGCCGCCCAGCTCACCGCCCGTTTTCCGTTCGGGATGCTCTCGCTCGCGTTTCTGATCCACATCGAGCAGGCCTATGGCTCCTACGGAGCCGCCGGTCTCGTGCTCGGCGCCATGAGCATCGGCCAGGCCATCGCCGGGCCGGCCACCAGCAGGCTGATGGGCCGCTGGGGTATGCGCCTGGTGATCTCCGTCACGCTCAGCATCTGTACCGTCGCCATCGTCGTGATGGCTTTGGTGTCGCTCCCGATCGTGCCCCTTCTGGCCGTCGGCTTCATCGCCGGCTTGTCGATGCCGCCGATCCAGCCGGCGGTGCGCACGATCTACCCGAAGCTCGTCAACTCCAAACAGCTCACTCCGCTCTTCTCCCTCGATGCGTCGGCGCAGGAGATCATCTGGGTGGTCGGGCCCGTTGTCGCGACCTTCGTGGCCATCCAGGTCAGCAGCGTGGCCGGCATCCTGCTCGCCGCGGTGTTCCTCGTCGGCGGCGGCGTCTGGTTCGTCTCGCTGCCCGAGGTCGGGCGGGTGCGCATCCCGCGCAGCAAACGCAAGATCGGCGCCGTACTGAAGCGGCCCGCCGTTTTGCTCAGCACCATCGTCGGATTCGTGCTCGTCGCCGCCTGCGCGTCGGTGGAGGCGGGCGTCGTCGCCGCATTCGGCCACGGCAGCGGAGATTCCGGTTTAGTGCTGGCGATCTTCGCGGTCGGTTCCCTCGTCGGCGGCCTCGCGCTCGGGCACACGCCGATCGGTCCGTGGGCGCTGACCACCCGCATGATCATCGTCACGATCGGCGTCGGGCTGGCCAGCATCTCCCTCAACTTCTGGTGGCTCTCCGCCACGCTGTTCATTGCCGGCCTCGGCATCGCCCCCGCTTTTGCCGTGCTGTTTGGAATCGTCTCGGCCAGCGTGAGGTTCTCCGAGACCGCGGAGGCCTACGGCTGGGTGGGCACCGGCCAGCTGATCGGTGCGGCGCTCGGCTCGGCGGTCGCCGGTTTCGCCATCGACCACTACGGCGCTACCGCGGCAATTCTCGCGGCGACGGGCTTCGCCCTGCTCGGCGTCATCATTCCGACGGTGGGCAAGCGCTGGCACCCCGACCTGCGTGGCCGCGACGCCAGCCCGATCCCGGACACCGAAGCCGTCGCGGTGGTCACCTAGCTCGCACACCCTCTCATCGCCGGGATTGTCTATCACGCCCTCCGGCGGACGGGATTACGGTTGAAGGATGACTACTTCGCCCCTGCTGCTCCTGAACGACGGACACCGCATCCCCCAGCTCGGGCTGGGCGTCTACAAGGTTGCGGATGACGAGGCCAGCGACACCGTGCAGGTCGCGCTCGAAGCCGGCTACCGTCACCTCGACACCGCGGCACTCTACGAGAATGAGCGCGGCGTCGGCGCCGGGATCGCGCGCTCCGGTGTGCCGCGCGACGAGCTCTTCGTGACCACCAAGGTCTGGAACGACCGGCACGGCTACGACGAGACGCTCCGCGCTTTCGACGAGAGCCTCGACAAACTCGGACTCGACTACGTCGACCTCTACCTCATCCACTGGCCGGCACCCCGCCAGAACCGCTACGTCGAGACTTATCGCGCACTCGAGAGTCTCAAGGCCGACGGCCGGGCACGCTCGATCGGCGTCTCCAACTTCCACACGCACCACCTCGATCGCTTGCTCGCCGAAACCGATGTGGTTCCGGCGATCAACCAGGTCGAGCTGCACCCCGAGCTCGCGCAAACCGAGCTGCGGCGTTACGACGCGGCCCACGGCATCCTCACCGAGGCCTGGTCACCGTTGGCGCGTGGTCGCCTGCTCGACAATGAGACGTTGGCGACGATCGGCGCCCGCTACGGCAAGACCCCGGCGCAGGTCGTGCTGCGCTGGCACGTCGAACTCGGCAACGTTGTCATTCCGAAATCGGTGTCACCTGCGCGCATCCGCGAGAACCTCGACGTGTTCGATTTCACCCTGGATGCTGCCGATCACGCAGCCATCGCACAGCTCGACAGCGGCTCGCGCACCGGCAAAGACCCCGACACGATCGACTAGCCGCGAGGTGTTGCCCGGCGTGCACACGCGGGGCACGTCAGGCGCCCGGCGTGTGAAGCATGCGTCTCAACAAGCGCTCGGCACAGCACGCTGCGCCGAGCGCGCAGCTACCAGCGCGGGTGGATTTCGGCCCGCAGCAAGCGGTCGTAGATGCGGTGCACGCCGGCGGTGAACGCGTCGCCCAGCGGCGCGAGCGCCCCGGCTGCCGCATTCGCTTCGGCCTGCGTCACGCTCCGCGCGCCGGGAATGACCGAACTCACGCCGGGAAGCTGCGCAACCCAGGCCAATGCCGCCTGGGCGGGAGTGACCGACCCGGGAAGCGTGGCCACCAGCGCGGAGAATTCCGCCGCCGCCTGCAGGCCCACCTCATAGTCGACGCCGGAGAACGTCTCGCCGACGTCGAAGTGGCTACCGTCGCGGTTGTAGTTGCGGTGGTCGTTGGCGGCGAACGCGGTCTCGCGGGTGTACTTTCCGGTCAGCAGGCCGCTGGCGAGCGGTACCCGGGCGATGATCCCGACGCCGGCTGCCTGCGCGGCGGGGAGTACGTCGTCGAGCGGCTTGAGCCGGAACGCGTTGAGGATGATCTGCACCGTGGCCAGGTTCGGTCGTGCAATCGCCGATAGCGCCTGGTCGCAGGTCTCGACGCTGACGCCGTAGTGGGCGATCGCGCCCTCCGCGACGAGGGTGTCGAGCGCGTCATAGACCTCGCCGGAGTCGATCACGGCGCTCGGCGGGCAGTGCAGCTGCACGAGATCCAGCGTCGGCATGCCGAGGTTGGCACGCGATCGGTCGGTCCAGGCCCGAAAGTTGTCGAGCACATAGTTCTCGGGAATCTGGTCGACGCGGCGGCCCATCTTCGTCGCCACGGTGATCTCGGCATCTGTCTTGGCCAGAAAGCTGCCGATGATCTGCTCGCTGCGGCCGTCGCCGTAGACGTCGGCCGTGTCGAAGAAGGTGACGCCGGCGTCAACGGATGCGGCGAGCACGGCCGTCGCATCGGCCTCCGTGACGTCGCCCCAATCGGCTCCGAGTTGCCAGGTTCCGAGGCCGATCACTGAGACAGTACGGCCGGTGCGTCCGAGGGTGCGATTCTGCATGGCACCACCCTAGCGAGTCGCAGGGCCTCCCCCACCGCCGTGCACCGATGCCCCCAGGCCGTCAGACCGGCGGCCCGACTCCTGACGAGGCGGCCGGCGGGGCCGGGGCCACCTCCGGGTCGATCACCCGGGCGACCACCCTGGCCAAACGCTTGCGGACGATGTGGTCGTTCGCTTCGACACGATGCATCGTCACGTGGCGCATCCGTTCGATGACCGTCATGCTGCCGGGCGCGATGAATGCGTCGAGCGAACCGTAGACCACATCGACCGGCACCTGCAGCGCTGCAATGTCGCTGACCAGCGTTTGCGACTCGATGCAGTGCTCGAGCGATTTGACGAACGGCGTCCAGTTCTCTTCTGTCACTTCGAAGAGTCCCTTGGGCAGCAGCCTCGAGATGATCCCGGCGTTTCGTATCGTGAATTCTTTGTTCGCGCGCAGAAAATTGTAGGCCTTCAGATAGGCGTCAACCAAGGCTCGCACCCGATAATCGCCGATCTCTGATGGAGCGACATACACCGGCGGCCCGACCAAGACGACGTGCGATGGTCGCGCCGGACGCAGCCAGCGCAACCAGGCGACACCGCGGGAGAGCTCGACAGCAGCCAGCCGCGACACGATCAGGCTGCCGAGAGAATGGCCGACGAGAGTGTACGGCTCGCGGAGGTTCAGCGATCGGATCGTGACGTCAAGCGAGTCGACGTGATCTTCGAGCCTGTACTCGCTGTCGGCCGGCGCCGGGGACTGGCCGAATCCGAGGATGTCGATGGCGATCACGCGATGCCTGGAAACCAGCAGCGGGATGAGTTTTCGAAACGTGACCGACGACGACGCGATCCCATGAACCAGAATCACCACCGGGCCTGCGCCCTCGTCGTGAGCGATGTGCAGAAGCGGCGGGCGCCGCCGACGAAGTTCTCTCGACGTCGTCGGCGGCACCAGCTCAGTCATGCGTCAATTATCGCCGCGCAAGTTCTCTTTGTACTCGTTCTTGGCATGAGTCGCGTCGCGTTCGGCCTCGGCTTTCTTCACGCCGGCCTCCGCTTTCTTCACCTCGGCGTCGGCTTTCATTTCGTCGACCTTGTCGGCGACCTTTTCTTTCGTGTCATCGACCACCTGGCCGATCTTCTTACCGGTTGCGTCGAGCGCATCCTTGGCATCGTCAGCGATTCCCATGTTGTCCTCCTCGTGAGCGCTTGTGGCGCATTCTTGGTGGGGTCGGCCGGATGTGCGAGGCCGACCCTTCGACACTACGTCGCACCGGCGTCACCGAGACCTGATTGTGATCGGACTCCCAGAGATCACGCAGACATGGGCCTCAGACTGCCCCCTAGTGTGGGGCCATGAGACGAACTGTGCTTGCCGCCACTGCCCTGCTGGCGGCGATCGCACTTGCCGGATGCACCAGCTCCGGCGACACCGGTAGCCGTGCCAGTGTCGGAAGCGGTGAGATGGCGGTGCCGCCCGGCGTGACCGGGATGGCCGATGGAGCGGCTCCGGCCACGATCCCGAACTTTGCCGACAAGTCGGTGACCGGGCGGGACGTGATCACCACCGGGTCGGTGTCGATCACCGTCGAGGATCCGATCCGTGCCGCCCACGACGCGGTGACCATTACCGAGCAGGCCGACGGCCGCATCGACAGTCGCACCGAAAACCCGGGCACCGACAACCAGCCGGCGAGTGCGACCCTGACCCTGCGCATCCCGACGACCGCGCTCGATCACACACTCACCGAGTTGAAGAAACTCGGCGCGGTGAAGGTGGTGTCGCTCAGCAGCGCGGATGTCACCCAGCAGAGCGTCGATCTGGATGCCCGCATCACGTCGCTCGGCACCTCGGTCGACCGGCTGCTCACGATGATGTCGACATCGACGAACACCACGGATCTCATCGCCATCGAAAGTGCACTCGCCCAGCGGCAGGCAGAGCTGGAGGGGCTCATCTCCCAGCGCACCTTTCTTTCTGACCAGATCGAGTACTCGACGATCACCCTCGATCTGACCGCCGAAGGCGTGCTCGCGCCGGGCTCCCCCACCGATTTCTGGGGCGCGATCGCAGCCGGCTTTTCTGCGCTCATCGCCGCCGGCGCCGGGCTGCTCGTGGCACTCGGCTACGCGCTGCCGTGGCTGATCGCGCTCGGCGTGATTGCCGCCGTCGTGCTGCTGATCGTGCGGGGGGTTCGGCGCAAGCGTCGTGGCCCGCCGACCGGCCCGGCGGATGCGACGCCTGGTGCGACACCGCCTGCAACGCCGCCTGCAACGCCGCCTGCAACACCGCCTGCAACACCGCCTGCAACGGTGGATGCGACACCGAGCGCAGCACCGGATGCGACGACGCCCGAATCCCCGCGCGACGCCCCGCGCGTCTAGCTCTCGTACCGGCGCAATGAGTCGACGACCAGGCGCCAAAACCCGTCGCGATCCAGCACCGTGCCGAGGCTCACGTTCTCTGGCTGCTCGAAGCTGAAGTCGCGGTCGACGACCGAGGATCCATAGGTCCACCGGCCCTGCGTCTCCACCAGCACGCAGGCCCTCTCCGTCGTCACCAGTCGCGGGTCGATCACGTAAGCCACCGCGCAGGCATCATGGATTGACGGCCCGTCTTCTCCGGGCGTGATCTCGCCGAGCGCATAGAAATCGAGCCACGCCTCGACCGCGCGGGCGACAGGACTGGTCAGGGTGCGGATCTCCACAAGCACGTTCTGCGGAACCGCAGACTGCCAGGTGAGGTCGAGGCCGAGCATCACGATGTTGCCGCCCGAGCGCAGCACTTCGTCGGCCGCTTCGGCATCCGCATAGAAATTGAACTCCGCGGTCGGAGTGATGTTGCCGGCGTTCACCGCGCCGCCCATGATCACGATTTGCTTGAACCGCTCTGCAATCGTCGGGTCGCTGCGCAGTGCCAGTGCGATGTTGGTGAGCGGTCCGATCGCCACCAGGGTGATCGTTCCGGCCGGGTTGCCCCGCACCGTGTCAAGAATGACGTCGACGGCAGTGCGGTCACTCGCGCGGCGGCCCGTGTGCGGCAGCTCCCATCCGCCCAGGCCGGTTTCGCCGTGGACATCCGCGTGAACGGCGTCACGTACGAGCGGCTTGGCGGCGCCGGCAGCGATCGGCACATCGTCCAGGCTCAATAGCTCGGCCAGGCACAGCGCGTTGCTGGTGACCTTGTCGATGGCCTGGTTGCCGGAGACCGTGGTCACTGCGACGATGTCGCAGGCGGGATGCGCCTTGGCGATCATGAGGGCGATCGCGTCGTCGATGCCGGGGTCGCAGTCGATGAGGAGTTTCTCTGACATCGGTGTCCTGTCTCAGCACGCCGATGAACATATCGACTACGGACATTGTCGACACCCGGTGAACGCCGAATCGTGCGTTTCGGCCAGAAGCCGTCTGGAATCTGAGACGCCGCACTGCAATTCGATCACCAATGCCCCGACTGCCGGTGCTCCTTCGACGAATTCGGCCCTGAAGCACGTCAAGAGTCCGGCAGAAAACTAGGCTGGTCACTGTGAACACAACCGCGCCCCTCCCCGGCACTCGTCTGCTGAGCGACGATCTGCTTCTCGGCATTCGCGGGCGCGCGGCCGGCTACGACGACGCCAATGAGTTCTTCACCGAAGATCTGGCCGACCTGGCCGAGGCCGGCTACCTGCGGGCACTCGTACCGGTTGAATTCGGTGGACTCGGCGCCACCCTGGAACAGGTCACGGAGGCGCAGATCGCACTCGCCGCCCATGCCCCCGCCACGGCTCTCGCGGTGAACATGCACCTGGTCTGGACCGGCGTCGCGCTGGCCCTGCGCAACCGCGGCGACGACGCGCTGACCTTTCTGCTCGACGAGGCCGGCCAGGGCGAGATCTTCGGCTTCGGTGTCAGTGAGCCAGGCAACGACCTGGTTCTGTTCGGCTCGAAGACGGATGCCCAGCCCCAGGACGACGGCGGCTACCGGTTCACCGGCACGAAGATTTTCACCTCACTCTCCCCCGCCTGGACCCGCCTCGGCACGATGGGTCTCGACAGTTCCAGCCCTGACTCTCCGAAGATCGTCTGGGCGTTCATCGATCGCGGCGAGTCGGGTGTCAGCCAGAAAGACGATTGGAACACCCTCGGCATGCGGGCCAGCCAGAGCCAGTCGACGGTGCTCGACGGCGCGTACGCCCGGCCAGACCGGGTGTTCCGCACACTTGACCCCGGCCCCAACGCCGACCCGCTCATTTTCAGTATTTTCGCGACCTTCGAAATCCTGCTGGCCTCCGTCTACACCGGCATCGGCCGGCGCGCACTTGAGCTGGCCGTCACGGCAGCCGGGCGTCGCACCTCACTGAAGAACGATGGCCGGGCGCTGTCGCAGGATCCCGACATCCGGTGGCGCATCGCCGACGCGGCCATGGCGATGGATGCCATCTACCCCCAGATTCGTGATCTGGCCCGGGCCGTCGACGTTCAGGAGAATCGCGGATCGCAGTGGTTTGCCCAGCTGGCCGGCCTGAAGCATCGGGCCACCGAGAACGCCAAGCATGTCGTCGACCAGGCGCTGCGGGTGTCGGGCGGGTCGTCGTACTTCGCCGGCAACGAGCTGGGCCGGCTGTACCGGGACGTGCTCGCCGGCATCTTCCACCCGTCGGACGCGGAGTCGGCGCATGCCACGGTGGCGACGGCTTGGCTTGGCCCGCTCAATGAGTGAGCACACTGGCGCAATTCAGATCGACGCTCTGTACGCCCGGGCCGTTCTCGACCTCACCATGCGCCTGGCCGAAGTGATCTTCGCCGCCGGCGCCGGAGCCGAAGATGCGGTCGCCGCGATGCAGGGCGTGACCCGCGCCTACGGGCTCAAGGGTATCGACGCCGACATCACCCACACCCTGATCACGCTCACCTTCGAGAACCCGGCCACTCACGACACCATCTCGCGCAGCCGCAACGTCAAGTTTCGAAACCTCGACTACACGAAGTTGTCCGAGACGTCTGAGCTCATCGCCGAGCTGATCGAGTCGCCGATGGATGTCGCCGTCGCGCGGAAGCGTCTCGCGACGATCGTCAGTTCGAAGCCCCTGGTGTCCGTGTTCGTGCGGCGTCTCGGCTGGAGCCTCGTCGGTGCCGGTGCCGCCCTGCTGCTCGGCGGCGGTGTCACGGTGATGATCGCGGCATTCATCGCCACCTTCTTCGTCGACCTGCTGACCAGCGCGCTCGCGCACCGCAAGGTGCCGGTGTTCTACCAAACCGTCGTCGGCGGTGCGATCGGCCCCGTCGCCGCCGCAATCGTTCACCTCATCGACCCGGGGGCGAATCCTTCGCTCGTCGTCGTGGCCACCATCATCATGTTGCTGGCCGGGGTGACGATCTTCGGCGCGGTGCACGACACGCTCTCCGGCTTCTACATCACCGGAACCGCACGCCTGGTCGAAGCGGTTCTCATCACCGGCGGTCTCGTGACCGGGGTGGCCGGGGCCACCGCGATCCTGGCCCGGCTCGGCCTGCGCCTCCGTATCGACTTCAACATCCCGTCGCTGTTCGAGCTACCGATTCTGCTGCTGGCGGCCGTCGTGATCGTGATCGGGTTCTCACTCGCCGTTCAGATGCCGTGGCGGGCATTCTGGGTGGTCTGTGTTCTCGGCGCTCTCGCCGAGTTCTTCTATCAGGCCGGCATCATCGCAGAACTTGGTCAGGTCTGGTCATCGGCCGCGAGCGCCTTCCTGATCGGATTGTTCGCCACCGTCGCCGCGCCGCTGGTGCGCACGCCACCGTTCGTGGTCATTGTCTCGGCGCTCGTGCCCCTCGTGCCCGGTCTGATTCTGTTCAACAGCCTGATGCAGGTAGCCGACGGTGATGTGAACGGGCTGATGGGCATGCTCGCCGCGGCATCCGTTGCGGTGGCCCTGGCGGCCGGGGCCATCCTGGCCCAGTATCTGGTGCAGTATGTCTGGGGTCCGGCGCGCAACCTGCAGCGACGGTTCGTCGGACCGATCATGGCGCTGCCACTGCGGTTGACGCGCGCCGCGCGCACGACAGTGAAGCGCACCTGACGCGGTGGTTGAGCCTGTCGAAACCACCACCGCGACTGCGCGGGCGAGGCACGGGGCGGCGGAGTCAACGGGGGCGGCTCGCGGGATCTCGACAGGCTCGATCAACGGGGCTGTGGTGTCAACGTGCTGAAGACCGTCGTCAAGCCTTCGGCCATTGTCGGGTGCGCAATGATCGCATCCTGCAGCAGTGTGTACGGAGCGTCGGCCAGCATCGCGGCTTGAATCACCGCGATCACCTCGCCCGAATCAACACCGACCAGCGATGCGCCCAGGATCCGCTGGGTGGTGCGGTCGACGATGATCTTCCAGAATCCCTCGGTCTGACGCAGGGTGCGCGAACGCGGAACGGCGATCACCTTCTGCATCGCAACGCTGATCGTGTGGCCGGCCGCGAGCGCTGCCGACTCGGTCAGACCGATCTGAGCAATTTCAGGTTCGACGAAAACTACAGACGGGATCAGCCGTCCCTTCGTCGTTCGGGAGCCACCGGTCAGGTTCGCCTTCACAATGCGGTAGTCGTCGTACGAGGCATGGGTGAACTCGGCGTGCCCGGTCACGTCGCCGACCGCCCAGGTGTTCGGCGCCGTGGTGGCCAGTGTGTCGTCGACGACGACGAAGCCCCGCGCGTCGAGAGCCACACCGGCTACAGGGAGACCGAGGCCGCCGGTGATCGGGCGGCGCCCGGTGGCGACGACGATCGCGTCGACCTGCAACGTTGTCGCGTCGCTGAGCGCGAGACTGATCCCCTCTGCGGTGTGATCGACAGCAGCGTGATTCGGGGCGGAGCCGACGGCGCGCGCGACGCTCGTCACACTGACGCCGAGACGCACCGTGATCCCCTCACGGGTGAAGGACGCCAGCAGCGCCGCCGACGTCTCGGGCTCCTCTCCGGCGAGTAGCCGCTCGCCACGCACGAGCTGTGTCACCTCGCTGCCGAATGCCTGCAGCATCGAAGCAAGTTCTGAGCCGACGAAGCCTCCACCGATGACGGTAACCCTGCGCGGGATCGATTCCAGACGCAGCACGTCTTCGCTCGTCATCGCACCGACGTCGGCAAGTCCCGGGATATCGGGCAGTTTCGGTCGGGTACCGGTATTGATGACCACCTGCTCGCCGCGGAGCAGACGCCGGCCTCCGGCATCCGGCATCACCTCGACCAGACGGGGGCCGACGAAGCGTGCATGCCCCAGGATGAAGTCCATGCCGCTGGCCGTGAAGAGGTCGCGGTGCAGGGCGACCATGTCGCCGACCACTCCCTCTTTGTGCGCGCGCAGCGACTCCAGGTCGACGTGGGAGTCACCGACGTGCACGCCGAGGGAATCGGCGCGGCGCAGCACCCCGAGCAGCCGGGCGCTGGCCACCAACGATTTCGTCGGAATGCAGGCGACGTTGATGCAGCTGCCGCCGATCATCTCCTGCTCGATCATGGCGACCCGGCGTCCGGCCTGTGCGAGATCCATTGCGAGGGTCTTGCCGGCCTTGCCGCCGCCGACCACGATCAGGTCGAAATGCTCCTCGGTCGGCTGCACCGGTGCGTTCACCGTCGGTTAGTTCTGCACGCTCGGCGGCGAATCGCTGTCGGTCTCTTCGACGAAACGATAGGGAATCGGTTCCGTCGTCTCGGCACCCTTGCGGTAGCGACGGGTAATGGTTTCGCCGTCTTCGTCAACCGAAACGACGACAGTCTCCTGGTGCTTACCGTCGACGAAGAACAGTTCGATGGGTTCGCCGGATCCGATCGGGTTCGGTCCGAGCAGTACCGCTTTGTACGTAGCGCGTTCGTTCATGATGTCGGCCCTTCGCTGAGTGCAGCCGGCTGGCGGGCTGCTCGTGATTTCTGGGCACAGCTTACGTCTGCCCGGCTCGAAGCGACAGGGCGAGCGCACCTGCACTCGGGCGCGGCCGATGGCGCACATCGGCGCGTGCAAGATGATCTTTTGTGCGATCCCGCGTATGGTCAAGTGAACGCTGCCGATGAGGCTCGGATGAAGGAGTACAGATGGCTGACAAGTCCCCCAAGAAAGAAGCCGGCAAGAAGAGCGCAGATCGCTCCCTGAAGGAAAAGCGCGCCGACAAGAAGGCGAAGTCCGACGAGACCTCGTCAAAGGCCCGCAAGGCTTAGCCGATCTGAACCATGTTTCACCGGATGCTGCCACGCTCGTCGTGGCAGCATCCGTGTTTTACACCGCTGCCGCTGATTTCGACGGGACCCGTATTTCATGACTTTTCCACTGATCGACACGCTCGTGAGCTACCCGGCCGGTGCTCTGACCGCCACAGCACACGTTCTGCACGTTGAGCCGCAGGCCGATGGCCGACAGGCCGTGCTTCTCGACACGAGTTGTGTGCACCCCGTCGACGCCGGCTGGCCGGATCAGGGTCCCGACCGCGCCGTGGTGCGCGTCGGTGACGCGGAGTACCCGATTGTGGATTGCATCGTCGGCGCCACCGACGGTTCTGCGCTTTTCACCGGACGCGACATCCCGGTCGGCAAGGGCACTGACGGCTGGGCTTTCGTCGTCGTGCATTTTCTGGCCGGCGATGCGGCGATCGCCGAAGGCGACAGCGTTGAACTTGTCGTCGACGCCGCTTACCGAACGCGGCTCTCGGTTGGTCACACCGCCTGTCACCTGGCCTCGCTCGCGCTCAATCGTGCCGTCGCCGACCGCTGGAAAAAAGAGGTGCGCGCCGACGGCCTCGGAGCACCCGACTTCGATGGCACGGCCATCGACGTGTCGCTGATTGTCGAGAACGGGTCGGTCGACACCTACCGGCTCGGCAAGTCGCTGCGGAAGCGCGGTTTCGTGACCGAGGGCATCGCCGAGGCGCTGCCCTCGGTCGAAGCGGCGATCACGGCGACTCTCGCCGAGTGGGCGACGACGGATGCCGCAGTGCAGATCGAGTGCGACGGCGAGCGGTTGCCTGACCGTCGCTATTGGGTGTGTGCGCTGCCGGAACAGACGGTGCGGATTCCGTGCGGTGGGACCCACGCCGACTCCGTGGCCGCGCTCGGCCCGCTGCGCGTGGCGTTGTCACTCACGGATGTCGATGGAACGCCGGTGCTGACGATGGAGACGTTCGCTACGCCTGAGTAATCTGTACTTTCCCGTGCGCGCTAGGGAGGAACAATGATTCAAAGCATCAGAGGTGCAGTACTCGCCTGCTCGATTATCGTTGTCGGCGTGCTGACCGGATGCGCGCACGCGACAGCGGTCGGAGGAAGCTCTGAGGTGCCTGCGCCCAACTGTTCCACCGGAGGGATTCTGGAGTGGGATGACAGCCCTGGCCTCGACACAAGGTCGGGAGCGATTCAACAGCAGCTGAGCTATTTCGAGGAGCGGGCATCCCTATTTCCACGCGGCTCGGCGCGCTCGCCGTTCCCAACGGACGATCCGGTGATGATCCGGGTTGCGGTTCGAGGGTTTGCCGCGCTACTGGACGAGGTGCCTGCCGCCGAGAAGGCGATCGGCAAAGATGAGATCATGAACGTCACTTCCCACTCGATCGACGGGCAGCTACTGGCAACCGCGACCGTGATCGCGATGCCAGTGGGAGGTTATCGGGTGGACAGCTTTTCAGCCACAGGCTGGGTCAGCGACGATGTGACCTGCGTCCCGGATGCGTTGCCCACGCACTAGCGATTTTCCGGACCGGCCGAGCAACGGTCCTCGAGGAGGGGCAGCCTTTTCGCTATTGAACTTCAGAGTCATATGAGCCTGAAGTTCATTAGTGAAATTGGCAGCCCTCTGCAGTCGCCCCGGCTTCTCCCGTTGGTCGAGCCTGTCGAGACCCCGCAAGCAAACCTCCAGACGCAACCACGTTCACAGATCGGCTCGCCCGGTTTCGACAAGCTCAACCAACGGATGCAGGTGGCTCCACCAGACGCGCAAGCAACTCGATCAAGAGGCGCTCGGTCAGCGGCGCGGGCAACGCCTCGATCAGTGTGAGCAACGGGGCCATCTGATCGGGAAGCGCGGATTCGCCACTTCCGATGCCGAGCTGGCTGAGCACCCCGAAGGCTTGCGCGGACGACAACCCACCCGAACCGACAGACGTGCCTGAATCATCTCCGGCCGCGGTTGCAAGCACGTCGGCCACCCCCGGAATCGCTCCGAGCAGCTGCATCGGGTCGATCGGGCCGGCACCCCGCACCTCGTCGGCGGCCTGCACCAGCGCGGGAATCAGCTCGGAAAGCACCGACTCGGTCACGGGAGTGATCGTCAGGTGTGTCGTCGCAGGCAGTCGCACCGCGTCGCCTGCCCCCAGCCCCGACTGATCGAGCCCGGGTTGCTGCTGCAGCAACCAGCCGAGCTGCTTCACCCGGTCAGCCCAGATGTGCGGGTCAACGCGGCGCTCGGCCGGCACCGACTCGTCGGTCGCGACGGCGAACAGCGGTCCGACCGGCGAACCGACCACTCGGAGCCCGTCGATCGCGTCGACGGCGGTCGTGAGCGCATCCGTCGCCCGGCGACACGAGGCGCTCAGGCGCGCGAACCCGTCGTCGCCCAGCCGCTGGATGATCGTCCAGGCCGCCGCGAGGGCGCCGGCCGACTTCGAGCCGAGCATTGTCGGGTTGACCACGGGGTAGCCGGGCCAGCGTTTGGTGGCGAAATACTGGGCGCGTTGCCGGTCGCGACCGCGCTGCAGCAGCACTGAAACGCCCTTCGGGGCGTAGCCGAACTTGTGCAGATCGGCCGAGATGCTGGTCACGCCGGGAACTTGGAAATTCCAGGCTGGCAGGTCGCTCCCCCACCAGGGCAGCACCCAGCCGCCGATGCAGGCGTCGACGTGGCAGGCGATTCCGGCCACGGATGCCGCGGCAGCGACCTCGGCCACCGGGTCGAGGCTCGCGTGCGGATAGGCCGGCGCCGAGACGACGACCAGGGCCACGTCGGGGCCGAACCGTGCGATCAGATCGTGGGCGGAGACCCGCCCGTCGGAGTCGACCGGCACGAGATCGAGTTCAAGGCCGAAGTAATGGGCCGCCTTGTGGAATGCGGCATGCACCGTGACCGGGGCGAGCAGGCGCGGCGCGCCCTGTCCGCCCGCGGCACGCCAGACGTCGCGGGAGGTTTTCACCGCGAGCAGGCAGCTCTCGGTGCCGCCCGTGGTGACGCTGCCGACGATCTCCGTGTCGGCACCTGTCGCCGTGGCCGCGTCGTCGTCAGCGCCGGGGTGCGCAGGATCGCCGCCGAGCATCCGTCGGGCGAAGCCGATCACATCGCGTTCCATGCTCGCGACCGACGGAAACGTCGTCGGGTCGAGTCCGTTGACCGGCTGCATGATGCGGATCGCTTGCGCCGCCAACTCATCGAGTTCGGCCAGACCCGAGTCGTAGACGTAGGAGAGCACGCGGCCGCCGTGCGTGGGCGCATCCTGGGCGCGCAACAGCTCGAGACGGGCGAGGATCTCCCGCGACTGCTCGGTCAGCTCGGCGCGGTCGGCGCGTTCAGCAGCGTCAGTGAGGTCGGTCAGATCGGTCACGGGTGAACCTCCACGGTCGGGATCGGTGCATCGATGTCGCTCTTGCGCAGGCGGTAGCGGGCGAGCGTGAACAGGCTGGCCAGCATGAGCACGGCCGGCACCAGGCTGAAGCTCAGCACGATGCCGATGACGGCGCTCGTCGGCTGGGTCACTGCAGCGTTGCCGACCGACACGATGTAGCCGGACGCCGCCAACACCACGGTCAGGGCCGTCGCGCCGAGCGCCATGCCGGTTGTCTCGCCGGCCGTCCAGACACCACCGAAGAGCCCGGCGCTTCCGTCGCCGTTCCGCCGGGCATCGTGCGAAATCACGTCGGGAAGCATCGCCATCGGCAGTGACTGCATGCCGGCGTAGGCCGCCCCGGCGAGCGCGACCGGCAGATAGACCCAGTCACCGGGTGCCCAGATCAGGGCGACCATGCTGAGCGCGGCCACGCCGAAGAGGATGCTCGCCCAGGCGAACGAGCGCTCCTTGCCGGCGCGCCGTGCGATGCGCCCCCAGACCGGGGCGAGGAACAGCGCCGGGGCGATCAGGGCGATGAACAGATAGGTGACCGCATCCTCGGAGTGCAGAACCCAGGTCGCCACATATTGGGCTCCCGCAAGCATCAGTCCGGTCGCCAGCCCCTGCAGTACGAAGGTTCCGAGCAGGGCGCGAAATGGCTGGCTGCGGCGAAGCACTCCGATGCTGGCCCGGTAGTTGTGACCGACGCCGGCCGCGGGCTGCGGGCGCAGCTCCGGCCGGCCCCGGGGCGCGACCGTGGCCGACACGAGCATCCCGATGCCGATCACCAAACCGGCGACCACGGCCATGAGGAGGTAGCCGAGACGAGGGTCGGAACTCGCGCTGCGCAGCAGCGGCCCGCCGGCACCGAAGAGCAGGATGGCCAGAGCGAGCACGACCACCCGCCAGGTGAGCAGGCGGGTGCGGTCGTCGTAGCTCTGGGCGAGTTCGGCGGGCAGCGCGATGTAGGGCACTTGGAACAGGCTGAATGCGGTGGCGCAGAGCAGGAAGGCGAGGGTGACCCAGATCACCGAGGGGACGGAGTCGAGTCCGGCCGGAACCGCGAAGGTGAGGATGAAGAAGATCGGAAGCAGCAAGCCGCCGAGTCGCATGAACCGGCGGCGCGACCCGGTGGCCTTCAGGCTGTGATCGCTGCGGGCGCCGATCACCGGGTCGATCACGACGTCCCAGATCTTGGCCAGGGTCACGACGAGACCGGCCGCCAGAGCTGCGATACCCAGTGTGTCGGTGAGGTAATAGACCAGCACGAGTCCGGGCAGGGTGGCGAAGCCGCCGGTGCCGAGAGAACCGATCGCGTACGCGGCGATCGTGCGTCGAGGAAGAGTCTGCGCCGTTGCATCCATGATGCATGAGCTTAGGGTGTCGGATGTCAGGTGAAGGTCTCGCGACGCGCCCCGTCTGCGTCTCTCATTGCTCGCTCATCGGATTTCGACAGGTGGCCCCGAGAGTAGACCGCCACGGTTGACTCCCTCAGCTCATCTAGCGTGTCCAGTAATTCTCGGGAGGGAATCATGCCACCACTCAACAAGGACGTTACGACGAGCCGCCTCGCCGTCAGCCGGCGACGGGCCCTCGGCCTGGGTGGCTCGATCGGAATCGGCGCGTTGCTCGCCGCCTGCACCGGCACGGATGCCGGCGGCACCGCGACGGCAACCACCTCGACCGGATCGGCGACCCTGCAGCCCAGCACGACCGCATCCGGCGACATCGTGGCCAAGCTCGATGCGGTGGGCACCTGCGGTTTGGAGACAGAGGAAGTGACGCAGGGTCCGTATTATTTCGACGTGGATTCGATTCGGAGCGACCTTCGCGAAGACCGGCCGGGAATGCAGCTCGACATCGCGTTTCGCGTCTGGGACGCGTCGTGCACCGCGATCCCGAACAGTGTCGTCGAGATCTGGCACTGCGACGCCGGGGGCGTCTACTCGGGGTTCGAGAGCGCATCGAAAGGCGGTGGAGGCACTCCGCCGGGCGGAGGCGGCGCACCTCCCGCGGGAGGCGCACCGCCCGCAGGGGGCGGCGCCCCGGCCGGCTCCGGCTCCGGCGACACCACCGACGGCAGCTACACCTCCGGCGATTCCGAAGCCACTCCGAGCGACGACGGCACGTACTTGCGGGGTGCCCAGGTGGCTGACGCGAACGGGATCGTGCAGTTCACGACGATCTGGCCCGGCTGGTACTCGGGCCGCACCGTGCACATCCATCTGAAAGTGCACGTCGACAAGAAGACGGTGCTGACCGCCCAGGTGGCCTTCGACGACGAGCAGAACGCGCAGGTTTTCGCGACGGCTCCGTACAGCGAGCACACCGGGCGGGACACCTTCAACGGCGGTTCGGCGGGCAGCGGAACCGACAACATCATCACGCAGAAGAGTCAGCTGCTGACGATCGAGCCGACGGCGAGCGGTTACCTCGGTTACATCAACCTCGGCGTGGGCGGCTAGCACGAGCTACAGCGGCAGGCCCGTGTACTGCTCGGCCAGGCTCCGCTGCGCGTGCAGGGAATGCGTGACGTAGTCGAGCTGGCCGAGCTGGCTGCGGTAGTCGAATGCGGCGGCCTCCGTGCCCGCAGCGCCCTCGGCCGGGTGCCGGTGCAGCATTTCGGTCATCCACTGCGAGAACTGCTGCACACGCCACTGCCGGGCGAGCGCCTCCTCGCTGTAGCCGTCAAGCTTGGTGTCGTCTCCGGCGTAGTGCTCGACCAGGGCGGCGGCCAGCTGGGTCACGTCGGAGATCGCCGAGTTGAGGCCCTTGGCCCCGGTCGGCGGCACGATGTGACCGGCATCGCCGACGAGGAACAGGCTGTGATACCGCAGCCGCGAGGCCACGAAGCTGCGCATCGGGGTGATCGACTTCTCGGTGATCGTTCCCTCGTGCAGGGTCCAGTCGGGCAGGCCGAGCCGGGTCTGCAGGGCTTGCCAGATGCGGGCATCCGACCAGTTCTGGATGTCGTCGGTCGGGTCGACCTGCAGGTAGAACCGGGAGACCTGCGGTGAACGCATCGAGTGCATGGCGAATCCATCGTCGTGCAGCGCGTAGATGAGCTCGTCCGACGACGGCGCGACGTCGGCGAGGATTCCGAGCCACGCGAACGGGTAGGCGCGTTCGTGCAGTTCGATCTGGTCGGTCGGGATGGACGCCCGGCAGACGCCGTGGAAACCGTCGGCACCCACGATGAAGTCGGCGCCGATTTCATGCTCCTCACCGTCGAGAGTGAAGGTGACGCGCGGGCTGTCGGATTCGAGGTCGTGCACCGCGACATCCGCCGCCTCATAGAAGATCGCGGACCCGGCCTTGGTGTGTGCGGCGACGAGGTCGGTGACGACCGCCTGCTGCCCGTACACGGTGACCGTGCGACCGATCAGCGCGTTGAAGTCGACGTGGTGGCGCTCGCCGCCGAACTGCAGATAGATGCCGTCGTGCGTCATCCCTTCAGCCTGGAGCCGGTCGCCGAGACCGAGCCGGGTGAGCGTTTCGACGGAGCCCTGCTCGAGAACACCGGCACGGATGCGGGCGAGCACGTAGTCGAGCGAGCGATTTTCGACCACGATCGAGTCGATTCCGGCGTCGCGGAGCGCCCAGCTGAGCAGCAGTCCGGAGGGGCCGGCTCCGATGATGGCGACGCGGGTGGAATGGTGGGGCACGAGGGAGCCTTCCTAGCAACGGTGACAGGGTCGCCCTAGTTTCTGGTTTGTTCCGCATGCCKGGTTGCAGGTTTCCACTCAGTGGAAGAATCTGCCCGACTAGCTATGCGCCGGGGGCGATCACCTGCTTTGCCATGCTCCGTCACACGTCGCTCGACGAGGCGGGACCCAATTTTTCGTAATGAACTTCAGAGTCATATGAGCCTGAAGTTCATTACGGAAAAGGGAGCACCCCTGTTGGTTGGTGCGTTGGGATAAAGCGCGAGCCATTTCGGTGGTTGAGGAGCGAGCGCCAGCGAGCGTCTCGAAACCTCGCGAGCTTCCCTCCAGACGCAACATCAGTTCGAGGATTGGCTCGCGTGGTTTCGAGACGCGGCCTCCTCCGTCGGCTGCTCCTCAACCAACGATGAAGTCACCCGTCAGCTTGTGGGTCGCCGATACCCGAGCGCGCGGCTGATCCCCTGCGCGGCCACGCGCACGGCCAGCTCCTGCGCCGGATCAACCGGCGTGCCCGAACGCGTCACCGTCGACACGGCAGCAACGACGCGGCCGGTGCTGTCTCGAATCGGCGCCGCAATCGAACTCGACCCGGCGGTCATCTCGTCGAACATCCGTGCCACGCCCTGCACCCTGACCTCGGCCAATCGCCTCCGCAATTCGTCGGGCGAGCTGACGGTCTGCGGCAGGAAGCGTTGCAGCGCGGTGCCGAGATAGGTCTGGATGACATCCATCGGCGCGTACGCCAGCAGCACGAGCCCGACCCCCGTCGAGTGCAGCGGTAGTCGCCCGCCGACCCGGGAAATGATGCGCACGGGACTGTGCCCCGAGAGTTTTTCGAGATAGAGGGCGTCGTGCCCGTCGAGGATCGCGAGGTGCACGTGCTCGCGGGAGACTTCGAACAGGTCCTCAAGGTATGGCAACGCGATGGTGCGCAGATTGTGCGCGGTCGGGGTCTGCACACCGATCTCCCAGAGGCGCAATCCAAGCGCATAGCGCCCGTCGTCTTGACGGGTGAGTCCGCCCCAGTTGACCCATTCGGCGACGAGTCGATGCGTCGTCGACAGCGGCAGCCTGGCCCGCTCTGCGATCGCGGTCAGGGTGAGCGAGGCGGCGATCGGCGTCGTGAATGCGTCGATGATCGCAAACAGGCGGGCGGCCACCGAGCGGTCGTCGACCGGCCGATCGTCACTGACGGGTGCCGACGCATCCGTCGCGCCCCTGCGTAGTGCTGGCTTCCCTGACATGATTCATCACGCTATCGGTAGTTCACCGCCGCGAGTCGTGGCAAATGACCATTCACGTCGCTCAAGAATGGTCATTTGCCACGGTTCGGCGAACGATATCGAGGGTTTAGACGCCCACCAAGAGGGCATCCGACCCGTACGCATCGCCCGAAGCGGATGCTCCCGCGACGTCGGCGAGGATCGCCTCGAACTCGGCCGCACTGTGCCGGCCCGCGAAAACCGCGGTTCCGGGGTGGAAGTGCCGCCCACTGGCCAACTCCCCCGCATCGATGCTGTCGTAGCCGAGACGTTCGATGAACTCGGCGACGATGGTTTTGGCCGCAGCATCGTCGCCGGCGAGACCCAGCGCGCGGCGATCGGCGGATCCGATCGGCCGATCGTCGGCCTCGAGCTCGTGATAACCGATGTGGTTGAGCGACTTGACCACGTGCGCGGCGGCCAAGAATTCCTGCACGACCTCGCTCGTCGAGCGCGGATCCTCGTCGAACTCGTCGATCGAGCCGTCGACCGGTGCCCAGTAGTTCATCGAGTCGATCACCGTTTTGCCGGCGAGGGCGACGGCCGGCAACGTGCGGAACTTGTGCAGTGGCACCGCGAGCACGACGAGGTCGGCCGCGCGGGCGGCATCCGCTGCCCACATCGGCGTCGCACCCGGAATGACGATTTCGGTCAAGAGACGGATGTCGTCGGGGTCACCCGAGGCGCTGACCGTCACTGTGTAGCCGGCTTTCATCGCAGCCCGGGCAACGGCGCTGCCGACCCGTCCGACGCCGAGCACGGCAATCGTCTTCACATCGCTCATGCTGCGCCTCCTTCAGGAGCACCGATTTCAGAAGCACCGATCTCAGCAGCACCAACGAGTTCGATGCTGTCTTCGCCGAGCTCCGACCGCACGGCCGGGAGCACCTCGGTCGCCAGCAGCTCGATGGACTGCAGGAAGGTGTCCTGCGGCAGGTTGCCGACGTCCATCTGCAGAATATGGCGCGTGTGTCCGAGGCTCTTGTGCAGGGTGATCAGGCGATCGGCGACCTCGCTCGGGCTGCCGGCGAGGATCGCACCGCGACCGTTGGCCTGCGCGTCGAACTCGGGGCGGGTCGGCGGGCGGAATCCGCGCAGCTTGCCGAGCTCGGTCATCATGCGGAACCAGGCCTCGTAGTAGATGTCTTTGGCGCCCTGCGACGTGGGTGCGACGAGACCGGGGCTCGCGACGGCCACCTTGATGGTGGATGCGTCGTGACCGGCACGCAACGCGGTCTGCCGGTAGAGCTCGGTGAGCGGCGCGAACCGGTCGGCGTAGCCGCCGATGATGCCATACGCCACGGGCAGGCCGAGCTTTCCGGCGCGGATCGATGAACTCGGATTGCCGCCGGTGCCGAGCCAGATCGGCAGGGTTCCGTTCACCGGGCGCGGCACGATCAGGGCGTCGTCGAGCGCCGGGCGAAACGTTCCGTTCCAGGTCACGCGCTCGTTCTCGTTGAGCGCGAGAAGCAGCTCCAACTTCTCGGCATAGAGGTCGTCGTAGTCACCCAGGCTGAAACCGAACAGCGGGAACGACTCGACTGACGAGCCGCGCCCGGCGGTGATCTCGGCGCGGCCGCCGGAAATGGCATCGATCGTCGCAAACTGCTGGAACACGCGCACGGGGTCTTCGGTACTGAGCACCGTTACCGAACTGCCGAGGGTGATGTTCTTCGTCGCACCGGCCGCCGCGGCCAGCACGGTGGCGGGCGCCGAAGCCGGCATCTCCCGGGTGTGGTGCTCGCCGACGCCGAAGTAATCCAGACCCGCGGCATCCGCCAGCGTGATCGCGTCAAACAGATTGCGGATGGCGTCGGCCGTCGAACCGAGGCGACCCTGCGGGTCGGCCTGAACGTCACCGAAGCTGTAGGCGCCGAGTTGCATGTTTCCTTCTCCCGTTGAGGTTGTTACATCAACCATAAAACTATTTTGTAGATGTATCAACCACATTCGCGTAGAGTTATTCCATGGCCATGCAGACGCACACCACCCCGGACTCGGGTACCCGGCAGCCGAGCGCCGCCCAGGATGCCTGGACCGCCTATCAAGGACTCCGCGCCCAACTCACCGGTCGCATCAACCGCGAACTCACGCGCAGCACCGGGCTCTCCGAGCCCGACTACGAGGTGCTGCTCGCGCTCACCGAGGCGAAACAGCAGACGCTCCGCTCCCTCGAGCTGCGCTGCGGCCTCGACTGGGAGAAGAGCCGCCTCTCGCACCAGCTCAAGCGCATGGAGGAACGCGGCCTGGTCAGCCGCGACACCTGCGCGACCGACTCGCGGAGCGTGGACATCCGTCTCACCGACGCCGGCAAGACGGCGTTTGCCGCGGCCCGGCTCTGCCACGAGGCGGCCGTCGAGCGCTACTTCGCGAGCGCGCTTAGCGAGGAGCAGCTCACCGCATTCGCGGCGGCGTCGAGCGCGATCCTCGAGCGGCTCGAGCAGTCGGCGCCGTCAGCGCAGCACGCCACGCTCTAGTCACCGCGCGCTGGTCGAGCTTGTCGAGACCACGCGACCCCACTCCCAGACGCAACCCGGGTTCCGAAATTGGCTCGCCCGGGTCTCGACGAGCTCGACCACCGACATCGACTACTCGGCCTCGCCACTGATGATCGACAGCCCGCGCCCGCGGAGCCGACGACGCTCGGCCGTGAGGGATTCCAGCAAACGCTCATTGGTGCCACGGATGTGCTCGGTCACCAGGCGGGCAGCGGTGTCAGCATCGCGGGCACGCACCGCATCGACGATGTCGCGGTGCTCCTGCCAGGCCCGCTCACGCGCGTCGGGAGTGCGCACCTCGAGCCAGCGCGTGCGCGACAGCCGCGTCATCGCATCCGCCGTCGCGTTCGCCATGAACTGATTACTCGACAGGTGCGCGAGATCGACATGGAACTCGCTTCCGGCTCGCACCCCCTCTTCCCCGTCGTCGGCCGGCCGCGCCGCATCGAGTAGCGCGGAAAGCGCCTCGATCTCCACGTCGCTCGCGCGCCGCACGGCGAGACGCACCGCTGCGGTTTCGACCGACTCCCGCCACTCGGCGAGCGCACGAATCTCGGCGAGGTCGATGGGGGCGATGATCCAGCCGCGTCCGACGCGCTGCACGAGTCCATCGGATTGCAGGCTGAGCAATGCCGCTCGCACCGGCGTGCGTGACGTCTGGAAAAGAGTTTCGAGCCCGCGCTCGGTCACACTCTCCCCCGGAGCGAGGTCGAGGTCGAGAATTGCCGTTCGCATGCGGTCATAAATGTGCGGGGTGTGCGCCGGCGTCTCCATGCCCCCATTATGGTGCACCATCTTGGTATCCCAAAGTGGTGTACCGTAATTCTCGGCGCAGTTGCGACCCGGATTCTGAGATCGACCCACGGGCCTCGACAGGTTCGAACACCGACAGCGCTCCCGAAGAGAAAGCCGACAGAGTGACGCAAACGATCTCGACCTCGACCGCCACCCGCCGCCCCGAGCGCATGCCGAACGCCGTTCGCGCCTGGAGCATGCTCGGCCTCGGCGTGGCCGCCCAGACCGCCGGCACCGTGTTCGTGAGCGCCCCCACCTTTCTCATCACCCTCCTGCACACCGAGCGCGGCCTCAGTTTCGCCGAGGCCGGGCTGCTCGCCGCAACCCCCACGATCGGCATGGTTCTCACGCTCATCGCGTGGGGCGCCCTGGCCGACCGCATCGGCGAACGCTGGGTGATCGCCGGCGGCCTCGCACTCACCGCCCTCGCCGCCGTCGGGGCCATCTTCGCCGACGGCTACGTCATGCTCGGCCTGTTCTTCTTGCTCGGCGGCATGGCCGCGGCAAGCACCAATGCGGCGAGCGGGCGCGTCGTGGTGGGCTGGTTCCCAAAGAATCGCCGCGGACTCGCCATGGGCATCCGCCAGATGTCACAGCCGCTCGGCGTGACGGTCGCCGCGGTGAGCATCCCCGTGATCGCCAGCTCCGCAGGTGTCGCCGCGGCCCTCTGCGTGCCCCTGATCCTGACCGCGCTTCTCGCCGTCGTCTGCGCGGCGGCAATCGTGAATCCGCCTCGCACCCCGGTGCCGGCGACGGATGCCGGCGCGCGTTCCGCGAATCCCTACCGCGCCAGCAGCTTCTTGTGGCGCATCCACGCCGTGTCGATCCTGCTCGTCGTGCCCCAGTTCACGCTGTCCACGTTCGGCCTGGTCTGGCTGGTCACGCAACTGCACTGGGAACCGCTCGCGGCCGGCGTGCTCGTCGGATCCGCCCAGTTCATCGGAGCCGTCGGCCGCATCGGCGTCGGAGTGCTCAGCGACCGGGTGGGCAGCCGCGTGCGCCCGCTCCGCTGGGTCGCCTGGGCGGCCGTGGCCGTGATGCTCGTGCTCGCCGCGCTGGATGCTGCCGAGTGGGGAGCGGCAGCCGTCGTCTTTGTGATCGCGGTCACGGTGTCGGTCGCCGACAACGGCCTTGCCTTCACCTCGGTGGCCGAGATGGCCGGACCCGCCTGGGCCGGCCGCGCGCTCGGCGCCCAGAACACCGGCCAGTTCGTCGCCGCGTCACTCGTCGGCCCCGGTATCGGAGCCCTCATCGGCCTGGCCGGCTTCCCGATCGCGTTTGCGGCGGCGGCACTCTGCCCGGCCTTGGCCGTGCCCCTAATTCCGCGCGCGGATACCGAGAACGACCGGCTCTGACGAGTCTCCGACCAGATCGATCACCCCGTTGGTCGAGGTGCGAGCGCCAGCGAGCGTCTCGAGACCCCGCGAGCAGATCCTCAGACGTCATCGCGCTCAGAGATCGGCTCGCGTGATCTCGAGACACGGCCGACTCCGTCGGGCGCTCCTCGATCAACGGGAGGGTTGCCTCTTGGCGTTTCACGACCAATGCGCCTATCCTCGTTAACAATCGAACATACATTCGAGTTGATTGAGGAGTCACCATGATCGTCCACACCGCAGATACCGTCACCGTGTGGAGCGAACGCGGCGTTCCCGTGCGGCTCGTCTGGCGCGGCATCCGCTACGTCGTGACCGATACCCCCACTCCGCTCCGCGGCGCTCCCGACTACCTGGTTGACGGAATCACCCACCCGCCCGAACCGATCATCGGCTGGCGATTCCAGGGAACGTCAGTCACCGGCGATTCACGCGTCTTCGATGTGCGGCGCACCGGTCGCGCCGAATGGGAGCTCGTGCGCGTCTACGACTAGATTGCCGGCATCCGCTCGCGAGCCGTGAGAAATGACTGGATTACTGCGCGAATTAGAGTCTTTTCTCACGGTTCGACGGCGTAGGAACGCCGCTACGCCGACGACTTCTTCGACTTCGCGGCCCCGCGTGCCGCCCGCTTCTTCTCGATCGGAGTCTTTTCGCCCGAGCGGCTGCGCTCGACGCTGCGGCGCAGCGCCTCCATCAGGTCGAGAACCTCGCCTTGCCCGCCCTCACCGGTGTCGGCACCCACCGTTTCCTCGAATTTCACGGTGTCGCCGGCCGCCAGTTTCGCCTCGATCAGGTCGCGCAACTGCACCTGGTAGTCGTCGGTGAACTGCTCCGGCGCGAAGTCGGCAGCGAATGACTCAACCAGGGCTTGCGACAACTCCAGCTCTTTGTCGGAGACCGAGACGCGCTCATCCAGCGCCGGAAAGCTCGCCTCCCGCACCTCGTCGTCCCAGAGCAGAGATTGCAGCAGCAGCACGTCGCCGTGCACTCGCAGTGCGCCCAGGCGTGTCTTCTGCCGCAGCGCGAAATGCACGATCGCCGTGCGGTCGGTGGCTTCGAGCGTGCGTCGCAACAGCACATACGCCTTCGACGATTTGCCGTCGGGGGCCAAATAGTAGCTCCGCTCGAAGATGATCGGGTCAATCTGCTCGTTGGGCACGAACGACACGACGTCGATCTCCCGGCTGCGTTCCTCGGGCAGCGACTTGAAGTCGGCGTCGGTGAGAACGACCGTCCCTTCCGCGCTCTCGAACGACTTGTCGATGTTCTCGTAGGCCACGATCTTGCCGCAAATTTCGCAACGACGTTGATAACGGATGCGCCCACCGTCGGCGTCGTGCACCTGATGCAGCTCGATGTCGTGATCCTCGGTCGCGCCATAGACCGCAACCGGCACGTTGACGAGCCCGAAGGTGATGGCGCCCTTCCAAATCGATCTCACGGTTCAAGTAGACACCGATGCCGGGCTGCTCGCTAGGTTTCCCGGCCAGCCGGGAGCATGCTTGCTGCATGGGCGCCACGGGGCAGCACACGAATGATGCGCACGCGGCGCACCAGACGCAGACGGTGACCGTGGACGGCCACCGGCTGAAGCTGACCCACCTCGACAAGGTGCTCTACCCCGAGACCGGCACCACCAAAGCCGATGTGCTCGGCTACTACGCCGAGATCGCCGAGTTTCTGATCACCCACGCCGCCCACCGCCCGGCTACCCGCAAACGCTGGGTGCACGGCGTCGGAACCGCCGAGCATCCCGAGCAGTCGTTCTTTCAGAAGAACCTCGACGAGGCCACTCCGTCGTGGGTCACGCGGCGGTCGATTCAGCACTCGGATCACGTCAACGAGTACCCGCTGGTCAACAACCTCGCGACCCTGACCTGGCTCGGCCAGACCGCCGCGCTCGAGATTCACGTGCCGCAGTGGCAGTTCGGGCGCGGCGGCGCGCCCCGCAATCCCGACCGGCTCGTGCTCGATCTCGACCCCGGAGAGGGCGTCGGCCTGGCCGAGTGCGCCGACGTCGCCCGCTACGCGCGGGCGATTCTGCGGGAGATGGGCCTCGACCCGGTGCCGGTGACCAGCGGGAGCAAGGGCATCCACCTCTACGCCGCCCTCGACCGGCGTCAGACCTCTGACCAGGTCGCGGATGTCGCCCACGAGTTGGCCCGCGCGCTGGAAGCCGACCATCCCGATCTGATCGTCAGCTCCATGAGCAAGGCGCTGCGGCCCGGCAAGGTGTTCGTCGATTGGAGTCAGAACAACGCGGCGAAGACCACCATCGCGCCGTACTCGCTGCGTGGGCGCGCGCATCCGTTCGTGGCGGCGCCGCGCCGCTGGAGCGAGCTGAAATCGCCCGATCTCGCCCAGCTCGACTACCGCGAGGTACTCAAGCGCGTGAAGCGGCGGGGCGACCCGCTGGAACGGGTGAGCGAGACGCCCCAGCCAGCGGATGCCGCGATTTGGATCCCGGGCGCCGTGCCGCTGCCCGCCACGACTCCCACCGCGGCGCCGTCCGCCGCTCCCGCCGCCAATGTGACCACCACCGATCACGACCTCCTCACCGAGTACAGGTCGAAGCGGAGCACGGCCCCGACCCCTGAGCCGATCCCGGCCGGCGCACCGCCGCCGACCGCTGGCCATTCCTTTGTCATTCACGAACATGACGCCCGGGTTCTGCACTTCGACCTGCGGCTCGAGCATGAGGGCGTGCTCGCCTCGTGGGCGCTGCCGAAGGGAGTGCCCACCGACATGGCCACCAACCATCTGGCGGTGCGCACCGAGAATCATCCTCTGGAGTACGGCGATTTCGAGGGAACCATTCCGGCGGGCGCGTACGGGGCCGGCACCATTCGCATCTGGGACAGCGGCGACTACGAGCTCGAGAAGTGGCGCGACACCGAGGTCATCGTCACGCTGCACGGCGAACCGGGCGGCGGCCTGGGCGGAAGCCGCCGGTTTGCGCTGATCAAAACGGGAGGCGGGCAGCCGACCGACAAGAATTGGCTGATCCACTTGATGAAACCTGTCGACGAGACGGCGACGCCGGCGGCCGGCGCCGCGGGCGCGGGCGACGAGGCGTCATCGTGGCACCGCCCTCGTTCCCCGGCGTCGCTCCCCCGAAGTCGGCCGACCACGAAACGCTACGCTCCGATGCTCGCGACCGCTGGCACTGAAACGGATGTCCGCGAGGGCAACTGGGCATTCGAGATGAAGTGGGACGGCATCCGAGCCGTGGGCTACCTCTCCCGGGGCGGCCCAGCACCGGGCGTGCGGTTTCTCACCCGCAACGGCAACGACGTCACGGCGACCTATCCCGAGCTGGTCGACAGCGTGCTCGCCGCGGTCGACCCGGGCGTCGCATCCGCCGTGCTCGACGGGGAGATCGTCGCCCTCGACGCCACCGGACGGCCCGACTTCGGGGTCTTGCAGACCCGCATGAAGCTGACTGATCCGATCGATGTGCGGGCCGCCGCCCGGCGCACACCGGTGCGCTACTTTGTTTTCGACCTGATGGAGCTCGGCGAACAGCCGCTCACTCAAGACAGCTACGACGAGCGGAGACGTGCTTTGGACGCCGCGCTCACGTCGAACGCCGCAGTGCAGGCGCCGCCGGCCTTCGTCGGTGACCTGGCCGCGGCGCTGGACGCGAGCCGCCAGTTTCGGCTGGAGGGAGTGATGGCGAAGGAACGCCAGTCTCCCTACGCGGTCGGACGCCGCTCCCGGCTGTGGATCAAGCTCAAACTGCATCTCACTCAGGAGGTGGTGATCGGCGGCTGGCGGCCGGGCAAGGGGCAGCGTGCCGGGATGATCGGCGCGCTGCTGCTCGGCATCCCCGACACCAGCGGCCCCGATGGCGATCTGCTGCGCTTCGTCGGCCGGGTCGGCACCGGATTCAGTGACCGCGATCTCGTCGAGATCGCCGCGCGCCTCACTCCGCTGGCCGAGACCGGGAACCCGTTTGCCGACATCCCCGAGCTCGACGCGCACACGGCCCACTGGGTGCGGCCGTCGCTGGTCGGCGAGGTTGAGTTTGCCGAATGGACGGCGGCCGGTCGGCTGCGCCACCCCACCTGGCGGGGGTGGCGGCCCGACAAGTCGCCCGCAGAGGTCGTGCCGGAATCCTGAAGGGCCGACCGGCAACGGCTCCCCGCCGACCTGACCCTACGCCGGCGTACCGCTGATGTTGACCAGCCAGTTGACGCCGTACTTGTCGATGCACATGCCGAAGCTGTCGCCCCACGGTGCCTTCACGAGCGGCTGGGAGACCACTCCGCCGTCGCGAAGCTTGTCCCAGTAGCCCTGCAATTCTGCTTCGTCGTTCCCGCTGATCGAGATCGACCCGTTCATGCCCGGGGTGTGTTCCATCTCGTTGGGGGTATCGGCGCCCATCAGACAGAGCCCGCTGTCGGTCAGCAGCTGGGAGTGCATGATCTTGTCTTTCTCGGTGTCGTCGCCCATCTGGTACTCGCCAAATGTGCTGCGCGTCAGCTCACCCCCGAAAACCGAGTGATAGAAATCCATCGCTTCCTGTGCCTTGTCGCGAAAGCTCAGGTAGGGGTTGAGTCGTGTCGTCATCGTTTCGTCTCCTCATTGCGCATCAGTGCGGTGAACCTGTCGGATTGACGTTTTGATTCTGTGCCAGATTGTGCGGATGCGCGAGGGTCTTGTCAGTCTTCTTCGAGCTCCGGTCGGCCCTTCGCATCTCCGTGCGCGAGGGCGACGGCCGCGATCGACGTCGCCAGACAGATGATCCCGAGCGGGTTCGCCAACCCGATTGCGATGCCGAGCCCCGGCTCGACTGCCCCACTCACGATTGTCTGCAGTCCGTCAGCCGTGGCATCCGGAATCATCAGACCAAGCAGGATGCCTGTGAACCAGGCGATGCAGATCATCGCGACAGTCGAAGGCCGGGTGTTGCGCCCCAGTCGGGCCGTGCGGCTGATGGCGCGCCCGGCGAAGAAGTGAAGTGTCGCGACCAGGAATCCGATCGTGACGACGTAGATCGGGGTCAGTGAGCCGCCGATGCCGAAGAGGAATCGGCCGAAACAGATCCAAAGGGCGAGAACAAACCCGCCGAGGGTGACGACGTAGCCGAACGTCGCAGCGCGTGGCGTGAGCGGGGAAGCCGTCGATGTGTCCGGCAACGTGCCGTTGGCGTGTGTCATTGTGGCGTGCCCTCGCGTGAAGTTTGCTCGGCCGTGCTGCCGAGTCAGGCCGGCTCGCCGTGCGAACGAGGCCGATTCCAGGCTAGCGGAGCTCGAGGGACCGAAGAAAAACGCGAGGAGTCTGAGGGTCTACGGCGGGGTCGACTGCCGCTGGGCCAGCGGGATCGGCAGCGTCGACGGCTGCCGGAGCTGCAGCCTCGCGGAACGCGGTCCGCAGCACGCTGAAGCAGCCAAGCACTCCGAACAGCAACGCAAGCCCGAAGTCGGGCAGGTAACTACCGAGCACGTCCGGTTCCCCCAACACCGCGAAGAAGTCGCTCCAGAACAGTGGATTGGTGACGAGCGCCATCTGGGTTTCCCCGCTCGCCGCGCTGTATCCCTGAAGTGCGTCGAGCACGATCCCCGCGAAGAATGCGAGAGCGAGAGTCAGAATCGTGAGTACGGCAACTCGGATCGCACCTCCGCGCGTGACCTGACCCCCTGAGCCCATCCGATAGAGGAACACGGCGCCGAGCGCGACACCGAATCCGACGATCGACGCGATGAAACCGAAGTTCCAGAGTATGCACCAGGCGATGACTCCGAGGGGAACGATCGCGAGCGCGAAGATCGTGCCTCGAGTCTCGTCTACTGCGGGCGGTCTCGAACTCTGAGAGTTGTAGGTCATGACGGATGCCTCCCTCCAGGCTGGAGCCACACTATCGGTGCCGGCCGTTGAGCGGCGCTCCCCCAATCGGGGCGGATCGCGCGGTGCGGCCTCGCGGCGCGCGAGTCGTGACTCGACCTGGGCGTGGGGAATCCCCGCTGGCGTGCGCCATCTCGCACGCCCAGCGGGATTCCCCATGCCCAAGTTGTGGAGCGCGGCGCGCTAGTTTTCGGGCGACACAAATCCGACGACCACCCGCAGGCCACCGCTCGATCGCGGCTCCAACGTGAGCGTGCCGTGCAGTCGTTCGACGATCGCCGCCACAATCGACAGCCCGAGCCCGTGACCGCGGTTCGATGAGGTGGATGCCCGCCCCACGGCACGAGTGAACGGCTCAGTCCAGGCCGCAACCGTGCTCGCATCGAGCAGCGCCCCGCTATTGCTGACCTCGAGGGCGGCGCCACCGCCATCCGTTGATTTCGTGGTCACTGCGACGAAGCCGCTGTCTGTCACGTTGTGCCGGACGGCATTCTGCACGAGGTTGGTGAGCAGTTGGCGTACGAGAACCGGCTCAGCCTCGATCATCGCCGGTTCGAGAGCGAGGTCGATGCGCACATTCCGCTCCGCTGCTTCCCCCGCACAGGACTCCACGACCTCGGCCGCGGCTGTCGCCAGGTCGATCGGCTCCGGCTGAGCGGTCGACGACTGAATCTTCGCCAGATCGAGCAGCGCCTCGACCGTGTCGATGCTGCGTTCGTTCATCATGCGGAGCCGGTCGAACACGACCCGGTCTTCCGGCGCATCGGTTTGCGCCAGCGCCACGTCGAGCATCGCTCGCGTCGTAGCGAGCGGGGTGCGCAGCTCATGGGACGCGTTCAACGCGAACCGTTTCGACGTGGCGAACGACCTCTCCAGCTGGGCGAGCATGTCATCGAAGTTCGCGGCGAGTTCAGAGATCTCATCGCGCGGCCCGGCCAAGCGGATGCGCTGGCTCAGGTCGCCATGCGCGGCCCGGCGGGCAGCAGTGTTGATGTACTGCAACGGCTTCAGCATCCGTCCGGCGACCGCCCAGCCGACGGCGATACCGGCGATAGCCAGCACGACGAGCACCACGAGGGAAATGACGAGCAGCAGGTTGAGCATCTGATCAGTCGAGCTGATGGTCAGTTCGCTGGCCGGAGTCGTGAGCGCGGCGGGAGCGGGGGTGGAGAACACGTCAGGGGTTGGTTCGATCGACGAGGGCGACGCGCCGGGCGCCGTCGCCTCAGCAGGGACCGAAGCCACAAGGTCGTAGGTGGGCACAAACCGCATGACGACGTAGACGAGCGTGAGCATCACGACCCCGGCGCCCGTCAGCAGGGCCGAGTAGGTCAGCGCGAGCCGGGTGCGCACGGTCGCGCGATAGCGCCGAAACTCGGGCTGCACCGCGTCAGGTTCAGTTGTCGTCGCTGATGGCATAGCCGACTCCCGGGACGGTGGTGATGATGGTGGGATCGCCGAGCTTGCGGCGCAGCGTGCTGATCGTGACCTTGACCGTATGGCTGAACGGGTTGGCGTTCTCGTCCCAGGCCTTTTCCAGGATGGTCTCGGCGCTCAGGGTGCCGCCGTCGGCTTGCATCAGCAGTTCGAGCACGGCGAACTCCTTACGCGTGAGCGTCACAAATCGCCCGTTGCAGACGACTTCGCGTCGGAACGGATCGAGCCGCATCCCGCGGCGTTCGAGAACGGGCGGATGCGAAATGAACCGACGACGGTTCAGCGCACGCAGCCGGGCGATCAGCTCGGGAAACTCAAAAGGTTTGGCCAGGTAGTCGTCGGCACCAAGTTCCAGGCCGCCGACGCGGTCTTCGAGCTGCCCCGCGGCAGTCAGCATCAGGATCGCCGGGCTCTCCGGGTCGGCGGCGAGTGTGCGGCAGACGTCATCGCCGTGGGTGCCGGGAATGTCGCGATCGAGCAGCACGACGTCGTAGTCGTTGATTTCCACGGCCTCCAACGCCGCGTCGCCGTCGCCGACCACGTCGGCCGCGATCGCATCCATCGCCAGGCGTGTGCGAATGGCGTCGGCGAGAAACTCCTCGTCTTCAACGATCAGCACTCTCACGCGTTCACCTCTCGGGCGGTTCTTTGTCTTCATCTCGAAGTCAGGCAGACCTGAAGTCAACCAGACGCGTGGTTATCAAAAGGTAAGCCAGCCACTTTACGTTCTCGAAACCTCCCTCTTGCTGAACTGGTATCTGCCCAGTCACCCGACCAGGCATCTGACGAAAGACAAGGCCATGCACCCAACTCTCCCCACCCGCACCATCCGTCGTACTGTCGCCGGCTCCCTTGCGGCTGCGGCCGGCGCACTCCTCTTGCTCGGCCTGACCGCCTGCTCGCCCAGTGCCGACAAGGGCCAGGACTTGAAGACCGACGACTACGAAACCTCAATCGTCGACTGGCGCCAGCAGATGGACGACTGCATGAAGGAGGCCGGCTTTGACCTGACCGGCGGAGATAGCGGAGAGGGTGGATCGACGGGCTCGGTCGACACCTCACAGTTCGATATGGACGCCTTGGACAAGGCCTCCGCCGCGTGCACAGGGAAGATCGGCGAGCCTCCGGTCGACCCGAACCAGCCGACCGAAGACGAAATGTTCGACACGCAGCTCGCCTTCGCGAAATGCATGCGCGAGTCCGGCTACGACTACCCCGACCCGGTGAAGGGTTCCGGCGGCATGAGCGCGGCGTTCGGGTCCGACGTCGACCCGAATACCGTCGACGCCTGCTCGGCCAAGGCGGAGAAAGAAACCACCAAATGAGCGCCACCACTGACCCCACCGACGTCGCCGCCGGCAGCGACAGACCGGGCACCGTCGCCAAGCCGCGCCGCACCAAGCGCGCCCTGCTCCTCAGCGTCATCGGCCTCCTCGTGGTCGCGGCGGTCGCCGCAGCCATCGTGCTCGTTCAACCCCCGAACAAGGCCAGCTCCGACCCGAAGCCCGTGAACGTCGAGACGCTGAAGATCAGCCGCGGCGACCTCACCGAGCTGGTGCGCGCGTCGGGCACGCTGGGTTATTCGGCCCCCCGTGACCTCGGCACCTCGCTGTCCGGCATCGTCACCGGCTTCCCGCCCGCCGGCACCGTCGTCACAACCGGCCAGGAGCTTTTTCGTGTCGACAACATGCCCGTCATCCTGATGCACGGCGACCTGCCGGTCTGGCGGGCTTTCAGCACCGGTATGACGGATGGCGCCGACGTGCTGCAACTCGAGAAGAATCTGGCCACGCTCGGCTTCTTCACGCGGGAGCCCGACGAAGAATTCGCCGGGAGCACGGCCACCGCCATCGAAAAGTGGCAGAAGTCCCTGGGTCTTGAGCAGACGGGCACGATCGAAACCGGCCGGGTCATCTTCTCCCCCGCCGACGTGCGAATCCAAGCGCCGAAAGCCACAATCGGCGATGCGGCCGGGGCCGCGGTGATCTCGGTCACCGGTGCGAACAAAGAGGTGCAAACCTTCATCGATACTTCACAGCAGTCGCTCGCTCCTGTCGGCGCACAGGTGAAGATCGCGCTGCCCGGCGGCGCGGAGACCACCGGCACCGTGGTCGCCATCGGCACCCCCGTCGAAAAGGACGGCACCAACGGCAAGACCATGAAGATTCCGGTGACCCTCACCCTCGACGACGCGGCGGCCGCCGAGTCCCTCGACAACGTGTCGGTCAGCATCGTGCTCACGCAGACCAAGCAAGAAGACGCATTGCTTCTTCCGGTTGCCGCCCTGCTTGCCCAGCCCGGCCGCGGATTCGCCGTGGAGGTCACGCTGAAGGAACCCTCGACGTCCGGCAAGACCACGAAGCTGGTTCCGGTCGAGCTGGGCGCTTTCGCCGACGGATTCGTCGCGGTCACCGGAGGCAAGCTCGCCGAGGGCGACACCGTCGTGGTGGCGAAATGAGTCCCGCCATCGTCGAGCTCCACGGCGTGACTCGCAGCTACGGCTCGCCGCCCACTGTGGCACTGAATGGCGTCGATCTGACGATCGACGAGGGTGAGATGCTCGCAATCGTCGGCCCGAGCGGGTCGGGAAAGTCGACCATGCTCAACATCATCGGTTCACTCGACCGGGCCAGCTCCGGCGAGACGAAGATTGCCGGCAACGACGTGACCCGAATGACCGACGCTGAGTTGTCGGCGCTCCGCGCCTACACGATCGGCTTCATCTTTCAGCAGTTCCACCTCTCCGACGGTGTCACGGCTCTCGACAACGTGGCGACTGGCCTGCTCTACACCGGGATGCCGCCGCGCGAACGTCGCCGCCTCGCCGCCATCGCTCTCGAGCGCGTCGGCCTGGGCGACCGCCTCACGCACCACCCGCGCCAGCTCTCCGGCGGTGAACGCCAACGCGTCGCCATCGCGCGGGCCGTTGTCGGCGAACCGCGACTGCTTCTCGCCGATGAACCGACCGGAAGCCTCGACACCAAGTCAGGTGCAGGCGTGATGGAGATCTTGAACGAGTTGAACCGTTCGGGCACCACCGTCGTCGTGATCACCCACGACCAGGATCTGGCCGATCGGATGCCGCGCCAGGTGCGCATCCGCGACGGCGAGATCGTGGCGGATGCGCACGCGAGCGCGGGGGTTGCAGCATGAGCCGTCGCACGAGCGCCAGCACAACGCATTCCCTCCGCTCCCGGCTGCGTGCGGGCGACCTCTTTTCGCTCGGCTTTCACGGTCTGCGCGCCCGCCCGATGCGCGCGATCCTCTCCTCGCTCGGCATCGCCATCGGCATCGCCGCGATGATCTCGGTGATCGGCATCTCGACATCCAGTCAGGCGCTCATTAAAGAGAAGCTGGCCGACCTCGGCACCAATTTGCTCACGGTCAGTGGCGGAACCGATCTCCTTGGCCAGAACACCCCGCTCTCTCCCGAGGCGACCGCGCTCATCCGTCGAATTCCCGGCGTGCAGCACGCCAGTTCGATTGGCACCCTCGAGAAGATCTTCGTCTTCCGGAATGCCCAGATCGAGCCCTCTCGCACGGGCGGGTTGACCGTTGCCGCGGCCGATCTCGACCTGCTGGAAGCGACGGGATCGACCATCTTGACCGGCGCCTGGTTGAACGAGGCGACCGCGCAGTTCCCGACCGTCGTGCTGGGACGCACGGCGGCAGAGCGGCTCGGTGTCCAAAACGCCGGCGGACTGGTCTGGCTCGGCAACCACCAGTTCACGGTGGTCGGCATTCTTGACTCCTCTCCGCTCGTGCCGGAGCTTGACTCGACCGCGTTGATCGGCGAATCGATCGCCCAACAGCTTTTCGGTTACGCCGGCAGCCCCACCACGATCTACGAGCGCTCCGACGAGGCCCGTGTGATGGAGGTCAGAAAATTGCTGCCACCGACCGTCAACCCCGTTTCGCCGAGCGCGGTGAAGGTCAGCCGGCCGTCCGACGCTTTGGCTGCACAGAACACCGTCGACCAGGCATTCACCGGGTTGCTCGTCGGAGTCGGTTCGATCGCGCTGCTCGTCGGCGGCATCGGCGTGGCCAACACCATGGTGATCTCGGTGCTCGAACGGCGACGTGAGATCGGCCTGCGCCGGTCGCTCGGAGCCACGCGGAAGCACATCCGGGTGCAGTTCCTCTTCGAGGCCATGCTTCTCTCCGCCTACGGCGGACTCGCCGGTACCGCGCTCGGCTGGATCATCACCGCGGTAGCCGCCAAGACCAACGGGTGGGTCGTGGCCATCCCGCCCGAAGTGCTCGTCGCCGGTATCGCCGTGACGATCGCCGTCGGCGCCATCGCGGGAGTGCTGCCTGCCGTGCGGGCCGCGCGCACCTCGCCGACGGCGGCGCTGAGCGCCTAACGCAGCAACACCCCTCCCATTCGACGGAGATGTGCACGATTTGGACCGTTTCCCGCCACATCTGGCCGGATTCGCGACTTATCTCCGTCGAATGGGGGAAAGCGGCTCCCGTCTGAATCAGGGGAGCGGATGCCGGCACGTGAGCGCGACTCGACCCCGCTGCCAGGGCCTCCCCAGGTCGACTTCCGTACCGTTGTCGTGTCGCGAGTTTTGCTCAACATCCGCGATCACCTTGCGTCGATTGTTGAACAATCGTATGCTTTTCCAGCATCAGTGGCCATCGGCGCTGACGATGCCCCCAAGGAAGTGAGCACGATGTCCACGACGATTACCACCCCCACGACGCCTCCGAAGAAGCTCAAGAACAAACACCGCGGCGCCCTCGTCGGCGCGATGTTCCTCATGGCCACCAGCGCCGTCGGACCCGGCTTCATCGTGCAGACCACGAACTTCACGGTTCAGCTCGGTGCGGCATTCGCCTTCGCGATCGTCGTCTCGATCCTCGTTGACATCGCCGTTCAGCTGAACGTCTGGCGTGTCATCGGCGTCACCGGCAAGCGTGCCCAGGAACTCGCCAACACGGTGTTCCCCGGTGCCGGCTGGTTTCTCGCCGCACTCATCTGCCTCGGCGGACTCGTCTTCAACATCGGCAACATCGCCGGAGCCGGGCTGGGCGTCAACGCCATGCTCGGCATCGACCCGAAGATCGGCGGCGCGGTATCGGCTCTGATCGCCATCGGGATCTTCTTGAGCAAACGGGCCGGGGTCGCCCTCGACAAGATTGTCGTCGTGCTCGGCGCCCTGATGATCCTGCTCATCGGCTACGTCGCGATCGTGTCGCGCCCGCCGCTCGGTGAGGCACTGCGCAATGCGGTCATCCCCGACAACATCGATTTTCTCGTCATCACCACCTTGATCGGCGGCACGATCGGCGGGTACATCACCTACGCCGGCGCGCACCGGATGATTGACGCCGGCGTGTCCGGCAAGGAGAACGTCGGCGAGATCACACGCAGCTCGATTTTCGGAATCATCATCACCGGAGTCATCCGCGTGCTGCTGTTCCTGGCAATTCTCGGCGTCGTTGCCGGCGGCGTGACGCTCACCGGCGACAACCTCGCCGCCTCGGCGTTCCAGGCCGCGGCCGGAGACATCGGCCTGGTCCTGTTCGGTGTCATCCTCTGGGCGGCTTCGATCACCTCGGTGATCGGCGCGGCGTACACCTCGATCTCCTTCGTGACGAGCGCGAAGACGAAACCGCGCACCCGCAGCATTGCGACCTGCGTTTTCATCGCCGTGTCGACCGTGGTCTACCTGCTCCTCGGCCAGGCCCCCTCGACCCTGTTGATCATGGCCGGTGCCGTCAACGGCCTCATCCTGCCCGTCGGCTTCACCGTCATCCTCTGGGTCGCTTGGCGTCGCCGCGACCTGCTCGGCGGCTACGTCTACCCGAAGTGGCTGCTGCTGCTCGGTGTCGCCGCGTGGCTGCTCACGCTCTTCCTCGGCTACCAGTCGCTCGGCGGCCTCGCCAAGCTGTGGGTGTAGCCAGCGCATGAGTGCAACGTCCTCCCTCACTCCCGCCGCCGCCCGGGCGTTGTTCCGCGGCGGCCTGGTGGCTCCCACGGCCGGTTGGTCGCGAGGGTTCACCCAGGCGAACCTCATCATCGTGCCGCGGGAGCAGGCGGCGGACGTGGCGCTGTTCGCCGAGCGCAATCCGCAGGCCTGCCCCGTGCTCGGGGTGCTTGAGGCGGGCGAAACGAGCGGGCCGCTGCTCGCCGGGGGCGACATCCGCACCGATCTGGCCCGGTACACGGTCTACGAGCACGGCGTGCTCGTCGACTCGCCGACCGACCTCTCGGCCTGGTGGCGCTCCGACCTCGTGACGTTCATCGTGGGCTGCAGTTTCACCTTCGAGACGGCGTTGCAGGATGCCGGGGTGCCGATCGCGCACATCGACCAGGGCAAGAACGTGCCGATGTACCGCACGAACCGGCGCTGCGTGCCCGCTGGAACCCTCAGCGGGCCGCTCGTCGTCTCGATGCGCCCAATTCCGGCCGACCGGGTGGATGACGCGGTGCGGATCACCGGACGTTACCCCGCGGTGCATGGCGCGCCGGTGCATGTGGGCGACCCCGCCGAACTCGGAATCATTGATCTCGGCTCGCCCGACTTCGGTGACGCGGTCGAGTTGCACCCCGGGGACGTTCCGGTCTTCTGGGCCTGCGGGGTCACCCCGCAGGCGGCCGTGATGGAGTCGCGCCCGCCTCTGGCGATCGGGCACGCGCCGGGTCACATGCTGATCACGGATGCCCGAGACTCGGACTACCTGGTGGAGTAGCGTCGGTGGGCGTCGCCGCCCAACCCGGTGGTCGAGCTTGTCGAGACTTCCGCCGGCCGATCCTTGAGCCTCGGGTGCGTCCGAGGGGTCGGCTTACCGGGTCTCGACAAGCTCGACCAACGAAATGGTCCTAGACCGACTCGGCCACCATCGCATCGAGCAGCTGCGCCTCCGCGCGGCGCAGGTAGTCCCCCATCAGTTCCGCGGCCTGGGAGCGTTCCCCGGCGTCAACGAGTTCGGCGATGCGGGCATTCTCTTCGATGTACGGCTCGTGGAAGCCCGGGTCGGCCACCATCGAGTGGAAGACCAGCCGCATCTCGGCCAAGACCTGTTCCATCTGAATGTTCAGCCGTTCGCTTCCGGCGAGGGCGACGACCGCCTCATGGAAGCTCTGGTTCGCCCCCGCCATCTCTGACACCGAACTGCTCGCACGGGCCAGACGCGCACGGGCAACGGCTGCATGCATCGGCTGAGTGTTGCCGTGCGGAGCCCAGAGCAGCGCGGCCGGCTCCAGAAACCGGCGCACTCGGTAGATCTCGCGGATGTCGTCGGCGGTCGGCTGCGCGACGAAAACACCGCGGTTGGGAATCCGTGTCACCACATGCTCGGCGGCGAGGGTCGAGAACGCCTCCCGCAGGGTATTGCGGGAGACCCCGAGCACTTCGCCGAGCGCCTCCTCGGCCAGCTTCGCGCCCGGCGCAAGCTGCCCGGCCGCGATGCGTTCGCGCAGCACTGACGCCACCCAGGTTCCGGTCTCCGCATGGCGCACCTCGGCGCTCTGCTGTCGCAGATCGGTCAGGATGTCTTCGAGAGTCATACGCCCACGATAGGGGTGAGTCAGCCGACGATTGATGCGACAGCGGAGTTCACGCTCACCGTGTCCCCCGTCTGTACCAGCTGGTCCTGCAGAATGCCGGGCCGGTGGGCTCGAATGGTCGACTCCATTTTCATCGCCTCAATCACGAGAACTGGCTCACCGGCGGCGACGGATGCCCCCACCGGAACGAGCCATTTCACGACGGTTCCGCCCATCGCGGAGTGCAGTGTCTCCGGATCGGCGGCTGTCGCCGTTGCCGCAGCGAGAGCGGCGTTAGCGCCGATCGGAGCGCCTGCCTCCAGGCTTGCGAGCAGCGCGGCGGGCAGGCCGACCGCCATCCGTCGCCCGTCCAGCTCGATGCTGATCGTGCGGCGCGCGGCCTCGGGCGGCACCACACCGAGCGCCGGGTCTGGCAGGAGCTGCTCGGTGAACTCGGTTTCGATCCAGCCGGTGTACACCCCGAGCCGGTCGGGTGCGGTGAAGGCCGGCGACTCGACGACCGCCCGGTGGAAGGGAAGCACGGTCGCGAGACCCTGGATGTCGATCTCGGCGAGGGCCCGGCGCGCGCGGCGGAGTGCCTGCTGGCGATCGGCGCCGGTGACGATGAGTTTGGCGAAGAGCGAGTCGAACTGCCCGGGTACGAGACCGCCGGAGCGCAGCCCGGTGTCCACCCGGATTCCGGGCCCGGTCGGCGGAGCGAAGGCGGTCACCGTGCCGGGGGACGGCAGGAAGCCGCGCGCCGGGTCTTCGGCGTTCAGCCGGAACTCGAAGGAGTGCCCCCGCGCCTCGGGATCGCACTCGACTGGCAGGGCGCCGCCGGCCGCGATGGCGAGCTGCGCCTGCACAAGGTCGATTCCCGAGGTTTCTTCGGTGATCGGGTGCTCCACCTGCAGGCGCGTGTTGACCTCGAGAAACGAGATGGTGCCGTCTTGGGCGAGCAGGTACTCGACTGTGCCAGCGCCGCTGTAGCCGGCCTCCCGGCAGATGGCCTTCGCCGAGGTGTAGATCAAGTCGCGCTGGGCCGGGGTCAAGAAGGGGGCCGGCGCTTCTTCGACGAGTTTCTGATTGCGGCGCTGCAGCGAGCAGTCGCGGGTGCCGACGACGATGACGTTGCCCCGGCCGTCGGCGAGAATCTGGGCCTCGACGTGCCGCGGCTGGTGCAGAAAGCGTTCGACGAAGCACTCGCCGCGACCGAAGGCCGCCTGGGACTCACGCACGGCCGAGTCGAAGGACTCCTCGATCGCATCCATCTCCCAGACCACTTTGAGGCCGCGCCCGCCGCCGCCGAACGCCGCCTTGATCGCGATGGGGAGGCCGTGCTTCTCGGCGAAGGAGCGTACCTCTGCGGCGGTCTCGACGGTTCCTTCGCTGCCGGCGACAAGGGGCGCCCCGACGCGAATTGCGATCTCTCGCGCAGAGACCTTGTTACCGAGCAAGCGAATCGCTTCGGGGCTCGGGCCCACCCAGATCAGACCGGCGTCGCCGACGGCCTGCGCGAAGTCAGCGTTCTCCGAGAGAAAACCGTAACCGGGGTGCACGGCGTCGGCTCCGGAACGCTTCGCAATGGCAAGCAGCTTGTCGACGTTGAGGTAGGTGTCGGCCGGCGCATCCCCGCCGAGGGCGAAGGCTTCGGTCGCCACGCTCACATGCAAGGCGTCGGCGTCGACGTCGGCATAGACGGCAACGGACTCGAGCCCGGCATCGTCGCAGCCGCGGGCGATGCGCACGGCGATTTCACCGCGGTTGGCAATCAGTACTTTTCGCATGGGGAGCTCTTTCACTGCGGGGACAACACGGATGCAGCACGAGGGACTGCAAGGAAACGGATGTGGGCTCCGGTCGGCAATTGAGCCGCCCGGTCGAGGTCGCACTCAAGCACAACGCCGAGCACGGGGTAGCCGCCGGTCACCGGATGGTCGGCGAGAAACAAGACGGGGAGGCCGGAGGCCGGCAGCTGGATGGCTCCGCTGACGGTGCCCTCGCTGGCGAGCTCGCCTGTCTTCTCCCGACGCAGCGCCTCGCCGGCCAGTCGCAAACCGATGCGGTTCGACTGCGCGGTGACCGTCCAGCTCTGTCGGCTGAACTCGGCGAGGGTCTCGGCGCTGAACCAGTCGGCGCGGGGGCCGGGAACGTAGCGGAGTTCGGTGACGGTTTCCGCTGACGCCGGATCGGGCGCGCAGGCGGAGCCGGTCCCGGGGAGCGATGCCGAGCCGGTCTCCGGGGAACCGACGACACTCGTCGGGGGTGCCGGCAGCACCGCCAGGGCGCTCCCGGCCACCAGCACCGCCGGGCCGATACCCGACATCGTGTCGGTGGCCCGGCTTCCGAGCAACACCGGGGTGTCGAAACCGCCGCGCACGGCGACGTAGCTGCGCACACCGCTGGTCGGAGTTCCGATGGTGAGCGTCTCGCCCGCGAGCAGCGCGAACGGCGCGAATCCGGAGACCGAGCGCACGCATCCGTCGCCGTCGGTGACCTCGAGCGAAACCGTTGCTCCCGTCACCGCGAGCACTTCGTCTGACACAGCATGCAGCACCAGGCCGCCGAGCGCATTCTCGAGAACTGCCGCGGTGGCGGCGTTGCCGGCGAGCCGGTTCGCCTGGCGCACGGCGCCCCGGTCGAGGGCGCCGGAACCGGCGACACCGAGGCTCGCATAGCCCGGCCGGCCGAGGTCTTGCACGGTGGTCTGCAGTCCCGGATTGCGCACGATCAGGCCGGCGCTCGGCCGGACATCACGCTTTTCGGCGGGATCGAGAGAGAGCGGCGTTGCGGGGGCAGCAGGGGCAGCAGCAGTCAGCAGGCTCGCCCGCACCGCCCGAAACTGCACGCGGTTGCCCGGGCGCACGAGCGCCGGTTGCGGTCGGTCGAGGTCCCACATCGTGGCCGTCGTGTGTCCGATGAGCTGCCAGCCGCCCGGCGAGACCCGGGGATAGACGGCGGAATAGGTGTCGGCGAGTGCGACCGAACCAGCGGGAACACTTGGCCGGGGTGTGCTGCGGCGCGGCACCGCCAGAGCGCTGTTCTCCCCCACCAAGTAGGCGAAGCCGGGCGCGAAACCGCCGAACGCGGCGGTCCAGGTCTGGTCGCCGTGCGCGGCGATGACCGCCTCACGGCTCAATCCGGTGAGACCGGCGACGTCGTCGAGGTCGAGGCCGTCGTAGATCGTGTCAATCGTCACGAGCGTGTCGTCGGCGACGACCGCCTCGGTCAAGTCGAGGTGGCGGAGAGCCTCCGCGTAGCCGCGCGCCGCGCGAGCCGAGTCGGCGGTCACGAGAACCGTCGTGGCGGCCGCGACGACATCGACCTGGCCGGCGAGCGGATGCTGCTCCAGGTGCGCCTGCAGACTGAGGACTTCGGCGAGGGTGCCGAGTTCAACAAGTACCGCCCGGTCGCCCACGGGGCGCAGGATCGACACCGGCTTGGTCGCCGCCACGCTAAACGAAGCTCCGGATGCTCACGCCGCCACCGAGCAGGGCCGTGCGAATCGCACCGGCCAGGCTCACTGCCTCTGGAGTATCGCCGTGCAGGCACAGGCTGTCGACCGACACCTCGATCAGCGTACCGTCGATGGCACGCACCTGGCGGTCGATCGCGATGCGCAGCACCTGCTCGATCACGGCATCCACCGAGTGCAGCACGGCGCCCGGCAGAGTGCGGGAAACGAGGGAACCGTCGGCGTTGTAGGCGCGATCGGCGAAGGCCTCTGTGACAACCCGGAGGCCGGCGTCCGACGCCACCCGGGCGATCTCGGAGTTCGGCAGCACCATGAGCGGCAGGCTGGGGTCGATGGCCAGAATCGCCTCGGTCACCGCTCGCGCCTGCTCCGGATGCCGGGCGATGGTGTTGTAGAGGGCGCCGTGCGGTTTCACGTAGCGCACGGCAGTGCCGGCCGCGGCGGCGAGCGCCTGCACCGCACCGATCTGATAGATCACGTCGTCGGTGAGCTCGTTGGGCACCATGTCGATGAAGCGGCGGCCGAAGCCGGCGAGGTCGCGGTAGCCGGGATGCGCCCCCACCGTGACGCCGGCAGCGGCAGCGGCGGCGCAGGTGGCCCGGATGCCGCTGGGATCGCCGGCGTGGAAGCCGCCTGCGACATTGACGCTGGAGACCGAGGCGATGATGGCCTCGTCATTGCCGAAGGACCAGTTGCCGAAGGACTCGCCTACGTCGCTGTTGAGATCGATAGTGATAGTCGGCATCCGTTCTCCATTGAAAGAAAAGTTCTACTCACTAGCCTGCACCATTTCGACGGATTGTTCAACAATCCAAGCTGGCAACCCGCCGCGCACGACCGTGTCAGTTGCGTTGGCGAATGCGGAACACGTCGTAGAGCACCCGCAGCGTCAGAATTCCCGAGAGCACGACGAGCAGGTAGCCGAAGATCTGAAAGAGACTCAGCGTGGCCGTGACCTGGGGGCCCACGGTGCTTGTCAGCAGCATCACCGCCATAATGCCGAACGCTGCGGCAAGAAACGTGATGGCGATCAGGTTGACGAGGTCACGAATGAGTTCGCGGTCACGCCGGTCGGCGAAGGGTCGGATGTTGACGGTGAAACGGCCGTTGACGAGCGCCCCGGTGAGTCGGTCGATGCGCTCGGGAAAGCGGCGCACGAGGGGAAGCAGCGACATCACCTCATCGTTGATGCTTGTGAACAGCGCGCGCGGCTTGAATCCTGCGGCGACGCGGTCTGCCGCATAGCCGCTGGCCTCGGCAAGGATGTCGAAGTCGGGGCTGAGGTACCGCAGGGTTCCTTCCAGCGTGGCGACGGCGCGAAATGCCAGGGCGAGCTCTGACGGCACCGCGATGCGGTTTGCGGTCAGCATGCGCACCATCTCGGTGAAGACAGTCACATCGAGGGATGCCCCCGGGCCGAGCCGGGTCGCCACGAAGACACCGATCTGTCGCCGCAGACTGACCTCGTCGATGTCGTCGGGAAGTTCGATGAATGCCAGCAGTGCGTCGGTGAACGCCCCGGCGTCGCCGCGGTAGAAGGCCAGCAGGACGTCACCGATCTGCGCGCGCAGTTGCGAGTCGAGTCGGCCCACTGAGCCGAAGTCGAGCAGCACCAGCTCGCCGTCACCGCGCAGGATGATGTTGCCCGGGTGCAGGTCGGCATGGAACACCCCGTCGTCGATGATCTGAACGAGAGTCGAACGCAGCAACCGATTGGCCTGCACGGCGCGTTCGGCGGCCGAATGATCGCGGAGCGCGCTCACATCGCTGAGCGTGTCACCGTCGACCAGTTCCATCACCAAGACCTTGCTGGTGCTGATCTCGGGGTAATGGTGGGGAATCCCCACCCGCTCTGCCTCCGCGTGTTTGGCCTGCGCGAGTGCCATCGCCGTCATGTTGCGTGATTCGACGCCGTAGTCGAGTTCGTCACGCAGGCTGGCCGCGAAGTTGCGGGCCAGGTCGACCACCCCGAGTTCTTGTCCCCACGCCGTCGAGTTTTCCAGTTGGGCAGCAAGTCGCACGGTGATGTCGAGGTCGCGCTCGACCAGGCTCACGATCCCCGGACGCTGCACCTTGACGGCCACTGCCTCCCCGCCGATCAGGGTCGCTCGGTGCACCTGCCCGATCGAGGCTGCGGCCAGGGGCACCTCGTCGAACGAGGCGAACACCGTCTCGACCGGTTCGCCCAGTTCGGTTTCGAGCAGGCGGCGCACGTCGGTCCACTCCGCCGGCGGCACGCGCTGCTGAAGCAAGGTGAGTTCCGCGAGGAACTCCTTCGGGAGCAGATCGGTGCGGGTGGAGAGAACCTGCCCGAGCTTCACGAACGCGCCACCGGCATCCTCGAGGGCCCCGCGCAGCGCACGGGCTTGCTTGGTGCGCTCAGCGGCTCCGGCAGCGGTCGGCTCGGTGTTCAGCCGAAATGGAACGAGGCCGTGCCGCAACGCGATCCGGGAGATTTCGGCGTAGCGGCGCGTGCGGGCAAAGCGGGCCTTGATCGACGGCAGCCAGAGATCGGGTCGGGGAACGGTGCCGGACGGCACAATGATTTCGGCGATGACCAGGAATGCGACGGCGACGAAGAAGACGATCGCGATCTGCAACGGGAGCAAGGCCGGGGTGTACTCCGGCTGGTCCCAGACGAACCGGGACTCAAATCCGAGTTCGGCGCCGAGGCCGATCATGCCGGCGAGGAGAAGCCGGATGATCCCGATCCGCACGCCGAGGATGCGCCGCGAGAACGAGGCAAGCACGATCAGGAAGATCACCGTGAAGGCGGTCATCAGAAGAATGCTCAAGAGTGCTGTCGCCATGTGTATCCCCGTCGTTGGCCGCTGTCGTCATCAAAGTTAGCGTGTGCGGCCAGGCTGCGTCGGGAGGTTTCCCGGAGAGCGGCCATGATCCGACTTTTGGTTGATCGAAGGTTCAACCTCTTGCGCGATTCACACGGCGCGCGCGAGTGATGAACTGCCACTATGCCTCTTGCTCCTCGCCCATCCTCGCTCGCCTCGCGCCTGACTTCACGTCGGGGCGCCTGGATTTCCATCGTGTTGTCCCTGCTGGCCATCGTTGCCCTCTACGGAATGTTCGGTCGCGCCGAGGCGCCGGTCGGCAACGACGCCGCACCCCCGACATCCGAGTCGGCGCAGGTGAAAGCGCTGCTGGCCGAGTTCCCGGGCAGCGACGAGCAGTCGGTGCTTGTCGTCGCCACACGCGACGACGGTGGCGCGCTGACCGACGCCGACCAGACCGCGATCGCGGGCCTCGTTCCGGTGGTCAGCGAGCAGACCGGGCACGACGCACGTCCCCCTCTCGTCAGCGAAGACGGCCAGGCGGCCGTCATTCAGATACCACTCACCGTGTCCGCCGACACCGGCCAGACCTCGGACGACGTGAAGGCTCTGCGAGCCGCCATCGGCGAGCAGTCGCTCCCCGGAATCACCACGCAGGTCACCGGTGGACCCGCGTTCGGTGCCGACATCACCGCCTCGTTTGACGGCGCGAACATCTCCCTGCTGCTGGTCACGATCGGCATCGTCGCCCTCCTCCTCCTTCTGACCTACCGCTCCCCCGTGCTGTGGCTGATCCCACTCACCGTCGTCGCGTTCGCCGATCAGCTCGCCGGCAAGATGACATCCGCTCTCGGCACTGAGCTCGGTCTGCAGTTCGACACCGGCATCATCAGCGTGCTCGTCTTCGGCGCCGGCACCAACTATGCGCTGCTGCTGATCTCGAGGTACCGGGAGGAGCTGCTCGAGAACGAGAACCACCGCACCGCCCTCGCCATCGCCTGGCAGAAGACCGCACCCGCCATCCTGGCCTCCAATGTCACCGTGGTCCTGGCCCTGCTCACCCTCGTGTTCGCTGTGATCCCGGGAACCCGAGGACTCGGCATCGCCTCGGCCGTCGGCCTGCTCGTCGCCCTGGCCTTCGTGCTCCTGGTGCTTCCTCCCGTGCTCGCCGTGTGCGGGCGCCGCGTCTTCTGGCCGTTCGTTCCGCGCCCCGGCCAGAACAAGAAGGTCGGACGCGTCTGGGGCGCCGTCGCGCAGAAGGTCGTGCGCCGCCCGGTTCCCGCTTTCGTTGCCGGCATCGCCTTGCTCGCCGTCATGGCCACCGGCCTGATCGGCACCACCGTCGGGCTCACCCAGGTCGAGAAGTTCCGCGTCGCCTCCGAATCGGCCGAAGGCCTCACCACGTTCGGCGCGCACTTCGACGCCGGCGAAGCACAGCCGATGTTCATTGTGGCCAACACCAGCGAGGCGGATGCCGTGCAAGCGGCGGCCGAGGACGTTGCCGACGTGGTGCGAGTGAACCAGATCGGCACAACCACCGTCGACGGAACCGACCTCACGAAGCTGATGGTGACCGGCACCCCGGCACCTGGAACCGAGGAAAGCCTCAGCCTGGTCACCAACCTTCGTGACGCCGTTCACGCCGTTCCCGGTGCAGACGCGCAGGTCGGCGGCGCCGTCGCGATCGACGTCGATGCCCGTGCCGGCGCGCAGCATGACCTGTGGCTGATCGCCCCGCTCGTGCTCGCCGTCAGTTTCATCATCCTGCTGCTCCTGCTGCGTTCCTTCGTCGCTCCGCTGGTTCTGCTGACCATCAACCTGTTCAGCGCCGTCGCCGCGATCGGTGCGGGTGCATGGCTGAGTCGGGTGCTCTTCGACCAGCCGGCCCTCGACCTCCAGGTGCCGATCCTCGCGTTCCTCTTCCTTGTCGCCCTCGGCATCGACTACACGATCTTCCTGGTGCACCGGGCAAAGACCGAAGCTGTCGTCTACGGAACCAAGCAGGGCATGGCTCGGGCCGTCGCGTCGACGGGTGGAGTCATCACGAGTGCGGGAATCGTTCTCGCCGGTGTGTTCGCCGCCCTCGGCATCCTGCCGCTCGTCACCCTGGGCCAGCTCGGTCTGATCGTCGGACTCGGCGTGCTCGTGGACACTCTGGTGGTTCGCACGATCATTGTTCCCGCCGCGTTCAGCCTGCTCGGCGACAAGATCTGGTGGCCGGGAAAGGTTCCGGCAGGCCGGAGCGCGGCAGACCGGGCCACGCCGGAGCTGCTGACGACCGATGATGCCCCAGACCAGCCCGTCGACGCGGTTCCGTCCCGCTGACGCCGACGAGGCAACTGACAGGTAGCACCACAGTGGTGGTGTGCTCGGCACGAGCGCACCAGCACCGCGGTGCTACCGTCGTCACAGGCCGCCTGTGACACTCCGCGCGGCAGGCGCACCGGCCCTCAGGCCTCTCGCGCATCCCCCTCTTCACATCCACACTTTGGAAGGATCCAGCACCGACGATGACAGTTTCAGTGCTGCTGGTCGATGACCATCCGGTGGTGCGGTCGGGCGTTCGCGCCTTGCTCGCGTCCGAGGCCGACGTCGTCGTTGTCGGCGAGGCCTCCTCGGGTGAAGAAGCCGTGGAACTCAGCCGAACCCTCCACCCGGATGTCGTGCTGTGCGATCTGCGCCTCGGTGCGGGCCTCGACGGGGTGGCGACAACGACCCTCCTGCGCAAGCTGGACCCGGCCCCCGCGGTCATCATCCTCACCACCTACGGAACCGACCACGACATCCTGCGGGCTGTCGAGGCCGGGGCCGCCGGCTACCTCCTCAAAGACGTGGCCCCCGAGACGATCGTGTCGGCGCTGCACGATGCGGCCGTCGGCCGCATGGTGCTGGCGCCCGCGATGGCCCAGCGCGTGCTCTCGAGCATGCGCACCACCCGACCGACGTTGAGCAGTCGCGAAATCGAAGTGCTTCGTCACGCCGCCGCCGGGGAGTCCAACCGGGAGATCGCACAGACTTTGTTTGTCACCGCGGCCACGGTCAAATCCCACCTGGTGCACATCTACGCCAAGCTCGGGGTCGACAGCCGTACGAAAGCGATTGCACAGGCCCGCGAGTTGGGGATCATCGCGTAACGGCTGAACCACACACCCCGTCGGATACCCGCCCCGCTGGCGCGGACATCCGTCGTCGGGTAGGTATTTGTTTCCGTGAGCCGGGGTGCCGAATTCAGGAGCGGAGTGCGTGTCGCGGCAACGGATGCCCGTCAATCCGCGGGTGCACCCCGGCCGACACACCTCCACTCCTGATTTTGGTACCCCCACACACGCGCCTGTGGCTCTGACCGAGACTGGTTCACTCTGCTTTCCCCGTGACCCGAGCTAGGTGAGGGCCCGCAACAACAGCTCGGCCGTCGCTGCCGTAGCATCCTCGACGGTCACTCCGTCGAGGAGTCCGCCCGTCGCGAGGGACGCGACACCGTGCACGCCGGCAAATACAACGAGGGCGAAGCGCGCCGGGTCGCCGTCGACGACTTCCCCGGCGGCCTGCGCCTCGGCGATGATCGCGACGACGCTATCCATGCTGCTCCGGCCGGCAGCGAGCAGGGATTCACTCGCGCCCTCGGCATGCTTCACGGCATACATCAGCCCGAGGAGCGCCGCGTTGTCCACGGCAAACTGCACGTAGGCAGCGGCAAGTGCGTGGAACCGGGCTTCGAACGACGTGGCGACGGCCGGGATGTCGGCCAGTTCGTGATTCAGCCGTTCGAATCCAGCGAAAGCGAGCGCATCGAGCAAAGCCTGTCGGTCGCGGAAGTGTCGCGCCGGGGCGCCGTGGCTCACGCCGGCATCGCGCGCCAGCTGGCGCAGCGACAGCGACTCGACTCCGGTCGTGCGCACTGTCGTCTCGGCAAGCTCAAGCAGCGTCTCGCGCAGATTCTCACGGTGATAGCTGGGCATCGACATGCATCGAGTCTAGAGATCAATGTTGACATTGACAACATCGCTTGCGTGGCGCATGATGTTGTCATTGCCAACATCAATGGATCGGAAAACTGAAATGCCCTTGAACCACCGCGGCACGACCGCCATCATCACCGGCGCGAGCTCCGGGCTCGGCGCTGAGTTCGCCAGGACCTTCGCCGCACGCGGCGCCACCCTCGTGCTCGTTGCCCGCCGTGCCGAGCGCCTCGCCGAGCTCGCCACGGACATCCGCTCGAAGCATGGTGTTGAGGTGCACACGATCGTTCTCGACCTGACCGAACTCGGCGCAACCGACGCGCTCGTCGCCGCGGTCCGGGAGCGAGGACTCTCCATCGACACCGTGATCAACAATGCAGGTTTCGGCATGCGCGGCGCGGTTGTCGAGGCGAATGCTGCTCGCCTCGACGAGCAGGTGCGGCTGAACGTCGGCGCGGTTGTGTCGATCACCCGCGCGTTCCTGCCCGAGATGGTTGCCTCCGGTCGCGGTGCGCTCGTGAATGTGGCGAGCACCGCGGCATTCGTGCCCGTGCCGCTGATGGCGGTCTATGGCGCAACAAAGGCCTTCGTACTGAGCTTCACCGAAGCCGTGGCCTTCGAAACCCGCGATTCCTCACTGCGCGTCACCGCAATTTGTCCGGGCGCCACCCGCACGGAGTTCTTCGACGTCGTCGGCACCGAAGACGCCGCGGTCGGAAGCTTTCAGACTCCACCTCAGGTCGTTGCCACCGCCATGCGTGCGCTCGACGCCCGTCGCACTCCGGCGGCGATTGTGTCGGGTCGCGCGAATCGCGCCACCGCCGTTTTTGCGCGGATCATGCCGCGGGGAATCGTGGTGCCGCTGACTGCGCGAATGATGGAGCACTAGCGCCGCGGTTGAACATGTCACCGGTCAGAGCTGGAGTACCGCCCCCGGGAGAGGTAATCGCGCAGCAAGGGAAGAACGACGTCGCTGTGCATCGCACCCAGGTGGTCGAGCCCGGGCAGCACGTCGACGGTCCATCCGGCGGACTCCAGTTTGTCCCGGTCACGCACCAACGGCTCGGCGATGCGCACGGTGACGCCGCCCCATTTCGGGCTGTAGTCGATGGAATCGTCGCTGCCCGCGAAACAGAGCCGCGGCATCCGGAGGTCCGCCTGAATCGCGGCGTCGTCGAAACCGTCCAACGCCTCGTAGAGAGTGACGAACTGCCGGGTTTGCGCCTCATGGGTGTGGATGGCGGCGGAATCCCAGTCGCCGGGCGTGACCGCGCCGGCGTCCTCTCCCGTGCCGTCTCCCGCCGTCACCTCCTGGCTCGTCGACGCCCGATGTGCCGCGCGCGTCACCGCAAGCATCGCCGCATACGGGCCGTCGAGCGGCGGGAACCCGCCCATGACGAGCGCCCAGAGTCGGTCGGTTCGAATTGCGAGCTGCAAACCCGCGAGGGCCAGCCAGGAGTAACCGTAATAGGCAAACCGGTCGGCGCCCGCGGCATCCGCGATGGTGAGCAGGTCGGCCGCTAGATTCTGCGGGGTCAAGGTGTCAGCGGCGGGATGCTGCAGCCGATGGCCTTCGTAGTCGGCCGCGATCACCCGAAAGGATGTTGACAGCCCGGCAATCAGCCGCGGCCCCAGCTCCGGGTCGGCGCCCCACTGTCGCATTGTCTCGGCGGTGGCCGGATCGTGCGGGGTGGAGCGAACCGGCAGTAGCAGGTCGGTCCCCTCCCCCTCGACGTGGATCCGGATCGTCGAGCCATCGTGCAGAACGGCTTCGGTCTCGTTCACGAGCTCCTCCTTCGCGGTTCACCAGCGCATTCGGACCCTATCCCGATGTGGCGAACGAGGAGCGAGCACCGAATGTGGAGCCCCGCTCGCTGTCGCTTCCGGCGCGATTAGACTCAGCACAGGGGACACGGCGGTTGCTGTGCATTTCTACGCACAGCCAAGGAGAACCGTGACCGATCGGAACGCGCCCGCCGCGACCTCGAAGCGGATGCGCTCACTCGATGGGCTCCGCGGGGTCGCCGCGCTCGTCGTCGTTCTCGGGCACGCACAACTCGTCGTCCGACAGAACTTCGACAGTCCGCTGTTTCACCTGCCGGGCATCCGCCACGCCCTTGAGTTGCTTTCTCTCCTCGGCGCCCATTCGGTATGGCTTTTCTTTGTGCTGTCGGGCCTGGTCCTCTCGCGCATGATGCTCTCGACTCGCAACTTCGACTACGGCAACTACGTTCTCGGTCGGCTCGCGCGGCTCTACATTCCGGTCTGGGCCGCGGTCGCACTCACGGCTGTGTCGATGCTCCTTGTGCCTCGCGATTCGCCTGGGTTGGGCCCGTGGGTTGACGCCCACCCCGTCACGTACCTGCCCTCGGCGATCGTCAGTGACCTCCTACTCATCACTGGCACCACCGGCAACCTCTCGCCGTTGTGGTCGCTTCAGTGGGAAATCTTGTTCTCGGTTCTGCTGATTCTCTACACGGCAACCCTGCGCAAGGTGCCCCCGCTCATCGGGGTGCCCGTGACGATTGCGCTCTGCATCGTCGGTCAGCAAACCGGCAACCAGGCGCTCATGTACATGTCCATGTTCGCCGTCGGAACTGCGCTTGCCATCGCTTGGGATGAGCTGTCGGCAATTCGCGACCGAGTGGAGGAGCGGATGCGGAACGCGTGGATGCTCTACGTGGCGCTGCTCGTGGTCGCATGCGTTCTGATCGTTGTGTTGCAGATACTTCCGCGGCTGTTGGCGAGCTTCGGGGTTCCCGACCTCGTGATGAGCATCGGCAGCATGGTGAGCACCATGGTTGCCCTCGCCGGTGCGATCGTACTTGTGGGTCTCGCAACGCCACTCCGAGCAATCTTCGAACTCCGGGTCGTGCAGTGGCTCGGGCTGATCTCGTTCAGCCTGTATCTGGTGCACGAGCCGGTGCTGCTTGCCGCGGTGCATCTTTTCCGCGGCGATCCAACTGCCATGGTCGTCGGGCTGGTGCTGTGCTTCCCGATCGCACGGCTCTTCTACTGGGCGGTCGAGAAGCCGTCCCACCGGTTCTCGCAACGATTCAGCCGTTCGAAGACCCCCGCGGCACAGGTACCAACCGCAGCCTCGTGAGCATCTGAGCACCGATCCGCTCGTCGCAGCATCGGTTAGCCGTCCGAACCCGCACGGTCAGCGGTCCACGCCCGCGCCATGCCCATTGCCTGGGCGAGAGAATCGCCCACGCGTGGCTCGGCCACGAACACCCGGTCTGCTCCGATCTCGGCAAGCACGCCGGTGACGGCCAGCTGATCGCGCACCGTCCCGCTCACCCCGACGAGCATCAGCGCGGCACCGGCCGCGGCAAGGGTCGCGGCATACTGCGCGAGGATCTTGAGGAAGGTGCTGCCGAGTTCGTCCTTGCCCCGCAACCGGATGATCACCACCGTGCCTTCGCAGCGGTCGGGAACCTGCGGGAGCTGAGCCTCGAAGACCGGTGCCGCGGCGAAGAACAGGCTTCCGTAGGGCGCGAGCACCACCAGTTCGCCGGGCTCCAGGCTGGCCGGCGGGTCTGTCTCAATCGGAAGCGGGTGGCCCTCCTCGAACACCCACCGACGGATTGTGATCCGGTTCGACTGGCGAGCGATGTGCAGAATCACCGCGAGGCCGACGCCGATGAGCACGGCGTACTGCAGCGGGATGATCAGAGTGAGGATGAAGGTCACGGCGAGGATCGACGCCTGGACCGGGCCCGTGCGCCACACCATCAGAATGTCGTGCAGCTTGAAGGTGCGAATGCCGACGAGGATGAGCAGCCCGGCCAGCGCCGGCATGGCGATATAGCCGATCGCCGGGCCGAGGGCGAGGATCGTGACAGCCATGACAAGGCCGGCCGTCAGGTTCGCGAGGGCACTCTTCGCGCCTGCGGCCTTGACGAGAGCGGTAGCCGACATGGATCCGCCAACGGGCATGCCCTGGAATAGTCCCGTGGCGAGGTTGGCGATGCCCTGCCCTCGAAAGTCGTTCGAGGCATCCGGATAGGTGCCGTCGGGGTTCGGGACCGATCCGCTGATGGCGGCCCCCTGCACCAGGCCGACGAGAGCGAGCGAGAGGGCGGGGATGAGGAGCGTGGTCATCAGGCTGAGATCCGGCAGCACGAACCCGGGCAAACTGTTGGGGACAGTGGCAACGCTGGCCACCAGCTGAATCGGCTGGCCGGGAAACAGGAGGCCGAACAGGGCTGCCAGGCCGGATGCGACGACGATCGCCACCACCATCGCGAGAGCTCCCAGCTTGGTGCGCTCGAGCAGCAGAATCAGCCCGATGGTGACCGTTCCCACCGCGACGGTGGGCCAGCTGAACTGAAACAGGTGAAGCAGCGTGTCGAAGCCCTTCACGATGCGGTTCGCACCCTGACTCTCGTAGCCGGTGAAGTTGTCGAACTGCCCCAGCACGATGTTGATGGCGACGGCGTTGATGAACCCGACGAGAACGGCGGTGGGGATGAATCTCACCAGCGACCCGAGCCGGGCGATGCCGAGGATCAACATGATCACCCCGGCCATCAGGGCGAGCGTGGCCAGCGCTCCGCTCGCGTTGTCACCGGATTGAGTCTGCGGCACATCGGAGATCACCACGGCCATCGCGCCTGTGGCCTGCACCGTCATGAAGGCAGACCCGGTCGCGAGTGCGCCACCGATGGTGCCGGCAAGGTAGCCGTAGAGGCCATGCAGCGGGTTGACTCCGGCGAGGAGCCCAGCCGCGAGTCCATCCGGCACGCTCTCGACGCCGAGCACGAGCCCGGCCTTCAGGTCGGCGCCCACGGTGCGCCTGGTGCCGAACCTGCTCAGGTAGCTGCGCAGGGTGTGGCGCACGCGCCCCGCCCACGGCATCCGTTTCACCGCCACGCGACTTAGACCAGTACATTCTGGATCTGCATGATCAGGACCATAGCAAGGAGAACGGCGATAGGGGTGCTGTTTCGGTCCTGAGCGCAATTCAGGGAAGGTCGACTGATCCGGTGAGCAGCGCGCCCTCCGTCGTAGCTGCGGCTTCCGTGAGTGCCTTGACGTACTCGGGGGCCGAGGCCTTCCTGAACCTCGCCGTGGGGATGGCTGTCGTGTAGGCGGCGACGGGTTTTCCGGTGGCGTCCCGAATACAGACACCCAGGCCGGTCACTCCCTGTCTCGTCTCCTCCAGGCTTGCTGCGTAGCCGGCCTTGCGGACGGCCGCCAGTTGGCGCTTGAGCGCGGGCAGGGTGTGGATCCTGGCGGCGGGCCACGGCGTCAGGCCTTCGCGGTAGATCTGCTGCACTTCCACGGTGCGGAGCTCGGCCAAGATCGCCTTTCCCCCGGCAGAGCAGTAGGCCGGCATGAGATCCCCCATCCTGGCCCTGACGCTCAGCACCTCTTCGGACTCGATGCCGTCGATGAAGCGGATGTTGGGGCCGGTGAGCACCATGAGCTGGACCGTGTCGTTGACGTCTTCATAGAGTTTCAGCAAGGCCGGTCGGGCCACCTGCCGCAATTGGTTCACGGAGAAGTGGCTCTCACGGTGAGGGGCCAGCTGGGGTCCCGCGCGATACCGCCGCTCCCGGTCCTGCACCGCGAAGTCCCTGGCGACGAGCGCGCCGAGCAGCCTGTGGGCTGTCGACGGCGCCACTCCGAGGCGTTCCCCGGCTGATGTGACACTCATCACCTCCCCGTCGCGCAAGTGGAGGAGCAGCTGGAGGGCGCGGTCAACTGATTCGAGCTTCGGGACTGTTTCAAGATTTCGCACAGCAGAATCATCCCACACTGTGATCACCCAGTACCAGGGAAGCTGTTGGAAGTCTGCACAGAATTCTCGGGTTTCTGAGGAGTGAAATCACGCGAACCTAATTTCGCTGATCGAAACTTCACGCAGACTTGTGGACGGTTGTGCGCTGCTCTCACTACGATCGCGATGTTGCCAAAGACCTTTTAAGTTTCAGGAAAGAAGACATGGACGTCTTAACTCAGATCCGCCAGTCGCGGATGACCCGTTTCCAGGTGATGGCGATCGTGATCGCCCTGACACTCATCCTCATTGACGGGTTCGATGTCGCCGTGATGGCCTACGCGGCCCCGAGCCTCTCACGGGCCTGGGGACTGGACCCGGTCACCCTGGGATTCCTGCTCAGCGCCAGCCTCTTCGGCATGGCAGCCGGCTCCCTCTTCCTCACGCCGCTCGCTGACAAGATCGGGCGCCGGAAGCTCGCTCTGATTTCCCTGGTCATCATCAGCATCGGCATGATCTTCTCGGTCTTCGCCGCGGACGCGATGCAGCTGATGGCCTTCCGGATCATCACCGGCCTCGGCGTGGGCGGCATGATGGCCAACATGAACGTACTGGTCTCCGAGTACGCCTCGGACAAGCGGCGCGGCTCCATCATCGGTATCTATGCCGCAGGCTATCCGATCGGCGCCACCGTCGGCGGACTCGTGGCCGCGCCGCTGATCCCGTTGTACGGCTGGCACTCGGTCTTCATCGTGGGAGCAGCCCTGACGGTGCTGATGCTGCTCATCTCCTGGCGTTTTCTGCCCGAGTCCCTCGACTATCTGCTGACCCGTCGCCCGGCAGGTGCCCTGGCCAGGATCAACGGCATCCTGGCCAAGATCGGACGCCCGGCGCTGGATGACCTGCCCGCCCTCCCCGAGGCCGTCCGTCAGCAGAGCGCCGTTTCCGAGATCCTGAGCGGGTCTACCCGGTACCGCACCCTGGCATTGTGGATCGGCTACGCCTGCCTCGTTGCGGCCTACTACTTCGCGAACACCTGGACTCCGAAGATCGTTGCGGCGGCCTCCGGAAACGACTCCCTCGGGGTCAGCATCGGCGTGATCGCCAACGCCGGCGGCATCCTCGGCTGCTTCATCTTCAGCGCGCTGGCCATCAAATTCCGCAGCCGACCGCTGCTGGTCTGGGCGCTGGGCGCCGCGGCGGCGGCGTACCTGCTGTTCGGCCTGGTGTTCACCCACACCAGCGTCGCCCTCGTAGTGGCCCTGTTCCTAGGAATCCTGACCACGGCCGGGATCGCCGGCTTCTACGCCGTCGCACCCGAGGTCTACACCGCACGGGCACGTGCCACCGGCATCGGCTGGATGATCGGCCTCGGCCGCTTGGTGTCTATCATCGCGCCGATTCTCGTGGGCTATCTCGTCTCCGGAGGGTGGCGGCCTGAGAACATCTTCTTCCTCTTCGCCATTCCGCTGGCCGCCTCTGCGCTCTGCATCGTGGCCCTGGGCATTTCCATCAGGCGGTCCGGATCAGCAGCACCGGCACCCGTCGCGGGGTCTCCCGTCACCAGCGCGGCCTAGACCGCCAAGCTTTCACCTCGTCCAAGAATCGTTCAGAAGGAATCCCATGCGCTCTCTTGAAACCGGCACACTGCTCAAGGCAGCCCCCGCCAGGGAGGACTGGCCCCAGTTCCGGATGGGTGTCTTCCTGGCGGAAATTGAAGCGAGGACAGGACGGAGTTTTGCCAATTATGAGGACGCCTGGCGCTGGTCGGTGGACCACCTTGAGGAGTTCTGGGGTGCGGTCTGGGAGCACTTCGAGATCATCACCCACACCCCGTACGAGACGGTCCTGAAGGATCAGACGATGCCCGGCGCCGACTGGTTCCCCGGCGCAACGATCAACTACACCGAACACATTGTCCGCGCGGTCGCCGCCCGCCGTGACGATGTCATGGTCACGTCCCGCAGCCAGACCAACGGAAGCACGGAGTGGACGGGTGCCCAGTTGCTGGAGGAAATCGGCCGCATCCAGCAGGGGCTGATCCGTCACGGCATTGCCGCCGGGGACCGCGTGGCCGGGTATCTGCCCAACATTCCCCAGACCCTCGCGGCCTACCTCGCGACCGCCGCGCTGGGTGCTATCTGGTGCTCCGTCCCTCCGGAGATGGGCCCCAAGTCCGTCCTTGACCGGATCAGCCAGCTGGAACCATCCCTGATCCTCGCGATAGATGGGTACCGGTGGGGCAGAAAAGACCTGTCACGTGCCGACGATCTTGCCCGGATCCGCGAACAGCTCCCGCAGACACCGGTCGTGCTGCTCCCGTACCTGGATCAGGAGTGCGACATTCCTGCCGGCGCCACCGCCTACGCCGACTTCACGCGCGACCCGGGGGAAATCCGCTGTGAGCCGGTGCCCTTCTCTCACCCGCTCACGGTACTTTTTTCGTCCGGAACCACCGGCAAACCCAAGGCGATCGTGCACTCGCACGGTGGCCTGCTGCTGGAGCATTCCAAAGCCCTGTGCCTGCACAGCGACCTGGGCCCGAAAGACACAGCCTTTTGGTTCACGACCACCGGATGGATGGTGTGGACACTGGGGGTTTCCAGCCTGCTGACCGGCGCCGCCATGGTGCTCATGGATGGCGACCCGAACTGGCCTTCGCCGGGCGGTGAGTGGTCCCAATGGGCAGTGGCAGCCGACACTGAAGCCACCTATCTGGGCACCAGCTCCGCCTACCTCGCCGCGTGCGCGCACGCGGCCATGAAGCCCGGCGCGAGCTGGGACCTCAGCCGGCTGAGGGAAATCCAGTGCTCTGGCTCCCCGCTGTCGGCGGACGTCTCCGGCTGGGTTTACGACGCCGTCAGCCCGGATCTGCTGCTGGCCCCCACCTCCGGGGGTACCGACATTTGCGCAGCCTTCCTCGGCGCCAGCCCCCTGACCGGAGTCTCTGCGGGCGAGATGTCCTGCCGGCCGCTGGGCGTCGCGGTGGAGTCCTGGGACCCGGAAGGCCGGCCGCTGCACGGCGCCGCCGGAGAACTCGTGGCCACCAAGCCCATGCCGTCGATGCCAGTCTTCTTCTGGGGGGACGAGGACCAGGAACGCTACCGCGACAGCTACTTCGGTGCCTATGAGGGAATCTGGCGCCACGGGGACTGGCTCATCGAGACCGAGCGGGGCACCTGGGTGATCTCGGGCCGCTCCGATGCCACCCTGAACCGGGGAGGCGTCCGCCTGGGCACGGCTGAGTTCTACGCCGTGCTCGACGGCCTGGCCCAGGTCAACGACAGCATGGTCCTGCACTTTGAAGATCCCGACGGCGGCATGGGGCGGCTCGTTCTCCTGATCGAACCCCAGGACGGCGCCGACCGGGTGGAACTGGAGACTCTGCTGCGGCGGGCGCTGCGGACTGAACTCTCGCCCCGGCACCTCCCGGACAATGTCGTCTTCGTCCCCAGCGTCCCTCGCAACCCTTCCGGAAAGCGGCTGGAAATTCCCCTTAAGCGCGTCATCCAGGGCGCCGTCCTGGGCGATGTCCTGGACCCCGGAGTGCTCGTGAAGCCCGGCGATCTCGAAGAGACCGTCAGGATCATCACAGAGGCAATTGCCGCATGAACCGAATGTGAATGCCAATGATTGCGTCCCGACCAGTTCGGCGCTTTCCCCAGCCCTTTCCGCGGGGGCTACTCACAACGCAAAGTAGGAGATTTTGCGACTCGCCGCGCCCGACGGGCGGTTTCACGTGGCGTGTCGCAGATTCTCCTCCGTTAGGTTCCCCGTGGGCTGGGCCTCACCAGGCCGGCCGCGAACGGCCCGCCAGTAAACTGGTGAGCGGAAGCCGCAGGGGCGAATACGGTCCGCGTGACTGCGACAGCTGAGGAGCATCGTGACCACGACCGAAACGGCGCACTCCGACAAGCTCAGCGTCCCGGCTCTCACCGCCTTGGTCGTCGGTTCGATGGTCGGGGCCGGAGTCTTCACTCTGCCGCAGCGATTCGCGGCAGAAACCGGCGTCATCGGCGCGGTCATCGCGTGGGCGATCGCCGGGGCCGGCATGCTCACCCTCGCCTTCGTTTTCCAGAGCCTCGCCGTGCGCAAACCCCTGCTCGACAACGGCGTCTATGTTTATGCCAGCACGGGCTTCGGGAAATATCCCGGCTTCCTCTCGGCGATCGGCTACTGGGCCAGTTCGTGCGCGGGGAATGCGTTCTACTGGGTTCTGATCACCTCGACACTGAGTCCGTTGATCCCGGCCTTCGGCGACGGCAACACGGTGTCGGCGATCCTCGTCTCGTCGGTCTTCGTGTGGGGCTTCTACCTGTTGATTCTGCGCGGGGTCAAGGAGGCTGCCGGCCTCAACGCCATCATCACGGCGGCCAAGATCATCCCGCTGCTGCTGTTCGTCGTGGTGACGATCTTCGCTTTCAAACCCGACGTGTTCATCGCCAACCTCAGCGGAGGAGCCAGCGCCGGCGGCACCAGCCTGTTTGAACAGGTGAAAGGCACGATGCTCGTCACCGTTTTCGTGTTCCTGGGCATCGAAGGCGCCAGCGTGTACTCGCGCTACGCCCGCAAACGGAAGGATGTCGGGCGGGCGACCGTGCTGGGATTCGTCTCGGTACTCGCCCTCTTCGCAACCGTGTCGATCATCTCCTACGGCATCCTTCCCCAAGACGAGCTGGCCACGCTGCGCCAACCGTCCGTCGGCAGTGTGCTCGAGGCCGTCGTCGGCCCGTGGGGAGCCTGGTTCATCAGCGCCGGCCTGATCATCGCCGTGCTCGGCGCCTACCTTGCCTGGAGCCTGATGGCCGCTGAGGTGCTGTTCGCCGCGGCGAAAGACAGAGATCTGCCGCAGTTTCTGGCGAAGACCACGAAAAAGGATGTCCCCGGGAACGCCCTGCTCCTGAGCACGCTGTTCATCCAGCTCCTGCTGATTCTCGTGTACTTCGCCAGCGGAGCCCTCGACTTCATGCTGGATCTGACGGCAGCCCTGTCGCTGATCCCGTTCGTGCTCGTCGCCGGCTACGCCCTCAAGATCGCGATCGAGCGGGATGGCTATGCCGGCGTTCCGCAGCGCACACGCACTCGGGAGCTCGTCGTCGCCTCCATCGCCGTCGCCTACACACTGTTTCTCGTGTTCGCCGCGGGAACGCAATTCCTGCTGCTCTCGTGCATCTTGCTCGCCCCCGCGACGCTGTTGTACGCGATTGCACGCCGTGAACAGTCCGGAAAGCTTTTCACGACGCCCGGCTGGGTCGTCTTCATCGTCGTGTTGATCGGTGCGATCGCGGGAGTCGTCGGACTGGCGACGGGGTTCGTGAGCATCTAACCGGTAGGAACTTGCCCCGGTGCGTCTCCGGCCGCAACCCGCACGGACAACTTGTGATTGTCTGGAACTGCAACGACCGAGAGGAAGACCATGTCACGCATCGCAATTGTCGGCGGCCACGGGAAAGTGGCGCTGCACCTGACCCATGTGCTGGCCGAGGCGGGCCATTCCGTCAGCGCAATCATCCGCAACCCTCTGCAGAGTGACGACGTGATCCGGGCCGGCGCCACTCCGGTGGTCCTGGATGTTGAGCAGGCTTCGACCCAGGATTTCGCAGCCGCATTTGCCGGTCACGACGCCGTGGTGTGGTCGGCGGGCGCCGGCGGCGGCAATCCAGCACGCACCTGGGCGATTGACCGGGATGCAGCCATCCGTTCCATGGATGCCGCACGCGCCGCGGGAGTCGACCGGTACGTCATGGTGTCCTACTTCGGTGCGAGCCTCGACCACGGAGTTCCGTCAGTCAACCCCTTCTTCGTTTACGCCGAGGCCAAAGCCGCGGCGGATGAGTATCTGCGCAGCACCGCGCTGTCGTGGACCATTCTTGGCCCCGGCACGCTCACCCTCAAGCCCGGCACCGGCTTAATCGACGTGGGCGACGAAGCCGCGGGCGGGCGGGTCGGCCGAGAAGACGTGGCGCTGGTGGCCGCGTCGGTGCTGGAGCGGCCGGCCACTGCTGGAATGTTCATCCAGTTCAACAACGGGACGACGCCGATCGACGAGGCGTTGGACCTGCTGACCAATTGAAACTCAGGGGAGCTCAGGGCAGCTAAGGGGACCCCGTCGCTCGGGCTCCGCCCTCACTCCTCCTCGAAACACAGCGTTCATTAACGACGAAGAGCCCGACACTTCGTGCCGGACTCTTCATCGTTGGTGGAGCTAAGGGGATTCGAACCCCTGACCTTCTCATTGCGAACGAGACGCGCTACCAACTGCGCCATAGCCCCAAACTGCTTATGCAGAATATCACGCGCTCCGGAGTACTTTTCGCCAGATCGCCGTTCCCGGCCTACTTCGTGTCGGCAATTTCACCCCAGGAGTCCGATCACGCAGGCGGAGGGAGCGCTCCGCCGCACTTCGGGCACACCCCCACCGACGGATCGTCGACAGAGGCGCCGCACTCCGGGCACACATTCGCCAGCCAGCAGGCGGGATCCCCGCCCAGATCCTCAGAAGAATCGGCAGGCAGATTGGCCGGGTCTTCGCTATCCGGCTGCACGGCGACGACGCAGCACATCATCGAGGTCGCTCATGCCGGATTCGGTGTCGCCGACGATTCCCATCGAGGCGAACTTGCTTGATGCAGCGGGCGCAGCGGATGCGGCCGGCGCGGCCACGCGGGTCGGCTTGGTGATCGGGGTGACTGCCGCGGCAAACGCAATCTCACGTTCTGCGGCACGGCGGGCCAACTCGGCTTCTGTGGCTGCCTTGCGCAGCTCGGCGCCGGCATCCACCGAGGCCATGGCGGTCTGCAACACTGATCCGCGCGTGAGGTACATCGGGCGCGGAAGCGGCTTCGGAGTCCAGGTGGGGGCGGCAACCGGCGCCTCGTCGAAGTGCACCGGCTCGAACTGCTGAACGCGCTGGCGCGGAGCCGGCTGTTCGACAACGACGTGCTGCGAAGCAACTCGCTCGGCGCGGGCAACCCGGGCCAGACGCGATAGTCCGCCAAGCGCCCAGACCGAGGCGACGGCTCCGAGGCCGAACAGCAACCAGGTTCCGCTGACGACACCGACGACGATGCCGGCCACCACCGACACGGCGCCGACAAGGAGGAGGAGCGCACGACGCGCACGTTGGGCGCGCAGGCGMCGCTTCGAGGCCTGCGCGATGTCAGGGGTGAACTGGCGTGCAACGGAGCCGGCGGTTGCCGACACGGACGCCGACACCGTCGTAGCGGTCGGCAGTGCTGCGGCGGCCTTGACCACCGCGGCCCGACGCGCTGCGATTGCAGCGTTCGTCGACGCCTTCAACTCGGCACGGGCTTTCGCCTCGGCCTGAGCCAGCAGCTTCTGCTGACTCGACACCGTGCGAGCATTCGCTTCGAGCCTGACCTGCGTCGGGATCTCGGCCGTCTCGGCAAGAATTCGCAGGGTCTGCTGCAGGCGAACGGCGTTGCGTTCCATTGCGTTGTACTGCCTTCGGCGTGCCCACGTCGGCATGAAATAGGCAACCCACAAGAGGGCAGCCACCGCCACCATTACGCCCCCGCCCAGCACCTCACCGCTCATGTTCCTTACGGTATGAGTTCCCGGGCAGTGCGTGGCTGATTACCGGGGGTGTGTCATCGATCAATAATGGGCAATTGATGCGCCGCCGCGGCACGATCTTCGGCGGTCACCGTCGCCGCATGAGGCGGAACGACCCCGGCTCGCCACCGCTGCAGCACACCCTGCTGCAGCTCCTCAGCCACCAGCCCGAAACAGAAATGATCGCGCCAGTCACCATTGATGTGAATGTAGCGCCGCCGCAGACCCTCATAACGGAAGCCGAGCTTCTCGACGACGCGCAACGACGCTTCGTTCTCCGGGCGGATGCAAATCTCCATCCGGTGCAAACCGAGCTGGTAGAAGCAGTAGTCGGTGGCCAGGGCCACAGCGGTCGGCGTGATCGACTTGCCGGCGAACCGCTCCCCCACCCAGTAGCCGATCGTTGCGCTGGAGAGCGAGCCCCAGCTGATCGAGGAGACGTTCAGTTGACCGGCAAGCTGCCCTTCATACTCGACAATGAACGGCAGCCCGTGTCCCGAGCGAGAATGCGTGAGCAGGCTCCGGATGCTGGAGCGGGTGTCGAACGACATCGGCGCGTAGGGGTTCGTTGCTTCCCACTTGCGCAGCCAACTGCGGTTTGCCATCAGTTCGCTGTCCAGCGCCCGCGCGTCGCGCACCCGGATCGGTCGGAGGGTAATAGATCCGTCGCGGAGCGTCGGGATCGTGATCGCCATTGCTGGGTGCCTCTTTAGTCGTTAGTCGAGGGTCGCGGCGAATTCGCGCAGCCACGGACGCAGCTGTTCGCGCAGGTCGTCGCGGTCGACGGCGAGCTGCACGATTGCCTTGATGTAGTCGACGCGGTCGCCGGTGTCGTAGCGGCGCCCCCGGAAGATGACGCCGTAGACGCCGCCGGTGGTTTCCGGCGTGATCGCCATCTCCTGCAGCGCATCGGTCAGCTGAATCTCATTGCCCTTGCCGGGCTTGGTGTGCTCGAGCACGTCGAAGACCTCGGGGCGCAGCACGTAGCGGCCGATGATAGCGAGGTTGGAGGGAGCGTCCTCAGCCGACGGCTTCTCGACAAGGCCGGTCACCCGAACCACGTCGGGGTCGTCGGTCGGTTCGATGGCAGCCGCACCATACATATGGATCTGCGACGGATCGACTTCGAGCAGCGCGATGACACTGGTGTTGCGGTTCTCCTGCTCGGTCAACATCTTGTCGAGCAGCGGGTCGCGGGCGTCGATGATGTCGTCACCGAGCAGCACCGCGAACGGCTCGTTGCCGACGTGCATCTTTGCACGCAGAACGGCGTGGCCGAGCCCGAGGGGATCGCCCTGACGCACGTAGTGCATGTCGGCGAGGTCGGTCGAGGCGTTGACCTTGGCCAGGCGTTCCCGATCGCCCTTCTGCTCGAGCAATGCCTCCAGCTCGGTCACCCGGTCGAAGTGGTTCTCCAGGGAGTTCTTGTTGCGCCCGGTGACCATCAGCACATCGTGCAGCCCGGCGGCGACGGCCTCCTCGACGACGTATTGGATGGCCGGCTTGTCGACTACCGGCAGCATCTCCTTCGGCATCGCCTTCGTTGCCGGGAGGAATCGTGTACCGAGCCCCGCCGCCGGTATTACTGCCTTCGTGATCTTGGTTCCCATGGCCCCTACGTTATCGGCATCTAGGATGAAAGGCATGGTCTCTGACATCGGTCACCGAAAGAGGGCGCTCCGCGCGGAATTGCGGGAGCGCCGTTCTAACCTCACCTCGCGTGAACGCGATGCAGCGACCGCCGGATTCACCGAAAACCTTCAAAGTTTGGTGATCGACCTGTCCGCACGGTCAATTTCCTGCTACCTCTCAGCTCGCAATGAGCCGAACACGCGCCCGTTCCTCAACTGGGCCGAGGCAGAGGGCATCCGCATTCTGTTTCCGGTCTCCCGAGAAGACGGTCTGCTCGACTGGACGGTCGGCGAAGAACAAGAAGAAGTCGAAGGCATCCACGGGATGCCGGAGGCCGCCGGTCAGTTGCTCGGTCCGATCGCCATCAATGATGTCGACCTCATCATCGTGCCGGCCGCCGCCGTCGATGAGAAGGGTGTGCGCATGGGCTGGGGACGCGGCTATTACGACAAGACCCTCGGGTCGATGGAGAAAAGCCCACCGGTGTACGCCGTCGTCTACGACAATGAGTTCGTTGATGAGGTTCCTCACGAAATACACGATCAGGCGGTCAATGGCCTGATCACCCCGACGAGAATTCTCTCGTTCTAAACGTTCGACGCGCACCCGCCCGTCGAGACCCTCAGCTGGAGATTCAGTGCCCACCTATTCTTACCGTTGCACCGCGTGCGACACCGCCTTCGACATTCAGCAGGCATTCACCGACAACTCCCTCACCGTTTGCCCCACCTGTCAGGGCAAACTGCGCAAGGTCTTCTCGTCGATCGGCGTGACCTTCAACGGTTCGGGCTTCTACCGCAACGATTCACGCGACTCCGGCAAGTCGACAATCAAGGCGTCGTCGGGGAGCTCCTCTTCTGACTCGGCCTCGAAGTCGGCCGCCACGTCAACTACGGCTGCACCGAGCACCTCCGGTAGTGTCTCAAGCTCAACATCTGCATCAACGAGCACGAGCGCGGCGGCACCTTCAGCTTCTTAGGTCCCTCCCGCTCACCGGAGGAACGGCCATGATTCAAGGCTTCAAAGAATTCATCATGCGCGGCAACGTCATCGACCTTGCCGTCGCCGTGGTCATTGGTGCCGCGTTCACCGCCGTCGTCACAGCGCTCGTCAACGGGATTTTCAACCCGCTCATCGCGTCGATCTTCGATTCCAAAGACCTCGCGACGTCACTGGTCCTTCCGCTTCCGGGCGGCGGAGGACTGGCCTTCGGTCTCGTGCTTGCCGCAGTCATCAACTTCCTGTTGATCGCCGCAGTCGTCTACTTCGTCTTCGTCATGCCGATCAACAAGATGAAGGAAGCGCAGGAGCGTCGCCGCAACGGTGGCAAGCCGCCGGTGCCCGATGCCGCTCCTGCATCCGAGGTCGACCTGCTCGTCGAGATCCGTGACCTGCTGGCCGCCGGCGCGCCAAGCGGGTCGAAGCACACGCTGTAGAACCGGTGGTCGAGCCTGTCGAGACCACGCACGCCCGGTGGTCGAGCCTGTCGAGACCACGCGAGCTGATCTCGAGACTAGGTCACGGGATCTCGACAAGCTCGATCACCGAGGTGGCTCGATCACCGAGGTGGCTCGATCACCGAGGTGGCTCGATCACCGAGGTGGCTCGATCACCGAGGTGGCTCAATCGCCGAAGGTCTATCGGCCGTTGACCGCCGTGATGATCGCCGCCACGATGGCGATCACGACAAAGCCGCCCAGCGCGAGACGCCGCAGCAGCACGTCGGCGAGCGCATAGCGCGAGCGACGACGCTTCTTCGGCGCGGGCTGCGGAGCATCCGACGGATCGGTTGGGGCATCTGCCCTCGGCTCGTCCACGGTTGAATCCAATCTTTTGCCCACACTCAAGCCTAACCGTCTGCGACTGGGCCGAGGCCGGCATCAGGCTCACGGCGCTCAGGGCGCTCAGGGCTCAGCTGAGGGCTCAGCTCAGGCCCCGTATGACTCGATCACTTCACGCATTCGCGGCATCCCGAACTGGTCGGCGATCTGAACTCCCGTCGGGGTGCCGAGTGCCGGATTCGCGCCGGCATCGAGCAACGCCCGCAGGATCTCTTCATTGCCCCGGAACACGGCGCAAGCGATGGCGGTCTGGCCCATTCCGTTGACGACCGAGGCGTCGGCTCCGCGTCGCAGCAGCTCCGCGACGGTGTCGCCGTGCTGCTGGTAGGCGGCAACGATCAGCAGGGTGTCGCCACGACCGTTACGGATGCCGAGGGGCACGCCCGCATCGATCATCTCGCCGAGCTCGTTGGTTGCGCCCTGGCGCGCCAGGTCGAAGACGCCGTCCACGATCTGGGCGTTCAGGTCGACATCGGCAGGTTCAGAATTCTCGTCGCGCATGGTTTCTATTATTTCGTTCATTCGGCCGAGCGAACTCCGGCCGTTCGGCCGATGCCGCAACCGAGCGCTCCGGCGAGGCTCGAGCCATGACATCACGCACAGAAGCCTCGCCCGGTTCCTTCGTCTCGACGAAAAGGTCGGCGAAGACGACATCGACATCTCGCCGGCCCCAGTGGCTCGCTCCCACCGGACTGATCCTGCTCAGCCTGATCCCGGTGGTTGCCGGGGCGTCACGGCTGACCGAACTGACGAGCGGCGCCACCGTGACAGCGGACAACTCCCGCTTTTTCGACTCCCCGATCCCCGTCGTGCTGCACATCATCGGCGTCACGGTGTTCAGTCTGCTCGGCGCCTTCCAGTTCGTACCCTCCCTGCGAGAGCGCCGGTCCTGGCACCGGATTGCCGGACGCATTCTGGTGCCCGCCGGTCTGATCGCCGCCCTCTCGGGACTCTGGATGTCGGTGTTCTACCCGTTGCCGCCGAGCGACGGCCAGATTCTCCTCGTCCTGCGGCTGATCTTCGGCGGGGCGATGCTGGCGAGTCTCGTGCTCGGCCTCGTGGCAGTGCGTCGACACAAGTACGTGCGCCACAGCGAGTGGATGACCCGCGGCTACGCCATCGGCGTCGGCGCCGGAACCCAGGCGCTGATCATGCTTCCCTGGATGCTTCTGATCGGCGCGACCGATGCTACGACCAAGGCCGTGCTGATGGGATTGGCCTGGGCGATCAACCTGGCGGTCGCTGAGTACGTCATCCACCGCCGTCGCGCCGGGTCATCACGCGGGCTGTCTCGTACATCCGGCCGATCCGCACGGTCCGATGCGCTCGTATCATAAGAGCATGGTCGCTCCGCTGCGCTCGATCTGGCATGCGCCAGGCGCCACCCCACCACCGCCACGGCGTGTGTGGCGGGATTGGGCATTGGTCGCGGCTGTGACCGCTCTCGCGGTGATCGAGGGCATCCTTCGGCCAAACATTCCGGCGCCGGTGCTCTCGGTGATCGTGCTGATCGCGGTGGCCCCGACCCTGCTCTGGCGCCGCACGTATCCACTTGCCATGATCGCGATCGCCTTCATCACGACGGGCGTCGTGTCGGCTTTCCTCGGTGGGTCGATTCAGCTGTTCACGAGCGTTTTTCTCCTGCTACTGCCGTATTCACTCGTGCGGTGGGGCAACGGACGAGCCCTCGTCATCGGGCTCCCCCTGTTGCTGGCCAGCGCGGCCGTCCCGCTGCTCACCAGCACGAGCGTCGCGGATATCGTCGGCGGGTTGACCGTGCTTCTGGTCACGATCAGCCTCGGCCTGGCCTTCCGGTTTCGGGCGAGCTCGCGGCAACGTGAGCTGGAGAGCGCCCGGTTGATCGAGCGCGAGCAGCTGGCCCGTGATCTGCACGACACCGTCGCCCACCACGTGTCGGCCATCGCCATCCGCGCCCAGGCCGGACTGGCCATGGCGCCCGGATCCCCCGAAGCGGCGACCGACGCCCTGCGCGTGATCGAAGCGGAGGCATCCAAGACGCTGTCAGAGATGCGCTCGATGGTTCGCATCCTTCGCCAGGACGAGGCCGCAGCGTTGACGCCGAACCCGCGGGTGGCCGACCTCGCTCTGCTCGCTCAGCAGCCCGGACAGGGCAGCGGTGTCACGGATGGGCCCGCCGTCGATGTGCACATCACCGGCGACGTCGAGAGCATCCCTCCCACGGTCGCCGCCGCGATCTACCGGCTCGTGCAGGAATCCATCACCAACGCCCGCCGCCATGCTGTGCATGCGACGCGGATCGCGGTGCTGGTCGACGCCGACGAAGCCCGCGTCAGTCTGAGCGTGAGCGACGACGGCGAAGCCGGCCCGCCCGCTGTGCCGGGCTACGGCATCCGGGGCATGATCGAGCGCGCGACCCTGCTCGGCGGAACCTGCCAGGCTGGCCGCGCGCCGGGAAACGGATGGGTAGTCAGTGCGGTCCTGCCTCGGGCAGGCTGGTCGACATGACAATTCGTGTGCTCGTCGCCGACGATCAAGAGCTCGTGCGCACCGGACTGCGGATGATCCTGAACGCGCAGCCCGACATCGAGGTGGTCGGCGAAGCGGTCGACGGGATTGAAGCCGTGCAGCTCGCCCGTGAGTTGCGCCCCGATGTCTGCTTGTTCGACATCCGGATGCCCGGTCAAGACGGCATCGAGGCGACCTGGGCGCTCGCTGGGCCCGGCGTTCCCGATCCGCTCGCGGTGGTGGTGATCACGACCTTCGATCTCGACGAATACGTCTTCACCGCGCTGCGTGCCGGTGCCCGCGGATTCCTGTTGAAGGATGCCGGTACGGCGCTGCTGGCCCAGGCAGTACGTGCGGCCGCGGCCGGCGACGCGCTGATCGCGCCGAACGTCACGGTACGGCTGCTGGAGGCTTTTGCCGGTGCCACCCCGACCGCAACTCGCGCGCAGCCGATCGAACCGCTCACCGACCGCGAAGAGCAGGTGCTCGGCACTGTCGCACGTGGGTTGAGCAACGGTGAGATTGCGAGCGAACTCTTCATCACACTCAGCACGGTCAAGACGCACCTGGCCAGCCTGATGGCCAAGATCGGTGCCCGCAATCGGGTCGAGGTCGCCATCTGGGCGTTTCAGACCGATCGCGTCGACAAGCGCTCCTGATCCCTACCCGTGCTTTGCGAGCAGCGCGGCGACCGGTGCGGCTGCCAGAGCGGCTACCAGTGCGGCGGGCGGTCTAGTCGGAGGCGGTCGTCGTTCTCGCCCTTCGCCGCGGGCTTGTCCCCGCTGACGGATGCGACGCCACCCTCTTCACGCTCGACCGGAACGTCGGGGCTGGGGTCGGTGTTCGGTGCCGGTTCGAGCCGCGCGCGCCGTGAGCGGCCGCCGGCTTTCACGATCGCCTGACGCGGTACGTCCAGCCGCGGGATGCCGGGCGTCGGGTCGTCGGTGCTCATAGTTTCAAGGGTACCGGGCCGGGAACCGCAACCTCGTTGGTCGAGGAGCAGCCGACGGAGTCGGCCGCGTCTCGAGACCTCGCGAGCCAATCTACGAAATTTGGTTGCGTTCGAGCGTCGGCTCACGAGGCCACTTCGACAAGCTCAGTACATCGCTCGAGACACGGGCTCGCTGCGCTCGCGCGCTCCTCGACCAACGAGATTCCGACGTCTGCGCAACAGCGAGGAGGGGACCTCTTTTCGCTAATGAACTTCAGGCTCATATGACCCTGAAGTTCATTAGCGAAAACATGGAGCCCGTCGGTCGGCCGAAACACCGCGTCGCGGGTCGAACGCCGCATGCTGGTCTCAACGCGCGCAACGGCTACTCCGGACGCACCCCAACCAGCGCCGCCACCCGCGCCGCCACGGCATCCGGGTTCGTGAACAGATCGAAACTGTGCACCCGCAGGTAGTGCCAGCCGAGACGGCGCAGTACTTCGGGGCGGAGGCGCAGCGATTCGCGCAGGCTGCTGCGACCGACGACCGCATCGGTTTCGACGGCCACCGCCCGCCCGTTGTACGACGCCGCGAGCGCGAGCTTGCCGCGGTGCCCGAGCGAGACGCGCAGCCCGAGCCCCTCGAGCCGTGACGCCAGGTCGACCAGCAGCGCCTCACGCGCATCCGGTGCCGATACCTCGCTGGCTGCTGTTTCGGTCTCGCTGAGCACCTGCGCCAGCGCGAGAATCCCGTAGCGCTGGCGGTCGATTTCGATATCCGACGGCCGGAAGCACGACACGATATCCATCGAGCGGCGCGCCCGCGTCATGCCGATGGCCAGCAGGCGTTCTCCCCCGGGCTCGCCGAGCGAGCCGAAGTTCGAGAGCATCCGCCCGTGCGGCGTGCGCCCGTAGCCGATCGAGAAGATCACCCGATCGCGGCTCTGCGCGACCGCCTGCTCGAGGGTGAGCACGGTGAAGGGTTCGGCCCGGTCTTTCAGTATGAAGTCAGACAGGTCAGTGCGCTTGGCAAACGCCGCGAGCACGGCCTGGTGCACCCGCACCGCATGGCGCGCGCTGGCCGTGATCACCATGAGCGACTCGCGTGGGCGCTTCATCGCGTGCTCCATCACGAGAGCGACGACCTGCGTCACTTCGGCGTCAACACTCTCGACGGCGCCACTGTCGGGGTCGGGCATACCGTGGCCGCCGGCGACGTAGTTGAGGGTGAGGCTGCCGTGGCCGAGGAAGCTTCCGGCCCACGGATGCGAGTCGATGCGACCGCCGTAGAAGCGGTGGTTGACGAGCTCGGCGAGGTCTTCGCCGCCGGCCCGGTAGCTGCGCGTCAGCGTGAGCGTCGGCAGCAGTTCGCCCAGCCGGGCCAGCGCCGAGTCGGCGTGCAGCGCGTCGACGTTCGTCTCCTGCGCGGGCGGGGCCGACTGAATGAGGTTTGAGTCCGCGGCATCCGTCAGTGCCGTCGTGAACGGCGACGGCGTCTGCGTGACCGGGTCACCGAAGGCGACGATCTGCTTGCCGCGGCGAATCGCACCGAGGTTCTCGGCCAGGGTCGTCGCGCCGGCGTCGACCAGCAGCACCGAGTCGAACTGGGCCGCGTCGGTCAGGCTGGCGACTTCGTAGGGTGAGGCAAGCCAGACGGGGGCAAGCACGCGTCCGAGGTGCGGTGCCTCGGACTGCAGTAGTTCGGGGGTCGCCCGGTCGGCTCGCAGCATCCGGCGCAACGAATTCGCCTCGTCGGGCCAGTCGACGACACCGATTTTCCAGGTTTCGCCGAGCATCCAGGCGAGCAGCTGACCGGTGGTGGATGCGTGCGCCTCGTCCACGAGTTTGAAGTCGGCTTCGAGACGGTCGAGCACCTGAGTGTTCGCGTTCAACAGTGCCTTGTCGGCCGAGAGCATCGTCTCCAGCACCGACTGCCACCAGGCGAGTTCCAGCTCGGCGGCGACATCCTGTTCGGACACGTGACGGCGCGACAGGTCGGTCATCAGCGGGTCAAGGTTGCTCTCGCGCAGTGTCGAGAGCAGTGCGGTGCGCTCATGCAGATTGGCGAGCACCTCGCTCTCGGCGGCGAGACCGGCGATCGTGTGCACGAGCTCCTTGACCGGGCGGTTGGCGAGCTGCCGGGGCGTGCCGGCAATGCCGAGCGGGCCGTCCAGTTTCGCCAGGTCTTCGGCCACCCGGGCGTAGGCGACGTGCACATCGGCGATGCCGACCGGCACCTCGGGTGTCGACCCGGCCACGACGTAGCGCTGCCAGAGCGTGCGCTGCTGCTGAATGCGACGCAGGCTCTCGTTCATGTCGCTGACATGAACGCCGGCCCGCAGGTACTCCTCCGCCAGCTTGCGCAGGCGTCGACGGCTGGCGCCCGACATCTCGGGTGCATCGCGCCGGGCCGCCGTCGCGGCGATCAGCTCGGTCAGCGGACGGTCGAAAACGGCCGGTTGAAAACGGTCAAGCGTTTCACGGATGTCGAGCAGCAGACGCAGGTAGATGCCCAGCTCCGTGATCGTCTCGAAGGGGCGCAGCTTGGTCTGCCCGACGAGTCCGTTGGCGCGTTCGAGTAGACGCGGCAGCTCATGCTGGTTGATGCGCTTGGCCAGCTCGTGCGAGGTCGACGCCTCGTTCGTGTTCGCGAATGCTGCGCCGTACCAGGGTGAGTCGCCGGGTCCGTAGCGGAACTCGCCCAAGGCAGCGGCCTTGATCAGCGTCTCTGCGGCGGTGGCCCGGTCGTGGGCGAGAAGCTCGAGAGCCCGACGGTCGAGGCGTGCAGTGGTGGCCGGCGGCGAGGGAAGCTGGGCCAGACGAGCCAGCTCGCCCAGGGCGTCGAGCACGGAGACGCCGAGCGTCGGGTCACGGCGGGTCAGGGCGCCGCGGTAGTCGAGCAGCACCTTGCGCAGACGCACAAGCGCGTCGTCGACATCGCCGACCTGCGGCTGGGTGACCTTCTCGTTGCGGGTGATCGACTGAATCAGGTCGCGGCGGAGCGTCCGCGGGCTCACCGCGACACCCTGCAGACCGACCTGCTGCAACCGGTGCGCAATGCCGTCGAGGCTCGACCGACGCGCGCTGACCACGAGCACACGCTTGTGCTGCGCGATGAGCGCGCCGATGGCGTTGACGATAGTCTGGGTTCCGCCGGTGCCCGGCAGGGTCTTCACCACGAGCGAGTTGCCGGCCGCGATCTGGCTGACCACGTTCTCTTGCTCTGCGTCGGCGTCGAGCAGCAGCGTGTCGGTGGCCGGCGGGCGGGCATCCTGACCCACCGGGGCTACCGGCTGGTAGGCCGACTCCACGACGCCGCGAGCACGTGGGTTGCCGGCGACCGCGTCGAGCAGCGGGTGCTCGAGGTTGGCCGCATCGGCGGCGAGCGCCCGGCCGACGTCGGCGAACGACGACACGACCAAACGGGGAACCACGTTGAACCAGGGCAGGTGCGAGGTGAGTCCGCGCAGGCGGTCGATCACCGGCTGCGGTTTGAACGCACCGTTCGTGATCGCCAGGGCCACGAATGCGTCGGCGTCGAGAGTGATCTGGAACTGGTCGTGCAGAGCACGCGCCAGCTCCGGGTTGAGGTAGGGGGCGCCGTTGAGTTTGAGCTCGAAGTCACGGCCGTAGCGACGGATGGCCATGGGCCGCAGCAAGACGGGGGCATTGAAATCGACGTTGCCGTGTCGCCACTCGGCCAGTCCGATCGCCAGGTGCACCGATTCGATGCCGCGCATCGAGCGCAACTCGATGCCCTTCTGAGTGATCTCTCCGGCGGCGAGGCGGGCGTTGCGAAGGGCGAGCTCGTCACGGATCAGGTTCGACAGCAGTGTGGTCTTGCCGGTGATGAATTGGGGCAGACCGCCCGGATGCGAGGCGCTCAGTTCGATGCGTGTGCGCGGGCTGTCGGAGAAGTGCAGCAGCGGCGAGCGCCCGCCGACCTGAGCCAGTTCGTCGCGCCAACGCTGCCAGACCGGTTCAGCGATATTGCCGGCGAGCAGGGTCGGATCGCCCAGGCTGATCGCGTGCGGCGACGTCTTGCCGTTCGGATCGGGTGCAGGCGCGCCCGAGTACTCGGACAGATTGTCGTCGTCTTCTGGTTTTCTATCGAGGCGCCACACAGGCCTACCCTAATTCGCCGAAGCGGCATTTGCCGTGAGGCGGTGCGGGTTTCGCGGTTTCTCGCCCGCATTTACTGGTCGGGCGTGTTCGTTGGGGTCTCGTGAGGTGCCGCCAGGCGCGACCTCTCGGGGGCCGCCGAACCGGCAGAATGGAATGATGGCACTCCCCCTGGTTGAACTGCACCTGCACATCGAAGGCACCCTCGAGCCGGAACTCATCTTTGAGCTCGCCGCCCGCAACAACGTGACCCTCCCCTGGGCGTCGCTTGACGAGCTGCGCGCCCAGTACGAGTTCAGCGACCTCGGCTCTTTTCTCGACCTGTACTACCGCAATCTCGATGTGGTGCGCGAGCGTATCGACTTCGCCGAGCTGACCCGCGCCTACCTGAAACGCGCCGCAGCGGGCGGGGTGCGTCACGCCGAGATTTTCTTCGACCCGCAAGCGCACACCAGCCGCGGCATCCCGTTGGCGACCGCGCTCGGCGGCGTGCATGATGCGCTGGCGAACTCGGCGGCCGAGTTCGGGGTCAGCACCAAGCTGATCGTCACCTTTTTGCGCGATCGCCCGGCAGCCGAGGCGCTCGAGATTCTGCGGCAGATTCTCGCCGGCGACGTGGCCGATGGTGTGACCATCGACGGGATCGGACTCGATTCGGCCGAAGTCGGCTACCCGCCGTCGCTGTTCACCGAGGTGTTCGAGTTGGCCCGCGCGAACGGCCTGCACGTGGTCGCGCATGCCGGCGAGGAGGGCCCGCCCGCCTACGTCTGGGAATCCCTCGACCTCTTGAAGGTCGAACGCATCGATCACGGCATCCGCAGTCTCGAAGATGACGCGCTGGTCGAGCGCCTCGTTGCCGAGCGCATTCCGCTCACCGTCTGCCCCCTCTCGAACGTGCGCCTGCGCGTCATCGACACCCTGGCCGACCACCCGCTGCTCGGCATGCTCGAGCGGGGACTTCTCGTCACGGTCAATTCCGACGACCCGGCTTACTTCGGCGGCTATGTCGACGAGAACATGGCGGCGTTGACCGCCGAGTTCGATCTGGATGCCGTACAGCTGGCCCTCCTGGCCCGCAACGGAATCGAGGCCTCGTTTCTCACGGCCGCCGAGAAGGCTGCGCTGACCGCGGAGGTCGACATTTGGTTGCAGGCGCAGGCCTAGAGCCAACCGCGCTTCTTGAACACGAAGTAGAGCCCGAACCCCATTCCCACCATCAGCGCGAGGGCGAACGGATAGCCGTACTGCCACTCCAGCTCAGGCATCACCCGAAAGTTCATGCCGTAGATCGTTCCGACCAACGTCGGTGCGAAAAGGATCGCCGCCCAGCTTGAGATCTTCTTGACCTCCTCGCTCTGCGCAAGGCTCGTCTCCGACAGGCGGCGCATTTCGTCGTTCTGTCGCTGCCCGACGAGGGTCGAGTGGGTGGTGAGGGCGTTCTGCAAGAGCTGCCGGAACGAGTCGCCGCGGTCGACGAGCCGTATGGTGTGGTCGAGCACGTCGCGCAGTCTTCGCTGCAGTTCCAGGTCGACGGCATATTTGTCGAAGCCGCGTTGCAGAGCTTCGAACATCCCGACCATGGGCTGGGTCGCACGCTGAAGCTCGATGACCTCGCGAGACAGCGCGTAGATGCGCCGGGCGACGGCCGGATCGCCGTCGAAGAGCTGATCTTCAATCTCGTCGATATCGTTTTGCAGGCCCGCCATCACCGGCGCATACTCGTCGACCACCTGGTCGAGAATCGCGTAGAGCACGGCCTCGGCGCCCAAGGCGAGCAGCCCTTCTTCGGCCTCGAGCCGATGGCGAACCTTCGCGAGATCCGGCGACTCCGCATGACGAATTGTCACCACGAAGTCGGGGCCGACGAACACATGAAGCTCGCCGAATTCCACGCGCTCATCGACATCCATGTACCGGGCGGGGCGCAGCACGATGAACAGCACGTCGCCGTACCGTTCGAGTTTCGACCGCTGGTGACCCTTCAGCGTGTCTTCGACGGCCAGGTGGTGCAGGCTGAACTCCTCGGCCACCGACCACACTTCGTCGTCGGTCGGCCGGTACAGTCCGATCCAGGCGAAGCCGTTGTGGGCCTTCATCACCTCGTAGGTTTCGTCGAGGGTGGCCGGCGTTGCAACACGCTTGCCTCCCACATAGATCGCGTTGTCAATCAGCGCCATCGGGTCTCCTCACTCGCGGTACCAGTGTGTCAGGCGGATGACGTTGTGCCGCACAGCGGCTTTGCCGACCGTGCCTCAGCAACTACCCTGAATCCATGGCCGACGGGGGATGGACGCGCACTGCGCTCGTCGTCGAGGACCAACCGTTCATGCGTGCGCTCATCGCCGATGCGCTGCGTCATGCCGGATTCATCGTGCACGACCGGGACTCGGCGAGCACGGCACTGGCCGACCTCGACGATCTCGACCCCGATGTGCTGATCACCGACATCGATCTCGGATCACGCCCGAACGGCATCGAACTGGCCGTGATCGTGAATGCGAAGGCCCCGCACATGGCAATCGTCTTTCTCACCAACTACCCGCGAGCCGGCACCGCCCCGGGCGCGGCCAACGCGCCCGTTGGATCGGTGTTCGTGAACAAGGCGGCGATCGAGTCGGTTGATGCCCTCATCCAGGCAGTGAATGCGGCGCTCTCCGCGACGCCGACATCACCCTCGTCGGCGCCGTCGATCGAGGCTCCGATCGATCGGATTGCCCGTCTCACCCACACCCAACTCGATACCCTGCGGCTCGTGGCTCTCGGTTCGTCGAACGCGGAGATCGCCCGCCGGCGCGGAACGAGCCTGCGCGCGCTGGAGAAAACGCTCACCCGCACCTTCGACGCTCTGGGTTTGACGCACGACGCATCGATCACACCGCGGGTCGCTGCGACAAATCTCTACCTGCGGGTCTTCGGCTTTCCGCTTCCGGTGGCCGCCGACGTCGCATCGTCAGAGTCGCCCGGATGACCCGCCGCTTTCGGTGGCTCGACCGGGCGTTCGGTTCCAACGTTCTGACGATCTGGTCGTGGTTGCTCACCTTCCCGTTCGCCGTGACCGTGATGGGCGGGTCAGAGTACGTCGACACGACTCCGGTGCGCGGAGCCGAGTTCGCCGTTGCAGCGATCGTGCACGTGCTCACGGGGGCGGGAATGTTCGCCGCCCGCTACACCGTGCTGCGGCCCGGCCAACGACGCCATCGTCGAGCACGGGCGCTCATCGTGTTCGCCGTTCTCGGCGCCTCTCGACCGTTTCTTTTGATCGTGGTGTCGGATGCCATCGGGCTGCAGATGCAACCCGGCGCCGTGTTCACCCGCGTGGCGATCAATGTCGTGTGCACGATCACGATGCTGACCCTCATCGCGTTGCTGATCGATGTGCTCCGGCGGCACCAAGCGGTGCAACGGCGTTTGCGCTCAGCCCTGACCACGCTGAATCTGCAGCGCGAGTTCGATGAGCAACAGTTGGAGGGACTGCGACGTCAGTACGTCGACGATGTCACGGTGCGCATCGACTAACGTCAGCGTGACTTTCACCGTGATTCAGCTGGTGCTGGGCGCCGGGCTCTATCTGTCGGGCAGCGCCCTGACAGCGGCGCTCACGCGCAGGGTGCAAAACTCCGGCGTGCGGATCGCCGTGCTTTCGCTCGGCTACACCTCCACTGCGATTCTGGCCACCCTCGTCATGCATTGGTCGGCGCACACCGCCGGGTACTCGCCCACCATGAACTGGTCACCCGCTTTCATCTATCCGAGTTTCGCGCTCGCTCTCAGCATCATCGCCGCCACCGCCGCGGAACTCGCCGGCGACGAGCAACGACTTGCCGAGCTGCTGGCGGAAGAAGTACAGCACACCGCACACACTCATAGTCGGCTGCGGCTGGCACGCAAGCGCACGGCACACCTTTTGCACACGGCGGTGCAGGGCGAGTTGGTCGCCGCTGCGCTCTCACTTCAACGCCGATCCTCGGCAACGACCGACCCGCTGTCCACCAACGTGTGGGGCGACGTGATGACCACCATCGCGCGGATCAAGCACGAGGTCGCGCAAGACGACGTCGTGGATCCCACACCGGCAGCAGAACAAGTCAAGGCGCTCATCACCATGTGGGGCAGTGCGCTGCGCATCACGGCGCGGTACGACGACGAGGTCTGGCCGGTACTCGCAGCCGACGCGGCGCGCACCGAGATGGCGGTGGATGCCCTCTCCGAAGGGTTCACAAACGCCGTGCGTCACGGAAACGGACAGCGTGTCGACGTGCACCTGGGCGTTGCCGGCCCCCTCCCCCGTGCGATCATCACGGTCAGGTCGGCTGGCGTGATCTCGTCGGGGCCGACGAATGGTCTCGGACTGCGCTCCCTCCAGAGCTCCGCGAGCGCCGTGACACTGAGCGAATCGCGCGGCGAGGTGTCGCTCGTCGTCGAGTTGGCCTGATCGACCACTTCGTTGGTCGAGGAGGCCGCCCGCGGCCGTCTCGAGCGATGTACTGAGCCTGTCGAAGTGACCTCGTAAGTCGACCCCCGTACGCAACCAGGTTCAGAGATCGGCTCGCCTGATCTCGAGACGCGGCCTCCTCCGTCGGCTGCTCCTCGATCACCGACGATGAAAAGGTCGCGTTAACCGAACACCCTCGAAGTCTGCGCATGCCACTGTCGTAGTCTGCACAGGAGGGGGGACTTGTGGAATCTACGCACAGCATCGGAGTAGTCGCCGACACCGAATTCGGTGCCGTTCGCGGAACGCTCGACGGCTCCACCAACGTGTGGAGGGGCATCCGCTACGCCGCGCCGCCTCTCGGAGAGCTTCGTTTTCGCGCACCGCAGCCACCACCGCTCGCCGGTGCCATCGTCGATGCGACCGCATTCGGGTCGCAGTCACCCCAACCCCGCTCGTCGGTGTTTTCCCGCCCGGCCGCCGGACGCATGCATGAGGACTGCCTGACCGTCAACGTGTGGTCGCCGTCGGGTGGCACCTCCCGCAAGCCGGTCCTGTTCTGGATTCACGGCGGCGACAACCTGCAGGGCGCCGCGAACGTGCGCCCGTTCTCCGGTCGATCACTGGCCGAGAATGGCGACGTTGTCGTGGTGAGCGTCACCTACCGACTGGGGATCCCCGGTTTTATCGACTTCTCGTCATTTGCGACGCGTCAGCAACCGTTCGACTCGAATCTCGCCGTGCGCGACGTGATCGCCGCGCTTGAGTGGGTGCAGAGCAACATCGCCCAGTTCGGCGGCGACCCGAGCCGGGTCACCATCGGCGGGGAATCCTCCGGTGGTTCCATTGTCACCACCCTTCTCGGGGTGCCGACGGCCGCGGGTCTCTTTCACCGAGCGATCGCCCAGAGCCCACCGGCCGTCACAGCGCACAGCGCCGCCGACGCCGCGAACACCGCACGCACAGTCTTGGCGATGCTTCGTGTGCACCCCACCGACATCCACCTGTTGCGCGAGAAGCGGTCAGACGCCCTGGTTGCTGCGGCGGCCCGGCTTGTCGCGGCGACCCGTCTTTCTGAGGCCACCCGCCCTTCTGAAGCGCGCACACTGTTGGCAGATGCCGGCACGCCGTTCGCCGCAGTCGTCGACGGAACGCTGGTGCCCGAGCATCCGCTCACCGCACTGGAGAACGGCCGGGCTCACCGCATACCCCTCGTGATCGGTTCGAACCACGACGTGGCAACGGGGCTGGCCGCAGTGCTGTCGAGCAAGCACGACGGTCACGCGACGACGACGGAAACCGACCCCCGGTTGGCGGCCCTCGCGATCGCCGACGCCCATAGCCGGTTCGCACCGGTATGGCTCTATCGATTCGATTACACGCCATTATCTCGACGAGCGTTCGGCAGCCGAGCCCCGCGTTCCTCTGAGCTCCCCTACCTCTGGGGCGCCCTCCCCCGCGGCCCGATCGCACGGCTCGAAGCACTCGCCTCCGATTCGACCGCACAGCGGCTCTCGGCGCGGTTCCAGCACCGCTGGTTGTCGTTCGCGAAGCTCGGCATCCCCACGCACGCGGGCGGCGAACCGGTCTGGACGTCATTCGACGAGCATCGCGCGACGATGATCTTCGACGGCCAGGATGCGCTGGTCGACGATCTCGACGCCGAGTTGCGGCTGCAGAACGACACCGCGCGACAGTCCGCGGGAGCACCGCGACACTGACCTAAGCTGACCCCATGGCTCTCGCTGACGATGCTCACCCATTCGCTGAACGCGTTTTTCTCGGGACCGTGCTCACCCTGGATCCCGAACATGCGGTCGCCGAGGCCGTCGCCGTGCTCGGCGAGCGCATCGTTTACGTGGGCGATCGGGCCGGTGCCGACGCGCTGATCGGCGCACACACTCAGGTGAGCGAGCTGGGCGACACGGTGCTGTTGCCGGGATTCGTCGAAGCGCACGGGCATCCGCTTTCTGAGGCGGTGTTCATCAGTCCGCGGATGGTCGACATCCGACCGGTTGTCGCCGCGACGGCCGCGCAGGCGCTTGCGATTCTGCACGCCGCGATCGACGTCGCCGGCCCCGGCGGCGTCTACGCGAACGGCTGGGATCCCCTCCTGCAGGTCGGCTTGCCGACGCCGACCCTCGACTGGATGAATGAGCTCTGCCCCGACAAGCCGTTCGCCATCTTGCACAATTCGGGCCATTCGGCGTGGTTCAACTCCGCCGCCGCCACCTTCAGCGGGGTCACCCGTGAGACGCCGGACCCGGTGGGCGCCTCCTTCGGGCGAGACGAAGCCGGCGACCTCGACGGCAGCCTGCAGGAGGTCGGCGCCGCCGAGCTCATCTTCGGCCCGGCACTGGCCATCGAGCCCGACGAGTTCGTCGCCCTTCTCGCCGCCGAATCCCGCCGGTTGAACGCAGCGGGAATCACGACCATCGGCGAACTCGGTTTCGACCCCAGCAGTCGCGCCCGGCTCGACGCGGCGCGGCAGGCCGGCGCACTGACCGTGAGACTGCGGCTCTACGAGATGTCGACGGCGGCGAAGACGAGTGCCGCGCAGCCCGGCGACGGCAACGACATGGTGCGGCAGATCGGCATCAAACTCTGGGCGGATGGTTCACCCTGGGTCGGCAACATCGCCACTTCGTTCCCCTACCTCGACACCGCGGCCACCCGCGCGCTCGGACTCGAACCGCACCACCACGGTCACGCGAACTACACCGAGGCCGAGATCGAAGAGATCAGCGAGGCCTACTTTGCCGCCGGCTGGCAGCTCGCCTGCCATGCGCACGGCGACCTCGCCATCGACGCGGTTCTGGATGCCTGGGAGCGGCTGCTCACACGGCACCCGCGAGCCGATCACCGGTTGCGCCTTGAGCACGTCGGTGCAATGACTCCGGAGCAGTTCGACCGGGCCGCACGCCTCGGCGTCACAACGAGCCTGTTCATCGATCACCTCTACTACTGGGGTGACGTCTTGGTCGAGGGTCTGTTCGGACTCGAGCACGGTGCCGTCTGGGTGCGTGCCGGGTCCGCTCTGGCCGCCGGGGTGCGGATCTCCTTTCACAACGACGGCCAGGTGACTCCGCCGGAGCCGCTGCGCAATATCGAGATCGCGGCGACCCGCCGCAGCCGGTCGGGGCGGGTGTTGGCACCAGCAGAGCGCATCAGCGTCGCGCAGGCGCTGCGGGCGCAGACCCTCGACAGCGCGTATCAGCTGTTCTCTGAGCACGAGGTCGGCTCGATCGCGGTCGGAAAACTCGCCGATTTTGTGGTTCTCGGTTCGTCGCCGCTCGCGACGGATGCCGTCACCTCGCCCGCGGGAAGCATCGCGAACATCCCGGTGCTGGAAACCGTTCTCGGAGGAAAGACGGTTTTTGACGCGTCGTTGGTCGAGCCGATTTCGTAGCCGAGCCGATTTCGTAGCCCGAGCCGATTCCGTAGCCCGAGCCGATTCCGTAGCCCGAGCCGATTCCGTAGCCCGAGCCGATTCCGCTGGTCGAGCCTGTCGAGACCTCGTGAGCCGATCCGCAGACCGGGTTACCGGATCTCGACAAGCTCGATCACCGAGCCCGCTCGATCACCAATGCCCTTACGCCCCCGAATGAGACCTGAACGACCGCAACCGCAAGCTGTTGCTCACCACGAAGACGCTCGAGAACGCCATCGCCGCGCCCGCCAGCATGGGGTTGAGCAGCCCGGTTGCTGCCAGCGGAATCGCCGCCACGTTGTAGGCGAACGCCCAGAACAGGTTCACCTTGATCGTGCCGAGCGTGCTGCGGGACAGCCGGATCGCATCCGCTGCCGCACGCAGATCACCCCGCACCAGCGTGAGATCGGCGGCCGCGATGGCGGCATCGGTGCCGGTTCCCATCGCCAGACCGAGATCGGCCTGGGCGAGCGCCGCGGCATCATTGACGCCGTCGCCGACCATCGCCACGACCTTGCCCTCGGCCTGCAGCCGCCTGATCACGTCGAGTTTCTGCTGCGGCATGACCTCGGCGATCACCTGGTCGATCCCGACCTCTGCGGCAACCTGCTCAGCCACAGCGGCATTGTCACCGGTGAGCAGCACCGGAGTCAGGCCGAGCGACTTGAGCTGGCGAATCGCCTCGGCGCTCGTTGCTTTGACGGCGTCAGCGACCACGAGCACCCCGCGTGCTTCGCCGTCCCAAGCGACCACGACCGCGGTCTTACCTTCGGATTCGGCGCGTGACTTCGCGAGCGCCAACTCTTCGCCCAGCGTGATCGACCAGTCGGCCAGCAGCGACTCACGGCCAACGAGAACGGTGTGCCCGTCGACGACGCCCTGCACGCCCTTACCCTCGACATTGACGAAGGATTCGGGCACCGGCAGCGCTCCGACCCGTTGCGTGGCACCCTTCGCGATGGCCCGGGCAATCGGATGCTCAGACGCGTCTTCGAGGGCACCGGCGAGACGCAGCAGCTCGGCCTCGGTTGTGGCGGCGGACGTCGACGCGGCAGTGATCACCGCGAGCAGGGTCATCGTGCCGGTGGTGACGGTTCCGGTCTTGTCGAGGACGATGGTGTCGACCGTGCGGGTCGATTCCAGAACTTCTGGCCCCTTAATCAAAATGCCGAGCTGCGCGCCGCGGCCGGTTCCGACAAGGAGGGCTGTCGGGGTGGCCAGCCCGAGCGCACACGGGCAGGCGATGATGAGCACGGCCACCGCCGCGGTGAACCCCATCGAGAGCGGAAAGCCGGCACCGATCCAGACACCGAGCGTGGCCACCGCGATCGCGAAGACAATCGGTACGAACACGCCGGACACCCGGTCGGCGAGACGCTGCACCTCGGCTTTGCCCGACTGCGCCTCTTCGACAAGCCGGGCCATCTGAGCCAGTTGGGTGTCGGAGCCGACCCGCGTCGCACGGATGACCAGGCGACCACCCACGTTCACCGTTGCGCCGGTCACGGGGTCACCGATTGCGACCTCGACCGGAACTGATTCGCCGGAGAGCATGCTCGCATCGACGGCCGACCGTCCGTCGACGACCACGCCATCCGCCGCGATCTTCTCACCGGGGCGGATCACGAACTCGTCGCCGACGGCCAACTGCTCGGTCGGGATGCGGGCCTCGACGCCGCCGTGCAGCACCGCGACATCTTTCGCACCGAGCTCCATCAGCGCGCGCAACGCGGCCCCCGCCTGACGCTTGGAGCGTTTCTCGAAATAGCGCCCGGCGAGCACGAACATGGTCACACCGGCGGCGACCTCGAGGTAGATGTTGGCTGCGCCGTCCGAGCGGGTGAGCGCGAAGTCGAAACCGTGGGTCATGCCGGGCACGCCCGCGGTTCCGAGGAACAGAGCGTAGAGCGACCAGAGGTAGGCGGCGATCGTGCCGACCGACACGAGGGTGTCCATGGTGGCGGCGCCGTGGCGCAGGTTCATCCAGGCCGCTTTGTGGAACGGCCAGGCCGCCCAGACGATCACCGGTGAGGCCAGGGCCAGCGACGCCCACTGCCAGTAGGTGAATTGCAGCGCCGGCACCATCGCGAGAACGATCACAGGAACCGAGAGAATGATGCTGCCGATTAGCCGCTGGCGGAGTGACGTCAACTCGGGGTCGGCCGGGGCGCTGTCGCCGTCGGAGCCGGTACCGCTCCCCGCGGCATCCGCCTTCGTCGCCGGGAGCGCTGCGGTGTAGCCGGTCTTCTCGACTTCGGCGATGACAGCGGATGCGTCGACCCCGGCGGGCACGAAGACGCGCGCCTTCTCGGTGGCATAGTTGACCGTCGCGGTCACCCCGTCGAGTTTGTTGAGCTTCTTCTCGATGCGCATCGCGCAGGAGGCGCAGGTCATTCCGCCGATCTCGAGTTCGATGCGGGTGCCGATCGGTGTCTCGAGCGAGGTCTCACTCATCTGATATTCCTCTAGTGATTCACGTCGTCGTTGTGCTCGGGCTGAATGGTCGGGGCGATGCTCGGGCCGACGTTCGAACCGACGCTCGACTCCGCATCCGGCCCGATGACAGGGGCCAAGGCTTGGCCGACGAGCAGGCTACCGGCGAAGATCGCAGCCAGCCCTGCGCCGAACAAACCCAATGTGGCGGGTGCGCGCATGGTTAGGCCCGCACCGCCTGGTAACCCGCCTCGTCGACGGCCGTGATCACGGCAGCGTCGTCGAGCGGCGCGGCGCTGGTGACCACGAGTTTTCCCGTTGCCGAGCTGACGTCGACCGCGGTGACGCCGTCGAGCTGGGTGACCTCGGCGGTGACCGAACGCTCGCAGTGTGAGCAGGTCATCCCCGTTACGGCGAATTCAGTGGTCGTCATCTGTTGTCTCCTTCGTGCACACGTTGTCGATAAAGTACCCCTAGGGGGTATCACCTGGATCAACCTTAGACCCATGCGGGCTATTCCCCGCAAGTCCTGCACACTCAAGTGCAGCGTTGATCGCGCAACAGCGACCAAGCCCATTAGTGATTGAGTCGCGATTGAGCTTGCCGACGCTTCTCGGAGGGATCCTGTATTCCGGTCTCACAACCGTCAGAACGGTGGAATTCCGACCTCAGCCGGGAGCGATTCAGAGCGCTCTTCGGGCGGCGTGCTGGGCCCGATCCGGTGTTCGGGTTCGGTCGTGTACCGGTGCCCAGTCGGGGAGGTCCAGGTGATCGTGCCGGTGTCGTCTTGCACGTAGGACCAGCCGATTTCGTGTTTGTCGCGGTGGTTCTTCGGGCAGAGTGAGGCCAGGTTGGTCAGGTTCGTTTCGCCGCGGTGGCCGTTCTCCCAAAACGGGATGCTGTGGTCGATGTCGCAGTCCGCGGCGGCCCGGCTGCACCCCGGCGACCGGCAGGTCGCGTCCCGGAGCCGCAGTGCCGCCCGCAGGTCGGCCGGCGGGGTGTAGCGGTCGCGGCCGACGGAGAGGAACGCCCCGGTTTCCGGGTTGGTGAGCACCCGCAGCCAGCCGGGTGAGCTGCCGGCGAGTTCCCGGGCGGTGTCGAGGTCGATCGGCCCGTACCCTTCGAGCACCGGGGGTTCGTCGCTGCGGCCGAGCAGGGTCAACGCCGGGACCAGGATCACGACGTCCGCCTTGATCCCGCGGCGACGCTTCCGGCGGCTCCGGCCGGTGCCGGTCGCCGCCCCACCGTCGCCGTCGGTTTCGTCCGCGTCGTCGTCGTCCGCGTCGTCATCGCCGGTCGTGTCCCGGTCGAGGATCAGGTCGGCGAGCACATCCGCCTTCAACTGGGTCAGGGTGCGCGGCTCGTCGGCCCGTTGCAAGCCGCGCGCGGTGCTCGTCAGTCGGGTGCAGATCGCCTGCGCCTGGGCGGCGGGCAGGAACGCGCTGAGGTACGCCATGCCGTCGGCGGCCGGTTCGAAGAACACCGCCCGGTCCGCGACACTTTTCTGATGCCGGGCGGTGATCGATTCCGGGTCCAACCGCTCCCGGGCCTTGCGGGTCTTCTGCGCGAACCGGGACACGATCAGGTTCCCGGCACCGGGCAACACCGCCTTCTCCAGCGCGGCCCGGTCCGCCGGACTGAGCGTGAACGTCTGGTCGGCCAGCACGGTGGCGTGCCGGTAGCTGATCTGCCCGGCCTGCAACGCCGCGAACGTATCCGGCAGCGAGTGAATGAGCGCCTGGCCGATCGCGATCTGCGTCTCCATCGTGCGTTCCGGCACCCGCAACGCGCAGGCGAGTTCGGTCACGAGTACTCGCCGGTTCGCCCAGCGCTGCCGCAG
>NZ_JBFTJN010000003.1:0-496543 GCF_056395445.1 Leifsonia sp. 10L418 | reverse complement strand
CCTCACGCGTTCGGCGGGGTGGACAAGTCGACAGCAAGACACGTTCCAAAGAACGGTCAGAGATCCGGCGAGTCACACCCCACCGTGCGCATGAGAACCAACCTGCCAGCTGATAGCCAGACCAGCTAGTGACCATTACAGAGATCCGGCGAGCTGCCCCTCGGACGTGGTTGCGACTGAGGATCTGCCGTCAGTGTTCTTGACAAGCTCGACCAACAGGATTTACTGCCGCGTCATCGCGATCTTCATCAGGTGTTCCGGTTCGATGAGGTGGTCGTGAGTGTCGTCTCCGGCGTCAAGCTGAATCGAGGTGATCTTCCCGGTGAAGGCGTTGCCGGTCGCCCCGTAGTCGCTCGAGACCGGCGAAGCGAGGTCTTCTCCGATGTCGACGGTCTCGTCCATCGAGAAGAAGAACGGCAGTGTGCGTTCGACCCGGCCCTCGGCCAGCGCCGCCCTGCTCTGAGAAGCGGCGCCGTCGGAGATGGTGACCGTGCCGCCCTTGCCGAGCCCGCCGCCGTCGTACGCGAAGTGCACAACCAGCTCATGCTCGCCGGTCGTCAGAGCTGTCTCCGACCGCACGAAATCCGTTGAGATGCCGCCCAAATTGTAGGCGAAAGCCGGCTTTCCGTCCGTGAGGTAGCACGACCATCCGCCGTACGTACCGCCCTGCGCAATGATCACGCCGTTGGCGCCGCCCTCGGGGACCGTGACCTTCGCCGTGACCGTGAACGACTTGTTCTTCACATTGACGACGGAGTTCTCGCTCAGTCGCTTCATCCCGGCATAGAACGTTTGCGAGGTGCCCCGCACCAACGCCGGCCGGCCGGCGATCTCCTCGTTGAAGCGTTCAGCCGAACGGATGTCGAGCGGCAGCACATTGAAGCGCGCGGCCTGGATCAGGAACAGACGCTGCAACTCGGCGAGCCGTTCCGGCTCCTGGGCGGCGAGGTCGTGGGACTGCGTCCAGTCCTCCTCCACGTTGTACAGCTCCCAGACATCCTCATCGAGGCCGTGGTCAGAGCCGAGCCACGGCTTCTTGTGCATGGCGACGGCGGTCCAGCCCTTGTGGAAGATGGCCCGGTTTCCGAGCATCTCGAAGTACTGGGTGGTGTGCTGTTCTGCGGCATCCGCGGCATCGAAGCTGTAGTTCATCGGCGTCCCCTCGTACGGGCGCTGGGTCACGCCGTACACGGTCGACGGCTCCGGGATGCCGGCCGCGGCGAGCACGGTCGGGGCCACATCGATCACGTGCGCGAACTGGTGGCGAATCTCACCGCGGGCGGCGATGCCGTTCGGCCACGACACGATCGTGCCGTTGCGAGTGCCGCCCCAGTGCGAGGCAACCTGCTTCGTCCACTGGTACGGGGTGTCCATCGCGTGAGCCCAGCCGATGGCGTAGTGGTTGTACGAGCGTGGCGTGCCCAGGTCGTCTTGATGAGCGATCTTGTACTCGTCGGTCTCGATCTCGGTCATGTGGTTGATGGTGAAGGCCTCGTTGGTGGTGCCGGTCATCGTGCCTTCGGCCGAAGCGCCGTTGTCGCCGATGATCACGTAGACGAGCGTGTCGTCGAGTTCACCGATTTCTTCCAGGGCATCGAGCAGCTTGCCGACATAGTGGTCCGCGTATTCGAGGTAGCCCGCATAGACCTCCATCTGGCGCGCGAGCACCGGCTTGATCTCATCGCTCATCTCATCCCAGGCCGGGATGCCCTCGCTGCGAGTCGTGAGAGTCGCGTTTTCAGGTATCACGCCGAGCGCCACCTGCCGGTCGTAGGTCTCTTCACGCAGCTTGTCCCAGCCCTGGTCGAACTTTCCCTTGTACTTGTCAGCCCACTCGGCGGGAACGTGGTGCGGGGCGTGGGTGGCGCCCGGCGCGAAGTAGGTTAAGAAGGGCTTGTCGGGCGCGAGGGACTTCTGCTGCTTGGTCCAGACGATTGCCTTTTCGGTCATATCGTCCATGAAGTGGTAGCCCTCTTCGGGCGTGCCCCAGGGCTCGACCGGCGTCGTTCCCTCATAGATCGCGGGATACCACTGGTTGGTTTCCCCACCGATGAAGCCGTAGAAGTACTCGAATCCGCCGCCCGGCGTCGGCCAGTGATCGAACGGGCCGACCGCGCTGGATTCCCACACGGGCACCTCGTGGCATTTGCCGAACTGGGCGGTGCTGTAGCCATTGAGGCGCAGCGTCTCGGCGAGCGGCGCACAGTTGTTCGGGCGCAGTGAGTTGTAACCGGGCGCGCTGGTGGCGATCTCGGTGATGCCGCCCATCCCGACCGTGTGGTGGTTGCGTCCGGAGAGCAACGCTGCCCGGGTGGGGGAGCAGAGCGCGGTGGTGTGAAAGCGGGTGTACTTGAGGCCCTGAGCGGCGACGCGCTCGAAGTTCGGCGTTGCGACCGGACCGCCGAACGCACTGGATGCGCCGAAGCCGGTGTCGTCGATCAGAATGACGAGCACGTTCGGAGCTCCCGCCGGAGGCAGCAGGCGCCGGATCGGCGGGTAGTGAGTGTCGGGATCGGTCGCGTCGTAGGTCACCGTTCCGGTGAACGCCAGGTCGGGAATCGGCAGCGCCCCACGCTGTACCGAAGAATTCTCTGTCGTCATTGCTCTTGTGCCCCTCACTCGTTGGTGACGCGGTCGCTCCTCCTCCGGAGCGACCGTACGCGACTGACATTGCATGCCCGCCACTCTCCATGATTCTGATTCGCTGCCGGCAATCCCTCACCCGGAACGGGCGAACCACCCGTACGAGGGGCAATTGGCGATGTTTACGTTGACATGTTTACGTTGACATTCCGTGGATCGCGCCCCTAGCATGACGATGTCAGGCACCCGTGCCCCCCTTTCTGGGAGGGGTGCGACGGTGCGAGAACGAACAGAGAGGTTCGCAATGCAACGTCGCTTCCTGCGGCTCACCGTCGCACTCACCACCGCCACGTTGGCGATGTCGGTGGCCACGCCCGTCTACGCCACAACTCCCGCTGATCCGATTCCCGCGGTGACCGGCGCCGAATTGTCGGCATCCTGGGCTGCACCGCTCAGCACCCGCGGGCGCTACATCGTCGATGCGAACGGTAATCGCTTCAAGCTGAAGTCCGCGAACTGGGACGGAGCCCAGGGGCACTGGAACGGAACCGGATCCAAGACCGATCCGGCCAATCAGACGATCGCCGGACCGACCTATGACATCCCGATGGGGCTCGACCGGGTGCCGATGGCGACACTCATGAACGATTTCCATGCGCTCGGCATCAACAGCATCCGTCTGCCGTTCTCGAACGAGATGCTCGGTACGACTACGCCGGTGCCGGATGCCGCGGTGCTGGCGAACCCGGACCTCGCGGGCAAGACGCCGCTGCAGATCTTCGATGCGGTGATTGCCGCACTGACCGCCGACGGATTCGCAGTGGTCCTGAACAACCACACCACAACCTCGCGCTGGTGCTGTGGCGCCGATGACGGAAACAGCAAGTGGTACAGCAGTCAAACCACCGAGAAGTGGGTGAGCGACTGGGTCATGTTGGCGGCGCGGTACCAGGGAAACCCGCGCGTGGTCGGCATGGACCTGCGCAACGAGGTGCGTCGCGACATCCTGGATGACCCCAACTGGGGAATGGGTGACGGAAACGATCTGTACAAGGCCTACCAGCAGGCGGCGATCGCCATTCAAAAGGTGAACTCGAACGCGCTCATCGTGATGGAGGGGATCAACTGGCAGGGAATTCCCCTCGACGGCCTGTTCCACGACCGTCCGCAGCTGAAGCCGGTGGCGTCGACCTCGAACACGATCCTCTTTCCGAACAAGCTCGTCTACTCTGCTCACGTCTACGGGTTCACCGGGCCGCAGCACACCGGTGCGACGGGGCTCGGGGAGACCCACGACAACCGCTATCGCGACCTCACTGCGACCGAGCTTGCCGCAGAGATGAAGACCGAGGCCCTGTTTGTGAACACGGCAAACCAGCACTACACCGCACCAGTCTGGCTGAGCGAGTTCGGCACGGCCGGGGCAAGCCAGACCAATGACAAGGAGAAGGCGTGGTGGGTCAACTTCACCGACGTGCTGGTGGCCAACGACACTGATTTCGCTGCCTGGCCGCTCGTCACCTGGGCCGACGCATCAGGCAACTTCGCCGACACGTTCGCGCTGCTCGCCTACAAGGCCGACGGCACCAAGCTCAGCATCGCCGAGGACTGGCGCTACCCGGCCTGGGTCAAGCTCGTGAACGCGCCCTCGAAGACCGGTGCGGTGGCCACGACGGTGCGCTGGAACATGCTCGGCAGCGGCAGCTCCAGCCCCGACACCAACGCGTCGCTTCGGATGCAGAGCCAGCCCGACTGGGATTCGGGCAAGTGGAAGGGCACCTGCCCCGATTCCGAGCGGCTGATCGGTGTCGCGCGCAGCACAAACCGAGCGCTCTGCACCGACAACGCGCAGCCGCTGACGACCGCCGTCACCAGCGTCGTCAGCAACGAGGTGAACGTGACGAACGATTGGGCGTCGGGATACAACAAGTTGCAGTGCCCGACCGGCCAGATGGCGATCGGCTACAGCCTGACGATCGGCAGCACGAACAAATGGTCGACGTCGAAACTGCTCTGCGGTCAGAGCGCGCAGACGCTGCCGGCGAGCCAGGGCCGGAACGTCTGGTTCGACCAGGGCGACAATCGCCCGGCCAACGGCGGGTCGACCGCCAGCGACTGGGCTCCGACGAAGTACAAGGGGCAGTGTGCTGACAACGAGTACATCGCCGGCGTCGCGTTCACCTGGCGCTGGAACCAGGGCGGCGTGCCGAGCGCGCTGCTCTGCAAGCCACTGAGCTAGGGGCAGTGCACAAGCGCTGAGCGCATCAATCGAGGTCGGGTCGCCGGTGGGCGGCCCGACTTCGACGCATGTTCTGGCTAGACGGCGGCCACCGCGAGCATCGCGTCGGCCGTCACGGGTGCGAGCCGAATCTCGTGCAGCACCTCGCCGTCGAGAGAGCGCATGGTCAGCACGAGCGACTCGGACGTCGCCACGCCGTCGATCCAGGTTGCGGCCTCAACGGATGCGATATCGGCGTCGGGCCCGCCGCCGACGAGCTGGCCGTAGGGAAACTCCTCCGACGGCTGCAGCCAGGCCGGCTCGTGGGTGTGCCCGGAGACCACGATCTGGGCTCCCCAGTTCACGAGCGCGTCATGCCACGCATCGCGGCTCATCCGGCTGAACCAGTCGTAGCCGCCGGCGTCGTAGTCGGCCGGAGTCTCGTCGATCCAGCGCAGCGGAATGTGGCAGAACACGACCCGATAGGGAGCATCCCGAAACTCCGGCCGCTCGGTCACCTCGCGCAACCACTCGGCCTGCTCGGCCCGCAGCGGTTCGAACGCCACCCGACCCTCGAAGGTCGGGTGCGCGTCGGGCTTGTCTTCGCCGGTGTGCAGCACCACGCAGGCGACGGGGCCGATGCGGAATGCGGTGAACGGGCGGCCCTCCGGGGCGGCGACGAACTCCTCCAATTGGTAGGCGTAGCGCCCCCGCACATCATGATTTCCCATCACGATCGCGAGGGGGCGGTCGGCGCTCACATCGAGGCCGGCGGGATTCAGGATCGTGGAGGTGAACCAGGTCGGCTCCTTCCAGTCATTGCAGAGGTCACCGTTCCAGACGAGCACGTCGACCTCGGGGGTCAGCGCGTCCAACGCGCGCACGGTGTCATCGTTCTGGTGAGTGTCATTCCAGACGGCGAAGCGAGAGGTCGGCGCATCCGGGGCGAAGGTGCGCACCGTCTTCCACTCGCTCTCGTGGTGCTCCGCCGGGTCCTCGATCGCTTCGGTCACCGCGCGGATGCTCAGCTCGCTCCCGGCAGGAAGCCCGGCCAGTCGCACCCGCAGTACCCGGTCGCCCTGCGGAACCATGCCGAAGGCATCCGCGGTCGCGACGCCGCGGCGGCCGTCGGCAGATTTCCACTCCAGCCAGCCGCGACTGAGCCGGCTCACGCCCCAGACGACCTCTGCGCCGTCTTCGCGGGGTGCCATCACGACGGGTGGGCTGGTGACTAGCGACGTCATAGTGTTCTTTCTCTCTTGAATGCTCGTCACGCGAGCTCCAGCTCGAAGCGGAAACGAAGGTCGTCTTCGACCCACATCGTGAAGTTCGTACCCCAGATATTGTTGTGCAGGTTGACGTGAAGGCCGTCGTTCGGGTCGGGCACGTCGTTAGTGAATCGCAGCAGGGCCGGCTGGCCGACCGCGACGAGTGCCGCATCCAGCGGACGCAGAGCGAAGGTACGATCCGCCGTGTGCGTCGATGCCGTATGAGTCACAGCGGCTACCGCGTGCATGCTCCGGTTGCCGTTGCGCACCACCGATTGCGGGTCGACGTGGCTGTCGATCTTGGTGAGCGTCCAGTCGCCGGGCGCGGTGCGCGGCCGAAATTCGAGCCAACTCGCCTCGGGCAGGCGCGAGGCATCCTTGTCGCAGAGGTCGAGCGTGATCCCGATCGGCCCAGCACTCGAAAAGCGATAGCTCAGTCGGATGTCGCGGGGCGCGCCCCAGGCCTCACTCGCGATCGCCGGCAGCTCAAGCGACAGCGTCAGGACCGCAGCGTCTGCAGCATCGTGACGCTCGGCCGCGACGATGGTCGGAGTGAAAAGCGTGCCGGGCAGAGTCTCGGAAATCGACAGTCCGGGCTTCGAGAAATCGGGGATCGACCACATGCCGTTCTCGGCACGATTGCGACCGTACTCACTCAGCCAGCGGGCTTCGTCACGTTCGTCGAAGGTTTGATAGGCGTAGGCGGCGAGCGGATGCTCGGCCCCGGCCCACTGCGTGCCGTCGGCATCGATCAGGGAGACCAGCGAACCATCACGACCGAGTCGCACCCGGTAGTCGCCGACAGCGTGTTCGGCCGCGCAATCGATCGCCGCGGCATTCGGTTGCGGCTCGTTCGTCGGCTCGCAGCCGGCCAGGGCGGCTTCGGCCTCGACTCGTCGTGCGGGGGAGAGCGCGGCCAACGCGCGGTCGACGTGGGCGCGCTGCTCGGCCCAGGATCGCTCGAAACTCGAATAGGTCAACCCCTGTGCGCTCGGGTGGTCGGTGTAGGCCCAGGCGAACTCGTCGAACTGCGCCGGATTCTGGACGGGGTCGATCACATCCGCGGCCCGTGCCGCCTGAAATGCTGCCTTCTCGTAGTTCACATAGTCGGGCAGGTGCGTCTTCAGGTCTTCGCCCCAGGTGTGCTCGGGAATGAGCAGCAGCCCATCGCTGAACCCGTCACACTCGGTGGTGCCCGGCGCCAGCGCGCCGGATGCGACCCAATCCGTGCGGAGACGGAGCAGGGCGCGGAGGCGCGCCGTCAGGAGGGGGTCGCTCGCGACCCCGTGAATCCAAGAGTCGCCGATCTCCCGCTCGAGCACGGGGAGAAGGTCGCGGTCCTGCAACACGGCCGCTGCGAATGCGTCAAGGGTGGAGGCGATGATTCGAGTGCCGGGGTACTCCGCCTGCAATTGAGCGAAGAGCTCCTCGACGTCGGCGACAGAGGGAGGCCCGAAGTTGTCGCCGGTGTGGGCGAGGTGCAACGCATCGGTGCCGCCGGGTGCCAGAGCGACGCCGAGATCCGTGGCGCCGTAACTCTGCGCATAGTTGACGACCACCTCGCTCCCGTCGGGCGCCCGCCAGACGAAGAACTCAGGCACCTCGGGAACGGCAGAGGCGCCGTTCACGCCGAGGTGCAGATAATCGAGGCCTGCGCGGGAAAGGAACGGAACGAGGCCGATGGTGTGACCGGGGACATCCGTCATCTTTGCGGCGATCGTGTGCCGCCCGAATCGGGCGTCGAGTCGACGCCCGATCGAGATGCCGTGTTCGACCAGCCCCGCATCCATCAGTTCGGTGTGGGTGCTCAGGGGGAGTCCGTGCCAGCTCACCTGGCCGGCGCGGATCGCATCCTCAAGAGCGGCACGCTCGTCGGGGGTGCCGAGTCGGAGCGCCTCATGGATGAGCCACGATCCGGTGGTCCAGATGAACCCGGCCGGGCCGCCGCGCTGTTCGAGTTCGCGGGCGAGCTCGATCGCTCGCGGAAGGTACTCGTGCACGTATCGATCGGTGACGTTCGCGGCGTAGTCGGTGAAGCCGAGATCGAGGTGCGTTTTGAAGACCACATGCAGGGTAGAGATCATCTGTGACTCTTTCGTTACTTGATTTTCACAATTCTGTTTGCGCAAACATCATCCTGTCCCATACTGTGATGGGAACGCAAACATTCTGAAGAAGGAAGCGAGCGAATGACGAAGACGTCGAACGCACGAGGTGAGAAGGTGGGTCGCCCATGACTACCGTTCCCCTCGGCACCGGAACGCTGGTACACCCGGCGACCGGTTCCAACCCCAGCACCGAAAGCCTCCTCATCCCGGCATCGCCCGGCGCGCCGGCAGCCCTGAAGAAGCAGCGCCGCAACTGGTCAGGTTGGCTGTTCGTCGGGCCGTTCATGGCGCTCTTCGCGCTCGTCTTCATTGCGCCGCTCGCCTACGCGATCTTCCTCAGCCTCTTCCGCGAGACGCTCGTCGGTGGCAACTCGTTCGTCGGGCTGGAGAACTACGGGATCGCGCTCACCGACCCCAAGTTCTGGGATGCCATTCTTCGGGTCTCAATCTTCCTGCTGGTGCAGGTGCCGATCATGTTGCTGCTCGCTCTCTTCGCCGCGCTCGCTCTCGACAGCGCGCGCTTGCGCTGGGTGGGGTTCTACCGTCTCTCGATCTTTCTGCCCTATGCGGTCCCTGGCGTCGTCGCGGTGATGATCTGGGGTTACATGTACGGATCACAGTTCGGGCTCATTGCCGACCTCAACCGGTTCTTCGGGCTCGCCCTGCCGTCGCCAATGGCCCCGAACTTCGTGATGGCCGCGATCGGAAACATCGTGACCTGGGAATTCGTCGGCTACAACATGCTCATCTTCTTCTCAGCGCTGAAGGCGATTCCCCAGGATCTCTATGAAGCAGCAGAAATCGACGGTGCCGGAGCGTTCCGCACGATCTTCGCCATCAAGCTGCCGTCCATCCGCGGCGCCCTGATCATTGCGACGGTGTTTTCGGTGATCGGAAGTTTCCAGCTCTTCAACGAACCCTCGATCCTGCAGACAATCGCGCCGAACTCGTTTACGACGTACTTCACTCCGAATATGTACGCGTTCAATCTGTCGTTCGCCGGCTCTCAGTTCAACTACGCGGCAGCGATCGCCATCCTGTCGGGAGTCATCACCATGGTGGTTGCCTACCTTGTTCAGGCCACCGGCGAAAAGAAGGAGAAGCTGGCATGAGCGCCACCCCGAGTGCGGTCCGTTCAAGGCGGGCGCCGAGTCGTCTGGCCAGCGGGAAGGTCGCACCTCGCGACCGAGCCCTGAAGAAACAGGCCACTCCACGGCACAAACGCGCGTCCATCACCCTGGGCCTGCTGATGACGGCGATGATGCTCTACTGCCTCGTGCCGATCTGGTGGCTCGTCGTCAACTCAACCAAAACGATGGACTCGCTGTACAACTCGTTCGCGTTCTGGTTCAGCGGCGAGTTCGCTCTGTGGGACAACATCGTTGAGACCCTGACCTACCACGACGGCATCTTCACCCGCTGGTTCCTCAACACGATTCTCTACGTCGTAGTCGGTGCCGGAGGCGCCACTCTGCTCGCCACCTTGGCGGGGTACGGGCTGGCGAAGTACAACTTTCCCGGGCGCCGCTGGGTCTTCGCCGTCATCATCGGTGGCATGGCGATCCCGACCTCAGTGCTGGCCGTGCCACAGTTTCTGCTCTTCAGCAACATCGGCCTCACCAACACACCGTTCTCGGTCATCATCCCCTCGATGGTGAGCGCGTTCGGGCTCTACCTGATCTGGGTCTACGCAGCTGAAGCAATTCCCGACGAGCTGATCGAAGCGGCCCGCCTCGACGGCGCCGGAGAGATCCGCATCTTCTTTTCGATCTCTCTTCGCCAGCTCGCGCCGGCGCTGATCACGGTGTTGATGTTCACCGTGGTCGCGACCTGGAACAACTACTTTCTCCCGTTGATCATGCTGAGCGACCCGCAGTGGTACCCACTCCCGGTCGGCCTCGCTCAGTGGTCAGCGCAGATGAGCGCGATCGGTGGCGAGGCGATCCCGAACCTCGTCATCACCGGTTCACTGCTCACCGTTATTCCGATCTCAGCGGCATTCCTCTATCTGCAGCGTTTCTGGCAGTCGGGATTGACTGCCGGGAGCGTGAAATAGACCGGTTCGTCCGGAGCTACACCCCCAACACCAAGCGAAGGGAATCACAATGGAAAAAATGACAACAAGCCGATGGGCGCGATTTGGCGCCGTCGTCGGCGCCGGCGCGCTCCTCGTCGGAGCACTCTCGGGCTGCAGCGCTGCAGCGGGAGGCTCCAGCGAAGGCTCGACCGACCTCGATGCAGCGGTCACTGTGCCCACGAAGCTCACCTGGTGGACCTGGAGCGACAGCACCCAGGACCTCGCGGATGCCTTCACTGCGAAGTACCCGGACATCACGTTCGACGTGGTCAAGCTGGAGAACCCGGATGCCGTGGTCACCAAGCTGCAGAACGCGGTCAAGGCGGGCAAGGGCGCCCCTGACCTCGTGCCGGTTGAGTACCAGACCCTGCCGCAGCTCACCATGGGCAAGGCGCTCGCCGATCTGACGCCGTACGGCCTGGACAGCTTCAAGGACGCCTTTACCGCGTCAACGTGGAACTCCGTCAACCTGCAGGACAAGCTCGTCGCCCTGCCAATGGACTCCGGCCCCATGGTCATGATCTACAACAAGGACCTCTACGCGAAGTCGGGCGTCGCCGCGGCTCCGACCACGTGGGACGAGTGGGCTGACGCCAGCGCCAAGATCCACGCCGCCGACCCCGAGGCCTACATCGCAAACAGCGGCGATGCCGGCTTCGTGACCAGCATGATCTGGGCATCCGGCGGCCAGCCGTTCGCTGTCGATGGCGAGAACGTCACGATCAACCTGCAGGATGAGGGCTCCAAGAAGTTCGCGGACTTCTGGAACAGCCGTCTCAGCAACGGTGAACTCTCCCCGGTTGCTACCTGGTCCGACGAGTGGACCAAGGCGCTGACCCAGGACAAGCTCGGAACCTTGATGATGGGCTCCTGGATGATCGGCGGCATGGACGATTACGGAACCGCCGGTAAGTGGGCCGTCGCACCGATGCCGTCATGGGATGGACAGCCCGCCTCCGCCGAGAACGGTGGAAGCGCACTCTCCGTCACCGACCAGAGCAAGAACAAGGCCGCCGCAGCAGCGGTGCTGAAGTACTTCGCCGACGGCGACGGACGCGCGCTCCTGAATGAGAACGGCTTCCCGTCGACAACAGCCGACCTCAGCAACCCGGAGTGGCTGAACAAGCCGTTCCCCGCCTACGGCGGTCAGCCGGCGAACCAGATCGGCGCGGCGTCGTCCGAGTCGGTTGTTCCCGGATGGCAGTACCTGCCCTACCAGGGCTACGCCAACAACGTGTTCTCCGACTCGGTCGGCGCAGCACTCGGCGCCGGAACCGACCTGAACGCAGCATTCGAAGAGTGGCAGAAGACGCTCGTCGAGTACGGCAACACGCAGGGCTTCTCGGTCAACAAGTAGTCAACACGTAACACGTAACACCTGCACCCAATCGCGGGGTGTCTGCCATCGTGGCAGGCACCCCGCGGTCAGTAACACGACAGGACAGCGCATGCCTACCTTCTCCATCGGTGACACCGACTTTCTGCTCGATGGCTCGCCGTATCGCGTGCTTGCCGGCGCACTCCACTACTTTCGCGTGCACCCCGATCAGTGGGCCGACCGCATCCACAAGGCCCGACTGATGGGCCTGAACACCATCGAGACGTACGTGCCGTGGAACGAGCACTCACCCTCCCGCGGCGAGTTCCGCACCGACGGACAGCTCGACCTCGCCCGGTTCCTCGAGCTTGTTCACGCCGAGGGGATGCACGCCATCGTGCGGCCCGGCCCGTACATCTGCGCCGAATGGACCGACGGGGGCCTGCCCGGTTGGCTCACCAGTGATCCGGCGATGACGATTCGAACCAGCGACCCGCTCTATCTCGAGGCGGTGTCCGAATATCTTCGGGCCGTGTACGAGATCGTCGTGCCGCGGCAGGTTCAGCACGGAGGCCCGGTCATCCTCGTGCAGATTGAAAACGAGTACGGCGCTTACGGTTCCGACTCCGACTACCTGCGCGCGCTGACATCCCTGACCAGAGAACAGGGTATCGAAGTGCCCCTGACCACTGTCGACCAGCCGACCGACGCGATGCTGTCGCACGGCAGCCTCGACGAATTGCACAGGACCGGATCGTTCGGGTCCCGGGCAACCGAACGGCTCGCCACACTGCGCCGGCACCAGCCGACGGGACCGCTCATGTGTTCCGAATTCTGGTGCGGCTGGTTCGACGCCTGGGGGGCGCCGCACCGCACCACTTCCGCTGCAGATTCAGCGCGCGAGCTCGATGAGCTGCTGGCAGCCGGGGCCTCCGTGAACATCTACATGTTCCACGGCGGCACGAACTTCGGATTCACCTCGGGTGCCGATGACAAGGGCACCTATCGGCCGAATATCACGTCGTATGACTATGACGCCCCTCTTGCTGAGGATGGCACGCCCACCGAGAAGTACTGGCGGTTCCGCGATGTGCTCGCGAAGTACGGCCACGTTCCGGACGAACGACCTGCCGAGCGGGTCGACGCTCCCGCCTTCACCGTGTCGCTCGACCGCAGCGCACCGCTTGGCAGCATGCCGATTGTGGCGGGCTCGAGTTTCGAACAGCTTCCGGATGCACGCCAGCTCGGCTCGTCCCGCGGTTTTGCGCTCTACTCCACCCAGCTCGCGCACGGAGGCCTGCTCGCCTTCGCCGAGGTGCGCGACCGAGCGCAGCTGTTCCTCGACGGCAGCCCCGTCGGCATCCTCAACCGCGACCACCATGATCGGATGATTCCGCTCCCGCCCCAGGCGCAGGGGGAACTCACGCTGTTGGTGGAGTTCATGGGCGGCGTGAATTACGGCCCGCGCATCGGCGAGGCCAAGGGCCTCATTGGTCCGGTGACCCTGGACGGCGAACCGCTCACCGACTGGACGGCGGGCTCGGTCGCACTCGAAGACGGCGGAAGCCTCAATCCCGCGATCCGAGCAGCCCTCGAGGCCTCAGCTTCCGACGTCCCTGGGCCGCTGAGCGGGCCGGCGTTCGCGCGCGGCACGTTCACACTCGGCGAGACTCACGATCTGCACCTCGACACGCACGGCTGGGGCAAGGGCGTGGTGTGGCTGAACGGGTTCAACCTCGGTCGCTACTGGAGCCGCGGACCGCAGCGCACACTCTTCGTACCCGCACCGGTGCTGCGACAGGGGGCCAACGAGATCGTCGTCTTCGAGACCGCGGGGGCCGCATCCGCCACCGTGCGTTTCGTGGCCCGCCCGAACCTCGGATCCGCCGAGGCCTGACGACATGGAACACCGGTCTATCCGGCCCCCGGGGATGCGCCCGGTGGCCTCGATCGAGCTGCGCTCAGCGGGGCCGTCCTCAGCCGAGCTGAACGGAGCTCGGCTGTCCTCAATCCAGCAGCGTTCAGTCGGCGCGCACCTGCCCGGTGCTGTCACGCACGACGAGCCTGGTCTGCACGAGGATCTTCTGCTTGTCGTCGGGCTCGCCGTCGATGAGGGCGAGCAGCAAAGTTGCGGCCTGGCGGCCGACCTCGTCGAGGTTCTGGTGAACGGTGGTGAGCGCCGGCCAGAACTCGGCGGCGCCGTCGACGTCGTCGAATCCGATCACACTGATGTCTTCGGGAACGCGGAGTCCGTGGTCGTGGATCGCGTGCATGACTCCGAGCGCCATCTGGTCGTTGGCTGCGAAGACTGCGGTCGGCACGCGGTCGCCGGTGAGCATCGCTCGCCCCAGTTCCAGGCCCGATGCGGCCGACCAGTCGCCGGTGAGCACCGGCAGCACGGCGAGCTCGTGCTCGATCATCGCGTGTCGGTACGCCTCGGCGCGGCGCCGGGCAGAGTAGGACGACTCGGGACCGGAGATGTGAACGATTTCGCGGTGGCCGAGTTCGAAGAGGTGCTGCAGGGCAAGGCGCGCACCCTGCTCCTGGTCGGTGTCGACGACCGTGTAGGGCAGGTGCGCGTCGGAATCGACGATGACGAGCGGCAACCCGACGGTCATCGAAATCTCGTCAAGCGAGCCGACTTCAGCCGACATAACCAAGATGATGCCGTCGACGGCCTGCTCCTCGAGGCGGCCGAAGGCTCCCGCGACGTCGAGCTGGGTGGGATCGGCGACGGGCAACAGCGTTGTCGTGTATCCGGCGGCTTCGGATGCCTCGGCAACAGCGCTGAGCGTGCGCTCATTGCCGAAGGTCGCGAGGTTGAAGGTGACGAACCCAATACTGCGGAAGCGGCCGGCCTTCAGGTTTCGAGCGGCGCTGTTCGGGCGGTAGTTGAGCGACTGCATGGCTGCGAGCACACGCTCTCGGGTCGCCGGTCGCACATTGTTCATGCCGTTCGCGACACGCGAGACGGTTTGAGCAGAAACACCGGCTTGAACTGCGACATCGTTGATCGATGCGCGTGCCCGCGGCGCGCTATATCCGGGCGAGGTCGTCGAGTCAATCAACATGATGACGTAAACACTAGTCGAGCAGACGAATGAAAAGGAACTTTACTATGACAACTTCTCCCGACCTTGGACTCGTGATGTGCGCCGGAGACGTGGCGCTCGTGCTCGACCTCAGCGACGGAGCCCTGCCCGCCGTGCTGCACTGGGGCGCAGACATCGGAGCACAGAGCGAGCCGGAGTTCTCCGCGTTGCGAGACACCGGCATCCTGCCGATCGCCGCCAGCGAGATGGATGTCCCGGTGCGGTTGTCGATTCTGCCCGAGCATTCTCGAGGCTGGGACGGCCGCCCGGGCGTGAGCGGTTCCCGCGAAGGAACCGCCTGGTCGCCGCTGTGGGTGACGACCGCTGTCGCACTCGATGGTGTGCACCTGGGCGCCGCGGAGAGCGCCAACCGCCGAAAGGTCGTCAACACCGGCGCGGGAACGCTCGTCGTGACGGCCGCTGATGCCGCAGCCGAACTGGCACTGACTCTTACCGTTGAACTCAGTGAGGCCGGCATCGTCAAGGTTCAGGCCGTGATCGAGAACCTCGGCGAACAGATCTACCAACTCGACGATCTGCTGCTCACCCTGCCGACCCCGTCCATCGCTGCTGAGGCTCTCGACTTCGCCGGACGGTGGGCCGGTGAGCGGGCTCCGCAGCGCCGCGCGATCACTGTCGGCACGCATCGGCGCGAGTCCCGTCGCGGCCGCACCGGCCTGGACGCCGCAATGATCCTCACGGCGGGAGTGGCCGGGTTCGGGTTCGCCCAGGGTGAGGTCTGGGGCATCCACACAGGGTGGTCAGGTAATCACGTGCACCAGATCGAGCGGGTGCAGAGCGGCGTTCAACTGCTCGGCGGCGGCGAACTCCTGTTGCCGGGCGAGGTGCGTCTCGCCCGCGGCGAGCGGTATGAAAGCCCCTGGGTCTACGGCATCTACGGCGTCGGGCTCGACGAGTCGGCCAAACGGATGCACCGGCACCTCCGGGCTCGCGCCGATTACCCGCGGTCGGTGCGGCCCGTCACCCTCAATGTCTGGGAAGCGGTGTATTTCGACCATGACGCAGACATCCTGCGTGACCTCGCCGACAAGGCGGCTGAGATCGGCGTTGAGCGTTTCGTTCTCGACGATGGCTGGTTCGGCGGACGCCGGAACGACCGGGCTGGGCTCGGCGACTGGACGGTCTCACCGGAGGTATGGCCGAATGGGCTGCACCCGATCGTCGACCACGTGCGTGCTCTCGGCATGCAGTTCGGGCTCTGGTTCGAGCCGGAGATGATCAACGCCGATTCCGATCTGGCCCGGGCGCATCCCGAGTGGATCATGTCCGCGGGCGACCGACTCCCGCCTGAGTCCCGGCACCAGCAGGTTCTGAACCTGGGCATCCCCGAGTGCTATGCCCACATTCGGGATGCCATCTGCGCGATCCTCGAGGAATATGAGATCGCCTACATCAAGTGGGATCACAACCGGGATCTCGTCGACGCAGGCAACGGGTCGACGGGGCGAGCCGGGGTACACGAGCAGACCCTCGCGTTCTACCGGCTGGTTGACGAACTCAAGGCCCGTTTTCCGGGTCTTGAAATCGAATCGTGCTCGTCGGGCGGTGGCCGGGTCGATCTGGGGGCGCTCGCCCGCACCGACCGGGTCTGGGTGTCAGACAACAATGATCCGATCGACCGCCAGCAGATGAACCGGTGGACGACCCAGCTTGTGCCACCCGAGTTGATGGGCACGCACATCGCTTCGGCCACCTCACACACGACAGGCCGCACCCACTCGCTCTCGTTCCGTGCCCTGACCGCTGTGTTCGGGCACCTCGGGGTCGAGCTTGACCTGCGTGGCACGAGCTCAGCGGAACTCGCCGAACTCACGGCCTGGGTGAATCTGCACAAGCAGTACCGGGACGTTCTCCACAACGGTGAATTGGTGCGGCTTGACCACCCCGACGACACCCTCGTCGTTCATGGCGTCGTCGCGAGTGACGGTTCGCAGGCGCTCTATTCGTTTGTCTCGATGGCCCGTGCCGTCGTTTCGAGCCCCGGTCGGGTTCGCCTGCCGGGGCTCGAAGCCGAGAGCCGCTATCGCGTCGAACCGGTGCTGCTCGGGGGCATCCCGAACAGCATGCGCCCGGCGCCGTGGTGGGGACCGGTCACGGCGGCCGGCGGCTATTCGGATCACTCGCAAGCCACATTTGCCGACGGACCTCCGAGTGTGGAATTGAGCGGAGCCGTGCTCGCCTCGCTCGGAGTGGTGATGCCGGTGATCCAGCCTGAACAGGGGCAATTGTTTGTCGTGACGCGCGTCTGATCGTCGGCACACCGACTCGATCCACTCCGGCGTAGCCAGAAGACAGTGAATGAGCCGGCGAGGCCCGCTGCAGAGTGCTGCGTCGGGCCTCGTCGGCTGGGCTTGAGCCTGCGCTAGACGTCGTGCAGCAGCCCAGACGCAAACGACTCTGCTCGTTCGCGCAATGTGGCGATGCGCTTCTCCCGCGCAGCTTCCACGTCGAAACCGATGTACGCCATCCGCGGCGGCTTGCGCACATTTGCCGAGCACTCGAACTCAGCGCAGATGAGAGTTCCGACGGTGTTTCCGTTGCGTCCGGCGGCCCCGCCGCGGCGCGCGGTGTAGAGCACGACATCGTTGGGAAGGTGCACGTCTTCGCACCAGGAGCATTGCGGGCGTGAGCGAGCTGAGCCCTCCGCCTGTTTCAGAAGGATGCCGACCAGCTGATCGTCGACGGGAACGACGATGTAGGCGCGGCGGGCATACTTGGGGTCGCACCAGCCGAGATAGTCGATTTTGTTCCAGTCGAGCTGCGCGAAATCAGCCGGCAAACTGAGATCGCTGACCTCTTTTCGAGAGGCGTTGACGAATGACGCCCGGATGGTCTTTTCGTCGAGTGCAAGCATGGTGATTCTCCAATCGTTCAACCCGGGGTCGCTGGCGCCACGGGATTCCTCGTTCACAACAGCACGCCGGCTCGGCGGTCAAAACGACAGCGACGGCTGTGCCGGGTCTCACCGAAACGGCGAGGGCAGATCAGAACGACGGACTGAGGCCGGAGGACGAGCCGCCGACGACCTCCCAGCACCCGGTGGGCGTCGCGATTGAAGAGATGTTCACGAGACCAGCCTATCCATCTCGCAAGGAGCGGAGCCTCGGGGTGCGCGTCGTGGTGACGTAGAGCAGACGATTCGCGCAATGATTGTGGTGATCGGGCCACGAGCGCGACTCGGTATTTCGAACAGGACTCTCGGGAGTCCGAGAGTGGGGCATATGCGTTCAACGAAGCGAGTTCCGGTCGCCGATGTCGTTGACGTCGCCACTACGACGGCCCCCGCAACTCCGCCGCCTCCAGCGCGTCGGGGTCCGTTTGCATCGGGATACATCTTCACGCTCGGCGCTATCGGTGCGGTGGCGACCGGCCTCGCGTTGTACGGGCTGAGCTCCTTGCTCTTCACGGTCTTCTTCGCTGCCTTCGCAACGGTCGGCCTTGACCCGCTGGTGCGCTGGTTCGAACGCCGCAAGTTCTCGCGGGGATGGGCCATCGTCACCGTCATCCTGCTCATCGTCGCCGTGCTCGTCACCATCATCTGGGTGGTGCTGCCGGTCGTGGTGAATCAGATCAGCTACTTCGCGACGACCATTCCGCAGGAAGTCGCGGCAATGAAAGACCAGGGCTGGTTCGACCAGGTCAATGAGGCGAGCAACGGGGCGTTGAACACACTCGTGACGTGGGTCTCCACGGAGATCACCGACCCGACGGTCTGGGCAGCGGTCGGATCCGGTCTTCTTGGTTTTGGACTGTCGGTGGTCAACGCCATCACGTCCGGCTTCTTCATCGCCATCCTGACCATCTACTTCATCGTGAGCTATGACTCGACCAAGGCGGCGGCCTACCGGCTCGTCGCCGCCTCCCACCGGGAGTCGTTCATGAACTACTCCGAACGCATCCTCAAGAATTTCGGAAGCTATCTCAGCGGCATGGTCATCCTCGCGTTCTTCAACGCGGTCTACAGCGTCATTCTGCTGGTGGTCACGGGGGTTCCCGGAGCATTCTTGATCGGCATCGCTGCCTTCTTCATCACGCTCATCCCGCTGATTGGAACGGTGCTCACCACCATTGCGATGACGATTCTTGCGTTCATCCACTCGCCGACGTCCGGGATCGTCGTTCTGATCTTCATGCTCATCTACATGCAGGTGGAGGCATATATTCTCACCCCGAAGGTGATGGGCAAGGCGGTCCAAATCCCCGGCTCGGTCGTGCTCATCTCGGCACTCGCCGGATCCACCCTGTTCGGCCTGGCCGGCGCGCTGGTCGCCATCCCGATCTCCGCCGGGATTATCTTGATCATCAAGGAAGTCGTGATGCCCCGCAAACAGCTCGCCTGAGCTCAGCGCGTCCGAGCTCAGCGCACAGCACCGCCGGCGAAGAAAGCAGGTTCTCCATGGTCACCATCGATCCTCCGGTCGGGGGTCCAGCCGACTCCGGCGCGATCATCGCGGGCATGCTGGACCAGATTCTCGCGTCGGAGCCCGATCCGGTGTCGGCTCCCGCGTCCGGTGGTCCGGCATCCGGTCGTCGGGCACCGGATGTCACGGTGACGGGTCGCGGAAGCCTGCCCTCCGTGTTTGCGGTCACCGAGCTGGCGACCGCGTCGATCGGCGCTGCCGGTCTCGCTCTCAGCGACCTCGTCGCTGCCGCAACGGGAACCCGCCCGGCCGTCACGGTCGATCGACGGTTGGCCTCGATGTGGTTCGCCTCGTCGATTCGGCCCGACGGGTGGCAACCGCCGCCGCCGTGGGATGCGATCGCCGGTGACTATCGAACCGTCGACGGTTGGATTCGGCTGCACACCAATGCACCGGCGCACCGAGCCGCTGCCCTCCGTGTGCTCGGGGTGCCCGCCGAGCGCGAGAAGGTGGCGGATGCGGTGGCCCGGTGGACGAAGGATGCCCTGGAATCTGCGGTGGTCACTGCCGGTGGCTGCGCAGCTTCCCTGCAGACACTGTCCGAATGGCAGCAGAGTGAGGTCGGCCGTCGGGTCGCGGCCGAACCGCTCATCGCTTGGTCAGACACCGGCTCTGGAGACAGCGACTCTGCCGGCGCCGGCTGGGGGTCGGCGTCGCCCCGCGCGCCGTTCGATGCTTCTCGCCCGTTGGCCGGCATCCGGGTGCTTGATCTGACTCGTGTGTTGGCCGGGCCGATCGCCACCCGCTTTCTCGCCCTATTCGGCGCCGATGTCCTGCGCATCGACCCGCCGTGGTGGGAGGAGCCCGGCGTCATTCCCGATGTCATGCTCGGCAAACGCTCCGCACGCCTCGATCTGCAGAGCGCGGATGATCGCCACCGGCTGCTGGCGCTTCTGGCCGACTGCGATGTGTTGGTGCACGGCTATCGGCCGGGCGCCCTTGACAGTGTCGGCCTCGATGTCGCCACCCGGCTCGCCGCCCGCCCCGGCCTGATCGAGGTCAGTCTTGATGCGTACGGCTGGTCCAGTGAGTGGACGACCCGGCGCGGCTTCGACAGCCTGGTGCAGATGAGCGCCGGGATCGCGGACGCCGGGATGCGCGAGCTGCACCGTGACAAGCCCACCCCGCTGCCGGTGCAGGCACTCGACCATGCCACCGGCTACCTGATGGCCGCGGCGGCGGTTCGCGGGATCACCCAGCGGCTCCGCTCGGAAACGGGTAGCCGGGCCTCGCTGTCGTTGGCGCGCACCGCGCATCTGCTCACCGGTTACGGAATCGTCGGGGTGCAGGAGGCGATCGATCCCGAGCGCTCGGATGACGTCGCTCCTGAGATCGAGCAGACCGAATGGGGACCGGCTCGGCGTCTCGTGGTGCCCCTTCACGTCGAGGGCATGCTGGCATCTGCGCCGATTCCGGCGCGCAGTCTGGGGTCTGACCCGCCGGAGTGGTGAGGCCTGCGCCGGCCACTCTCCACCCTCTCGCCCTCGCCACCCTCTCCACCCACTCGCCCAGTTCGGTCTGATCCCGACCTCAAAGTGAGGAGCGGAGGTGTGTCGGCGGAGTCCCGCCCGCGGAGCAGTCTGCTCTCCACCACCGCGACACACCTCCACTCCTGATTTCGGACCCGCCCAGCTAACTACTGCGCGGACCCTGGGATTTACGGGCAGCACGCTTCGCTAGGATCAGTCGCAGTGGACATCATTGAACCGTGGTCGCTGTATGCGACACCTCGCAACGCCGTGCGGCAGTTTCTGATCGCCTGTCATGGCGCGGGGGAGCAAGCGGGATTCTCTCCTCCATTCCGGCAGAGAAAACTCCCGACGCGCGGACTCGTCTACGTCTCCGAGGGGAGCGGCACCTACACGTCCGCACTTGGCGCACCGAGCGTCCCTATTCAGGCTCCTGCCGTGGTCTGGCTCTTCCCGGGCGTCGAACACGGCTACGGTCCTGACCGAGAAGGCTGGAACGAGCACTGGATATTGTTCGCCGGGGAGTCTTTCGCCGCGTTTGAAGAACTGGGAGTGGGCAACCGCACCCACCCGGTGCTATCCCTGGAGCGGCCGATTGACGGCGCCGAACTGCTTTTCGCTGAGCTGCGGGCATCCCTGGCGACGGTGGGGGCACGGTCAGAATTGGCGGCTTCACTCGCCACCCAACGCCTCCTGCTCGCCATCGTCGATGCAGTCGATGCGAGCGACGAAGCGACCGATCTTCCCCCCTATCTGAACCAGTTGGCTCAGGATGCCGCGCGCCGACTGGATGTCGCCGACCGGGCACGCCAGGTCGGGATGTCGGTGGGTGTGCTGAGCGCGAGAGTCAAGGCCGCCACCGGGCGCACACTGGGCGACTTCGTGATCGAGGTGCGGATTGCAAAGGCTCAGGCGTTGTTGGCCGAGACGGGGCTCGACATCGGTGTGATTGCCGAGCGCGTCGGCTACGACGATCCGGCCTACTTCTCGCGACTGTTCACCCGTCGAGTCGGCGTCGCGCCAACGGTGTTCCGTCTGCAGCAGGCGCGATCCATTCATACCGAGCTCGACAAGCTGTAGCCGCGACGCTGCCGACGTGCAGCTTCACCAGCGGGCGAATTGTCCAAGGTTCAGGCGGCGCCGCCGAAAAGTCCAATGATCGCACCGGATAATCTATGGCGCATAGTCCAAGACTCGCCGATCCTTGATGGATGCTTACCTCCAACGGATACACCCTCGATGACTCTGAGGCGAGACTCGGCCGGCTCGAACCGGTTCCGGAATCCGCCCGCGCCGACAAGGACGCCCTCTGGGAGCTACTGCGCCGCGACGGCTACCTCTACTTGCCGCAGCAGCTCGAGGCTGATCTCGTCAACGACTTTCGCCGCTACTATTTCACCACGTTGGCCGACACCGGAATCATCGCCCCGGGAACGGATCCGGCAGACGGCATCGGCGCCACGACTCGCGCCGATCGTGAGACGGTGCACAACGTTCTCTTCAGCGAGATTGTGCCAGGCGCGCGCTATGAAGCGTTGACGACCCACCCCAAAATAAAGGGCTGGTTCGAGTGGTTTCTCGGCGACGACGTGCACCTTCACAAACGCAAGATCATCCGTCACTTGATGCCGGGCGAGACCGGGATCGGCACGGCCACACAAGCACACTACGATCTCGTCTACCTCCGTGAAGGAAGCGAACGCGTGCTCTCGATGTGGATTCCGTTGGGGGACTGCCCACCAGAAATGGGCGGACTGACCTATCTCGAAGGAAGCCATCACTGGGCGCTCGCCGATGAGCGGGAGCGCGGAAATCGCCGGCCGGCCGCGTCAATGACCGCGGACCTGCCCGGGCTGGCGGAAAGGCACGATGCGCGGTGGCTGCTGACCGACTTCAAAGCGGGCGACGTCATGGTGCATTCCTCCTACGTGGTGCATGCCAGCACCGACAACGTCGACCCGGGTGGTCGCATCCGGCTGTCGACCGACATCCGCTACCAGCGTGCGTCAGAGCCGATCGACTGGCGTTGGCAGGAGCACTGGCACGAGGACGACGGCCTGTAGACCGCTGGTCGACCGGCGAACATCGAACAACCCCGACAGTTTGGACAGCAATGACGAAGACCTGGACATCGGAGGTCGCCACGTCGACACCGACGATCGAGTTGGCGGGGCGTGCCTACCTATGGAGCGAACATGCGACCAGCGCGGTGCCGACCAACGACTGGGGTCATCACGGGGTCGTCGTCGACGCCTCGGGCGACGGTTTCATCGCGGCATCTCCCGATGGGCAGGCATTCGTGTACGTGACCGACACGGATGCACGTCGCGGTGTGATGCTCGGCGTCACGGAGTGCCATGGGATGAGCGTTGACGCGTTCGACGGAGACTATTCGATCTGGGTGGCCGACCACGGCGAGAAATACGGAACACGCGACGGCGGTGAGCGCCGTGAGATCGATCGGCCGGGACAGGTGCTGCGTGTGAGTGCCGAGGGGAGCATCCTCCAGACGCTCGAGGCCGCCAAGCTCCCGGAATGGCTCCGAGGCTGGCGGCCGACGGATGTCACCAGTGAGCCGGCGGAGGACGGCGGTCGCGTCTGGGTCGCCGACGGTTATGGCACCAGCTACGTTCACTGTTTTTCCCGTGACGGCGAGGTGGTCTGGAGCGACGACGGCAACGACAGCGGCACTGCCTTCGATTCTCCCCACGCGATCATCGTCGACACGCGCCGGGACAGTCCTGAGCTGCTGGTCGCCGATCGGGGCAACAAGCGCATCGTCGCCCTCGACCTGGATGGCCGCTTTCTCCGCACGATCGGGCTGGGAGAGCTGTCGAGTCCTTCCGGGTTCGCCATCGACGGGAATCTGCTCTGGGTTACCGAGCTGTTCGGCGCCATCGTCGCATTCGACCCCGACGACCGCGTGGTGGCGCGGCTCGGTGATGGCGCCCCGTCGACAGAAGTCGGTTGGCCGAACACGCTCGCGGGGGATGTCGTCGAGAGAACTCCGATGCCGGCCGGGATGTTTCGAAGCCCTCACGGCATCGCCGTCACTGCGTCGGGGGTGATTGCGGTGACGGAGTGGGTGATCGGCGGTCGACTGATCGTGCTCAGGCCGCTGGGCGCTCAGTAGCTCGGCGCGCCGCCCACGCGGTACGGCTACTTCGCACCGTCAAGTCACCGCGCTGCAGAACGCTGTCCGGCCCGTCAACCACCAGAAGGCGATCGAGTGCAGCCAGATCGTCGGCGGCCAGTTCGTCGGTCAGGCCCGCGCGCACTCGGCTGAGAAACGCGTGGGCATAGCGACCAGTGATCGGCGGCGCCGGGTTCAGATCGGCGGTGAAAACGCGCTGTTCAACCATCTCGAAGCCTGCTGCTTTTAGGTTCACCTGCCAGTCGGGGTGCGCGTTCCAGCCGCGGCGAGAGATGACGTCGTGCAGGCGCGTCTCGAGGCCGGGACGTCCGAACCCCAGGTCGTCGGGGAGCACGCGGGGAAACCCATCCATCTCCACGGCCACGAAGAGGCCGCCGGGGTTCAGAGCGGTCAGGATGTCGCGAAGCACCCGATCCACCTCGGCGAAGTGGTGCAATGACGAAGCGGCCCAGACGAGATCGAACCGGCCCGCCTCGGGCCAGGCGGCGTCGAGATCGGCCTGGACCATGCTCATTCGTTCGGCCAGCCCCTGCTCGATCGATGACGCGACGAGACGCTCGAGCATGCCCGGCGACACGTCGAGGGCGACGATCTCCGCCTCGGTAAAGCGCCGGGCGAGTGCAAAACTCCCGGTTCCGGTACCCGCTCCGACATCGGCGATTCTTCCGGGAGTGCCACTGGCGAGTTGCCCCGCCCAGTCGATCACCTCCGCCAGCTGGGATGCGAGAACTTCGGCGTCGAGATCGAGCATGTCGGCCAGGCCCTGCTCGTCGATGTGGCTGTGCTCGTCACCGTGGCTGTGCTCGGTACCGTGCACGTGCTCGGCACTCCGACTGGCACCGTGACTGCGCCGGTTCTGGGCTTGACCGTGCTGGGCTTGACCGTGCTGATCCTGACCGTGCTGATCCTGACCGTGCGGAGGGTGTTGAGCTGTAGCTGCCATGCCTCCACGCTAACCTCGCTGTGCGCTCGGCGCATACACTCTTGCGTATGCCGCAAGACATTGAATTGGAATCCGTGGTGCGGAAACGCATCCGTGGACTGCGCCTGGCACGGGGGTGGTCACTCGACACTCTCGCCGCACGGTGCTTTCTCAGCCCGTCGACGCTGAGCCGCATCGAAACGGGCCACCGCAGAATCGCTCTCGACCAGCTGGTGCTCATCGCCCGGGCGCTCGATACGACGCTCGATCAACTGGTCGAGCCCATCGATGACGACGACGTGATCATCAGACCAGAACCACAACACGCTCCCGGGCTGACGACATGGTTGCTGTCGCGCGAGCCGTCGTCGCGCGGAATGACGGTCGCGAAGATGCGCATCACGCCCGAACGGCCGGCCGGAACAGAGCATGTGCAAGTGCACCCGGGCCGCGAATGGTTCACGGTGCTCTCCGGAACCGTCAGCTTGCAGCTGGGTGACCGGGTCGTCTTGGTGGGCGAGGGCGACGCCGCCGAGTTCTCGACGATGGTGCCTCACGTCATCGGTGCACACGACGGCCCGGTAGAGATTCTCACGATCTTCGACCACGACGGTGAACGCGCCCACATGCACACGACAGCTGTCGGTCTCGAGCACTAGCCAGTACTCGCCAGCACGAGCCATGGCGCCCGGGCCGACCCGTCAGGCAAAAATATTGACCGGCGACGACGAGCGCGAGCATAATGACCCTCAGTAATAGCTCCACCAGTGCAACGAGGCCGAGAGGTCGACAGCAGAGCATTTCGCTCTTCAACGAATAGGTGGTCGAAAAATGAGTACTGTCAAAGAAACCGGATGGGTCGGCTGGGCTCGGTTCGCGGGCGTCATCATTCTCGTCAGTGGAATCTTCAGCGGAATCCAGGGCCTCGTCGCCCTGATCGGACCTAACACGTACTACGTCGCCACCGAGGGCTCGCTCTACCTCTTTGACGTCGCCGGCTGGGGATGGTGGAACCTCATCATCGGCATCCTGCTCATTCTCACGGCATTGGCGCTGTTCACCGGGGCGACCTGGGCGCGGGTGGTTGCCATCATCCTCGCGGTCCTGAGCGCTGTCGTCCAAATGATGCTCATTCCGGCCCAGCCGTGGTGGGCCATCATCGTCATCGGAATGGACGTGTTGATCATCTACGCACTCACCGCACACGGCCGCGAGCTTCGCTCAGACGAGGGGTAGTCCGGGGCGAAGGGGGGCACAGGTCATGAAAAAGTGGTCTGTCGTCATCATCTTGGCCTGTGCTCAGTTCGTGATGGTGCTCGACGGCACCGTGATGAACGTTTCGATCTCCACCGTGGTCGCCGATCTGGACACCACCGTCGCAGCGATGCAGGCGGCGATCACGTTTTACACACTCACCATGGCGTCGATGATGCTGCTCGGCGCGAAGCTCGGCGACGTGTGGGGGCGTCGTCGGGCCTTCGTGATCGGCTCCTGCATCTATGCGCTGGGATCGCTGATCACCGCTTTCAGCCCGAACGTGCAACTGCTGTTCCTCGGTTGGTCGATTATCGAGGGGCTGGGAGCGGTCCTGGTCATCCCCGCCATCGCCGCTCTGGTCGCCGACAATTATCAAGGGCGCGCCCGCATCACGGCTTTCGCGACAATCGGAGCAGTCTCCGGTGCCGCGGTCGCCGCCGGCCCGCTGATCGGCGGCTTCGTCACCACCTACTTCAGTTGGCGCTATGTCTTCGTCGCCGAGGTCGTGATCATGGCCGTGGTGGTGCTCTTCGCCCGCGTGATCAACGACCCCACCCCGCGACAGTCCGTGCGCATCGATGTGTTGAGCGTCCTGCTCTCGGCAGCGGGACTGGTGCTCATCGTGTTCGGGATGCTGCAGAGCAAGACCTGGGGATGGGTCATCCCGCTGCAGTCGCCCGAGGTCGCGGGAGCACCGATCGCGCCGCTGGGCATCTCCCTCACCGCCTGGCTGATTGTTCTCGGCGCTGTGCTGGTCTACCTCTTCGTCCGACGGCAGCAGCGCCTCGTCGCCATCGGCCGCCCGCCACTGTTGCACGTCGAAAAGTTCTCAATCCGGCAATTGCGCAGTGGCCTGAGCGTGCTCGGGGCCCAGTACGCGGTCACCGCCGGGCTCTTCTTCATGGTGCCCGTCTATCTGCAGATGACCCTGGGGCTGGACGCCCTGCAGACCGGCATCAAGATCTTCCCGCTCTCCATTTCACTCATCCTCTTCTCGATCGTGGGAACAGGCCTGTCGCGGGTTTGGGGTCCGCGCCGCATCGTGAGGACCGGTCAGCTCATTCTTGTGGGCAGCGCGTTCCTGCTGCTCTGGTCGGTGACTCCCGATCTGCGGAGTGGACTCTTCGCCACGGGAATGTTCCTGGCCGGAACCGCGCTCGGGCTCCTGGCCTCCCAGCTCGGCAACGTGAACATGTCGAGCGTGTCGGAGAAAGAATCGAGCGAGGTCGGTGGATTGCAGGGAGTGTTCCAGAACTTGGGATCCTCGCTCGGAACCGCCTTGATCGGGTCCATCCTGATCGGCGCCCTCTCGACGTCGTTCGCGACTGGAGTTGCCAACAGCGACGTTTCACCCGAAGCGCGATCAATTGTGAACGAGGCGACAGCAGGCGGCGTGGAGATCGTGCCCGCCGCAACCGTCGACGAGCTTGCGCGGGAGGCGGGACTCTCCGCCGAGGAATCCGCAACGCTTGCCGTCATCTACCAGGAGTCCCAGCTCGGATCCCTGCGTGTGGGGTTCTTCGGGCTCATCGTGATCGCAGTGGGATCTCTGGTGTTCTCCCGCGGCATCCCGACTGAAATTGCCGGCAAGAAGCAAAATGCGGATGCGAATAAGTAGGCGCCGCAGGAAAGCGAGGGTCAGATGAGCCAATCAACACCGATCCGACGGTTGCTCCGTCGGCCCGTTGCGAGCTCGGAGTCGCTCGAGTCGTCGGCGCTTGTCGTCGGCGCCATCGTCTTCGTCGTTTCGGGCATCGTGGCCGCGCTGTGGTTCTGGGGGAGCGGTGACCTGCCGATCTCCGGCCCGGGTTCGATCGGGCAGTTCGTGGCGCTGGGCTCGGCAATTGCCGCGATTGTGGTGTTCGCACTGGCGCGAATAATCATGAATTCGCGTGGGAACGACGGTCGCGGAGTCTGGAACCGGCTTGATATGCCGGGTGTGCGCCTGCACTGGTTCGACGTCGCCGCACTGGCACTCGCCCACGCGATCATCGCACTGCTCGGCTGGCTGGGCATCGCGAACCTGCTTGAGAAGAGTTTCACCGGTGCCGTCGTGTATTCGCTCGCGGCGGCGGTGCTGGCCGGAGCGGCCATTGCCGTCACGGCATACATCGTCGTGCTCTCGGCGGTGCGCCTCACCCCGATGCTCTTCTCTCTGATCCTCGCCGCATTCCTCGTCGTCGGTACCTTCGCAAGCATGTTGAGCGCCACCGACCCGTACTGGTGGCAGAAGAATCTGAGCACCCTGGGAATCTCCGACGATGTCTCGTCGCTCACCTTCAACGTCACCCTGATCATCGCCGGCGTCATCGTGACGACCATCGCCCACTACGCGACGGCCGCGATCCCCGTTGCGAACGAACGAGAATTGCGCGGACGGAATCTCGTGCGGCTCGCGTTGGTCGTGATGGGCATCCTTCTGGCCTGTGTCGGCCTCTTCCCGGTCGACAAGTTCCTCACGGCCCACAATGTCTCGGCAAGCGGGATGGCGATCATTTTCGTGACAATGGTGCTCAGCCTCCGCCGCTGGATTCCCGCAATGCCGCGCGTCTTTGTGCTGCTCGGCTACATTTTCGTCGGAGTGATCGTGGTGCTTGCGGTGTTTTTCATCACCGGTTACTACAACCTGACCGCGGTCGAGCTTGTCGCGTTCTTGCTCGTCTTCGGATGGATCATCCTGTTTCTACGCAATAGCGGTGCGATGTCGAGCCGGCTGAGCGAGGTTGTCACGACTGAGACGGAGACTCCGCCGAGCGAGCCCGCGGCGAATCGACCGTGAGTGCGGTCAACGCCGGAGCGCGGCGCGCTCGGCGAGTGCCTGATTCACCGGTGCGAATGCGACGCGATCCAGAACGAGTTCAATCTCGCGAATCCGCCCGTCGGTGACAGACAGTAGCTCGATGCAGCGTACGGCGCCGGCCTCGGTGTCCGTGACGAAGTCGTAGACGACACAGGCGCGGTCGCCGGCACTGAAGACCTCGCGGATGTCATTGCGCACGAGCGCGGGAAGCAGCCGGCCGAGCGCTCCGATCCACGCGGATTTGTCGAGGGTTGCACCGGCAAAACGGGCGGCCAACGCCTCGTCGAGAAGCTGATCGAGCGGGGCGAGGTCGTGTGCGCTCACCGCTTCGATGTAGCGGCGGGCGACGGATGCCGCGACAGGGCTGGTGTCGGGTGTGCTGATGCCTGATGTACTGGTCATGATGCGTTCTCCCTGGAATCTCCCTGGAATCTTGCCGCCAACCTAGACCACAAATGACCACTTGTACAAGGGGTTATTGGTGGTATAACGGAAGCAACCTAGATTGCGGAGGTGACAGCGATGTCGGCATCGATGCTCGACCAGGCATTGCGGGCGCTCGCCGATGCAAACCGGCGCGCGATCCTCACGGAGATTCAGTCGAGTCCGCGGTCAGTCGGTGAAATCGCCGGGGGCGTCGGCCTCTCGCAGCAAACGACATCCCACCATCTCGGCGTGCTCCGAAGCGCCGGGTTGGTCGTCGAAACTCGGGCGGGAACCCGGCATTTGTTCCTGGTGAATGATGACGGGTTCGGGGCAGTGCGGTCGTATCTCGACGGCTTCTGGCCAGGCAAGCTTGCAGCGCTTCAAACGGCCGTCGAAGCAGGACGGGATCGAGCCAATGGCTGAACATGCATCGTCGATTGAGATCCCTGCCAGTCCGGAGGTGGTGTTCGAGTATCTCGTGACGGCGGAAGGACTCACCCTGTGGATGGGGGAGCACGCGGTACTCGACGCGCGTGCCGGAGGCGTCTTCGAGGTCGACGTCGCCGGCTCCCCGATTCGTGGCACCTTTCTGGAGGTCGATCGGCCGCACCGAGTCGTCGTGTCCTGGGGCGTCGCCGGAAGCGAGGATCTGCCTCCCGGCGCATCCCAGGTGAGTTTCACCCTCATACCCACCGACTCAGGTACCCGGGTCGACCTCCTGCACAGTGGCTTGCCCGACCTCCGGGTCGCCGGCCACATTGAGGGGTGGGCGCACTTTCTCCCGCGATTGTCGATCGTCTGCCGGGGCGAAGTCGCACCCCCCGACACGTGGATTCCACTGCCGCTTCGAAGCCAGTGAAGTCAGCGGCCGGTGGTCGCATCCACGCATCCGGGTGGGTTTGAATTTCCGCTGAGCGCAAAATCCTGGCAGGTCAGAAAACGAGCTTGCTGGGTTCCCAGCACGAAACTGGCCACGACCATCAGTGCGATCACGGCCAGACCGAGGGCGACAATTCGGCGGGGGATGCCGTCGCCGAAATCGGGCCAGAAGATGCGGGCCAGAACCCAGCTGGTGAACGGGACTCCGGCGATCGCGATGACGAAGGCGAGCGCGTCGATACCGACGAGGATCGGACCGCCACCGGGGCGCCCGGCGAAGGAGAGCGCGAGCCAGACGCTCGGAATGGCCAGCGCGATCAGGCGACGGATACGGTGGGGTGACGGTCGGGGCTGGAACGCGACGACCACAAATGTCGCGGTTGCCGCCACCCAGACGGTGAGCACCTGGTCGAAGAAGAGTTGCCCCCACGCGCCGAGCGTGAACGCGGGCCACCAGACAGTGAGGCTCACGCCCACGACGGCCAATCCGACAAGCGGGTGCCTGACCCGCCTCGGGGTGCTCCCGTCGCTCACTGTGGCATCCATATTCGGAAGATTAGCCGGAGTCGAACCTGATTCCGCGAGTTCGGGACAACCAGCGCGACAGGAGTGATCAGGCCGACGAGAGTCGGAGGCATCCACTCGTGTAGCGTCGTACAGGGGGGTCGTTCACTACGCCTCATCACCCGAATCTCGATACCGGAGGCGTCACAGCTTTGGCAACACAACCCGCAGGAACATCCGCAGCGAGAATGAGCGGAGGCGCCCGGCGGAGGCTCCGCCGCCCAGCCGCATGGATCATCGGTGGCGTTGTCGTCCTCGCGGTGGGAATTGTCGGCGCTGTGGCACAGAATCAGCCCGAAGCGGGCACCGTGGTGTCGCCTTCCGCGAGCGCATCCGCGGCGGAGCCAGAACCCGGGGCCGGCGAGTCTGCGGCACCGCAACTCTCCCAGCTCGCCCGCCGTGACCCGGCCGACACCGCGGCGAAGGGTGCGGTCGACGCGCCTCTCGTCATCATTGAGTATGCCGACTTCCGATGCGCCTACTGTGCGGTCTTCACCAACGAGGTGCTGCCGACGGTGCTGACCGACTATGTCGAGTCGGGGCTCGTGCGCATTGAGTGGCGCGACGCGCCGGTGCTCGGCGCAACTTCGCCGGATGCCGCGATCGCCGCTCATGCCGCGGGTGCGCAGGGGTTGTTCTGGGAGTACAACGCCGCCCTCTTCGCGACCTCGCCAACCAGCAAGACGAACTGGGACAGTGAGGCCCTGCTCGCGATCGCCTCCTCGATCCCCGAACTCGATGTCAAGGCCTTCACGGATGCCCTCGACGACCCGGCCCACGCACAGAGGGTCGCGCGCGAGGCGCAGGAGTCGACGAGGATCGGGGTGGCCAGCACTCCCACATTTGTCGTCGGAAATACCGCCGTGCGCGGAGCGCAGCCGCTTGGGGTGTTCCGCGAGGTCATCGCGCAGGAGCTGGCTGCTGTGGGCCACTGATGGATATCGGTTACCTCGGGGCGCTTCTCGGTGGGGTCTTGAGCCTACTCAGCCCCTGTTCAGTGATGCTGCTCCCAGCCTTCTTCGCCTATGCCTTCACCAACCCGGCGACGCTGGTGGGCCGCACCGGCGTTTTCTACCTCGGCCTCGTAACAACCCTGGTCCCTCTCGGCATCCTTGCCGGCACGATCGGGGCCTTCCTGCTGCGCTATCAAAGCGAATTGATATCCGTTGCTGCGGTGTTGGTGATTGTGCTTGGTCTTGTTCAGATGCTCGGCATCTCGCTACCGGCAGTGGGTCGCCGCGACCCGGCCGACACGGGGAGCACCGTCACTGTCTACGTGCTTGGTGCCGCCTACGGCGTCGCCGGCGTGTGTACGGGTCCCATCCTCGGCTCCGTACTGACGATGGCAGCGGTCGGGGCGAACCCGACCTATGGCGGCATCCTGCTTGCGATCTACGCGCTCGGGATGACCGTGCCGCTGCTCGTTCTTGCCCTCGTCTGGAAGAGAATCCAGCGGAATCGCCGAGCGTGGGTTCGGCCCCGAATGTTGCGCATCGGTCGCTGGACGAACAGCTGGCACGCCATCGTCTCGGGGCTGCTCTCGCTGACCCTCGGTGTGTTCCTTCTCCTCGTGGGCGCTGAAGGGTTCGGCGGCATCGTGTCGACCAGCGCCGTCTTCGCCCTCGAGTCCTGGGTCGTGGATCTGGGCGGAAGCATCCCGAACGTCGTAGTCATGATCGGCGCACTCGTTGTCGCTGGTGCCGTCGTTGCAACCATCGCCTTGCGTCGGCGTGCACGCGCGTCTGAATTACCAGGCAGTGAAGAAGACCGGGAACGCGACGATTCTCCGGCATCCTTCGTAGGCTGAGCAGATGCACTCGCTGACCGATGGACCTCGCGCCGAGCTTCAGGCGCTCTGCGAACGCGGAATCGATTGGAACGCCGACGTGTCTCGCGTCCTGCCCGACGTCGCCCACGCGCGCCGCGCCGCGGTCCTGATCCTGTTCGGGGTGCTCGATTCGGTGCCAGCGGCTACTCCGCACCCTGCGGATGTGGCGACAAAACCTGCCGAGGAATCGGCGGTGTCCCCGGTGCCACGCGACCTCGACGTGCTGCTGCTCCGCCGCGCGGCGACACTCGGCAGCCACCCGGGACAGATCGCCTTCCCGGGCGGCCGCCTCGAGGAAACGGATGTCGATCCCACGGCCGCCGCGCTCCGGGAAGCGGTCGAGGAGACAGGGCTCGACCCCGACGGTCTTGAAATGCTCGGCACGCTGGCCGAGCTTCCGCTGGCCGTGAGCAATCACCTCGTCACACCGGTGCTGGCGTGGTGGACGCATCCGTCGGAGGTCGCGGCCGTCGACCATGAGGAGACTGTCGAGGTGTTCCGCATTCCGGTCGCCGACCTGCTCGACCCGGCCAACCGTGCGCACACTGAGCACGCCGTCGGCATCCGCACCCTCCGCATGCCGGCGTTCACGGTCGACGGCCGACTCATCTGGGGATTTACCGCTCTGGTGCTGTCTCGGCTGTTTGACGAGCTGGGTTGGGCGACGCCGTGGGACTCCGGCCGAGTCGTGCAGTTCCAACTCTGAGCGCGAGCACCGACCGGCAGCGCGTCGCCCGTGGTCATGCCGCTGGTTCGGTCGCCTCTACCCGGTCACGACGAAGTAGCTGAGCGCCGCGACACCGACGATAACGATGAACACCCGGTAGACACTCTGCGGCAGTTTCTGGCCATACCGTCCACCGAGCGTGCCGCCGAGAAACGCGCCGACGGCGATGACCAGCGCGGCCCACCACGCCACCTCGCTGAAGGCGACGAAGACGAGTGCTGCCGAGAAGTTGGCGGCGCCGGCCATCACGTTCTTGTAGGCATTCGCCCGTTGGAGTCCGCCCTTAATGAGCAGCGGAAGAAAGCCCAACAACAGCACGCCCTGGGCGGCGCCGAAGTATCCGCCGTAGACGCCGGTCAGTGCCGCCGCGGTGAACAGCGGCGCCTTTTTCTCCGGTTGATTGGGTCGGTTGGCGTGCGCGGCCGACCAGCTTTTGACGATGGGGCCGAAGACCACGAGGAGGAGGGCGATCACGATGAGCGCCGGAACGATCATCCGAAACGCCTCGGCGGGCAGCTGCAGCAACAGCAGAGCTCCCGCGACACCGCCCGCAGCCGAGAACGTGGCAATCACGCTGAGATGTTTCCACTGCCCGGCCAGGAGGCGGCGGTAGGTGATGGTGCTGGCGACGGAGCCGGGAACCATGCCGACGTTGTTCGTGACATTGGCGAGCACCGGCGGGTAGCCGAGCGCCAACAACGCCGGAAAGGTGATCAGGGAGCCGGAGCCGACAACCGCGTTGATCGTGCCGGCCAGAGTGCCGGCGACGAAAAGCACGACGACTTCGAAAATGCTCACAGAACGACTCCAGTCACGACAATTACGCCCTTCGATTGTGCGCTGTCCGAAACGGTTCGTCGATCAGGGCCGATCCGATCGTATCGGCCCTGCGGGTCGGCCGCCGCCAGGGTCCGCGCCGGGCCTCCGGCCGCTGAAATCGCTTGCGCACACACCGGCAGCGGAGGTGAGTGGCAGGATTGCAGCATGGACCTCCACATCACCGGCGACACCGACGCCGACACCCTGTTGACCGAGAACCCCCTCGCCCTGCTCGTCGGCATGCTCCTCGACCAGCAGGTGACCATGGAGTCCGCCTTCGCGGGCCCGGCGAAGATTCGTGACCGCATCGGATCGGTCGATGCCGCGACGATTGCCGGCTACGAACCGGATGCCTTCATCGAGGTGTTCAAGCAGAGCCCGGCGGTCCACCGGTTCCCGGGTTCCATGGCCGCACGCACCCAGGCGCTGTGCGCCGCCGTACGCGACGAGTGGGACAACAATGCCTCACTCATCTGGACCAAGGGGGAACCGAACGGTGCCGAGATTCTGCGCCGGTTGAAGTCGTTGCCGGGATTCGGCGAGCAGAAGGCGCGCATTTTTCTGGCCCTGCTCGGCAAGCAGCGGGGTGTCGACGCGGCGGGCTGGCGTGAGGCGGCCGGGCACTACGGCGACACTGATGCGTACATGTCGGTCGCCGACATCGTCGACCCGGAATCGCTGGCGCGCGTGCGGGAGAACAAGAAAGCCGCGAAGGCCGCGGCGAAGAAGGCCTGATCTGGGCTAGATGGCCGGCGGCTCGTCGGCTGGCGGCTCGTCGGCCGTCGCCTCGTCACCCCAGCGCAATTCGCAGATGACCACGGGGATGTCCCGCTCGGTCTTCTGCTGATAGCCCGCATAGCTCGGTCCGGCCTCGACAATCCGCGGCCACATCTCGGCCTTCTCGGCCGGTGTCGCGGTGCGCGCCCGCATCGCCAAGGTATGACCTCTGACGCTCAGCTCGACGTCAGGATTCGCCACCAGGTTGAGATACCACTCGGGATGCCGGTCGTCGCCACCCATCGAGGCCACCAGCACGTAGCGGCCGACATCGTGAATCGGCGCAGTCAGCATGGTTGAGCGACGCTTTCCGCTGGTGCGTCCGGTGGTGTGCAGCTCGACGGCGGGCATCGATCCGATCGTCGCACCGAGGCGACCGCCGGTGGCGCCCAACACAAGGTGGTGCACCAGGTTGAGTGTTCTCATCTGGGCATGCTTGAGGCGGCGGCCGATGCTCACCTCTTCATCGTAGGACGGAACGACAAAACGGCGGCCGATGCTCCGAAGAGACATCGACCGCCGTTCACGCTCGGTCAGAAGCGAGGTGCTTAGTTGCGGCCCTCGTACTCGCGACGCGGCGCGCGCGGCGGACCTTCACGACGTGCTGAACCGCTGTCGGGGCGCAGCTCGATCAGCTTGCCACTGATGCGAGTGTTCTCCAGCTTGGCGAGCACATCTTTCGACATGTCGGCTGGCAGTTCGACGATCGAGAAGTCAGGCTGAATCTTGATCGCACCGAAGTCGTTGCGGCTTAGGCCACCCTCGTTGGCGATGGCTCCGACGATCTGACGCGGCTCCACCTTGTGACGCTTGCCCACCTCGATGCGGTAGGTCGCCATCGAGCCGCTCGAGGTGCGCTCGCGACGTTCGGGGCGTTCGCGGGCACCGCGGTCGTCACGGTTGTAGCGGTCGCCACGGTCTCCGCGGTCGTCACGGCTGCCGCGGTCATCGCGGCTGTAACGGTCGCCGCGATCTCCACGGTCACCACGGTCATCGCGGTTCTCGCGCTCGAAACGCTGCGCGCGGGCATCCTCGGGCGAAAGCAGCAGCGGGGTATCACCCTGCGCGACAATCGCGAGTGCGGCAGCGACATCGGCCTCTGGCACGTCGTGGTGTTCGACGTAGTGGCCGACGATGTCGCGGAACTGGGCGATCTGGTCGGGGCTGCTGAGCGCCGCGGTGATCGCGTCGTCGAAGCGCGCCAGGCGCGTGACGTTGACGTCTTCGACGCTCGGCAGCTGCATCTGCGTGATCGACTGGCGCGTGGCCCGCTCGATCGCGGTGAGCATGCGGCGCTCGCGCGGGGTGACGAAGCTGATCGCGTCGCCGGTACGGCCTGCACGGCCGGTGCGGCCGATGCGGTGCACGTACGACTCGGTGTCGATGGGCAGGTCGTAGTTGACGACGTGGCTGATGCGCTCCACGTCGAGACCGCGGGCGGCGACATCCGTAGCGACCAGAATGTCGAGCTTGCCTGACTTGAGCTGGTTGACCGTGCGCTCACGCTGAACCTGAGCAACGTCACCGTTGATCGCGGCGGCGGAGTAACCACGCGCACGCAGCTTCTCGGCGAGGGTCTCTGTCTCGTTCTTGGTGCGCGTGAAGACGATCATGCCCTCGAAGTTCTCGACCTCGAGGATGCGGGTCAGCGCGTCGACCTTCTGCGGGTACGACACCATCAGGTAGCGCTGCGTGATGGTCGACGAGGTCGTGGTCTTGTTCTTGACCGTGATCTCTTCGGGATCGTTCAGGTACTGCTTGGAGATACGGCGGATCTGCGCCGGCATGGTGGCCGAGAACAGTGCGACCTGCTTGTCGGACGGGGTGTCGGCAAGGATCGTCTCGACGTCCTCGGCGAAGCCCATCTTGAGCATCTCGTCGGCCTCGTCAAGCACGAGGTACTTGAGCTGGGAGAGATCGAGGGTGCCCTTGGCGAGGTGGTCCATGATGCGGCCGGGCGTGCCGACGACAACGTGCACTCCACGGCGCAGCGCGGACAGCTGAACGCCGTAGCCCTGGCCGCCGTAGATGGGAAGCACGTGAACACCCTTGAGGTGCGAGGCATACTTCTCGAACGCTTCGCAGACCTGCAAGGCAAGCTCACGGGTCGGTGCGAGGACGAGGGCCTGTGGGGCTTTCTGCGACAGGTCGAGGCGGGAGAGGATCGGCAGCGCGAATGCTGCCGTCTTGCCGGTGCCGGTCTGGGCGAGTCCGACGACATCGCGGCCGTCAAGAAGTGGGGGAATAGTGGCGGCCTGGATGGCCGAGGGGGTCTCGTAGCCGACGTCTTTAAGCGCCTTCAATACTGCGTCGGAGAGCCCGAGTTCGGAGAAGGGCTTCGCTACGGGGGCAGTTTCTGCCTCGCCCTGCGGGGATGTTTCGGGTGACGTCATCCTCTAAAGGTAGTCGCTGAAAGTGTGTATATACCGCGTGCGGGGCGACAAAACAACGTTTTCAGTGAAATTCGTGCCGAAATTGCCTCGATTTGAAACCTTTTCGATCGAAAAATCGCGCATTTCGATAGCAGTGCGACCCCACGTCGACGCCCTTACGAAGTCCGGATGCGCGAGACTGGGGTCATGCCAGATCTCACAGTGCGCGGCGGCGTCGGGAGCCGCGTCGACACCGAGATCGAAGTCAAACGTTCCCGTTTTCTCTGCCGCCTGGTCAGGGTCGAGTCCGAGGAAGCGGCGCGGGCCGTCATCGAGGAGGCGCGCAAGGAACACTGGAACGCCCGTCACCACTGCTCGGCATTCGTGCTCGGCTCAGCACGCGACCCGGCCCAGGTGCGACGCTCGAACGACGACGGTGAACCTTCGGGCACGGCCGGCCGGCCGATGCTCGAGGCGCTCGCGGGGCGCGGATTCATCGACTGCGTCGCGGTGGTCAGCCGCTACTTCGGCGGCACTCTGCTCGGTGCTGGTGGCCTGGTGCGCGCGTATTCAGAGGCCGTGCTGACGACGATCGACGAGGCGCACGCCCAGGGTCGAGTCGTCGCGCGTGAACGCCGCGAGCTCTTCACACTGGCGCTCTCGCACACGGATGCGGGCCGGATCGAGGCCGAGCTGCGCCAGCGCGGCGTACTTGTTCTGGGCACCGATTATGGGCGCGACGCGGTACTGCGGATTGCCGACGACGATGCCACGCGACTGGCGGCCATCGTCGCCGGAGTGACGGCCGGGGGTTCGGCGCTCGAGGCGGCGGGCCATGAATGGGTCGACGCCCCGTTGTGACCGCTGTGCGGGGGACATCCTCCTGCGCCTCGGGCCAATTCACCCGATGGGGGTTAGAAATCTCGACCCGCCATGGGGGAATATGTCGAGTGACGCGTCTGGCGAGCATCAAGGAACGCGTCGGCTGGCCGCTTCCGGCGGCACAAAAGGGAGGAACCCCTGTGGCGACGATGTCCCGCTCCAATCTGCCGATACCGCATCGCGCCCATGTCGGGCTGATCACTTACGACGCGAAGGATCCGGACACCAAGTTCGATCCCATCGCGGCGGTTCAGGCTCCGGAGGGGGCCCCCAACGTTGTCGTGATCTTGATCGACGACTGCGGCTTTGGCGCAGCATCCGTCTTCGGCGGCCCCTGTCAGACCCCGAACGCCGAACGGCTGGCCGAGCGCGGGCTTCGTTACAACCGGTTCCACACCACGGCACTCTGCTCGCCGACACGTCAAGCACTTCTGACCGGGCGCAACCACCACGCAGTCGGGATGGGCGGCATCACCGAGATCGCCACCTCGGCTCCCGGCTACAACTCGGTGCGTCCCGACACCGCAGCACCTCTGGCCCAGACTCTCAATCTGAACGGCTACGCAACCGCGCAGTTCGGCAAATGCCACGAGGTTCCGGTCTGGGAAACGAGCCCGGCCGGGCCGTTCCAGCAGTGGCCCACCGGAAGCGGCTTCGACTACTTCTACGGGTTCATCGGCGGTGAGACCAACCAGTGGTATCCGGCGCTCTATGAGGGAACTTCCCCGATCGAGCCGTCGAAGACTCCGGAGGAGGGCTATCACCTCACCGACGATCTGACCGACCACGCGGTGCACTGGATGCACCAGCACAAGTCGCTGATGCCGGACAAGCCGTTCTTCATATATTACGCACCCGGCGCCACACATGCCCCGCACCACGTTGCTCCCGAGTGGAGTGACAAATACAAGGGGCAGTTCGACCAGGGCTGGGATGTCCTGCGCGAGGAGACCCTGGCCCGACAGATTGCGGCAGGAGTGGTGCCGGAGGGAACGGACCTAACCGCTCGGCCCGATGAGATCGCGGCCTGGGATTCGCTGTCAGACGGAATGAAGCAGGTGTTGGCGCGGCAGATGGAGGTCTACGCCGGGTTCCTGGAGCACACCGACGCCCAGATCGGACGCGTGATCGACTCTCTCGAAGACCTGGGAATCCTCGACGAGACGCTGATCTACTACATCATCGGCGACAACGGAGCGAGTGCCGAAGGAACACCGAACGGCACGTTCAACGAGATCATCTCGCTCAATGGGCTCGCGGCCATGGAGACCGAGGAGTTCATGGCGGCACGCATCGACGCGTTCGGCACTCCCGCCTCCTACAACCACTATGCGGTGGGCTGGGCGCTCGCCATGAACACGCCTTATCAGTGGACCAAGCAGGTGGCCTCGCACTTCGGGGGCACCCGTAACGGCACGATCGTTCACTGGCCGAAGGGAATCGACGCCCAGGGGGAGGTACGCAGCCAGTTCCACCACGTCATCGACGTCGGTTCGACCATCCTCGATGTCGCGGGCATTCCTGAGCCGACCTTCGTCAACGGCATCCAGCAGATGCCGTACCACGGGGTGTCGATGGCCTCGTCGTTCGACGACGCCGAGGCGCCGGAAACCCGTGAAACCCAGTACTTCGAGATGGCCTGCAACCGGGCGATTTATCACAAGGGCTGGACGGCGGTCACCCGGCACAGCACCCCGTGGCTGTTCGGTGCGGTGCTCCCGGCGCTCGACGACGATGTCTGGGAACTATACGACACCACGGTCGACTGGTCGCAGTCTCATGACCTGGCCGCCGAGCATCCGCAGAAGCTGGAGGAGCTGAAGCGACTGTGGCTGATCGAGGCCGTGAAATACAACGTGCTGCCGCTGGACGACCGACGCATCGAACGCTTCAACTCGGACATCGCCGGTCGCCCGCAGCTGGTGAAGGGGTCGACCCAACTTCTCTACGGCGGCATGTCGAGGCTCAGTGAGAACTCGGTGTTGAACCTCAAGAACAAGTCCCATTCGGTCACGGCCGAGATCGAGGTGCCGGCCGGGGGAGCGAACGGTGTCATCATCGCGCAGGGCGGCGCGTTCGCCGGCTGGAGTCTCTACCTGAATGCCGGCACGCCCAAGTACTGCATGAACCTGGCGGGCCTGCAGCGGTTCTACGTCGAGGGCAATACGGAGGTGCCGGAGGGAACTCACCAGGTGCGCATGGAGTTCGCGTATGACGGTGGCGGCCTCGCCAAAGGCGGAACGGCGACGCTCTTCATCGACGGAGAAAGTGTGGGGAGTGGCCGGATCGGCGCGACGATTCCGATGATCTACTCCGGCGACGAAACTCTCGACGTCGGCCTCGACACCGGAACCTCGGTCAGTGAAGACACCGAGGCCGAAGTTCACTTCACCGGCGTCGTGAACTGGGTCGAGCTACAGACCGGAACCGACAGCCAAGACCATCTGATCAGCGCAGAAGAGCGGATGCGGGTGGCAACCGCCATCCAGTAGCAACCGGTATCGACATCGGTATCGATCAAGGAGAGAGAGAACAAACGACATGACCATTGGACCTGTTGAATACATCGTCGTCGGCTTTCCCGGCAACGAGTTCCACGGTGCGATCGCTCCCGAGCTGATTGCGCTCGTCGAATCCGGAAAGATCCGCATTCTTGACCTCATCTTCATCGGGAAGGACGCGAACGGCGACACCGTCTCGTTCGAGGTCGAGGACATGCCGGGATTCGCCGACGTCGACGCCGACGTGGGTGGACTGATCAGCCCGGAGGACATCGAACACGCGGCAGAGCGACTGGAAGCCAACTCGTCGGCAGCCTTGCTCATCTGGGAAGACGTGTGGGCCGCACCGTTCGCCGAATCGCTGCGCAACTCGGGCGGAATCCTGCTCGAGGGGGCACGCATCCCGCACGAAATCATCAGCGCAGCACTTGACGGCCTGCCGTCGGCAGAGTAGCCAGAGAACATAGAAAGAGGAGTCAGACATGTTGAGAAGACGCCCGCTCGCCCGCATGGCGGTACGCACGACCGTGGTCGCCGGCACCGCCGCTGCCGTGGGAGCGCATGCAGCGAACAAAGCCAATACCGCTAATGCCGAAGCGAGTGAAGCCGGGTACCAGCAAGGCGTGGCGGATGCGCAGGCCGCACAGCCTCCCGCACCCCCCGCTGCACCTCCTGCAGCTGCCCCGGCAGATCCCATCGCCCAGCTCACGCAGCTCGCGGCGCTCCGCGACTCCGGAGTGCTCAGCGACGCGGAGTTCGAAGCTCAGAAGGCACGAATCCTCGCCTGAGCCACTCGAAACTGCTCGCAATCGCGCCGCCGATCCGGCGCACCGAAGGCATCCACTGCTCCTAGTGGATGCCTTCGAGCCGTCTGCGCAGGGCGTCGATGAGGAGTGCAAGGGCGAGTTCAAACGCGTGGTCGGATCTGTCGTCTCCGTGTTCGGCGGTGGCGAGTAGTCGGCCGAATCTACTCGAGGTATCGCTCGTCTGCCAGATAGCGCTCGGCGAAGCCTGATCGATTCCGAATCCGATGGCCAGAGCGTCGAGCATTTCGATGATGGGAAGCACATCGGACTCGGGGAAGCCGGCGTCGGTGAGTAGATCGGCGAGCCGCGCGTAGAAGGCAACGACATCGGGAGAGGTGATGGTGAGTTCGACGAGGAGCAGGATCGCGTGGGGGTGAGAGGCGTACATACGACGCTGAGCCCACAGCGTTGCTTGGAGGGCTTCGTCCCAGGGAAGGGTGGGATCGGGGTGCATCCCCACGTCTGGAATCATCCTGGCGCGCACGAGTTCAACGATCTCGTCGCGCCCGCTGACGTGGCTGTACAGCGATGACGGGGTGACGCCGAGCCGACGGGCCAGAGCATTCACTCCAAATGGTTGTCCGGAGTCAATCAAGGCGAGGGCCTCTTCGGCGATGAGATCGAGCGAGAGCTTCGGCGAGAGAGGGCGAGCCACGTGCACTCCAAGGTCGGCGTTGCAGGAAGGGAGAGCGTCACGCTCAGTTCACCCTATCGGCGCCCAAGAAAAAGGTTGTGGAACTGCCGACCTTTCTCGTAAGGTAACCGAATACCATTCGGTTAGCTTGATGACCGACCCCGTGCACTCGTTTTCAATGGAGAAGAATGACTGAAACACGTGAAACTGCCGACCTGACCGCAGATGCCTCCGAGCACGGCACTGCTTCGGCTGCTCCGGGTGTTGACGGTCGGGTCGCTCTGACGCTCCGCAAGGGAGTCGCGATCTTCGGCATCGGAGTCGTCGGATTCATGACGGCGAACCTCGTGCCGCTGATGATGATTGCGCTGTCCGACCAGCTCGGCCTGACGGTGACGCAGGCGGGGACCGTCATGACCGCCAGCCTTCTCTCGACCGCTCTGACCGCTTTGATCACAGCGCGCTGGGCGGCGGGAACACAGCGGCAGCTCATCGCCCGGATCGGTTTGTTTATCGCCTTCCTGGGCTTCGGCGCGGCGGCGGTCGTACCGATCGCACCGCTGGCGATCGCCGGAGTCATCGTGGGTGGGCTCGGTGCGGGTGGCGCGGTCTCGTCTGCCGGTGCGGCGTTGGCCGCACTGCGCAACCCGAACCGGGCATCCGGTTTCAGCGGGCTGACCAACCGAGTGTTGGTCACCGTCGTGCTTGCGCTGATTCCCCTGTTCGGAATCGTGATGCAGAGCGCATTCGGAATTCTTGCCCTGCTGGCGCTCGCCGCGTTCTTCACCGTGCGCTGGCTGCCGCTGTCGACGGCAGCAGCGGTGTCGACTCCGGTGGTCGGCGCAGCGATAGAGCCGGCTCCCTCGGCTCGCGTGCCAGGCAAGCCCACCAGCGATCGTCGCGTGACGATCGCCGGGTTCATTCTGCTCGTCAGTTTTGCCCTCTGGGCCGTGGCCGAAGACTCTCTCTGGGCGATGGCCGGGGCGATGGGCGCCGACCATGCCGGCTTCACCGAACAGAACCTCGGACTGGTGCTGAGTGCGTCGACGGCGGGCGGGCTTGTCGTTGCCATCGCGCTCATCTTCGTGGGGGCGAAGGGCGGTCGTGCGTTGCCGCTCGGCATCATGCTCGTGCTCGGCGGTGCCCTCAAGATCTGGGCGGCCTACGCGACAGACCCCGTGCTCTATGCCGGCCTCATCATCGTCTGGAACACCATTTATGCCACGGCGTTCATGTACATCGTCGCCACTGCCGCAGCACTCGATGCCGCCGGCCGCTGGTCGGGGCCGTTGCTCGGAACCTACCTCGTCGGCTCCAGCTTCGCGCCGGTGATCGGAGCGTCGCTGGCCGATCTCTTCGGCTACAACGGGCTGGGCATCATCCTGGGGTGTATCTCGTTCGCGCTGTGTGTTCCGCTCGTCTCCATTGCACGACTCTCGAGCCGCATCGAAAAGCGCCAGGCGCTCCATACCGCGAGCCTCGAACTCAACTTGCTCGCCAGCTCAACGGCCTAATACCCCCGGCGTCGACGACGCCCGACCTACTCCCCGCCACCACTGTGAGAGAAACGAAAACGAAAACCCATGACGCCACCCACCACAACCCTGTACACCAATGGCCGAATCTTCACCGCCCACGACACCGGCTGGGCCGAGTCGTTTGTCGTGCAGGACGACCGTCTCGCCTGGGTCGGTGATGAGGCAACTGCCCGCCGTCTGGCCGGTACCGCTCCGACCGTGGTCGACCTCGGCGGGCGGATGGTCATGCCCGGGTTCATCGACGCGCACACGCATCTGCTGATGATGGGGCAGTCACTCCAAAAAGTCGACCTGATGGATGCCGTCGACGTGGCAGACATCCAGGCGCGTCTGCGTGCCGCCCGGGCCGCCAACCCGGGGGCGAAGCGACTGTTCGGCCGCAGCTGGCTCTTCAACGTGATTCCCAATGGAACGCCGACGCGGGCCATGCTCGACGAGGCGGTGTCAGACATCCCCGTCTACCTGGACGCCAACGACCTCCATTCCATTTGGCTGAACAGCGCGGCGCTCGCCGAACTCGGCGTGAGCCGTGACACGCCAGACCCCATCGGCGGCACGATCAGCCGCAACAGTGACGGCGAGCCCGACGGGATGCTCTATGAAATGGCGGCGTTGGGCATCGCCTGGGCGGGGCTCGCGGCGTTGACCTCCGATGAGGAGCGCGATGTGGCGATCGATGCCACCTTCGCGGCGTACGCCGAAGCCGGGGTGACCGGAGCCATCGACATGGCGATGGATGCTGACTCCGTCGCCGCCATGGAACGCGCGATCGTGCGTCACGGCGGTCGACTCCCGCTGCGCGTGGTCGGGCACTGGCGCGTCTCGTTGTTCGAGGACCGGGCGCTCGGCCTGGCCGAGATCGAGCACGCCGCCGGACTGGCGCGCACGATCACCGGCCCCTGGTTTCGCCTGGCCGGAATCAAACTCATGGTCGACGGCGTCATCGACGCGTGCACCGCGGCGATGGTCGACCCGTTCCGCGACGGGTCGCGCCCCGACCCGATCTGGGACCTGGACTCGCTCATCGATGTCATCACCGCCGCGGATGCCGCCGGGCTTCAGATCGCCGTGCATGCCATCGGCGACCTGGCATCCGACAACGCGCTCACCGCATTCGAACAGGCCCAGATCGTGAACGGGCCGCGGCCCCGGCGGCACCGCATCGAGCACCTGGAAACTGTGCTGGCCGAGAACGTGACGCGGCTCGCGCAACTCGGTGTCGTCGCATCCATGCAACCGGTGCATGCCGACCCAGCCGTGCAAGAGAACTGGCGCGCGATGCTCGGAGACGGGCGGGTGGATCGCGGGTTCCCGTGGCCGGAGATGACGGATGCCGGTGCCCGGGTGGCGTTTGGAACCGACGCTCCGACGGCCCCGCACGAAGCGCTGCCCAATATGTTCATCGCCGCGACGCGGCGGTCCGCCTTGGTGCCGAGCCTGCTGGCGAATGTGCCGTCGATGAAGGTCTCCCTCGAGGACGCACTGCGGCACGCCACCATCGACGCCGCCTACTCGTGCGGCGACGAGCTCAATCGCGGAAGCCTGGCCACTGGAATGCTCGCCGATTTCATCGTGCTCGACACGAACCCGTTCGAGCAGGGGGAGGAGAGTCTCCTCGGTGCCCAGGTGATGCTGACCGTGGTGGGCGGTCAGACGGTGTTTGAGCGCTCGTAGGAGAGCCCTGGCTTCCAATCTGGGCGTGGCGAATCCCGCTGGGCGTGCGAGAGGGCGCACGCCCACCGGGATTCCGCACGCCAGAGCGCCGGGTTCGGGGGAAGATTGACTCATGGCGAACACTGAGCAGCAGCCCTGGGTCACGAACTATCAGCCGGGAGTACCGGCCAAGATCGAGCTTCCGACCGAGTCGCTCGTGGCGATGCTCGAACGCTCGGTCGCCGAGGCGGGCGAGGCTCCCGCCCTCGAATTCTTCGGCCGCCGCACGAGCTACACCGAGCTCGGCGAGCAGATCGACCGCGCCGCCGAAGGGCTGCGACAGCTCGGGGTGCGCGCGGGCGACCGCGTCGCCCTCATCCTGCCGAACTGCCCACAGCACGTCGTCGCGTTCTACGCGATCCTGCGCCTCGGCGCCGTCGTCGTCGAGCACAACCCGCTCTACACCTCGCGGGAACTGCGTCACCAGTTCGAGGACCACCAGGCCCGCGTGGTGATCGCCTGGGACAAGTCGGCTGCGGCGGTCCACGATTTTCCGGCCGACATCGAAATCGACCACGTCGTCTCCGTCAACCTGCTGCAGGCCTTTCCCGCGGTCAAGCGATTCGCGCTGTACCTGCCGGTGAAGAGTCTGCGCGAATCACGCGAGGCGTTGACCGGTGCGGCACCCGGGACCATCCCCTGGAAAGACTTGCTCAGTCACGGACCGATCGACCCGGAGCATCCGCGCCCCTCGGTCGACGACTTGGCCGCGATCCAGTACACCTCGGGTACGACCGGCCGCCCGAAGGGCGCGATGCTCACCCACTTCAACCTGTATTCCAACGCGTTGCAAGGCGAGGCGTGGATGCACGGCGCCGAGTACCGCAAGGAGATCTTCTACGCGATCTTGCCCATGTTCCATGCGTTCGGTATGACGCTTTACCTGACCTTCGGCATCCGCAAGCAAGGTCTGCTCGTGCTGTTTCCGAAGTTCGAGCCCGGCCTGATCCTCGACGCGATGAAGAAGTCGCCGGCTACGGTGTACTGCGCCGTGCCGCCGATCTATGAGCGCACGGCGCTGGCGGCCAAGGAGAAGGGGGTGTCACTGCGCTCGTGCAAGTACTGCATCTCGGGTGCGATGAACCTGCCTGACCACGTGGTTGAGCTGTGGGAATCGATGTCGGGCGGGCTGCTCGTCGAGGGCTACGGGATGACCGAGTCGTCGCCGGTCGCGCTCGGCAACCCATTCCACCCGACCCGGCGCACCGGCACGATCGGCGTGCCGTTCCCGTCGACCCTGATGAAGGTCGTCGATCTCGATGACCCGACGCACGAGGTGCCGCAGGGGGAGCCGGGGGAGTTGCTGATCAAGGGACCGCAGGTCTTCGGCGGTTACCTGAACAATCCCGAAGAGACAGCCAAGGTGCTCACGGCCGACGGCTGGCTGCGCACCGGCGACATCGTCACCGTCGACGCCGACGGTTTCACGACCATCGTCGACCGCGCCAAGGAGCTGATCATCACGGGCGGCTTCAACGTGTCGCCCTCGGAGGTCGAGGGTGTGCTGCGTCTGCACCCCGCGGTGAAGGATGCCGCGGTGTTCGGCAAGCCGCTGGAGCGCGGCGGTGAGATGGTCGTCGCGGCGGTCGAGCTCGAACCCGGAAGCACGTTCGACGAGGAAGCCTTGCGCGCGCATTGCCGCGACCACCTGGCGGCCTACAAAATCCCGAAGCGGATCGTGCCGATCACCGATACTCCGCGTTCGATGCTGGGCAAGATTTTGCGCAAGCAGGTGAGGGAGCAGGTCTTGCCGGTGCTTTGACGCTGACCCGGGCGCTGCTTCCGCCCTCCTGCCCCACTCTGGCGCGGTGTATCCCCGCTGGCGCGCCCTCTACCCGGCGCCCAGCGGGAGACACCGCGCCGAGAACGTACACACGATGGTGCCCGTGCGGCGCTGATGAGAACGTGAAAGGGAAATCGCAGGAAGCGGGCGCCGGCGTCCGACGGTTGCCGAGAACCGGTAATATAACGGCTGCCGACTGGTCATTCGAGATCTGCAATGGTTGCCTCCGAATGGGGGGCATCGACGCGGGGGGAACGCATACCGTCGGCACCTCAGTCTTCTTGAACGCCATGCACCCCGGAAAGGGCGACGCTCTTGTCAACTCAGAGGCCACCCATTGTCTGACCTCAGCACCAATCGTCTGCGGATTTTGATCGGTGCTGACACCTTCATCCCCGACGTCAACGGTGCAGCACGATTCACCCGTGATCTCGCCGTGCGACTCTCGAAGCGCGGCCACGACGTCCACGTCGTCGCACCGGCGACCAGCACCCGTTCCGCGACGGGGATCGAACTCATCGACGGGCAGCCGATCAGCGTGCACCGACTCGGCAGCGTGCGCTGGCCGTCGCACGACTGGCTTCGTTTCGTGCCTCCGTGGCGGGTGCGCGCAGCGGCCGGACGCATCCTCGACGAGGTCACACCCGATGTGGTTCACGTCCAGTCGTTCATCAACATCGGTCGCGGCCTCGCTCGGGAAGCCCACGCCCGGGAGCTGCCGCTCATGGCCACCAACCATGTGATGCCCGACAACATCGTCGACGTCAGCGGTTTTCCCGAAGTGTTGAAACCCCGCCTCGCCCAGATCGGCTGGAACCTCGCCGATTCGGTGCTCACCCTGGCCGACACCGTCACGAGCCCGACCCCGATCGCCGCGCGCTACCTCACCGAGAACACGAGCGTCGGAACCGTCATCCCGTTGTCCTGCGGCATCGACCTAGAGCGCTTCACCCCGCGATTCGAGCGCCCCGCCGGAAACCGCGTGGTCTACGTCGGTCGCCTCGACCCCGAGAAGAACATCGACACGCTTCTGACCGCGTACTCGATGGTTCCGCGCGAACTCAGCGACGGACTCGACCTCGTCGGCGGCGGAACCGCACATTCACGTTTGCAGGCCTGCGCGCGGGAGCTGGGAATTGAAGACCGCGTGGTCTTCCACGGCCGGGTCAGTGACGAACGACTGATCGAGCTCCACGAGCAGGCCTCGGTGTTCGTGATGGCTTCGACCGCCGAGCTGCAAAGCATCGCAACCCTCGAGGCGATGGCCTGCGGCACCCCGGTCGTGCTCGCCGACGCGATGGCGCTGCCGCACTTGATCGAGCATGGCGAGAACGGTCATCTCGTCGAACCGCAGAACGCCGAGGAATTCGCACGGGCGATCGAATCGATTCTTCGAAACGATGAGGAAGCCGACGAACGGATGCGCCGCGCGGCATTCGGGAAGGCCCAGGAGCACGACGCCCAGAACGTGATCCTGCGCTACGAGGAGCTCTACGAGCAGATTGCCGCAGTCACGCGGGGGAGCGTCGACGAGGCAGAGGATGCCGACGATGAGGATGCCGCGGCCTAGCGGTCGTGCCGGCGCCGAGTCGTGCTGTGGGCTGGCCTCGGTATCAGCTCGGCTGAGGCACTCGCCGGCTCACCGGCTCGATACCGCGGCGACTCAACAGTGCCGCGGTCAGGAAGCACGCGGCACCGAGGAACGTTCCGAGATTCGCCCAGAACAGGCTGACCAGGTCGCCGGTCGCCGGAAGCACGTACGCGCCGATCGCTGACAGGCCGAAGAAGACCGACCCGAACATGTTCAGCCAGGTGCACCGCCAGGTGCGTGCGCTCGGATCCCACAGCGTGTCCCGCTCGGTCGTCGCGACCACGGCGAAGGCGCTCGCGACCAGAAAGCAGGCCGAGCCGACGGCATCCGGCGCCCAGCCGCTGTTGACCCGTGTGTCGCTGTTCAGCGCGGTGATGAGGGCTTCGGTGGTGCTCAGGTTGAAGAAGAGGGTGCCCAGAAACTGGATGGCCGAGCCCCACCAGTCGAACGCGTCTGGTCGGTTCATTGACCGGTGCGGCGGACGCCTGCCACTCAAGCTGAGTTGGATGAAGGCGGCGGCGGTAAACCACAGGGCCCCGATGAAGAAGGTGAGGTTGGTGATCGCGGGACCGACGGCGACGGCATAGAACGGAACGGCGCCGATGAGAAAGAAGAAGGAACCGAGCGCAAAGCCCCAGGCTTCGCGTCGCAGTCTGATCGGGGTCGGCGGCGGCATCAGTCCGACACGCGGGGCGGTTCGTCGAGTTCGCCCTGCAGCCGGCGCAGCTGAGCTTGCTTGTTGTAGAACTCGATTTCCCGATCGAGCTCAGCGAGTTCGTCTTCGGTGGTCTTGCCGTTTCTGCGCACGGGTTCGTCAGCATTCGGGCGGGGCGTTTCGCGTCGGCGAGGGTCACCGAAGCCGCCGCGGTCGATGGGCGTGGCATACTCGCGCCCGATCGTGAACCAGAGGATGCAGCCGATCAGCGGAAGGAAGATGACGATCATGATCCACATCGTCTTCGGCAGATGCTTCACCTGGCCGTCTTGCCTCAGGATGATGTCGATGAGCGCACCGAGCACGAGCATGAAGGTGACGACGGCAACGGCGAACATGCGGCACAGTCTATTGAGTGCCGGGGGAGATACGCGAGCATTTCGCGCCGGACTGCCCAGAGCGGGGAGAGCGCCGCACTAGTCTGGCTGCATGAGCGAGCAGTCAGCGAGTCAGGCGCCAGGTCCCCGCACGCGTCGCTCCAGGGCGGCCCATTTCGGCCTGCTTGCCGTGGGGATCGTGGCTGTGCTGGTTGGCCTCGTGCTTTTCTTCCTGCCGGTCAGCCCGCCAACGATCGGCTGGTTCGCCTACCAACCGCTCAGTGAGACGACCTTCGTGCCGTCCGGGACCTTTCTGACCCCGCTGCAGCAGACCGCAACTGTCATCGGTAGTCTCGGGATGCTGCTGCTGGCATTCGCGGCCGGCTGGGCGTTTGGGCGACGGGAGTCGCGGAGCAAGAACGACCGGGGCCCAGTTCGGGGGGATTCGTAACCCGATGACCGGCGATAGCCTGGCCACGCGACGGTGGATCCTGAACGCGAGCCGCCGCGAGGGGGATGAATGCGCAGTGTGACCTACGACGAATTCGTCGTAGCCTGGCAAACCTATTGGGGGCGGCGAGAGATCGGGTTCGTCATCGACAACGCGATGGCCAACCAGGTCGCAGCATCGGAGAAGACGCTGCGTGCGTTCTACGCGCAGTGGGTGGCCGCGCTCGAAGTCTTTCCGGTGGAGAGTTCGATCTGGCTCCTCGGAACACCCGACCTGACGCCAGAACTCCTCCCGACCCGGCGGCCGCGCGACGTCGGACCTCCGCCGGTGGCACGCGTCGGCCCCTTCGTCACGGGAAATCCGAGCACCTTCGGCGTCTCCCAGCACGCAGGCGACTACGTCATCCCGCTGCCGAAAAACAGTGAGGCCGCGCGATTCGGCCGAAGGGCGGCGCGCGGCAAACCTGGTTTGATCATCAGCCTCATCGCCCTCGCAACCGCGTGGATTCCCTACTTCGCTCTTCCTCTTGCACTGCTCGGCCTCGCCTGGACGTCGGTTGCGCACTGGAACCTCCACCGGCACTTCCGCCGAGGTGGGCTCCCGCTTCTCTGGCGAGTCAGGGGACCGCTCATCGCCGGGCAGGTCGCGGCGGTGCTGTCAATCGTGCTCGCCGTCACGATCGCGGTTCCTCGTTTCCTCCCGACCACGCCCGATCTGAAAGAACAGTTTGCTATGTCTCACAGCTATGAAGGGTCGCTGACCGGCGGCATCATCGATCGTCTTCGCCAGCATTGGCCGGAGGCGGATGTGACCGCCGAGTTTGACAACGGGGATCCCGATTCACCAACGTTCATTCGGGTGCGCGTGGCCACGGATGTCTACCTCGATGCGGTGCCAGGTGAGGTCGGCTGGACCGCTCGTCCGATGGCTGTTGTCGGCGGAAAGATCATTCCGGTGGAGAACAACCCCGCCTACGGATTCGGGGTCACGGCGAATGATCCAGCAGAACTGATTGCCGACCGCTTCTACGAAGAAGTGCGGTTCTGGTGGGCTCAACTGCATCCAGACGACGTAGAAAATGAACAGTCGGCCTAGGCGCCCCCAGAGCTAGCCGAGCAGGTAGTCGGCCACGCCCCGCGGGTTCGCGAGTGCGACCAGGTGACCGCCGGCCACGACATCCGGTTCGATGCCGAGTCGATCAATCGCGACCTGACGTTGAAACTCGAGCGGGAAGAACCGGTCGTGCCGTCCGGCCAGCACCCGCACCGCGATCTCCGGCCATTCGACGAAGTCACACGGTGAGTCGAATGCGGCGCTGGCCTCCGGCCGTTGGTACGGCTCGCCCTCGGCCGCCACATCGGGTGAAATGTCATGAAGAAAATAGGTGTCGTTGTCGAAGTCGGTGCTGTATCCACCGTCGAGGGCGGCCTGCACCCGCGCCTCCTCCCACCCGGTGTCCTCCCACCACTCGCCTGGAGTTTCGCCGGGAACCGGGATCATCGGATTCACCAGAATGAGCTCCTGAACCGCCGGGTGGGCCGCGGCGAGTGGCGCGGTGAACCCTCCGAGCGACTGCGCGACGAGCACCACGTGCTTGCTGTGACCGATGGCCCGCTCGACCAGTGCGGCGTACTCGGCGAGCCCGGCCGACTCGTCGTCACCGGGGAGATCGACCGCGACGACGTCATGCCCGGCGGTGCGGAGGTGCGGAAGTACACGACTCCAGTACCAAGCCGACCCACCGGCACCCGGAATCAACACATATTTCATGAACATTTTCTCTCCCGTCTGCGTGCGCAGCGTACTCCTGACACAGCGACCTGTGGATGTTCGGCGCACGCGCCGGCCAACGCCACCATGTCGGAGGGGCGGTGTAGCGTGCCCGCATGGACATCATTTTGGTACCCGGATTCTGGTTGGATGCGTCGTCCTGGTCAGAGGTGTCGCCGCCGCTCGTCGCGGCCGGCCATCGCGTGCACCCGCTGACCCTGCCCGGCAAAGAGTCTCTCGAAGCCTCGCGGGCCGGCATCGGCTTGCAGGATCACATCGATGCCGTCGTGAAGGCGATCGACGCTCTTGTCGGCCCCGTCGTGCTCGTCGGCCATTCCGGCGGCGGCGCCATCATCTACGGCGCAACTGACGCGCGTCCCGACCGGGTCGCCCGCGCGATCTACGTCGATAGCGGCCCGCTCGCCCCGGGCGGCGTCATCAACAGCGAGCTTCCGGCCACCGAAGACGAGGTGCCGCTGCCGTCGTGGGAGACCTTCGACGACGCCGACCTCACCGATCTGACCGACGAGCTGCGGGCCGAATTCCGGGCCAGGGCGATTCCCGAGCCGCGTGGCGTCGCCTACGACACGCAGCAGCCGCTGAACGACGAGCGCCGCTTCGACGTGCCGACCACGATCATCGCGTGCGAGTTTCCGTCGGCGCAGATTCGTGAGTGGATTCAGGGCGCGCATCCGTATGTGGCCGAGCTCGCGCGCATCCACGACGTCGAGTACGTCGACCTGCCGACCGGTCACTGGCCGCAGTTCACCCGGCCGGCCGAGCTCGGCACCGAGCTTCTGACAGCCGTCAACCGGTCGGCTGATGAACCGGTCGGCCGATGAACCGGTGAGCCTGTGACTGCGGGGCGATTCGCTGGGCCTCTCGAACGCTGCGGCGCCTAACCCGGAAAATTCGGCGCCACCGCGACAGCAGATTCCGACCCGAGTCCGGCCGCATGGTCGAGCTGCGCGTGCGCCTCGGTGCGGTCATCCTGACTGACCGCAGCGGTGTTGCGGATGAGTACGATCACCCAGGTGAAGATCAGCACGGCGGCGATCAGCTCGACCGCCGTCAGGTTGTAGTAGCCGATGCCGTACAGCACTGCGGCAACCCCGATCACGGCGATGAACAGATAGCCGAGGGCGAGGAAGGTTCGCGGAAGACTGGGGATCAGGCTCCGAACGGCGATGACGAGGTAGACGTAGATCAGCGCCATTCCGATCGCGACGGTGTTGTGAATGGTGTGGAACTCGTCGGTGGGGAAGATCCCGACGCAGGCGAGGAACAATCCGATCAGCACCAGCGACCATTTCACGACCCGCGGACCGCGAGTCGGGCGACCTGCCGCAACGGCTGTCAGCTCGAGTTCCGTGGTCATGTAGTTGGCGAGCGTGGTCAGGATGATCCCGGTCACGACGAGCGTCACGTTGAAGGCCGCCGAGGAAAAGTCGTCGTCGATGCCGAGTGTGCTGACGTTCTCCTGCCACCAATGCGGGTCTTGGGCGGTGAGCATGCTCGTGAGGCCACCCGCGACAAGGAAGACCGCGAGAAGGGTGGAGAGGCGGAACATGTCCATGCGGGCTGCGGAGAGATAGACGAAGTAGATCGTGCCTGCGACGATGGCGGCGGCGAACAATGCGGCGGGAACGAAGTACAGCACGGCATCGGTGAAGCCACGTTGGATGACCCAGAAGCTGACCAGGATCGTGAGCAGCGCGAGGGCGGCGTGCGCGAACGCGAGCGCCGCCACATCGAGGATCTGCTTCGGCAGGTGGGAACCACGCAGCCAGACCATCGACGGTGTGCGGGTGGCGAGTGTGTAGGAGATCACGAAAACGACCAGTGTGCACGCGGCGCCGGTCAAGGCGGCCAGCTGGCCGACGGATCCCGGCCCCGCGAGCGGGGCGTCGTGGCCGGCGAACGCCACCAGCCCAATCAACGCCGTCACCACGAACGCGATCGCGCCCGCCGTCAACGCCCTCGATTCGGTCGTGACTGCTTTGGTCCGCTGCTTCGGGTCGGTGAGAGTCGTCATGCCAGGGTCCTCCACTAGGTTCGCCACTACCTGAGCCCGACGAGCTTCGGCCGACGGCGCACTCAGGCTACGGATTGGCCGAAACGTGAGCATCACACCAAATGGGTGAGGCGAAGTGCACAGACTGAAATGAACGTGCCGCCTGCACGGGGATCCCCTGTTAGATTGTGCGCATGCGCGCTGCAGTTCATACGAAGTACGGCGGACCCGAGGTTCTGAGCATCGAGCACGTCGCCAAACCGCGCGCGTTGCCCGGTGAGATTCTGATCAAGGTGTTCGCCGCATCCGTCAATCGCACCGATTGCGGATTCCTGCGGGGAAATCCACTTCTCGTCAGACTGTTCAGCGGCGTCGGCAAGCCGAAGGCGCAGACCCTCGGCAATGAATTCGCCGGCCGGGTCGAAGCGGTGGGCGACGGCGTCACCACGTTTTCGGTCGGTCAAGATGTCTTCGGTTATGACGGATACGGTTTTGGCGGCCAGGCCGAGTACAAGACGGCCCGCGTCACAGGGATGGTGGCGCTCATCCCCGCGGGGATGACCTACGCCGAGGTCGTTCCCAGCACGGAGGGCGCCCACTACGCCTTGAACATCATTCGCTCGGCAGGAATCTTCGCTGGGCAGAACGTGCTCATCTATGGTGCAACCGGCGCGATCGGGTCGTCGGCGGTGCAACTCGTGAAGCATCTCGGCGCGCGAGTGACCGCGGTTTGCGACACGAAGAGCCTCGCGCTCGTCGCCTCCCTCGGCGCCGACCGCGTCGTCGACTACACCCGGGAGGATTTCACCCGGCTCGACGACCGGTTCGACGCGGTTCTCGATACCGTCGGAAAGAGTTCGTTCAGCGCGTGCAAGACGCTGCTGAACCCGCGCGGCGTCTACGTGTCGACCGAGCTGGGCCGCGGATGGCAGAACCCGCTACTCGCCATCGGAACCGCCATGTTCAGTGGCAAAAAGGTGCTCTTTCCCATCCCGAAAGACACGAGAGACGACGTGATTTTTCTCAAGGGGCTGATGGAGATCGGCGCGTTCAAACCGGTCATCGACCGGAGCTTCTCCCTCGACGAGATTGCCCTGGCCTATCAATACGTCGAGTCCGGGGTGAAGATCGGGAACGTGGTCATCCGGGTGGCCGACGAGCGCTAGTCGGCGGCCGCGGCGCGCCCCAGCGCGGCATATCGGCTCGGCACTCCGGCAATACTTGAAGGATGAACGCTGACGAACGCTCGGGCGACGAGACCGGAGCATCCCACGGCGGCGGCCTGCCCGTCACTGTGTCGATCACACGGTTGGTCGACCCGACAAACATCGCCGAGGCGACCCGCTGGGTGCAGGAGGGCGTGAACCTGGCGAGCAGCTATCCGGGATTCCTCGGCTCCGGCTGGGTGCGAGCCTCGGCCGACTCGCACGAGTGGCATCTGCTCTATCGGTTCAGCGATGTGGCACTGCTTGACGACTGGGAGGCCTCGGACGACCGTGCCGACTGGCTGTTTGACGGCCGTGAGTTGGTTGAGGTGGCTCGCGTCGACAAACGGACCGGCATTGAGGGGTGGTTCGACTCGCCGCAGCGCGAGGAGACCGAAGCGCCAGTGCCCACCGCGCCGCCGCGGTGGAAGCAAGCGGTGATCATCGGTCTCGGCTTCTACCCGGTCAACCTGGCCTTCACCCTGTTCGCCGTCGCAGTGGTCCCCGGGTGGCGCAGCTTCTGGCCGCTCTTCACGGTGCTGGTATCAACACTCGTGCTCACGCCGGTCATGACCTACTGGGTGCTTCCGTTCATCACGCGGATGCTGCGTCCCTGGCTGCATCGGAGTTGAGCTGACGCTCCAGCGCGTCGAGAACGAGGTCGAGACCGAACTCGAACTCGTTGTTGTAGGAATAGCCCGGCTGCATCACCAGCTCACTGGCAATCTCCGCGAGGTGCGGATACTGGTCGACTGGCATCTGCGCCATCATCATCTCCATCACCGCTTCGGTCTCCTCGAATGTGTCGAACGGCAGATTCTTGGCTTGGAGGGCAAAGCCATAGAGATAGCTGTCGATCGTCGAATAGGCGTGCGCGGCGAGGAGCAGGGGAAACCCGCCGACGCGCAGCGTGCCGAGCACCGAGTCGTGGTGGCGGAGGTTGGCCGGGCCGGGGGATTGGCGGGACTCCATCAACGGAGTCGCCCAGGGATGCCGCCGCAGTGCCTCGTTGACCGACACCGACCGGCGGCGAATCGCGCTCTTCCACTCGGAGCCGACGATCGGAAGCTCGATCTCTCCATAGACGACATCGATCATTGCGTCGAGGAGGTCTTCCTTGTTCGCCACGTGGTTGTAGAGCGACATCGCTTCAACGCCGAGCGCCTCGCCGACCTTGCGCATCGTCAGCACGTCGAGACCGCCGGCATCCGCCACCGTCATTCCGGCCGTCACCACCCGTGCGCGATCGAGGCGGCGGCGGGATTCTGTGGTGGATTTCGTCACGATGCTCGTACTTTCGCTCTGCATTCCCCTTGACAAGACTTACAGCGTAAGCCTACCTTTACTTACAACGTAAGTTTCGGAATCGGTGAACGAAGGATGATCATGAACGACACCAAGCAACAGGCTGCGTCGACACGTGTGAGCCCGGGGGACCAGCGCATGTCGGCGATGGTGCAGCACGAGTACGGCGAGGCGCGTGATGTGCTGAACCTTCTGCAGATCGAGCGGCCGACACCGAGCGATGAGGAGGTCATCGTGCGGGTGAATGCCGCCGGGGTCGACCGCGGCGCCTGGCACCTGATGGCGGGCTTGCCCTATCCGGTGCGGCTCGCGGGTTACGGGATCAGGTCACCGAAAACCGGGGTTCGGGGTCGCGAGCTGGCGGGTGTCGTCGAGTCCGTGGGAAACCGGGTGAACACGGTGAAGCCGGGCGATGAGGTTTTCGGGATCGGCGAGGGAGCGTTCGCCGAGTTTGCGTCGTGCCGGGCCGATCTCCTCGTGCCGAAGCCGAAGAATCTGACGATGGTGCAGGCGGCGGCCGTGCCGATCTCGGCGCTGACCGCGCTCCAGGCGGTGCGCGATCACGGTCGGGTTCAGGCCGGTCAGAAGGTGCTGATCATCGGCGCCGGCGGCGGGGTGGGGAGTTTCGCGGTGCAAATCGCGAAGGCTCGGGGCGCGGATGTCACCGGGGTCTGCAGCACGGGCAAGGTCGAGCTCGTGACGTCGCTCGGGGCCGATCGCGTCATCGACTACACCCGTGCTGACATCACCTCCGGGATCAACTCCGGGATGACCGACGACGGTGAGCGCTACGACGTCATTCTCGACACCGGCGGAAATCGGCCGCTGTCCCTGCTCCGGAAGGCGCTCACGCCGACCGGAACCGTGGTGATCGTGGGCGCCGAAACGGGCGGCCGGTGGCTCGGCGGAACCGAACGCCAGCTGCAGGCCGTGGTGTTGTCGCCCTGGATCAGCCAGCGACTGGTGAGCTTCATCGCCTCCGAGAATCGCGCAGATCTTCAGGAGCTTGCGGGGATGTTGGAGGCGGGGGCGATCACGCCGGCGATCGACCGCACTTATCCGCTCAGCGAGACGGCCGCAGCGATCGAGCACATGCAGGCGGGTCGAGTTGGCGGCAAAGTCGTCATCACAATGTGAGGTTGGCCGAACGGCTGCCCTCGTCTGCCGACGTCTAAACGACCGTGATGAACACCGGGTTGCTGTAGAACCAGGTGTCGATCCACGGGTTGCCCTCGTCGGTGCCACCACCGTGCGCGATCGGGCCCCGCGGGTCGACTGTCGCACCCAGCGGCCCCACACCGCCGCGATTGCCGTCGCTGCCGCGCAACCGGAGATAGAAGGACGAGTCGACGCTGGTGAACGTGCGCGTGAGGGAGATTTGCCCAGTCGCGCCCGTCGTGTCGATCTGCTCGTGCACGCGTGTGCCCGGTGTGGTGATGGCATCGGGATCTGAGGCGGGCCCGGTCACAAGCCCGCGAATGATGTCGACATGGGCCAGCTTCGGCAGGATTCCCGCGAAATTCTCCGTCGTCGTCGGGCGGATGGTGATGGTCAGTTCCACATCGGTGCCGCGTGGAACGGTGAGTGTCGAACCCATGCCGCGTCCGGGGCCGGCGTGCCCGACCGGGCGCACCCGCACGTCGAGGGCATTGATCAGGTGACCGTGGTCGACCCACATGCGACCGGCACGCATCGCGGCCATGACGCTGCCGTAGGTGCGGGCGTCAGCGCCGATGTGTGTACGACTGAATTGGCCGGGCCAGTAGTCACTTCCTCCTTGTGGGCTGCCCGTTTCGATCGGGTCTGCCCGGCGTCCGGCCCGAGTGAAGCTGTCGAGGCCCTGGTCGGTGTTCCACGGGCTGCCGCTCGGGAAGTCGCCGACGCGCATGGTGTCCATGGCGGTGAGGTGATTGTCGCTGTTCGTGGTGATCCAGAACGGCTTGCCTTCGGCCAGCATCGAGTCCCACATGCCGCCGACAACGGAGGTGACCCAATCGAAACCGCCCCTCGTCGTGTACGCCTCCGCCGGGAATCCGGCGAATGAGAACCTGCTCGGTGAGTTTTCGTACTCGCCACGCTGATTGTTCGGGCTGCGGTTGAGTCCGAACGCCGAGGCTTGTGCACCGGGTGCGCCTTCCATTCCGATCATGATCTCGGGATCGGCGTCACGCCATCCGCGCATCTCATGAGGGGAGTCGTAGCCGAGCCGTGACGGGTGGTTGGCCAGCACGAGCACATCGTCAATGAAGCCAGCCCGCTTCTGCGCGGCCAGCCATTGAATCGCCTGCCGCGCCTTCGGCTCCCAGTCTGCCGCTTGGCCGGTGTCGGGTTCCGGTTTCTCCCACTTGTTGAGCTTGCCGTCCCAGAGCAGCTCGAATTGACGCAGGATGCGCGCTTCGTTCAGCCCCGGCGCAACAATCACCGACGCGTGCTCTGCAGCCGGGATGTACCACTCGAGTCCTTGAAAGATGAGCATGTCGGGCCGGGCGGCACGGGCGAGGGTGATGTCGCGGTGCGAGTTCAGGGCGCCGCCACCGTTGGCATGACCCCAATTGCTGTGCTCGGTAAAGGTGAGAACGTCGACGCCGTATTCCTGCGCTTTGTCGAGCTGCTGGCTCTGCAGATACTTGGCGTCGTGGCTATAGACGGTGTGCACGTGGTGATCACCGACCAGCCAGGTTGGCGAGACGGGGTCGTCGAAGCCGGCGGCCTCCACGTGGGGCACGACGGCTGTTGCGGCGTGAGCCCGGTCAGATGAGAGGGCGGAGGCGGCCACAACGCCGGCCGCGACTACCCCAGCGGCCTGCATGAGCTGGCGCCGGTTCAAAGTCGGGGTATGAGGGATCGTGCACATCGGAAATCTCCTTCTGCTGGCAGGGCATCGCGAGCCTAAGGAGTTCAGATAGACGAGAGAAGTCGGGAAGCAAACACGCGGTAGCCGGGAGGCATCGGCTGTTCAGAGCGGAGATGCTTTCGCGACACCCACGTGCGAGACGATTCACAGGTTTGCACCGACTGGTGCAGAACGCGTAGAAGGGCCTCACCCGTGCTATCTCGTCTTACCTCCCACCGGCCGATTTCGATCGCCCTCACGGGGTTCATCGCACTCGCGGCACCGGTCGCTTCGTTCGCGCTGGCCCCGACCGTTCCGTCCAACAGCGTCGGCATTGTCACGCTGAAGGATGCAACGGGACGGGTTCTGGCTGACGGCAGCACGACGAGCAGTCCCAGCTTCGCCAGCGTCACGGCAGCCGACGCCTGCTCAACGGGGTTCACCGATGCTGCGCGAATCAGTCTGATCACGGATTCAGGTGCTGCGTTTGTGGTCTCCGCCTCCGAGCCGATCGCTGACCCGGCGCAACCGGCCGTTGTTTCGACCGACGTCGTGCTCGCTGACTATCCACTGTCGACCGGCGTCACTCTTGCGCTTGAGTGCCTGCGGCTGGAGCGCGGTATTGCCGTGGCAGCACCGACCGTCTTCTCGGTGGGCCTCGATATCGCATCCGCACGTTTCGTCGTGGCGCCGGTACCTGTCATCCCGACGCCGACGCCGACGCCGACTTCCACCAGCACTCCCACGGCGACACCGACGCCGACGCCGACTTCCACCACGACTCCTACCGCGACGCCCACTCCCACCGCGAAGCCGAGCGTCACGCCGGCTCCGAGGCCCACCGCGACGCCGGGAGCCCCGGGCGGGGGAGCGAGCCAGGGCGGCCCGATGGCGTCAACCGGCCTCGACGTTGTCTCTCCGATCGCGGCAGCGCTGGTGCTTGCCGCGCTCGGGGTGATTGCCTTCATCGCGAATCAGAGGCGGCGCACGCAGCAGAAGGGTTGACCGGCAGCGGCCGAGCGGTTACGACTCGTCGGTCGGCGACGTCACGGTGTCCGACGTCGTGGTGTCCGACGCGGCGGTGCGTCGTCGGCGACCGATGAAGAAGATGGCCGCCCCTGCGACGAGGAGCACGCCGGCGACGACGGCCAGCCCGCCGACGAAGGCCGTTCCGGTCGAGGCCAGACCTGCTGGAGCAGCAGTCGGGTTCGCCGGTGCCACGGCCGCGGGAACGGTCACGCTCGGGACGTCAATCTCGGGGTCGGTGACGACAGGCTTGTCTGTGTCGGGGTCGGTCACGCCGGGTCCGCCGGTACCGGGATCGACAGGGTTCGGAACCTCGACAACGATCGGTGCCGAGACCGCAACGGTGGTCGTGCCGACCCGCAGGGCGAAGGTGTAAGTCCCCGCGCTCTGGGTCTCGGGAATCGTGAAGGAGGCGATCGCCGTGCCGGAGGCATCCGTCGTGCCGGAGGCAACGACTTCACCGTCGAAGAGCACGCTGAACGGGGCAGCGGCAGGAAGTCCCGCGATGCGTACGGGGATGATTGCGCCGCGCTTCACGACCGGCGGCGTGCCGGGAGTCGCGCCGGGGAGGGGGTTGTCGATGGTGGGGGTGTAGTCCCAGATGAAACTCACGTAGCCACCATTGGGGTTCGGAGCCAGCGCGGATGCCGCCAGGTCGCCAGCGAGGAAGGCCGAGCCGCCGCCGCCGGGTGCGACGACATCGACGTCGACATCCCCGCCCGGTACGTTGCGCTTGATCGCACCGCCGCCACCACCGGTGTATCCGCCGCCGCCGGCCCCGCCGACGTGGGTCGCGCCGACGGTCAGGGAGCCGCCCACTCCGCCTGCACCGAGTGTCGGCACCCCGGCGGACATGGTGGTCAGTGTTCCGTCGGTTGATCCGGTTGAGTCGCCGGTGCCGGCCTGACCGCCGACGGCTGTTCCGCCCGTTCCGTTGGCCGCAAGAGTTCCGAACGCCGTGCCGTCGCCACCGGCCGTCACGCCGAGGGTGGCGGGCGCCGCGCCATCACCGCCGGGGTAGGTAGCGAGGATCTGGTCTGGCCATTGGAAATACGCGGCATATCCGCCACCTCCACCGCCACCGGCAACTGCGAGAAGGGTGTTGTCGCTGTCCTGCAACGACGTTCCCGCGCCAGTCTCGCCGACACCGAAGGTGAACGTTGAACCGGCATACGATGCGCCGAGGTCGAGTGATGCGACTCCGCCGCCACCACCGACGGCAGTCGGATCGTTGGTGATGGCGAACGAGGCGGGCGCGCCGGCCGAACCGGCGATCGTCGCATGCAACGAGCTGATGCCGGTGGGAATCGTGAAGGTCTGGCCGGGGCCAGTCGTGGTGAACGTGACGGTGCAGGCGGTGACGCAATCACTTGCGAGCGGCGTCGCCGAGGCAGGTTGGGCCACGAGGCCGGCTCCGATGATCCCGATTCCGACTGCTGCTATCGAGCTGAACAACTTTGTTGCGCGACGACCCACGAAGTTCCTTTTCACATGAAATGACTCTCAAGCGCTCAATCGTCGCTCGAGACTGTTCCCCCAAACGGAGCTAATGCTATCGGTTCGCGGTTCGGGGAATTGCCATGTCCTACGATCGGAGTCATGGCGATCCTGCATCAGGCCGAGTTGCGGCCTTCCAAACTTGAACTCCTTGCCAACTGGCTGCCGACCCAGGACTGGTCAGGGGCCGGGCAGCTCGTGGTGTCTGATCTTCACCGCGTTGCGTCCTACCGCTTTGACGATCCAGAGGGGGAGGTCGGAATCGAGACGCTGATTGTCAGGGCGGGCGAGGGACACCTGCTCCAGGTTCCGCTCACCTACCGTGGTGCTCCGCTCGACGGCGCCGAGCAGTGGCTGATCAGCACGATGGATCACTCCGTCTTGGGCAAGCGCTGGGTGTATGACGCCAGCGGCGACCCGGTCTACGCATCCGCTCTGGCCGCTGCGATTCTCGCGGGTGGCACCGAGGTCGACCAGTTCGTGCAGGTCGGCGACAGCCTCCGGCCCCAACCCAGCACGACTCACGTGCAGGGGAGTGGGGCCCCCGACACGACCGTCGCGCCGATCGACACGGTGGCGGTGACGCAGCACGGCGACGTCACGGTCATCGATGCCGGCTCACTCCGTTTGTCGGTCAGGCGTGTGCTCGGTGAGGGCGTCGAGGTCACGGATGCCGCGCAGAGCCTGGTCGGAACCTGGGATGGCCAGCCGACTCCGATCGTGCTGGCACTCGCTTCGTTCATTCGCTGAGCCGACGGCGGCGCACCGCACGCACCAATAACGCGATTCCGACGGCGAAATTGACCAGGATGAGCACCAACGCCGACGACCAGAGGAAGTCGTACCAGGCGGGTATGACCGGAGTGAAGTCTTCGATCTTCGGCCCGTAAAATCCGCCGCCGCCGCCGCCCTGCACTCGCTCCAACGCGCCCTGCGCCGAGGTACTCTGCTTGATTGCTATCCCAATGGCATAGCTCGCGGCGGTCACGAGCACCGCACCGACCGGTATCAGCACCGCGGCCCACTTCTCCGCACGGCTCCAGGCTCGCGACAACCACACCATGACGATGCCGGCAGTCCAACCGAGCACGGGGATCACCATGCCGCCGAGCGCGACGAGCAGCGAAGCGAGTAGCACGTAGCCGACGCCGTCAGTCCGGTCCTCGGCGACGAATGTCTGAGGGCGGGCCGGTTCGGTGGGCGCGGGCACGCGGCTCGCCTCGCGCGCCTCGGCGGCGATGAAGAACGGGTCGCCCAACTGTTCGATGCGCACGGCTGCCGTTGCGGCGTCCAGGCCGGTGAGCTCCTCGGCGATCGCGTCACGGATGTCGCGCGCCGTCGCATCCGCCACTCCGACCAGTGCGGCGTCGAGTTGGGCCAGATAGCTCTGCACCGCGGGCGGTGTCGTCGTCTCAGTCATTGTCGGTTCCCCCTACCAATTCAGTGACCGTCCGGGTGAACGGGCCCCACTGCGTGCGAAAGCTGTCGAGTTGCTGGGTTCCGGCCTCCGTCAGCCGGTAGTACTTGCGAACCGGGCCGGTGTCGGATTGCTCGTCGTGCGTCGTGACGAGTCCCTGGGCGCGGAGGCGACTGAGTACCGGGTAGAGGGTTCCGATGCTGGCGATCAGCCCGCGTTCGATCAGGGTTTCCGACAGCTGCCAGCCGTACATCGCCTCGCGCGAGAGCACGCCGAGGATGCAGTACTCGACAACACCTTTCCGAAGCTGTGCACCCACATCCGCTGTCATGCATCACAAGATAGCAGCAGAAATCTCATATCTCTGCTCCGAACATCGCCGATTCCTCGCGCGAGAACCGAGCGGTGCGTAGTCTCTGTTCTATCTGCGCAGTCCGGATACGGCTGCCAGCGGGGGATTCGGGGGACCAATCGTGCAGAATCTAACGGGATGGCACGTGCTGATCATCCTTGGCGTGCTGATCGTGATCGGAGCCGTCGTGGTGGGCGGAGTACTCATTATTGTGTCGCTCGCCCGCCGGGCCGCACCGCCCGGCCCCGGTCGATCAGCCCAAACCACAGACCCCGTCGCGCCGGCTCGCCCGGGTGGCGGCGCGGGCCAGATCGATCCCGTCGAGCAGATCCGCCGGCTCGCAGAACTTCGTGATCAGGGACTGTTGAGTGAGGAAGAATTCCAGGCGAAACGCACCGAACTGCTCGGCCGAATCTGACCGGTCGTGGTCTTACCGGTTGCCGGACGCGGTGCCAGGATGGGGACACTTGCGACGCGAACGCCGTGTGCGCGTCGCTTTCCTCGGATCGAAGGAGCTGCCGTGAATACAAAGTCGAATGTGAAGCCGACGTCGAAAGAGCTGTTGCAGCGCAAGAAGCAAATGGAAAAGCGGATGGCGAAGCAGATGGACAAGTTCAAGGCGAAGCGCATGGAGAAGCAACCTGACAAGCGTGCCGTCATCCCGACCCTGATCATTCACGTGATCGTGCTGATCCTGACCTGGCGGGACATCGCCTCGCGCACCGATGACGAGGTGCGTGGCAACAAAGCGGTGTGGCGGGTGGCGAGTGCGCTGAACACGATCGGCTCGGTCGCCTACTGGATCTTCGGGCGCAAGCCACGGAATCCGCTCACGTAGTCGCTCCGCTCTGCGAACACGTAGAACGTCGCGTGTGCAAGACTAGGTGACGTCTTGTTCCTTACAGTTTGGTGAAGCCAGTGAAGATTCTCGTCGATTTCCCGCCGCTTTCTGCGCGCTGACTTCGTCGATCTTCCCGTTCCGGGCTCCGGTGTCAGCGCATCCGCTGACAACTCTGGAGCTTCATGTTCACGACTCACCAACCGACTGTCCTTTTCAACAACGCGAGCTTCGCGTGGCCTGACGGCACCGGCATCCTGCGCGATGCCTCCGCGAGCTTCGGCGCTGGTCGCACCGGAATCGTCGGGGCGAACGGCACCGGTAAGTCGACGCTGCTCAGGCTGATCACCGGCCAACTCACCCCGACCGCGGGCACCGTGACCGCATCGACAGACCTCAGCTATCTGCCGCAACATCTCACGCTGGACACGGAGGCGACGCTCGCCGACCTGCTCGGCATCCGTCACACCGTTGACGCGCTGCGGGCGATCGAGTCCGGTGACGTGGCGATCCACCACTTCGAGACGCTCGGTGACGATTGGGATGTCGACACGCGAGCCCAGGAGGCGCTGCGACTGGTCGGGCTCGGCGAGTTCGACCTTGACCGATCGGTGGGGGAACTCTCGGGAGGCGAGTCGATCCTCGCCGCGCTGGCCGGCCTGCGCCTGGCCAACGCGCCGATCGTGCTGCTCGACGAACCGACGAACAACCTCGACCGGGCCGCGCGACACCGTCTCTACGCCATGATCCGATCGTGGAAGGGCGCGCTCGTCGTGGTCAGTCACGACACCGCGCTGCTTGACCTGATGGACGACATCGCCGAGCTCAACAACGGTGCGCTGGCCGTGTCCGGCGGCAACTACACGGCCTACCGTGAGCACCTCGAGCAGGAACAGGATGCCGCGGCGCGAGCGGTCCGCTCCGCGGAACAGGTGCTGAAGACCGAGAAGCGTCAGCGCATCGAGGCCGAGACCAAGCTTGCTCGCCGCAGCCGGTATGCCCGCTCGGACTTCGAGAACAAGCGGGCGGCGAAGATTCTGATGAACCAACGCAAATCGAATGCCCAGGTATCGGCCGGGCGGCTCAGCACCGAAGCCGACAGCAAGGTCGACAGCGCGCGTGACGCGCTCGACGAGCAGAGCCGTCGCATCCGTACCGACAAACGCATCCGGATCGAACTGCCCGACCCGGGCGTTGCATCGACCCGGCGTCTCGCCGAGCTTCACGATGCCGAGCACTCGATCGTCATTCAGGGGCCGGAGCGAGTCGCGTTGACCGGTGGCAATGGGGTCGGAAAGTCGCGACTCCTGGATTCACTCGTCGGGCCGGTCGACGAGGAGCGGGGTGCGGCGAGCTACGGCGTCGCGCTCACCGAGAGAATCGGCTACCTCGCGCAACGGTTGGACAGCCTCGACGACCAGGTCACGGTGCTGGAGAGCGTGCGCGCCGCCGCGCCGAACACTCCGCCGGGCGAGGTGCGGGCGAGCCTGGCCCGCTTTCTGTTCCGCGGCGACGCCGTCGACCGCCCGGTCGGCCAACTGTCAGGCGGGGAGCGGTTTCGTGTCGCGCTGGCCCGGCTGCTCCTGGCCGACCCGCCGAGTCAGCTGCTCATTCTGGATGAGCCGACGAACAGCCTTGACCTGAACAGCGTCGACGAGCTGGTGGATGCCCTCGCCGGCTACCGGGGCGGCCTGCTGATCGTGAGTCACGACGACGCGTTTCTGGAGCGGCTCGGAATCACCCGGTGGCTCGCTCTCGATGCCGGCGGATGTCTCACCGAGGGCCGGTAGATCGCCTGGTGGCCCGGTCGCCAACTCAGCCCCGCCAGTCGCCCCGATGCACTACCTCGTCGAGGTGTTTACGGGCGCGACGGGTGGGGGAGCCGGTCGTCGCGCCGGGCGATTCCGGGTGACCGATGGTGATCGCGCCGACGGGAGAGTAGTCCTCCGGCACGCCGAACTCGGCCCGAAACGCGTCGATGCGTGCCGGCGGCACCCCGAAGAAGCATCCGCCCAGTCCTTCGTCCACCGCCGTTTGCAATATCAGCAGCGACGCCATTCCCGCATCGACATGCCAGTACGGCACCGCCCCGCGCGGTTCCACGTTTTCCAACCAGCCCTTCTCTGACCGGCCTTTGTCGTCCTGGGCATAGCGGCTCACATACGCGGCCTTCGACGACATCGGAACGATCACGACTGGCGCGGTCTGCATGCCGGCGAGCCAACGATTCGAGGTTCCCGCCTGAGTAGGAGGCGTCGTCGAACTCCAGAACCGTGCGACATCCCGAGGCGTGTCAAGAACCAGAAACGCCCAGCCCTGGGTGAACCCGGCGTTGGGTGCCCGCACTGCGTTTCGCAGCATCCGGTCGACGGCGGCCCCATCGACGGGCTGCGAGCTGTAACGACGCACCATTCGCCGGTGGCGCACCACGTCTTGAAAATCCATGGCTCCATAGTCGTACCTGGGCGGATGCCACGTCGAATCACAGCAAATCCCGTGTGCGCCAATACCTGCCTCACGCACCCGGCAAGCTACGGTTGATGAGGTCGAAAGAGGTGCATGAAGAGTGAGTGAAATTGCGGGCGAATTGGCGCGCGTGCGTGAGGCCTTCGACAAACCCACCCTGCGCCTGTTGGATCGCAAGTGGGCGCCGTTCGTGCTCGCCGTCTTCAAATCGTCGTTCAGTCGTGACCGTCGCAGCATCCCCGCCGATCTGCTGCACACCCAGGTCGACGCCTACCTGGCCGATCTGCGCACCGTCGGCACCGAAGTGCCGCCCGGCAAGAACGGGCGGGCGCTCTGCGTGCAGTGGATGAACGACCTCTGGCTCTACCGCGAAACCGATGACGCCGGCGAAGAGCAGTACTCGCTCACCTCGCACGCGCTCGAGGCGATGCTTCTCGTCGACGGGATGTCCCGCGATCGCGCCCTGATCAGCGAATCACGCCTGACCACGATCGTCGACGCCGTGCGTCACCGTGCCACGCAGGCCAATCCCGACCGCGAGGAGCGCATCCGTCGCCTCGACCAGGACATTGCCGAGAAAATCAGCGAGCGCGATCGTCTCGCCGCCGGCGGTGAGATCGCCGCCGCCTCGGTCGATCAAATGCACGAGGGCTACGTCGACCTGGTCGACCTCATCGCCCAACTGCCCAGCGACTTCAAGCGGGTCGAAGAGTCGGTGGCCGGTATGCACCGTCAGATCGTCAACGACTTCCGCAGCGAGGAACGCCCGATCAGCGAGGTGCTCGACGAGTACCTGTCGAAGACGGATGCCTTGATGTCGTCGACCGCTGAGGGGCGCGCCTTCGAGGGGGCGTTCGCGCTGCTCCGCAACGACGCGCTGCTGCTCGACCTGAAGAGCGACCTCGAGACGATCATCCTGCACCCGTTCGCCCTGGAATTGAGTCAGACCGAACGGCGCAGTTTCATGGCGACAGTGAGCCTGATCCGCACCGGCATCGACAACGTGCTGACCCAGCGCAACGGCCTGACGACCACTCTGCGGGAGCACATCGTCAACCACGATGTGGTCAAGGACCGCGAACTCGAGCGGCTGCTGCGCGACATCAACAAGGAGCTGTTCTCCTGGATGAAGACGTCGGGCCCCCGCTCCGTCGTCACCGCGGAACTCATGCCCGGCGCACTCGACGTCGAGCACTTGCGCGAGAAGTTCTACGATCCGGAAACCCACCTGCCGCCACCACCACTCGACGACGTGTCCGACGATGCGCCCGAGCCGCTGAGTCTCGATGCGATGCGCCAGCAGGGTGGGCCTCAGCTGGAAGAGATGCGGGATGCGCTCGTGAGCGCTTTCGGCGCCGGCGACGCGGCTTCCCTCGGTGAAGCCTTCAACGACCTCGACGAGGGGCTACGCCGTCCGGTTGAGATTCTGGGACTGCTGCAAATGGCCACCCAGCTGGGCGACGGACTCCACGCGAACGAGGTCGAGCGGTTTGAAACCGTCCGGCCCGATGGCACGAGCCGCAGCTTCTCGGTTCCGCGTCTCACCCTGAACACCGACGACACCGCGGCCCTGGCCGCTCTGAGCTATGGATCTGATCATGACTGATGAGCCGACCGACGACCGTTTCGACAAAGACGCGATGACCGACGCCCCGACCGACGAGACACAAACCGACGAGACACCGACCGACGACGCGACCCGCGCCGAGTCGGAGAGCTTCTCGCTCTTCGAAGGCGATGAGGGCGGGCTGACCCCGGCGCAGCGCCGCACGCTCGTGCTGCTGCTGAAGCACCGCTATCTGTCCGCGGCGCTCTACCCGTCGGAGTGGCGCACCCTGCTCGCCTCCGAGCGCCTGCTCAAGGGCCGCCTCAACGACCTCTTTCTCGACCTGCACGTCGACCGGCACTACGAAGTCGCGTTCAAGCGCCAGGCCGTGGCCGAGGGCGGCGAACGGTTCCCCACCTTGCTGCACGACGTCTCGTACACCCGCGAAGAGACGATCCTGCTCGTGCTGCTCCGCCAGAGGTTCCGCAGCGAACGCGCGAACGGCCACGACATCGTGATCGTCGACCGCGACAATCTGCTGGACAATGTGGCGCACTTCCGGCCCGAGTACGCGACCGACCGCTCCGGCGATGCCCGTCGTGCCTCGGCCGCTGTCGACAGCCTCGTCAAGTCGCGGGTGCTCGCCAAGACGAGCGACCCCGACCGGTTTCGCATCTCGCCCGTGATCGAGGTGCTTCTTCCGGTCGAACGGTTGCGGGAGCTTCTCGACTGGCTGGTCGAGCAGAATGGCGCCGACAACGACGGCTTCACCGACATCGACGATCTGACCGCTCCGACCGAGCCTGAACTGGAGCCGATCAAATGACCGATTCCCCTCTCTTTCACATGGATGGCGCGACAGAGGGCACGACCCAGTGGCGTGCCGAGTCGTTCCAGATGGTCAACTGGGGTGGCTTCCACGGGCACCACGAAGTGGCGATCGCCCCGACGGCCACGCTGATCTCCGGCGCATCCGGAACCGGCAAGAGCAGCCTGATGGATGCCTACCTCGCGCTTCTGATGCCCTCAGACACCCCGTTCAACGGTGCGTCCAACGACGCCGGTTCCGGGCGGGCGCGCTCGAGTGACCAGCGCAACCTGATGACCTATCTCAAGGGCAAGACCGACTCCACTCGTGAGGCGCAGACCGGCGAGATGCACGACCAGGTTCTGCGCGGCGCGGACTCCGCCACCTGGGGCGGAGTGGCGATGACCTTCATCGACGACAACCAGCGCCGGTTCACCGTGCTGCGCACCTACTTCCTGCCGCGCGGGGGCAACAAATTCGGTGACATCAGCATGAAGATGGCGACCCGTGACGGCGCCCTCGACCTGCGTGAGCTGGCCGACGTCGTCGAGTCCCGGTTCGAGAAGCGCGCGCTGAAGAACCGGTTCACCGATCTGGAGGTGTTCGACACCTACGCCGCGTTCGCGCAAACCCTGTACACGCGCCTCGGCATCGGCGCCAACGGTGAAGGCGGCAAGGCGCTGCGCCTGCTCGCCCGCATTCAGGCCGGACAGCAGGTGAAGACCGTCGACGGCCTCTACAAGTCGATGGTGCTCGAAGAGCCGACGACCTTCGCCGCCGCCGACAAGGCCGTGGCCCACTTCGAAGATCTCGAGCGCTCTTACGGGGCAATGCTCACCGAAGCGCAGAAGGCCGCGGTGCTGGAGCGTCTGCCCGAGTTGCACTCCGAATGGGAGACCTCGAGCGCCCAAGCGGCGATGGTCGACACCTTCGGCGTGAATCGCAGCGGGGACACCCCGTTTGTGCTCTGGAGCCTGACGACGGAGCAGCGCCTGCTGGAGCAGGCCGAGGACGCCAACCGGGCGGCACGCCGCGAAAACCAGGCCGCGCTGAGCGCCGCTCGCGACGCGGAAAGCGACCTCAAGTCGCGGGTCACCGGTGTGCAGCGTCAGCAGCGGGAGAACGGCGGCGATGTGCTGGCCGGGCTGCAGAGCGATGTCGACACGCTCGCCACCCAGCGTGACACCGTGCAGGACGAGCACAGCAGGTTCGCCGAACGCATCGCCGTGCTCGATTCCGAGGTGAACTCGGCCGACGGTTTCATGGCTGCGCGCGCCGACGCGGAGAGCTTTCTGGCCGGATTCGCTGCCGCCGACGCCGAGTTGGAGGCGCGTCGCACGGCGCTCCACAAGGAGTCCTACCCGCTCGAAGAGCAGATTCGCACGCTCAAGCAGGAGAAGACGTTCCTCACCGGGCGCGAGAGCCTGGTTCCGCAGCACCTGCACGCCGCCCGGGTTCTGATCGCCGAGGCCGCCGGCCTGCCGATCGAGGAGCTGCCCTTCGTGGCTGAGCTGATCGACCTGGCCCCCGGGGAGGATGCCTGGCGGCGCGCGGCCGAGGTGACGCTCGCATCCGTCGCCCGGGTCATGCTCGTCGACGAAACGCGCCTCGGTGCCCTCAGCGCCGCCATTGAGCCGCTGCGCATCCCGGTGCGGATTCAGTTCGAAGGGGTGGCCCTGGCCCCGCACCAGGACAGGGCCGGCGACCCGCGCTACGTCTCGGGCAAGCTCGTTTTCAAACCGTCGCCGTTCAGCGGCTGGGTTCAGGATCGGGTGAGCGCAGCGCACCTGGACGCGCTCTGTGTGTCGGGCCCGTCCGAGCTGGCCGGCGACGGCCCGCGCGTCACCCAGAGCGGACAAACGCGCAACGGCAAGCGCGGCGCCCACGGTTTCAACGCCGACCAGAAACCCATCATCGGGTTCTCCAGTGTCGCGCGGCTGGGGGAGCTCTCGGCCGAGCTGGATGTGCTGGCCGAGAAGGCGACAGCCATCGCCGGTCGTGCTGCCGCGGTCGGCGCCAGCATCGGGGAGCTGCGCACACAGAAGGAAGCACACCAGTTCGTGCTCGACACCGTGTGGCTCTCGATCGACGTGGATGCGGCCGAGGCACGTGTGGCCGAGAAGAAGGCCGAACTCGAGCGGGTGCTCGCCAACAGCGACATTCTGCGCGGGCTGAAAGACGAGGAAGAACGTCTCGTCGCCGAGCTCGAGAACGCACAGAAACTCAGGCACGTGACCGATCTCGAGGCAGCGTCGCTGGCCGCCTCACAGGCATCCATCGTCGACCGCAACGACGAAGTCAACGATCTGCTCGACCGGATCGAGCGCGAACAGGCTGTCACGTTGGCCGACGAACACGTCGAGCACCTCGACGCCCAGTTCGCCGCGGTCGGCGACACCCACGATCTCGACGGCTTCGCCGCGAGCCTTCGCCGGCTGCGTGAGCGCCTCACCGAGCAGTCGCAGCAGGACCGACGCAACGCGGAGAGCGCGCACGACACCCTGGTGGCCATCTTCGTGACGTTCCAGAACCGCTGGCCAGACCCGAACGTCGGGGTGTCGATCGAGTCGTACACGAGCTACCTCGACATTCTCGACGCGGTGCACACCCTCGGTCTGCACGAACGTCGGCAGGAGTGGAAGCGTCGCCTCTCCGAGTGGAGCGGGCAAGACCTCGTGCCGCTGACTGTGGCCTTCGCCACCGCGATCGAGGAGATCGAAGACCGGCTGCGTCCGATCAACGAGATTCTGGCCACCCTGCCGTTCGGTGCGGGTCGCGACCGGTTGAAGATCTCGCTGCGTCGCCTGCACCGGGATGACTCGTCGGCGTTCCGCAAGGAGCTCAAGGCGCTCTCGTCGGGCGCGACCGACGAACTCAACGACGACGAGGTCGAAAGCCGTTTCCGACGCCTGCAGGCGTTCATGGGGCTGATCCGAAAGCCCGATGGTGCTTCGAAGGGGGAGTCGCCGCGCGATCTGCTGCTCGATGTGCGCAAGCATGTCGAGATCACCGCGGTGCGCATGACACCCGACGGGGTCGAGGTGAGCACCTACTCCTCGCTCGGCGGCAAGAGCGGTGGCGAATCGCAGGAGCTCGTGGCATTCGTGGTCGGGGCCGCACTGCGGTTCCAGCTCGGCGACGAGAGTCGCACGCGCCCGCGCTTCGCCCCGGTCTTCCTGGACGAAGGGTTCGTGAAGTCGGACTCCGAGTTCGCGGGCCGGGCCGTCGCGGCCTGGAAGGGGCTGGGTTTCCAGCTTATCATCGGGGCGCCGCTCGACAAGGTCACTGCGCTGGAGCCGCACATGGAGCTCGTGCTGTCGATGACGAAGAACAACGCGACGGGCTACTCCTACATCACGCCGCTCTCCTCGCCGGCAGATACGCCGGTGCCGGAGTCTGCCGTCGCCTAGCCAGCGCACGCAGTCATCCCCTCCCTCCTCGGTGGTGTGTGGCTAACTCCGGTAATCCCCGTCAGATTCGTCCGAAACAGGCTGTTCGGGCGCGATCTGCGAAGGATTACCGGAGTTAGCCCCCGCACAGATCTCGACGCGAGCCGCCGAGCACGAGCAGAATAGGCGCATGCCCACCGCCCTGCAGCTTGTGCGTTCACTCATCGCCCCGCTCACGCGCACGCGCCTGTTCCGCTGGCTGGGTCCCCGCGTGCTGCCCCCGGCCGAACGCGTACTGAAATGGATGAGCGGTGGCCGCGTACAACTGAGCGGTCTGCTCGTTCCCTCACTTGTCTTGCACTCGATCGGCGCCCATTCCGGCATCGAACGCGACACCATGCTGATGTACACCCCCGACGGTCACGGTCGGGCGATCGTCGCCGGAACGAGTTTCGCCCGCGCGGGGCATCCGGCCTGGACCTACAACCTGATGGCACATCCGGATGCCGCAATCAGCGTGCGCGGCAAACGCACGAACGTGCAGGCCCGGCGATTGACCCCGCCCGAAGTCGATGCCGCGTGGCACAAGATCGAACGGCAGTGGCCCGGATACCGGGGCTATGAGCGGGATTCAGGGCGCACGGTGCGACTGTTTCTGCTGCAGCCGGTGTGAGCGCGACCAATCCTCAGTTCTGATGACTTTGCCAGGAAACCGGCAGGACTTGTGCAGATCACGTCTGCATACTGGCAACTTCGCCCGGGCGGACCCCCGCCCGTGGATTGTCGATCAAGAGTCGCTCTGGCGTCGCGCCTGAGCGATTCACTTTGTGAAAGTCATGCCAAACCCACTTCGTTCTTTGTTCTCCTCGTTCTCCAATTCCACAGATCTCGACTCCGACTCGGGTGGTACCCGCGTTGAGCAGAGGCGCCGACGCCGCGGTCGCAACCGCCAGCGGGTGCTGATGGCCGGAGCGGTCGTCGCAGTCGGAGCCCTCGTCGGCACCGGTTTCGTCGTGCAGTCAGCGGTCGCCGCTCAGAACGAGAGTGCTGCTTCGGCAGCCGAGACCCGTCAGTCCGAGGCCGAACTGGCCGATCGCGTTCTGCGCGCCCACGCCGTCTGGACCGCCAAGTCCACGGTCTCCGGCGCAAACACCGTGATTGCCGCCGCACAGGGCAAGACCGACGCCACGACGCTGGCGACCTCGGTCACCGCGCTGAGTCGTGCGACCCTGATCGCTGAACCCGCGACGATCACTGATCTGGCCACCGTGACCAAGACTCAGACGGCAACAGTTCAGGCCGCGACGGTCGAGGCCGACCGGGTCGCCGCCGAGCAGGCCACCGCTGCCGCCGCGGCGCAGGCCGCTGCCGAGGCACAGGCTGCCGCCGAAGCTGCCGCTGCACAGGCCGCCGCCGAGGCTGCCGCTGAAGCCGCTGCCCCGAAGGCGCCGGCCGCGTCGTCCCGGCCCGCAGCACCGACCGACCCGAGCGGTGCCCAGGCCATCGCCCGCGACCTGATGGCGTCCCAGTACGGCTGGGGAGACGACCAGTTCGGCTGCCTCGTCAGCCTGTGGGACCGGGAATCGGGCTGGAACGTGAACGCGTACAACGCGTCGAGCGGTGCCACGGGTATCCCGCAGGCCTTGCCGGGCAGCAAGATGGCAACGGCCGGTGCCGACTGGGCGACCAACCCGGCCACCCAGATCACCTGGGGTCTCGGCTACATCGCGGGTCGCTACAGCAACCCCTGCGCTGCCTGGGACCACTCGGAGTCAGCGGGCTGGTACTAACCAAAACGCTTGCCGCCCGGCGCGGGCCGGGCATACCCTCTGGTCATGACCTTTGACGGCTGGCCGCTCGCAGCACTTGACTTCTACCGGGGCCTGGAACTCGACAATTCCAAGGCCTACTGGCTCGCCCACCACGAGGTGTACGAGCAGCAGGTGCTGCAGCCGATGACCGAACTTCTCGACGAGCTCGCCGAGGAGTTCGGTCCCGGTCGTGTGTTTCGGCCCTACCGAGACGTGCGCTTCAGCGCAGACAAGACCCTCTATAAGACGGCGATCGGCGCGACGCTGCCGAGCGGGGGCTACGTTCAGTTGTCGGCGCGCGGCTTGGCCGCCGGCGCCGGATACCATCGGCTCGCTCCTGACCAGCTGGAACGCTACCGGCGGGCCGTGGCCGACGAGCGGACCGGGGAGAGCCTGCGGGACAGCATTGCCGCGGTCGAGGAGCGTGGCATCGAGGTCACCGTGCGCGACGCACTCAAAACCGTTCCCCGTGGCTACCCGAAAGAGCACCCACGCGCCGATCTCTTGAAGAACAAAGACCTCGCGGCGTGGACGGAGTGGGGCACCGGTGACTGGCTCCAGACGGCAGAAGCGAAGGAGCACGTGGTCAGTTTCTTGCACGAAGCCCGGCCCCTGACCACCTGGCTGGATGCGCACGTCGGCCCGACGACGTTGACGCGCTGACCGGGCAGCCATGTTCGAACTCACCGAAGAGCAGCAGGCACTCGTTGACATGGTGCGCGACTTCGCCTCCGTGGCGATCGCCCCGCACGCCATCGAATGGGACCAGACCAAACATTTTCCGGTCGACGTGCTTCGCGAAGCCGGAGCGCTCGGAATGGGCGGAATCTACGCGGAGGAGCGGTTCGGCGGGTCGGGTCTCTCTCGGCTCGACACCGTTTTGATCTTTGAGGAGTTGGCCAAGGCCGACCCGACAATCGCCGCCTACATCTCCATCCACAACATGGTGGTCTGGATGATCGACGAGTTCGGAAACGATGAGCAACGGGCCGAATGGGTACCGGCTTTGGCCAGCATGGAGATGTTGGCCAGCTATTGCCTGACCGAGCCGGGGGTGGGTTCCGACGCCGGAGCACTGACCACGAGGGCCGTGCGCGACGGTGACGACTACGTGATCAACGGCGCCAAACAGTTCACCTCGGGCGCCGGAGCATCCGGCATCTACGTTGTCATGGCGCGCACCGCCGACACCGGCAGCCGTGGCATCACCGCCATCGTGGTTCCCGCTGGAGTCGACGGTCTGTCGTTCGGCGCCAACGAGAAGAAGATGGGCTGGAACGCCCAACCGACGCGCTCGGTGATCTTCGATAATGTGCGTGTGCCGCTCACCAACCGGTTGGGCGAGGAAGGCAGCGGGTTCGGCATTGCGATGAAGGGACTGAACGGCGGACGCCTCAACATCGGCGCCTGTTCGCTCGGCGGAGGGCAGGCCGCGCTCACCAGTTCCATCACTTATCTGAAGCAACGCACGGCGTTCGGCGGGCCGCTGATCGAGCAGCAGACCGTGCTCTTTCAGCTTGCCGACATGGAGACCGAGTTGCAGGCGGCCCGGGCCCTGCTCTGGCGGGCAGCGGATGCACTCGACCGCAACGCGCCCGACGCGGTCAAGCTCTGCGCGATGGCCAAGCGGGTCGCGACGGATGCCGGTTTCACCGTCGCCAACAGCGCCATCCAGCTGCACGGCGGCTACGGATACTTGGCGGAATACGGCCTGGAGAAGATCATGCGGGACCTTCGCGTTCACCAGATCCTCGAGGGAAGCAACGAGATCATGCGTCTGATCGTCGGCCGGATTCTGGCCGACGAGTAGGGACACGGGCGTCAACGATGCAGGGGAGCGCAGCATGACAAACGAAACAATCGCCTTCATCGGGCTCGGCCACATGGGCGGACCGATGGCAGCGAACCTGGTGAAAGCGGGGTATGCAGTTCGAGGGTTCGACCTGGTTCCCGCCGCCCTGACGCAAGCGCGCGCCGACGGCGTGCAGGTGGTGGAATCGGCGGCCGAGGCAGCGGCAACAGCCAACGTGGTAATCACGATGCTGCCCGCCGGAGAACATGTTCGCGCCGCCTACCTCGACGACGGGCTCATCGCCGCAGCACAGCCGGGCACCCTGTTCATTGAATCGTCGACCATCGCCGTCGACGACGCCCGGGCCGCCCACGAGCTGCTGCGCGCCGCGGGGCACCGCGGTGTTGACGCACCGGTCTCCGGCGGGGTCGTGGGGGCTGAGGCCGGAACACTGACCATCATGGTCGGCGGGGAGGCCGACGATTTCGCGGCGGCCGAAGAAATCCTGCAGGTGATGGGCTCGCGGATCGTGCACTGTGGCGGGCCGGGCGCCGGTCAAGCGGCCAAGGTGTGCAACAACATGATCCTCGGGGTGTCGATGATCGCCGTGAGCGAGGCATTCGTGCTCGGCGAAGCGCTCGGCCTCACCAACCAGGCGCTGTTCGATGTCGCAGCTCACGCATCCGGTCAGTGCTGGGCGTTGACGACCAACTGCCCGGTTCCGGGGCCGGTACCGACGAGCCCCGCGAACCGGGACTATCTGCCGGGTTTTGCCGGAGCGTTGATGGCCAAAGACCTCGGCCTGGCCGCCCAGGCATTGGAATCGACCGGGGTCGTCGCCGAGCTCGGCGGCCGGGCCGCAGAAATCTACCGTCTGTTCGCCGACGGCCCGGGTGGGGCCAGAGACTTCTCGGCAATCATCGAAGAGATTCGGACGAACAGCGACCTGACGAAGACCGATTCGAGGGGGAAACAGTGACAGAGAACGAGACAATCCTTGTGACCCGGCAGGGTCGGGTCGGCATCATCACACTGAACCGGCCCCGGGCCCTCAACGCACTCAACGACGCACTGAGCCGCGAGGTGCTGGCCGCCGCGCAGGACTTCGACGCGGATGCGGGGATCGGCGCGATTGTCATCACCGGGTCGGAGCGCGTGTTCGCTGCCGGTGCCGACATCAAGGAGATGGCCGAGAAGTCGGTGAGCGAGATGTACCGGGCCGAGTGGTTTTCGGCCTGGGATGACCTCGCCCGGGTGCGCACGCCCCTCATCGCGGCCGTGGCGGGCTACGCGTTCGGCGGCGGCTGCGAGCTCGCCCTGCTCTGTGATTTCATCATTGCCGGCGACAATGCCCAGTTCGGACAGCCGGAGATCACGCTCGGCGTGATTCCGGGGATGGGCGGTTCGCAACGCTTGACGCGGGCGATCGGCAAGGCCAAGGCCATGGACATGGTGCTGACCGGTCGCACCATGGCTGCGGCCGAAGCCGAGCGGTCCGGGCTCGTCGCCCGGGTCGTTCCGACCAGCGATCTTCTGCGCGAGGCCATGTCAGCGGCCGAAACGATCGCCGGGATGTCTAAGCCGGTGGCCATCATGGCCAAAGAAGCCGTGAACGCGGCCTTCGCCCTGCCGCTGACGACCGGAGTGCAGTTTGAGCGCCGGCTCTTCTTCTCCAGCTTCGCCACCGAGGATCAGAAAGAAGGCATGCGTGCCTTCACCGAGAAGCGTCAGCCGCACTTCGTGCATCGATGATCGTGACGGTCAGCGGCCCGCGTTGAAGAACGCGACGCCGGCATCCCGGAATGCCCGCGAGGTCGGCGCGTTGAAATGATTGCGACCCGGAATCTCGAAGAATGCGCCGTTCGGCGTGGCCTCGGCGAGAGTGCGTGACGCGGCCAGGATCGCATCCTCGCTCCCGGTCGCAAACAGAACGGGCTGCGCCGGCGCATTGTCCGCCTGCGGCTGAGGTCCGTCACGCAGGCCCTCGACCAGGGCGACGAGCGCTTCGAGGTCGTTCCCCGGAACCGATCGGGCCATCGTGAGATAGGCACCGGTGAGCCGGTCGGTCAGATCGGTGCCGTTCTCGATGTGCGCCCGGGCATCCTCAACCTGAAACCGCTTGAGCGGATCGCCGTCGGGAATCCCGCCGAGCAGGGCCCGGGTGATGCGATCGGGATGCTCCCGGGCGGACTGCCAGCCGACGCGGGCACCGAGCGAGTAGCCGGCGTAGCTGACTTCGTCGAGAAGGTAGGCGTCGAGAACCTGCAGCACGTCGGCGACAAGTAACTCCATCGTGTACGCCGCGGGATCGTGCGGCTTGTCGCTCGCGCCGTGCCCACGCTGGTCGATGGCGATCACGTGATAGCCGGCCCGAGTGAGGTCGCGGGTCCATCCCGTTGCATGCCAATTGAGGAGAGCGCTCGAAGCGAATCCGTGCACCGCGACAATCGTCGGGTCGGTGGGATCGCCGAACTCATAGGTCGCCAGCTTGACGCCGTCGGGGGAGTAGACGGAGCTGGGCTGAGGTGCGGCAGGAGTGATCATCAGAACCTATTTGACCACGACAGCGGCGATTGGCAGCGATGTCCCGTCATCGGCGTAGTGTGGCGAGGTGAAGACGTACACGGCTGCGCAGGTGCGGGAAGCCGAGGCGCCGGCGTTGGCGGCCGGTGTGCCGCTGATGGCCCGGGCATCGGCGGCACTCGCTGATGAGACCGCCGCGTTGCTCCGTGAGCGGCGACAGTCCGTCGTTGATCCGGCCCCCGGCGCTGCTGTTCCAGCCGATGGTCTCATCGCCGGAGCACGGATCATGGTGTTGGCCGGCGCGGGGGACAACGGCGGCGACGCACTTCATGCCGGCGCCCTCCTTGCCGCGCGCGGAGCACTCGTGACAATCGTCCCGACCGCGACTCGAATGCACGAATCCGGTCTCGCCGCCGCACGTGGCGCCGGGGCGCGCCTGCTGTCGCTCAGCGATTCAGCGGAAGAACTCACCAGCGCGGTGGTCGCTGCAGCGACCGGCGCCGACGTGATCCTCGATGGAATTCTAGGCACCGGCACCAGCGAAAATCCGGCGCTCCGCGGCCGAGCGCGCTCGCTCGTTGCGGCCCTTCTCCCGCTGGTGCACGGCGGCGGACCGGCGGTGGTGGCCGTCGACATCCCGAGCGGGATCGACCCCGATCGAGGAGACGTGCCCGATTCGACCGTGCTGCCCGCCACCCTGACCGTGACATTCGGCGGGTGCAAGGCCGGGCTGCTGAGAGCGCCGGCTTCTGATTTCGTCGGGAGGCTCGTGGTCGTTGACATCGGGATCGGTGCGGAACTTGACCGCATCGCCGCCCGGGACCGCCGTACGCTCGATCGCGACACAGAGTGACCCGCGGCGGAATTACACAGCAGTTGTGCCACGGGCCCAGAGCGTGCGCAGGGAGCGGGCCAATCGCTCTGGCTCTGCACGGTGCGGCGGATCGAAATGATGGCGGTCTTCGAAGACCTCCAGGGTGAAATCTGCGAACACTGTGGCCAGCCGCTCGGCGATCTCGCCGTATTCGTCGGGATTGCTCAACCCACCGAGGGCGAAGTAGACCGGCCGAGAGAACCGGCGCAGTGCGTCACGGTCCAGATCGTACGTGCCGAACGTCGTGATGAATGCCCGCATGCCCGCAGGGCGCAGCGCCATCCATGGCGGAGGATCGCCGGCGGGCGGCGGGGAAAGCTCGACCTCGGGGCGCACGTTGAGTCGCATGAAGGCGCTCATGAATTCACCGGGCGGCACAGCGTCGAGCGTGGCGATTGTCGCCCAGAATGCACGGTGTGCATCACTGATGTCAACCCAATTACCCGCCCAGGCCGGTTCTAGCAGGGCGAGGCTGAGTAGCCGGTCGGGGAATCGTGCGGTGAAGGCGAGAGCTGACGCACCACCACCGGAGTAGCCGACGAGATGGAACCTGTCCCAGCCGCGGCCGTCCGCCTCCCGCAGCACGCCATCGACTTCGTTGTCGAGGGAGTAGTCGGTTGGCGGGTGGGCCCCTGAGTAGACCTCCAGCTCTTTCGCTACAGCGTCGACGTCGCGACCCAACTCGGCCAGCAGGCTCCCGTAGGCGAGCTGAGCCGGGAGCACACTGCCGGGAAGAAAGAGAACTTTCGGCGTGATCACCAATTCACTCTTGCACCGTGAATCCGGGTGGACAAGTGCCACGGGCTGCCACCGGGCGGCGTCCGATCGACCTAGCCGAGGTCCCGCATCCGGGCGGTCACCGCGGTGCCGTCCGCGCCCTTGCGCTCCGCGGTGATGGCGATGATCAGCAGCACGGCGCCGGCCGTGGCCAGGGTGATCCACCAGAGCAGAGGATTGATGGTCCGCCCGATCTGCACCGTGAAGACGACGATGATCTCGATCGGCAGCACCGCTAGCCCCAGGATGAAGGGGGCGGCCAGTCGCTTGACTGCCCCGATCAGGATTGAGGCCAGGGCCAAGCTCATCACCAGGATGGCGCGCCACGTCTGTGGGTCGGTTCCGGTGGAGAGAACCGACGGCAGGAACGTCACAATAATGCCGGGCGCGAGCAGACGCCACGACCCGGTGAATCCGTTCGGCCAGTCGGTCAGAGCGGCAAACCCGGCCGCCACATCTGACGACCCGGTCAACGAGTTGTTCCGGGTGCGAGTCGTAGTCGGGACGGCACCGATCACCGGCCGCAGCGCGATGATGCCGACGCCCAGCAGTGCAAGCCCGAGCGGCAACGAGAACGCCTCGACGCGGAGCTCACGCTGACTCCAGCCCGCGACGGCGGTGCACCAGGCCAATGCGAAGACGAACCAGACCGGGGGCAGCGATGCCGGGCGCGTGCGGGCGCGCGCCGCAATCCAGAGCATGAACCCAAGGAGCAGAAGGGTGAGCAGCATGAGCGTCAGAATCGACAGCGGGTGAAACCGGATGGCGGTGATCGGCCCGACTACCAGAAAGGCCAGGGCCGGGGCGAAGGTCCAGCGCGAGGGCACACGCGTGGGCGCCCCGCCGGTGTTGCCGAGCACAACGGCAGCGACTGCGGCAAGGACCGCCGCGACTCCGCTCAGCGCGAGCACCGGAACCATGACGAGGGCGGGCTGGGTGAACGCCAGCTGATCGATGTCCAGCCCCCACCGCACCGCCTGCACCGCCCCGGCGCCGGCGGCACAGGTGGCGATGACCAGGGTCGGCATCCGCAACACGGTGAATCGCGGCGACAGCGTTCCGCGCCGCAGAAGCAGGCCGAGGACGATCAGAAGAGCAGAAGCGGCCAACAGGCAGGAGGTGCGCCACGGCAGCGTCGGTGTGAAGGAGGGAGGCGAGACCGCCAGCACGGCCAGGCTCGGCAGCACGGCGACGGCCAGTCCGGTGGCGAACAGGGTGACGCCGTCGCGCCCGCGGGCAACGAAGGTCGCGCCGACGATCAGAGCGGCGAGGGCCGGGGGCAGCAGATACGGCTCAACGATGTCGACACCCTGAATCGCCCAGACGCACCAGAGCGCCCCGGTCCAGCTCGCCCCGGCCGCCCACCAGGCATATCGCGGGCGCGTGGTGAAGGCGGTGGCAGCGGCACCTGCTCCGAGGATGACCAGCACCAGGAACGTGGTGTCCAAGCCGGCCGCCGTGCGCACCAGGGCGAGAACAACGCTCAAGACGGCGGTGACCAGCACCGAGATCTCGATCCAGCGGCGGGCGGCATCCGCTTCGGCGACAGGAATGCCGCGGCGCTTCAATGCCGCGGCGATCACTGCGGCGGCGGGAAGGGTGCAGGCGACGATCGCTGCGATGACGGGTAGCACAATGGGGGAGCCGCTCATCGGCAGGAGCTGAGCGCCCAGGCAGACCACGACCACGGCAAGTGCCGGAACCAGGAGAGCCGCCGCCGCCGATCGCAGCAACGGCGTCATCCCCACCCGCCGCGTGGTCACCAACGTCAGGGCAAGGGCGAAGGTGACGCCGGTCGACAGTGCAGTCCACCCGCTCCGCACGAGCAAGACGGCCACGATGCCGATCAGAAAGGGCACGGCCGTCACGACCAGGGTGGCATACCAGCTGCGCGGCGAGAGCCAGGTTGTGAGCGTCACACCGAGCGCGAAGAGAGAGGCCAGAGTCGTGGTCAGGCAGAGCACCGCGATGGCTTCCACGTGTGCCTGGGTGAGCGCCGTGCCGAAGATGATGAGCGCGTAGGCGTAGCCGATGCCGAAGTAGAGCGCTCTCCACCGCGCTGGCACGGCCTGCGCGACGACGGCGAGCACGATGACCGCAGCGGCGCCAACCCAGACGATGGTTGAATCCTGCAGCCAGCCGATGGCCGCAGCAAGTGCCAGCAGAAGGTGCGCGCCGACGAGAAGGGGACGGCGATGGGATGGCGCGGTCAGGGAGGCGTGGCCGACCCGGCTGAGCAGGAGCGCGAGCGAGGTCGCCAGAGCCAAGCCGATGACGGCCTGCACCGACGGAGCGAAGCCGGGCCAGACAGTGACGGTGAGGGCGGTGAGCACGCTCAGCCAGAGGGCAAGACCGCGAGCCAGTCGGGCGGACATGGTTGTCTCGACGGCGCGGGACGTCCACCATTGAGTCGCCGCGACGCCGGCGACGCCGAAGATCAGAACGAGAGCAACGGGCGGGGTGAATCCTGAGGAAAGCCCGTCGTAGCGGGAGAGGTCGTAGCCGAGGGTCCGGGCGGCGAGGGGGTACAACGTCGACAGCGTTTGCTGCACGGCCATCATGATCACCGGGATCGCCGCGACAAGGGCGATGGTCCAGGAACCGATCAAGAACGCGGTGCGCCGGGCGGGAAGTGTGGAACGCAGCGTCGCAGCGCCGACGAGGGCGAGGCCTGCAGCGATCGGCACCAAGGCGGTGTACCACTCCTGGTCGGAGATCAGGATGCCAAGCGGCACGATCGCGATCGCCGTGACACCGAACACCCCCGCCGCCGCGCTCCAGAGCGCGGGGAGCCCGTTGCGGCTGCCGATCGCGGCCACGACGCTCAGGCAGGCGAGGATTCCGGCGGCACCGAACACTCCGGAGGAGCCGAGCGGCAGCCCCAGTGCGATCAGCTGAATCAGTGCGATGGCGACTGCCGCGAGCTGAAGAATGGTCGCGGTGGTGCGCTCGCCGGTGAGCATCGTGCCGAATCGGGGTGCGAGACGACGGATGACGACCTGCAGGCCGAGCACCGATGCAGCGACCGCGAGGCTTCCGACGAGCGCCGACCACGCGGTGTTGCCGGCGATGCCCCAGAATCCGGGGGTGATCGCGGCTCCGACGATCGACACCCAGACCCAGCTACGCACGCGAGCACGGACGCCGAGAAAGAGCAGAACCGCTGAAGCGATCAGAGTGCCGATTCCGGCGTACAGGAACTCGCTCACCCCGGCTGGTGCTGTTTGCGTGAACGCCCAGATGTCGAGAATCACGAACACCGCTCCGAGCGCGCCCACCGCCTCGGCGGAGAACTGCAGTCCCTTCTTCGCGAAGAGCCAGGCGCCGCCCAGAAACAGCACGGACATCGTCGAGATGATCGCGGTACGCATCGCGAAGCTGGTGAGGTCGGGGTTCAGAAAGGTGAAGACGAGTGCGGCAACGGCGAGCAAGCCGGCGCCGGCCACGGCCAGCACCGATTGCACGCTGATCTGCCGGCCCGCAGTCTGCGCCGTGCGTGTGGTGGCCGAGGCGGAACTCAGAGAAATGGGCCTTGCCGTCGAGGCGGGGTGGGGAGTACCGACGCCGACCGAATCTGCAGACGCGGAAGGAACAGCAGCGGGGCTCACCGCTGGGGCTGCTCCGGGACTCGGCCAGACCGTCGGCACACGGTCGAGGATGCTGCCCCGAGCTTGCAAGGCGTCTGCTGCCCGTGTTGATGCCGCCACCAATTCGGCGCCAACCGGGCCGCTGAAGTCGGCTCCGCAGGTTGAGCACCATTGAGCCGCGTCGAGGTCTCCGTCGCAGCGCGGGCAGGCAAGCCAATCAACCAGGTAACGGACGGCGTCGTCGTTCCAGCTTTTCCCCATGGGCGCAGTCTAGGTGTGAGCATTCGGATTTCCGGTGATTGTGGGAACACCTGACAGCGGGGAATGAAACCGGAAACCTTGCCTGCGAGCAACGGACGTGCCAAGTTGGGCACCCGCCCATCTTCTCTGGACGGGTCGCCGTCACGAAAGGAACAAGACCATGGGGTTCTTCTCATTTCTGATCCTCGGGTTGATCGCCGGAACAATCGCCAAGCTGCTCCTGCCCGGTAAACAAGGCGGCGGATGGTTTATGACCCTTCTGCTGGGAGTCGTCGGCGCGATGCTCGGCGGCTGGCTGGGCGGCATCCTGTTCAACGCCAACCTCGACGAGTTCTGGTCGATTCAGTCGTGGCTGCTCGCAATCGTCGGCTCGATCGTTGTTCTGTTGCTGTGGGGCCTGCTCTTCGGGCGTAAGAACGCGGCCTGATCGAACCCGGAGCATTCGAACGGCGGGCCTGCGTCGGGACTATCGCATCTGCCGATTTCACGTCTGACCCCGGTTTATTGCGGCATTCGCCGAGGCTGTGGCATAGTTTTCTCATGCTTGTCTCTTAGTCCCGTTGTCAGCGAATCTGACGCGCGCTCCTCTTTGTCTGTTCCTCGACACCGTCTGTTGTTGAACTCTGTCTGATCCTCGACGTGGCCCGCCGAATGCTTCTCACCCGGAGCCTCCGTGTCGGCCGCAACCTGCACCACAGCTCCGCGCCTGCGCGGTGAACGCCCGGCGTGGGGTGTGCCCGGTCTCAGCGGCCAGTCACAGGGCTGATTGCCTCTGGCTGCCGGGCTGCGCTCCCGTGTCGGTGGTACCCCCTAGCGTTGTTGTGTCTGACAGCGTCCCTTCCGTTTCACAGCCTTTTCAAAACCGTGAGGATTCCTTTTGGTTCTTGTTTCACTCGTTCTCAAACACGCCAAGCCCTATAAGGCCTGGATTGCGGCAGTCTTCGTGCTGCAACTCATCTCCACGATCGCCGCCCTCTATCTTCCGAGCCTGAACGCTCAGATCATCGACCAGGGCATCTCGACGGGCGACACCGAGTTCATCTGGTCGACCGGTATGACCATGCTGGTGGTCTGCCTGGTGCAGGTTGTCACAGCCATCGGCGGCATCTATTACGGTGCTCGCACCGCCATGGCGATCGGCCGTGACCTGCGTCGCGATGTCTACCGCAAGGTTGACTCCCTGAGCGCGCTCGAACTCGGCCGATTCGGCACCGCCACCCTGATCACCCGCGGCACCAACGATGTGCAGCAGGTGCAGATGCTCGTGCTGATGACGCTGAACTTCATGGTCTCCACCCCGATCATGTGCATCGGCGGCATCGTGATGGCACTGCGCGAAGACGCCGGGCTGTCGTGGCTGGTCTGGGTCTCCGTGCCCCTGCTCTTCCTGATCGTCGGCTTCCTGGTCTTCCTGCTCATGCCGTTGTTCCGCCTGATGCAAGACCGCATCGACGGCATCAACAGCGTGTTGCGCGAGCAGATCGTCGGCATCCGCGTTGTGCGTGCCTTCGTGCGTGAACCGTTCGAGTCGGAGCGCTACCGCACCGCCAACGAAAACCTCACCCGCGTGTCGGTGCGCGTCGGAAACATCTTTGTGCTGATGTTCCCCGTCATCATGATGGTGTTGCACCTCGCCACCGCCGCCGTGCTCTGGTTCGGCGGTCACCGGGTGGATGCCGGTGAGATGCAGATCGGTTCACTCACCGCGTTCCTGCAGTACCTTTTGCAGATTCTGATGGCCGTGATGATGGGCGTCTTCATGGTGATGATGATTCCGCGCGCCGTGGTCTGTGCCGAACGCATCCAGGAGGTGCTCGGCACCACGTCAAGCCAGCTGATTCCCGACGCGTCGGTGGACACCCCGACCGTGGGCAAGGTCGAGTTCCGCAACGTGACGTTCGGCTACCCGGGCGCTGAGCGTCCGGTTCTTGACAACATCAGTTTCACTGCGGAACCCGGCAAGACCACCGCGATCGTCGGATCGACGGGTGCCGGAAAGACATCCCTGATCAACTTGATCCCGCGTCTCTACGACCCGCAGCAGGGTGAGGTGCTGATCGACGGCGTTCCCGTCTCGTCGCTCACCCGCGACCAGGTGTCGAGCGTCGTCGGCCTCGTCTCGCAGAAGCCCTACCTCTTCTCCGGAACGATCGCCTCCAACCTCCGCTTCGGCCGGTCCAGCGCGACAGACGACGACCTCTGGGAGGCGCTGAAAGTCGCCCAGGGCGAAGACTTCGTGCGCGATAAGGCGAAGGGACTCGACGACCCGATCTCGCAGGGCGGCACCAACGTGTCGGGCGGCCAGCGTCAGCGTTTGTGCATCGCACGAGCGCTCGTCGCCAAGCCTCGTGTCTATCTCTTCGACGACTCGTTCTCGGCGCTTGACGTGTCGACCGATGCCCGGTTGCGTGACGCACTCGGTGACGTGACCGGTGACGCCACCGTCATCATCGTCGCGCAGCGCGTTTCCTCGATCACCGACGCCGATCAGATTCTGGTCGTCGACGACGGAGTGATCGTGGCCCGCGGAACTCACGACGAACTCGTCGACAGTAATGAGACGTATCGCCAGATCGTCGAATCCCAGCTCAGCGTCCAGGAGGTGGCGTAACCATGGCGAAACGCCCAAGCAAGAAGTCACAGGATGCCGCGGTCGTCGTCGCCGAGATCGACGCGCTCGAGGCCGATTTCGATTACACGCCCAGTGAGGCTGACGGCGACATGTTCGGCGGAGCCCCGGCCAAGAAGGCTCAGCATTTTTGGCCGTCGGCCAAGCGTCTGATCGGTCTGCTCCGTCCGGAACGCGCAAAGATGATTGTCGTTGTCGCCTTGGTGACGGTGTCGGTCGTGCTGACCGTTGTCGCGCCGAAGATTCTCGGTCAGGCGATGGACGTCATCTTCAACGGCGTGATCGGCGCGCAACTGAAGCCCGGTTCGACTCTGCAGGAGACCATCGCGGGTCTGCGTGCCGCCGGCAACGACCAGTTCGCCGACATGCTGCAGGGCACCAATGTGGTTCCCGGTCAGGGCATCCAGTTCGATGAGTTGGCGCGTCTGATCACGATCGTCCTCGCGCTCTACGTCGTTGCCTCGTTCCTCATGTGGGCTCAGGGCTACATTCTCAACGGCCTGGTCATGCGAGTGATCTACCGACTCCGCCAGAACATCGAAGAGAAGCTCAACCGCCTGCCGCTGTCGTACTTCGACACGCGCCAGCGGGGTGACGTGATGTCCCGCGTCACGAACGACGTCGACAACATCCAGCAAGCCTTGCAGCAGGCGTTCTCGCAGTTGGTGCAGTCGTTGCTGACCGTGATCGGTATCGGCGTCATGATGTTCATCGTGTCGTGGCAGCTCGCCTTGATCGCTTTGATCGCTCTGCCGCTCTCCGGCATCATCGCCGGCGTGATCGGTGTGCGTTCGCAGAAGCTGTTCGCCGCCCAGTGGAAGAACACCGGCGCGTTGAACGGCCACATCGAAGAGACCTTCTCGGGCCAGGAGATCGTGCGTGCGTTCGGTCGCGACCGCGAGATGCTCGAGGAGTTCGACAAACGCAACGACAAGCTGTTCGATGCCTCGTTCGGTGCGCAGTTCGTCTCCGGCATGATCATGCCGGCGATGACGTTCGTCTCCTACCTCTCTTATGTGATGATCGCCGTGGCCGGTGGCCTGAAGGTGGCCTCTGGCCAGATGACGCTGGGTGATGCAACCGCATTCATTCAGTACTCGCGCGAGTTCTCGCAGCCGATTGGACAGATGGCGGGCATGGCGAACATGCTGCAGTCGGGCGTCGCATCGGCCGAGCGCACCTTCGAATTGCTCGACGCCGACGAGCAGGAGGCCGAACAGGTCACCGCTCACCTGCCCGAGCGCACCGACGGTCACGTCGAGTTCGAGAACGTCTCGTTCAGCTACAGCCCTGAGAAGCCGCTGATCGACAGCCTCTCGTTCTCGGCGGAGCCCGGGCACACCGTGGCGATCGTCGGCCCGACCGGTGCCGGCAAGACCACCCTGGTGAACCTGGTGATGCGTTTCTACGAACTGACCGGCGGGCGCATTCTGCTCGACGGTGTCGACGTGACCTCGCTGTCACGGGCCGAACTGCGTTCGCAGGTCGGCATGGTGTTGCAAGACGCCTGGCTGTTCGAGGGCACCATTCGCGAGAACATCCGTTACGGCCGACTCGATGCGACAGATGAAGAAGTCGTGGCAGCGGCCCAGGCGACAATGGTCGACCGCTTCGTGCGCCAGCTGCCCGACGGCTATGACACAGTGCTCGACGGCGACGGCGGAAGCGTGTCGTCGGGTGAGCGCCAGCTCATCACGATCGCGCGGGCGTTCATCGCCAACCCGTCGCTGCTGATTCTCGACGAGGCGACCTCATCGGTCGACACGCGCACTGAGGTGCTCGTGCAACAGGCGATGGCGGCCCTGCGCACCGACCGCACGTCGTTCGTGATCGCGCACCGTCTGTCGACGATTCGCGACGCGCACACCATCCTGGTGATGGAAGACGGCCGGATCGCCGAGCAGGGCAACCACGAGCAGCTTCTCACGAAGCGCGGCGCGTACTACTCGCTCTACATGGCACAGTTCATGGGCGGCGAACCGGAGCAGGCGACGTCAACGGATGGCGCCGGCTACGTCGCTGAGGCGGCCGCAGTCGACAGTGCCGCGGTTGACAGCACCATGGATGGAGATCCCACCCTCGAGAGCGAGCCCGTTCAGACGAGCTAGTTCCGACGAGCTGGCCGAGCCAGCTCGAGCGCGAAACCCCACCTTTCGAGTTGCTCGGTCTTTCGAGTTGCTCGGTCGGTGGGGTTTCGTCGTTCGGAGCGCTGAACGTCGTAGGCTGACCACACCCGGCTGACCGCCGACGAGGGGAGAGAATATGCCTGATGTGGGGTCCATCGCGATCGTCGCCCTCATTGCCGTGCTCGCCCCCATCGCCGCGGCGCTCATCGGCCGGGTGATCAAGATTCCCCTCGTCGTCTTCGAGATCGTGCTCGGGATGTTGGTGGGCCCGAGCATCCTGGGCTGGGTGCACCCCGACGGCTTCTTGACCGCGCTGTCGAACTTTGGACTCGTGATGCTGTTTTTCATGGCCGGAAACGAGATCAATTTCTCGCTGTTCAGTGGGCAGCTGGTGAAAAGAGCATCGTTCGGTTGGCTGATCTCCTTGGTGCTCGGCGTCGTCATCGGGATCGCACTCGCCGGCGGTTCACTCGATGGGGTGTACATCGGCATCGCGCTGACTTCGACGGCCCTCGGCACGATCATGCCGATTCTGCGCGACACCGGAAACCTCACCACGCCATTCGGCCGGTCCGTGACCGCCGTCGGCGCAGTGGGGGAGTTCGGCCCGCTGCTGGCCATCTCGATCTTTCTCAGTGGGCGCCAGCCGGGCGTCGCAACACTGATCCTGCTCGCCTTCGTGCTGATCTCCGGCCTCGCGATCTGGTTCGCACTCCGTCGGCCTCATCAGCGGCTGAGCGAGCTCGTCAGAGCGTCCCTGCACACCAGTGGGCAATTCGCGGTACGTCTCGTGCTGCTCGTCGTGATCGCCCTCGTTGCACTCAGCATCGCGCTCGGGCTCGACATGCTGCTGGGCGCTTTCGCCGCCGGCATCCTGTCCAGGGCCTTGCTGAAGGATGTCGGTGAGGCCGACAAGGTAACCATCGAACGCAAGCTTGAAGCCATCTCGTTCGGGTTCCTGGTGCCGATCTTCTTCATTACGACGGGGATCACGTTCGACCTCGACTCGCTGATCTCTGACCCGCAGGCAGTGGTGTTGCTCCCGATCTTCTTGGTGCTTCTGCTGGTCGTGCGGGGCATTCCCGGCTCATTCGCCGCGCCGCCCGGCGCACCGTTTGCCGAGCGCCGCTCACTCGCCCTGTTCGCTGCGACCGGCTTGCCGATCATCGTCGCCGTGACGAATATCGCGCTCGACCAACACGCCATGGAGGCGGGAACCGCAGCGGCGCTGGTCGGGGCGGGAATGCTCGCCGTCCTCCTGTTCCCGCTGCTTGCGCTGGTCGGCTCAAGCAAGCACGCGCATTTTGCCGCTGCGCTCCCGGAGTGAATGGCGCAGAATGAGGTCAATCGTCTGAAGGAGAAACAATGACCTCATCGGCAGACATCCTGGTCGACGGATTCGCCCGCATCCGTGAGGTGGTGCAGGGCGTGGTCACCTCGCTCAGCCCGCAAGATCTTGCCGAGCGGGTCGATCCAGACGCCAACTCGATCGCCTGGCTCGTCTGGCATCTCACCCGTGTGCAGGACGACCACGTGGCCGACGTGGCCGACACCGATCAGATCTGGCTGGCCGAAGGCTGGAACGTCAGATTCGGCTTGCCTTTCCCGCCTCGGGCGACGGGCTATGCGCACTCGTCCGACGATGTCGGCCGGGTGACGGGGGTCTCGGCCGACCTACTCTGGGGATACCACGACGCGGTCTCCACCCGCACGATTGAATTCGTGAATCGGCAGACCGATTCCGACCTGGACCGCATCGTCGACAAGCGGTGGACTCCAGCCGTCACGCTTGCAGTCCGGCTGGTGAGTGTGCTCGCCGACGATCTGCAGCACGCGGGGCAGGCTGCGTTCATCGCGGGAATGCTGGAGCGTCGTCGCCATGGCTGAATCATTTCGACCAACTGACGGAAAGACGGCGGCGGCATCCATAGCGCCACGTCGCGCCTGGACCGCACTGATCGTGCTGATGCTCGGCATGTTCATGGCGCTGCTCGACACCACGATCGTGAACGTCGCGCTTCCCACCATTCGCACGAGCCTGAATGCGTCGGAAGCAACGCTGTCGTGGATCATCTCCGGTTATGCCCTCGCCTTCGGTCTCGCACTCATCCCGGCTGGTCGCATTGGCGATCGAATCGGACACAAATGGGTGTTCTTCACCGGTCTCGCACTCTTCACCACCGCGAGCTTCTTCTGCGGTCTCGCCCAGAACGACACGCAACTCGTGGTGTGGCGTGTCATCCAGGGTCTCGCCGGCGGAATCTTCGTGCCCGGAGTGACGGCCATGATTCAGCTGATGTTCCCGTTCAAGGTGCGGGGCAAAGCGTTCGCGATAATGGGCGCCGTGATCGGCGTCTCCACCGCCATCGGACCCATCCTCGGTGGACTGATCATCGAGGCGTTCGGCGTCGAGAACGGCTGGCGACTCGTCTTCTGGGTCAACCTCCCGATCGGTGTTGTCGCTCTGATCGCCGCGGCCATTCTGTTGCCGTCGGGTTCGGAGGGGTTGAGCAAGACGGGCAACGACTGGTTCGGGTTGCTCCTACTGTCTGCCGGGCTGATCGCGCTACTCGTTCCTCTGATCGAGGGTCAGGATGCGGGCTGGCCGGCCTGGACATACATCACACTTGTCGCCGGTGCTCTGCTGATCGTGGCGTTCGCCTTCTGGGAGCTGCGCGTGGCGAAAGCCGACGGCGTGCCCCTGGTGCCCCCGCATCTCTTCACCCATCCGGCGTTCACCGGCGGCGTCATTCTGGCCCTGGTCTATTTCGCCGCCTTTACGAGTATCTTCTTCACCATTTCGATTCTGTGGCAGGCCGGCCTCGGGCATACTGCTCTCGAATCGGGTCTGGTGTCCGTGCCATTCGCGATCGGCAGCATCATCGGTGCGGCATTCAGCGACAGGCTGTCGCGCTTGCTCGGTCGCCGAGTGTTGGTGATCGGAACCGGCCTGCTCGCGATCGGCCTGATCTGGGTGTGGCTGGTGTTGCAGCTCACCCCGGCGAGCGACCTCACCGCGTGGGCGTTCCTCGTGCCCTTGTTCCTCGGCGGGCTCGGCAACGGCTGCTTCATCGCACCCAATGCCCAATTCATCGTGGCCACTGTGGACCGTTCAGAAGCGGGCGCCGCGAGTGGGGTGATCGGCGTGATGCAGCGCGTCGGCAGCGCCATCGGAATCGCCGTCATCGGCAGCGTGCTGTTCGGAACGTTGACCTTCACCGGCACGACGCCGACGGCGGTCGCCGACGCCTTCGCCTCGAGTGCGGCATCCGCTCTGGCCGTCAGCGCCGGGCTCAGCGTCGTGGCGTTCCTGCTCGTCTTCGCCCTGCCCAAGAGAGTCACTCAGCAGGGCCGCTAACCGGGGGGCGCGGACAGACAGGCGCAGTGCAGCTGCGACCGAGCCGGCGAGCGGCTGCCCGGCCTGCCTCGAAAAGTCGTTTGGACGCAATCCCGCCTTTGTCGGTTGCGGATGCTGTGAAACCACACGATTCTCGTTGCAGGTGCAAGCGCGCCGCCGTCGGCGTCGTGCGCGAGCTGCTCTCTGGAAACCCCTCACCCGCGTCGAGGAAGAACTGACACCATGAAATCCCAACCGTCGTACGTCACCCAACTGATTCGGGTCTTCGTTCCGGTCGTTGTGATGCATGTCATCGGATTCGGTGTGTTCTTTGTGCTGATCGAGCCGCAGCACTTGAAGTTGGGTTCGTCGGTGTTCGGGGTGGGGATCGCGATCACGGCCTACATCCTCGGCGTCAAACACGCCTTCGACGCCGACCACATCGCCGCGATCGACAACACCACCCGCAAACTCGTCGATCTCAAGAAGCCGGCGGCAGGTGTCGGGCTGTACTTCTCGCTCGGTCACTCGACCGTGGTATTCCTGATGGCGGCGTTGTTGGCGCTCAGCGTCAGCTGGGCTGTCGACCTCGCGTCCGATGGCAACGGCATCCGCGACATGCTCGGGATCTTCGGCACCATGGTGTCCGGAGTATTCCTGCTGCTCATCGGCCTGATCAACGCGATCTCGTTCGTCGGGATCATGCGGGTCTGGCGACGCTCGAAAGACGGGGTGCTCAACGAGAAAGAGCTGGAGCGCCAGCTTGACGGGCGCGGCTTCGTCAGCAGACTCATCCGTCCGCTGATCAAATCGGTCGACCGGCCGGGAAAGATGTATCTTGTCGGGTTTCTCTTCGGCCTCGGCTTCGACACGGCCAGCGAGATCGCGCTGTTGGTCTTGGCCGGCACCGGCGCGGCAACCGGGCTGCCCTGGTATGCGGTGCTCTGCCTGCCGCTGATCTTCGCCGCCGGGATGAGCCTGTTCGACACCCTCGACTCGGCAGTCATGGTGAAGGCCTACTCGTGGGCCACGTTCAACCCCATTCGCAAGGTCTACTACAGCCTCACCGTGACGGGCATTTCCGTGATGGTGGCGGTACTCATCGGGGGGATCGAGCTCATCGGCCTGCTCAACGAGAAGCTGGGGCTGCGCGACCCGCTGACCGGATGGATTGCAAGCATCGACCTCGAAAACGTGGGCTACATCATCGTGGGAGCTTTGATCGTCGCCTGGCTGGCCTCGACCGCGTATTGGAAGCTGGGCAAGGTTGAAGAACGGTGGGCCGGTCATCCGACCGCTGCGAAGTCGACTGCGGCGTCAGATCAATGAGGCCAGCCAGAGCCCGAGACCTGCTGCGCTGACCGCGAGCACCAGCATCCCAACGCCGCTCGCCAGCGACCAGCCGTATCTGCCTTGCTTGATCAGTTGCACGGTCTCGTAACTCGCCGTGCTGAACGTCGTGTAACCGCCGAGGAATCCGGTGCCGATGACCACGTTCACGTCGGTCGGAAGCAGATGCGTCAGCGTCAGCCCGGTGATGAAGCCGAGCACGAGGGAACCTGACACGTTGATGATTGTGGTCGCCCACGGATACGCCGTCTTCATTTTTGCGCGCAGCAATCCGTCGAAGAGAAACCGTGTCGCTGCGCCGAGGCCGCCCGCGACGGCCAGGAGGAGAAAAATCAGGGGTGTCATCGGGCCACCGTTCCAACCGAGTCAGTGGCGGTGCGGCGGGAATTCATCTGAGCTGCAAGAACGATGCCGGCCCAGGTGGCGAATGCGCCGAGAATGACTGTGCCGAGGGCGTAGGCGAACGCGAGACCGAGACGGCCGTTGGCGTTCAGCACCGCGGTGTCCGTGGCCAGCGAACTGTAGGTGGTGAAGCCGCCACAAAAGCCGGTGCCGAGCAGAAGCTTGAGGTTCTTCGCCCTGCTGTCGCCGGGGCCGAGCCGGGTCACCGCCTCGTAGAGGTAGCCGAGCAGAAACGCGCCGACGATGTTGACGATCGGGATCGCGATCGGCAGAGCGCCGAGGTCGGGGATGAGCAGCGAGACGACTTCCCGGGCTGATGCCCCGACTGCACCGCCCAGCGCCACCAGGCCGAGCGGACCCCACCGCAGGTGGCTCGGGCGCGTCGCAGCACTCATTGCTTCCACAGCATCGGTGACTCAATACCGGGGGTCCGGACTGGAATGACCACCACGGGGCGGTCCTGGTGATGCGCAAGCTGCACACCGATCGACCGGTTGAAGAACTCCTGGATGGTCCCGCTCACCGAGCTCTGATGGGCACCGACCACGATCATCGCCGCATCGACGGTGTGAGCAAGATGACCGAGGGCGCTGGACACGTCACCGGCGAGCACAAGCGTTCGCCAGGTGACGCCGGACTCCGCGAGCAAGGCGGAGAGGCCGGAGGCTAACTTCTCGTCGAAGATCTCTTCGCGAAGATCGGCAAAATCGGGATCGATGGGGGCCGAACTGACGGCGCCGTCGGCCGCCTCCGACACCGCATAGCGGCCCGGGTTGACATGCGCGCAAATGAGCTCAGCATCGAACCGCCGGGCGAATTGGGCGGCGTGCAGAACGACGTGTGGTGGTTGACCGGGGGAGACTCCGACGATGACCGGGTGACCCGAGTGCTCGTTCGCTGTCATGGTTGGAGCCTATCGGCGTTCGCGTCGACCGCGGAAGCGAGTGCGGCGTGCTGCGACTGAGAGGGATATGAGGTGATGCTCTCATCAGAACCACAACTCGAAGCCCTAAGGTCAAGCACTGTGAATGCTCCGAGATCGTCTGAAAGCAGTACCGTCGCACACGACGCGAATCTTCCCCTTCTCTCTGAAGTCGCCAAGTTGCGCGAGGAACTTTCCCGCTTCTTGATGCAGTACAAATTCGGCATCGACGAAGTGCTGACGAAGATCACGATTCTGCAGGAAGAGTTTCTGCACCTGCACGAGCACAACCCGATCGAGCATGTGAACTCCCGGCTCAAGTCTCCGGAAAGCATCATCGGGAAGATCGGGAGGAAGGGGCTCGACCCCTCGTTCGATTCGATCCGCGAGGCCATAACCGATATCGCCGGCGTGCGAATCACCTGTGGTTTCATTACCGATGCGTACAGAGTCTTCGACTTGCTGACCCAGCAAAGCGACATCCGGGTGATTGAGGTCAAGGACTACATCAAGAATCCCAAGCCGAATGGCTACCGCAGCCTGCACGCGATCATCGAGATTCCGGTGTTCATGTCGGACCGGGTGGTACCGGTGACCGTCGAACTGCAGATTCGCACCATTGCAATGGATTTTTGGGCGAGCCTCGAGCACAAGATTTATTACAAGTACGACGGCCAGGTTCCTGCAGCACTTCTCGGGAGCCTGACCGAGACAGCCGACATCGCGGCCGACCTTGATCTGCGGATGGAACGCCTGCATCACGAGGTTCTCGCTTTGAACTCAGATCCGCTCGGCGAGATAGCCCTCGATCGAGGGTCGGCCACCCCGGTTCCCGGCGGCAATGGGCCGCTCGATGACACCCTGGTGGTGCAGCTTCAGTCGCTGCGTTCGCTCTTCGGGTCTTCGGGTTCGGGCCCGGCGGCGCACTGATCGTGAACTGAGTCAGCTGTTCCGGGCCGACAGGGCAGTGAGAAGCCGGATCGCCTGTTCCGCGTCGTCGGGATCGAGATCAGAGGCGAACTCGGCAAGCACGCGATTGCCGGCATCGACTACCGCACTGCCGCGCGGGGTGACCACCACCGTCTTCTCCCGGCGTGACAGGGGCGAGACCTCAACGGTGGCGTAGCCATCCTTAACTGCCGCTTCGACCTGACGACTGACGCTGCTCTTGTTGAGCCCGAGTACCGCCGCGATCGCTTGCTGATTGAGCGGGTCGTCCGGGGACGAAAGTGTGCACAGCAGGGTGTAGCTGGCGAGTGAGGCCTGGCAGTCAGCTTGAATGCGCTCGCCGAGGGCGCGTTCGAGGGTGGCGACTGTGGTGCGCGCAGCGAGCCACAACTCGAGAAGCTGAGCGCTGGCATCCTGGGGGTCCGTCATGCGTCAAGTATCCACTAACATGAGTTGCGTAAGCAACTGTTGCTTACGCAACCAATGGAGTGATCAATGCATGTACTCATGGTCTTCGACCACCCGTACGGGGCCGCGGCGTTCGACAATGTGCCGAATCGCCGGAGCCTGTCGGCCGCAATGCTGGCTGCTGCGCAGGCCGGCCTGGACGCCGCCGGTCACTCCCACGACACGATTGACCTTGCTGCCGAAGGCTTTGACCCCGTGCTTTCGGCGGAGGACCTCCGTGCCTGGCGGACCGGTTCTCCTGCCCGGGCCGACGTCGTCGGTCTCCAGGATCGCCTGGCTGCCGCCGACCACATCGTCTTTGTGTTCCCCACCTGGTGGATGTCCATGCCGGCGGCGACGAAAGGGTTTCTCGACCGCGTGCTCACGCGCGGATTCGCTTTCGAAGAACCACGACCGGGCGGAGCCCTCGTACGCACCTTGCACCGTCTGCGCGGAGTGACGGTGATGACGGCGATGACGACTCCCGGCACCCTGTACGGCGTCTGGTTTGGACGACCGGCGCAGCGCATCCTGGCGCAGGGCACATTCCGTCTGATCGGGATCCGCCGGATACGATGGATCGCGATCGACCGTTCCACACAGCGCGGGCCCGCGCGTCGTGAACGGGCGCTGGCCCGCATCACCCGGCAATTCGCCGCACTGCGCTGAGCCGGACCAACACTGGTAACCAAGGAGAAGCGTGACTGAACTTACTGAGCTGACGGTGCCGCGCAAGCGCAACGTCAAAGACCTCACCGTCAGCATTGCTGCCCTCGAATCGGGCGATCAGATCAGCGCGACGTTTTTCACCGAGCGATTCGGCGCTTTCAACCTGAACGGCGAGGCGCGCTTGTCACCCGCGATCGGCACCTTCACCATTGCCGGCCGGGCCATCGAGCAGAGCTTGAAACCAGACAAGGCACTGCAGACTCTGGCGATCGTCCAGTCGGCATCGGGAGCGGACGATGTCGGCGACGTCGATTCAGACGTCGATTCAGACGTCGATGATTCAGACGTCGATGAATCAGACGTCGATGATGCAGGCGCCGTCGATCCGGAACTGCCGGTCGGCGATCTAAGCGCGGTCGGCGAACTCGGCCACGGTGACCTCGTCCGTGCGGTATTCCACGACCCCGCCTACGGAAACTTCACCGTGACCGGGGTGGCCGTGTTCTCCCGGGTGGGAACCATGTACCTCGTCGGGGAGTGGATTCTCGGCATCAACCAGGCGCCCGCGTCCCGCCTGCGCCAGATCGAGATCGTGGCACCGGCCGGAAGCCACCCGCACCCGGTACCCACCACCATCACGAAGCTGGCCGACGACGTCGAGTAGCCTCGCCCGCGTACCGTCACTGCCGTCGAATTGATGGATGCCGATCCGGGCCGACAAGCGTAATGTCGAAAGCGGAAACGTGCTCCGACACGCACGTGCTTCGGAGGTAAGTGTCATGACCCGGAAGTGGCTGCGCTGGTTACCGGCACTCGTGGTGCCGGCGGTGATCGGCGCCGGGATCGTTGTCGTGCCGCTGATGGCCAATGCGGCTGTCTCGCTTCCGGACAAGACCCCGGCCGAGGTGCTGGAGATGGTCGGCGAGAGTTCGGTGACCGCGCTCTCCGGAACGGTGGAGCAGAGCTCACAGCTGGGGCTTCCCGAACTGCCGAAAGGGATGGCATCCGGGATCTCAGGGGACGCAGGCGATGCGAGCGCGGCATCCCTGATCGAACTGCTGACCGGCTCACACACCGCCCGCGTGTACCTGGACGGCCCGACGAAGGCCCGAGTTCAGGTTCTCGACGAGCTCGCCGAACGCGATGCGATCCGCAACGGCAGTGACGTCTGGATCTACGATTCGGCCCAGCAGACCGCGACACATCTGGCACTTCCGGCCGCGTCAGCAACCGAACAGGAGTCCAGCGCCGCTCCGGCACCGGGTGACACTCTGACTCCGGCCCAGGTCGCCCAGAAGCTGCTCAACGCCGTCGAGCCCAGCACGACGGTCACGGTCGGCGCACCGGTCTCGGTCGCCGGTCGCTCTGCCTATTCTCTGGTGCTCACCCCGCACAGCTCGGCGACCCTGGTCGATTCGGTCTCTGTTGCCGTCGATTCGGCCACCGGGTTACCGCTGAAAGTGGATGTCCAGGCGCGCGGGCAGGCTCAGCCGGCCTTCGAGATCGCCTTCACCGAGTTGACGTTGGCGACGCCACCGGCCGAGTTGTTCACCTTCACCCCGCCACCTGGAGTGACCGTGAAGAACGTGACACTTCCCACCCGCCCCACGAATTCCTCGTCAGAGGGGGAGGCCGGTCCCGCACACACCGTCATCGGCAGCGGCTGGGAGTCAATTCTTGAGATGCCCGTTGGCGCACTGCCGGCGTCGGTGACCTCGTCGCCGCTCTTTGGTCTGATGACTCAATCGGTATCCGGCGGACGCAGCGTATCGACCTCATTGGTCACCGCCCTGCTGACCGACGACGGCCGGCTGTTCGTCGGCGCAGTTCCGCTGAGCCAGCTGCAAGCCGCAGCCGCCGCTCAGTGAGCGGGCCTCTGTCGTCGACCGGTGCTCTACCGTCGATCGGGCCTCTGCAGTCGATCGGGCCTCTGGCATCGACCGACCTGGCAATCGAGACTCACTCCCTCACCAAACGGTTCGGCTCTCACGCCGCAGTCGACCAGATCGATCTCGCCGTCCCCCGGGGGGCGGTGTTCGGTTTTCTCGGACCCAACGGGTCGGGCAAGACGACGACCATCCGCATGATGCTTGGATTGGCAGCCGCGACGAGCGGGGAGATCTCCGTACTCGGGCAGACCATGCCGGACTCGGTGCATGCGGTTCTTCCACGGGTGGGCGCCCTCGTCGAGGGACCGGCTTTCTATCCGTTTCTCTCCGGGGCGGCGAACCTACGCCGTCTCGATTCAGCCGACCGGCACGCCCGCCCGCGCAGCAGAACCGCGCGCGTTGAGCACGCACTGGAGCGGGTAGGACTGACCCACGCCGCCGGTAAGAAGGTGCGGGCCTACTCGCTCGGGATGAAGCAACGCCTCGGTATCGCCAATGCGTTGCTCGGCCCGCGCGACCTGCTCGTGCTCGATGAGCCGACAAACGGGCTCGACCCGCAGGGAACGCGCGAGGTGCGGAGCCTCATTCGTTCCCTTGCCGCCGACGGAACAACAGTCTTCGTTTCGAGTCATCTCCTGGCCGAGATCGAGCAGATCTGCACCCACGCCGCCGTGATGAGCGCCGGTCGTCTTGTTGCACAAGGCACGCTCTCGCAACTGCGTCAGGGCGGGCAGAGCCGGGTGCGGGTGAACACTCCGGATGTCGCCGCGGCGCTGGGGGTGTTGGCCGGACTAGGGCTCACCACCGACCCGGTCGCTCCAGCAGCCAGTTCTGCGGGCAGTGTTGCGATGAAGTCTGCAGCGCCGGCCCCCGATTCGGCCGCAGCCGGCGCATCGACCGGTGCGATGGTCAGCGCAATCCTGGATGACGGCAACCCGCTGCTTCCCGAGGCCATCGTCGCCGCCCTCGTGATCGGCGGGGTGCGGGTGCGCGGTTTCAGCATCGACGGCGCCAGCCTCGAAGACCGTTTCGTTGAACTCACGGGGGAAGGATTCGACATTGTCAACTGACGAATCTCTCCGTCCCCCGTCGACTCTGCCCGGCTCACCCGTCGACAGGGACCGCGACAGGCGCAGCCGCCCGACCTGGGGAGGCGCCCTGCTCGCCTCGGAGCTCAGCGTCTTGTTTCGTCGTTGGCGCACCTGGGCGATGCTCGCCGCACTCGCGGCGATCCCCATTCTCATCGCTGTCGCCGTGCGGGCGACCTCCGACTCCCGACCGAGCGGTCGCGGTCCCGCTTTTCTCGACCAGATCACCCAGAACGGACTTTTCGTCGGGGTGACGGCGCTCATCGTGTCGATTCCGCTCTTTCTGCCGTTGACGATCGGTGTCGTCGCGGGCGACACCATCGCCGGAGAGGCCAGCCTCGGAACCCTGCGCTACCTGCTGATCAGCCCGGCCGGGCGCATCCGGCTGCTCGTCGTGAAGTATCTCGGCGCCGCAGCCTTTTGCCTCGTCGCAACTCTGACCGTTGTCGTGGTGGGCACGCTGATCGGAACCGTGCTGTTTCCGGTCGGGCCGGTGACGCTGCTCTCCGGCACGACGGTCGGGGTGGGGGAGTCGCTGCTCCGGCTCGCGCTGATTGCCGGTTTCGTCACGGTGTCGTTGCTCGGACTCTCCGCCATCGGCTTGTTCATTTCGACGCTGACCGACGTTCCGGTGGGCGCGATGGCTGCGACGATCGTGCTTTCGGTCACGTCCCAAGTGCTTGACGCATTGCCCCAACTCGACTGGTTGCACCCCTGGCTGTTCAGTCACTACTGGCTCGGGTTCGCCGATCTGCTCCGCGACCCGATCAGCTGGGTTTCATTCGGCGACAACGCATTGCTGCAGCTCGGCTACCTGGCGGTCTTTGGCACGGCGGCGATCGCTCGGTTCGTGACGAAGGACATCCTCTCGTAGCGTGCTACTCGACGCTTGGCGCGTGAGCTTTCAACTCGATGTCTTCGACCCGGGCGCGCGGCATCGCGAGCGCGGCGAAGAGCGTGAAGAGAGTGCAGATCAGCACCGCGAGAAAGACTGCGGTGCCGGCCTGGGTGACGACATCGGGATCGTGATGCCCGTCGGGTACCGCGGAGAAGATGGAGTTGGCGATCGCACCGAAAATGGCGACACCCAATGCGCTGCCGATCGACCTGGCGAACATGTTGGTGCCGGTGACCACGCCACGCTCGTTCCACCTCACGCTCGATTGAGCGGCGATCAAGGCGGGAGTGGCGACGAGGCCGAGACCCAGCCCGACCACGAAACAGCTCACGGCGACGATGTAAAGCGATGGATGCCGGCCGAACACGGCGAGCGTGAGGGCGCCGACGATCGTGATGCTCATTCCGAGGAGCGCGGTGGTGCGAAAACCGATGCGGAGGTAGAAGCGGCCGGACAGCGTGGCCGAGATCGGCCAGCCGATCGTCAGAGCGGCGAGGGCCAGCCCGGAGACCAGGGGAGTCACTCCGAGAGCGCCTTCCAGATAGGTCGGCACGTAGGAGGTGAGACCGATCAGCACGGCGCCGACGCCGAGACCGACGAGCGTCGTGGTCAACAGGAGTCGGCGGGAGAAGACCCAGAGCGGCAGGATCGGCTCTGCGGCATGACGCTCGACGACAATGAAAGCGGTGAGCAGAACTGCTCCCAGTGAGAAGGCGACGATGCTTTGAATCGAGTCCCACTCCCACGCCTGCCCGCCTTCGAGCACGGCCAGGATGAGCGCGGTGAGGCCGAGAGTGAGGAGCGCTGCCCCGGCGTAGTCGACGCGGTGCGTCCGCCGCTCGATGGTCTCGTGGAAGAAGCGGGTGAGCATCCACCCGGCGAGCAGGCAGAGCGGAACATTGACGAAGAAGATCCACCGCCAGGAGAGAAACTCGGAGAACACGCCACCGAGCGTCGGCCCGACCACGGACGACACCGCCCAGACGCTGGCGAGGTAGCCCTGGACCTTCGCGCGCTCGGCGACGGTGTAGATGTCTCCGGCAATGGTGATCGCCATCGGCTGCACCGCGCCGGCGCCGAGGCCCTGGAGGGCACGAAAGGCGATGAGCGCCGGCATGCTCCAGGCGAATCCACAGAGGATTGAGCCCAGAAGGAAGAGTCCGACACCGATCAGAATGATCGGTTTGCGGCCGACGACGTCGGACAACTTTGCGTAGACCGGCACCGTGACGGCCTGGGCAAGAAGATAGACGGAGAAGAGCCACGGGAATGCGGCGAATCCGCCCAGATCGGCCACGATCGACGGCACGGCCGTGGCCAGAATCGTGGAATCGATCGCGACGAGGCCGGTCGTGACCATGAGCGAGATCAGAATGGGTCCGCGCGCTGACCGAAACCCGACTCCCGTCGCGACAGACATCGATCCCCGTTTCTGACACGCGCTCCATCCGGTGCGCACCGACTCTGAGTTCAACTCTGGCGCATCAGAATCATTCCCGATGACAGGTCCGAACGAGAAATCTCCCTGCGGCCAGGTCTGTTCTGTCTGGTCATGCGCGGTTACTCTGGGCTGGACATCCGCCTGGTGCGCGACGCAACTCAAAGGAGAACCTGATGCAAACGATCACCCCCTATCTTTGGTTCGACACGCAGGCTGAAGAAGCGGCGAACTTCTATGTGTCGGTCTTCAAGAACTCGAAGATCGTCAACGTGTCGCGCTATGGCGAGGGTGCGCCGGTTCCGGCCGGAACCGCGATGGGTGTGAGTTTCGTGCTGGACGGCCTGGAACTCAACGCCTTCAACGGCGGGCCGATGTTCACGTTCAACGAAGCGATTTCGCTTTACGTCAACGCCGAGACGCAGCCGGAGATCGACGAGCTGTGGGAGAAGCTCACCGCCGACGGCGGTGAGCCGAGCCAGTGCGGTTGGTTGAAAGACAGGTACGGTTTGTCGTGGCAGATTGTGCCGCCGGTGTTGCCGCAGCTGCTGAGCGACCCGAATCCCGAGATCGCCGGCCGGGTGATGCAGGCGATGCTGGGCATGGGAAAACTCGACATTGCCGGGTTGCAGGCTGCAGCCGCCGGCTAGCCCGCCTGAACCGCTACGCCGACCGAGCCGCGAGTTCGACGGTGCCCAGCGACTTGATCTGTTCGATCGCCGAGTCGAGAATTGCGACGGCCTCGGCGGGGTTGATGCGCGCCAGGAGTAATGCACTGGTTGACAGCGACGTGAGCAGGCGAGCCTGGATGTCGACCGCCGGGAGTGTGAGCGCAATGGATGGGCGACTGAGCGCGCGCGCGAGCGCCGCGCTGAGTTCCAACCGGTACTGCTCGACGACGATACGGAGCGCGTCATCGCGGCCGGCGAGCCCTGCCGCACTGTTCACCAGGAGGCATCCGCGTTGTGTTGCGCCGTCCTTCAGCGCCACCACGGCGGCACCGAGGCCCGAGAAATATGTGATGAGGGCGGTGCGGCCGTCCGGTTCTGCATCGAGAACCTGCAAGCGCGGGCGGATGACCGTCTCCAGGTAGTCCTGCACCGCCGCATCGAAGAGCCCGCGTTTGCTTTCGAAGGCGTTGTACATGCTCGACCGGTTGAGTCCGGTGGCGCGTTCGAGATCACTGAGTGAGACGCTGTCGTAGCCTTTGTCCCAAAACAGGTCGCGCGCGGCCTGAACGACTGTCGTTGTGTCGAATGCCTGGCTGCGACCCATGGTGTTCCTTCGTTTTGTGTACTGATCGTTTCACTATTATAGTGGAACGATCGGTTCAGAATACTCCATCGGCGTCGCCTGGCACGGCTACTCGAATGAAGCACCGATCCAGCGCCATCATTCACCGTCGAGTGAGGCAGTCACCATGTGATCTCACCCCACTCGAAAGGTTCATCCCGTCATGTCGATTCCCTCCCTTAGCACTCAGATTCAGCTCGTCAATCGCCCGGTCGGATGGCCGGAACACACCGACTTCCGCACCGTGAGCATCGATCTGCCACCGCTGGAAGACGGTCAGGTGCGGGTTGCCAATGAGTTCCTGTCCGTCGATCCCTACATGCGTGGCCGGATGAACGACGTCAAGTCGTACACGCCGCCGTATGCACTCGGCGACACGATGAAGGGCGGTGCTGTCGGCCGCGTCGTCGCGAGTGCCTCCGAGTCAGTGAAGGTCGGCGATGTGGTCGTTCACGATCACGGGTGGCGCGACCTGGTACAGGAGGACGCCGCCGGTTTCCGCGTCGTTCCTGAAATCCCCGGAGTTCCCCTTTCGGCCTCGCTCGGCGTGCTCGGATTGACCGGGTTCACCGCGTACGTCGGTCTGCATGACGTGGCGCAGATCAAGGCGGGCGACACCGTGTTCGTTTCCGGCGCGGCCGGCGCAGTCGGAACCATGGTCGGCCAGATCGCCCGTCTCGCCGGTGCGAAGCGCGTCATCGGTTCAGCCGGCTCGGCCGAGAAGGTCGCGCTGCTCACCTCGAAGTATGGCTATGACGCGGCGTTCAACTACAACGACGGTCCCGTTCTGGAGCAACTCCAGGCCGCGGCACCCGACGGCATTGATGTCTACTTCGACAACGTCGGGGGAGAGCACCTGGAAGCCGCCCTCGCGACATTCAACAATGGCGGACGGGCCGCTCTGTGCGGCGCCATCTCCCAGTACAACAGCACCGAACCGGCGGTCGGGCCCCGCAACATGGTGAACATGATCGCGCGCGGTCTCACCCTGACCGGCTTCACCGTCGGCGGATACGTCCACCGCTTCCCGGCATTCGCAGCCGACATGGCCGGCTGGCTCGGAGCAGGCGAGATCGTCTACGACGAGACGGTCGTCGACGGGATCGAGAACTCAGTAGACGCTTTCCTGGCGCTCATGCGCGGGGCGAACACCGGCAAGATGGTCGTCAAGATGGCGCCGCTTTCCTAATACAGCCTTCCAGAACAGTGAGACAGCCCCGATACGCAGATCGCGTATCGGGGCTGTGTCAGTTGGTCTCGGCCGTCAGGGCGAGGTAGTGTCTGCGGGTCGGCTCGTCGAGGTGCTCGATCGCGAAGCGAAGCGAGACACGGGCCATGGCCGGGGCCTCGTGGTCGAGAAATGCGAGCAGTCGGTCACGATCCTTGTCGCCCGCCGAACGCAGCACCGCACCGATGGGCTTCCGCACCAAGTCTTCTGGGTCGTCGAGGAGCCGTTCGGCGATTGCGTAGGCGTCGTCGAGTTCGCCGCGACGCACGAAGGCTAGCGTCGCGAGCATTGCCGTTCGACGCTGCCAGATCGACTCCGACTCGGCCAGACGGTAGAGCACTGTGCGGGGGTGATCGCGCAGCCAGCTGCCGACAACGTCCCACGCTCCGAGGTCGACGAGATCCCAATTGTTGATGCGCTCGTGTCGCCGCAGGTAGAGCTCATAGAGCTTCCGCCGCGTCTCTTCGTCGGCCTTCCTGGCCCGGTTCGCCATGATGCGGAGCGCGCCGGCCCGTGCCTCGTGGATGTCCTCCTCGAGCAGTGCCTCAATCTCATCGATGGGCAGCGCGGCAAAATCACCGGCGAGGGCGAAAACTCTGCCCATCCGCACGCCGATGAAACGGTCGCCCTCCGCGTCCTCTCCGACGCCGAGCGTGAAGTACCTGCTGTACTTCACGAGTTCGGCGTCGGACTGCTCGCGCCAGAGCGCCGCGACGAAGGCCGAAGCGGTGAGATGCGGCCCGGGTTCGACGCGTTCGTCACCCATGTGCTGCATTCTGCCGCTGAATGCTAGTGCCCGGAAGGAACCATCTCGTGTGCCGGGTCGACGACCGGCTTGGTGATGAAGAACGATGCGACGACGGCAAAGAGCGAGATGATCGCCCCGCACAGGAATGCCGACTGAATGCCGCCGGCCGTCGCGCTCGTCACCGAGAGACCTTCGCCCTGCAACGCCAGCATCTGAGTGGACATGACCGCCACGAACAGTGCGGTTCCGACGGCGCCGGCAAGCTGCTGCACTGTGCCGACGATCGCGCTGCCGTGCGAATACAGTGACGGACGCACCGAGCCGAGGCCCGCAGTGAACAACGGGGTGAACATCAAAGCGAGACCAATGCTCAGAGTGATGTGCGCGACCAGAACCAGAGCGAAAGGAGTGTGCTCAGTCATCAGGGTCATCGACCAAATCACTCCGCTGACGATGATGGAACCCGGAATCAACAGCATCCGCGGCCCCACCCGGTCATACAGGCGGCCAACGATCGGGCCGAGCAGACCCATGACCAGGCCGCCCGGCAGCATGAGCAAACCGGTCACAACGGGCTCGAGGCCCAACACGGTCTGCAGGTAGATCGGCAGCATGATCAGGATGCCGAAGAGCGCCATCATGCTCACGAACATCATCACGATCGACACGGTGAACGTGGTCGACGTGAACGTGCGCAGGTCGAGCAGGGCACGGTCGGTTTTCTGCAGAGAAAGCTGACGGAGTACGAAGGCGATCAATCCAAGGATGCCGACAACGAGAGGGATCCAGCCGGGTACGGCGCCGTCTCCTGCCGGGGCACCCAGGGTGCTCAGGCCGTAGATCAGCCCACCGAAGGCAAACACGGAGAGAATCACGGAGAATACGTCGACGGGTACCTTACGCGGGGTCGTCACGTTCTCAATGCGGGCGGCGCCGAGAATGAGGGCGCCGATCGCGATCGGAAGAACGAGCCAGAACATCCAGCGCCAGTCCAACACGCTGAGGATCAATCCGGAGATGGTCGGACCGATTGCCGGCGCGACCGACATGACGATGGCGATGTTTCCCATGGTGCGACCGCGGGAGGCGGCCGGCACCAGTGTCATCACCGTCGTCATCAGCAGCGGCATCATGATCGCGGTTCCGCCGGCCTGCACGATGCGTCCAAGCAGAAGAACTTCGAAGCCAGGGGCCATCGCCGAGATCAGAGTGCCGAGGCTGAACAGCGTCATAGCTGCGATGAAGATGGGACGGGTGTTGAAACGCTGCAGGAGGTAACCGGTGATCGGAATCACGACCGCCATCGTCAGCATGAATGCAGTGGTGAGCCACTGCGCCGCGGTGGCAGGGATCTGCAGATCGGTCATCAACTTGGGCAACGCGACGCCCATGATCGTCTCATTGAGAATGACCACGAATGCTGAGACGAGAAGCAGCGAAATCACGCGGCTGTTGCGACGGGCCGTCTGCGGGTCTTCGGGGAGATCCGCGATGGGGCGGGGAGGGGCGGGCAGGGTGGCTTCGGTCACGCAAGAGTCCTGTCAAAAACGGTCAAACTGAAAGTAGTGGCCGCGGTGGCGACATTCCAAGCTAACGGTCAGGAAGAGTCCACTATTCCACGACGCCGAAAGCGGCGCTGGTTTTGTGAGAATTCGCCGGGTTGTCGTCAATCCGCTGGACATCTCGTTCGACCTGATGTTGCATTGAAACCACGCGGTCGGAGCCCGCAAACCTGACTCCGCCGGCCGCGCCGCTCAACCTGAACCTGGGGGTGATCGCCATCGTCGACAGCCCCTCGCGCGCATCGGCGGTCACCCCGCGCCGCAGCTTTTTCGGGGTCATCGGCGCGCTGCTGGGCGGGCTTGCGCTCAGCGCGGTCATCGCGCTTCTCGTTGCTGTCGCTGTGGCACCACCGCTCGCGCTGACCGGGGTGGCGGCGGCAAACACCATCAATGACTTCGAGAACCTCCCCGACTATCTGGCGATCGGCCAGCTCTCACAAAAGAGCAACATCTACGCCACTCAGAACAACGGCACTCCGGTTCTCCTTGCCTCGTTCTACGACCAGAACAGGGTTGAAGTGACGACGGCTCAGATCAGTCAGTACGCGAAGGATGCGGCAATTGCCGGAGAAGATCCCCGATTCTACGAACATGGCGGAATCGATATGCAGGGAACGCTTCGGGCGATCGCGAGCACCGTGTCCGGCGGCGAAACCCAAGGCGGGTCGTCAATCACTCAGCAGTATGTCAAGAATGTGCTCGTGCAGAAATGCGAGACACTGTCCGACGAGAAGCAGCGAGACAACTGCTACAACGCGGCCACAGAGACGAGCGCCGATCGCAAGCTCAAAGAGATGCGCCTGGCGATCGGGGTGGAGAAGAAGTTCAGCAAAGACGAAATCTTGCAGGGCTATCTGAACATCACGGGCTTCGGCGGCACTGTCTACGGCATTGAGGCAGCGGCCAACTACTACTTCGGTGTGAGCGCCGCAGCCCTGACGTTGCCGCAAGCGGCAAGCCTGGTCGCGATCGTGAACAACCCGGTCAAGTTCCAACTCGACGAACCCGACAGCGCCAGCAATGGCGCAGCCAACGGCTATGCCGCCAATGCCGCCCGACGCAACTACATTCTCGGCCAGATGCTCAAGTACACGAAGATCACCCCCGCCGAGTACGCCGCGGCGGTCGCCGCCCCGGTCGAACCGTCAATTCACGAGCCGAGCACCGGATGCCAGACGGCCGGGGACCAGGCGTATTTCTGCGACTACGTGGCACATGTTCTGCAGAACGATCCGACATTCGGCGAGGACGCCGACACCCGCATGATGAATTTCCGGCGGGGCGGCTACAACGTCTACACGACTCTCGACCTCGACCTGCAGGGCGCGGCCGTCGCCGCGCTGCGGGCCAACGTTCCGATGACCTATCCGGGTTGGGACGTCGGCGGCGTCGTGACCAGCGTTCAAGTGGGAACCGGGCGTGTGCTCGACATGGCGCAGAACAAGATCTACAGCCAAGACCCTGCGGTGCTCTCGACCGGGGCTGACTACACCAGCATCAACTACAACACCGACTTCGACTACGGCGGATCCAGTGGATTCCAGCCGGGGTCGACCTACAAAATCTTCACCCTGGGGGAGTGGCTGAAAGAGGGCCACTCGCTGAATGAACGCGTCGACTCCCGCGTGAAGGCCAACTGGGGCACGTTCCAGGACAGTTGCCTGGGGCCGCAAAACTATGACAGCGAACACTGGTCTCCGAAGAACGACGACTCATCGGAGACCGGCTCCAACTACACGGCGCTGCAGTCAACGATCAAGTCAATTAACACTGGGTACATCGGGATGGCGAAGAAGCTCGACCTCTGCGGCATCCGCAAGACGGCGGAGTCGTTCGATGTGCACCGGGCTGACGGGGCAGCACTCGACCAGAACGCCTCGGCGGTGATCGGCACCAACGAGATCGCGCCACTCAGCATCGCCGTCGCGTTCGCAGGCATCGCGAACAACGGCATCACCTGCTCGCCGATCGCGATCGACAAGATCGTCGGACCCACCGGCGAAGATGTACCGGTGCCGAAATCGACCTGCACCCAGTCGGTGTCACCGACGGTCGTCGCCGACATGGACTACGCACTGCAGGCGGTCATGTCGAGCGGTACTGCCCAGCAGTCCTGGCAGAACACCACTCCGCGCGTTCCGCTGATCGGCAAGACCGGAACGACCGACGGCAACAAAGACACCTGGATGAGCGGCGCAAGCACGAAGGTCGCCACGGTCGCGGCCGTTGTCAGTGTGTCAGGGGATGCGAACCAAAGGCGGACCTATTTCGACAGCGGGCAAGCTGCGACAGCCCGGCACCGTATGTGGCCGATGGTGATGTCTGTCGCAAACGCAAAATATGGCGGCGAGAGTTTTCCGGTTAGCTCGCAGAGCGCCCCCGACACGTCCGAGAAAAAGGACGGCGGGTAGATTCGCCTCCGTGAGTGATCGAGATCGGGGGGAAGTCGCCCACCGAAAGAATTCTTCTCTCACCACTAACGAATGTCGCCGGGGTGCCGATCGTTGCATGTGAAGGCCCATGGATGGGCCGGTTTTCACATTGACCCACTCACGGAGGAATTTACAATGGGCATGCAGATCAACACCAACATTGCGGCGAACAACTCATACCGCAACCTGTCAAACACGCAGAACGACCTGGGCAAGTCGCTGGAGAAGCTGTCCAGCGGTCTCCGCATCAACCGCGCAGCGGATGACGCAGCAGGCCTGGCAATCTCCGAAGGCCTGCGTTCGCAGGTCGGTGGCCTGACGGTCGCCGCTCGCAACGCCCAGGACGGCATCTCGGTCATCCAGACCGCTGAAGGCGCCCTGACCGAGGTTCACTCGATCCTGCAGCGCGTTCGTGACCTCGCAGTTCAGGCCGGCAACGACTCGAACAACGTTGACTCGCGCACCGCAATCTCGACTGAGGTCGCTGCCCTGGGCAAGGAACTCACCCGCATCAGCGAGTCGACGAACTTCAACGGCATCAAGCTGCTCGACGCAGCGAAGACGCTGACGTTCCAGGTTGGCGCCGGCGGCGTCGCATCCGCCGACCAGATCGCCGTCACCACGGCGGATGTCGCTGCAATCGGCACCGCGGTCTCCGGCCTCACGGCCGCCGGGTTTGGTAGCGCCGCCGCTGTTGGCGCAACGATCATCGCGGTCGACGCTCAGATCACGGCCGTCTCGACCGCTCGCTCGGAGCTTGGTGCAAACCAGAACCGTTTCGAGTCGACGATCAAGAGCCTCAGCGTCTCCAAGGAGAACCTGTCGGCTGCTGAGTCACGCATCCGCGACACGGACATGGCCGAAGAAATGGTCAAGTACACCCGTGCCAACGTTCTGTCACAGGCCGGTACCGCCATGCTCGCGCAGGCGAACCAGTCCAACCAGGGCGTTCTGCAGCTCCTCCGCTAAATCTGAGGCAGCACGCATGACCGTGTGAGAGCGCGGAAAACAACGGCTGGTGGTGGCCGCGGATGAATTCGATTTCAGCTGCGACCGCCATCAGCCATTCGCATCGACGCGGAATGCTTCGAGCGGCATTGATTTCACAGAACAAAACAGATCTCACGGAACGAAACTGAGGAGAATCCCGGATGGCTTCGTCACTTGCGGTAGATGGACTGATCAGCGGCCTGAAGACCACGGATCTGATCAATTCGCTGATGGCGGTCGAGCAGATTCCACAGACTCTCCTCAAGAGCAAGGTCGCGAACTCGCAGGCCTACATCACGGCGTTGCAGTCGTTGAATGCCAAGATCGCGTCGCTCACCGACCTTGCGGGGAAGATGGCGAAGCCCGACTCGCTCTCGCTCAATTTGGCGACAAGCAGTTCGACCAAGGTTGCTGTGACTGCGGCGCCCGGTGTTGCCGCCGGTCAACTCGACCTCACCGTCAATGCACTCGCCCAGGCTCAGAAGTCGGTCACCGGCATCATGCAGCAATGGCCGGAGACGCCGCCCGTCCTGACGATCACCGGCAAAGACGGTGTTCCGCACACGATCACTGCCGATTCAGCGTCGCTCGATGACGTCGTCTCGGCGGTCAATAAGTCTGATGCCGGAGTCACCGCGACGAAGGTCTCGGTGGGTGGCGGAAACTTCCGCATCCAGTTCACGTCGAAGACCGTCGGCGAGGACGGCGCGTTCAGCCTGTCGACCGCCAGCGTGGCGCCCGAGCTGGCACTGACCGACATCCAGAAGGCGAGCGACGCGTCGATCACCATCTGGGCCGGAACTCCTGCCGCCCAGATCATCACGTCAAAGACGAACACGTTCACCGATGTGCTGCCCGGCGTCTCGGTGACCGTGTCTGGGGTCAGCGTCGATCCCGTCACAATCAACATCGCCCGGGACGATGAGGCGAACAGTAAAGCCGCAGGTGCGCTGGTTGCGGCCCTGGCCGAAATCTTCGCTGAAATTGCCGCCAAGGCAGCGATCTCGAAGAAGACCGATGCGTCGGGAAGCACAACGACCACCGATGGCCCGTTCACGGGTGACAGCACGGTGCGTGACGTGAAACAGAAGATCATTTCGGCGGCCACAGCGCCCGTCAACGGCAAGTCGCCCTCGGAATTCGGCATCGTGATCACGAAGAAGGGCACCGTCGAATTCGACGCCGACAAGTTCAAAGCGGCGATGCTGAAGGACCCCGTGGCAACTCAAGCCGCGGCGCAGGAAATTGCGGCGCGCGTTGCCGCAGCGGGAAAGGTCGTCTCTGATAAGTACGACGGCACGCTGAGCACCAAGATCACCGGCCAGGAATCAGAGGTCAAGAGCCTGGGCAATCAGGTCGACAGCTGGGATCGCCGGCTGACCTCGCGGCGGTCAACCCTGGAACGAATCTATTCTTCGCTGGAGGTGCAGCTGAGCAGGCTGAACTCACAGCAGAACTACATCACGTCGCAGCTTGCAAGCCTGAACAACTAATGCTGCGGATGAATAACACGGTCAACGCGCAGCGTTCCCAGTACAACCGCGACGTGATTCTCACGGCCTCACCGGCGCGGTTGCTCACCATGCTCTATGACCGGCTGCTGCTTGACCTCGGTCGTGCCGAGGCCGCGCAACTCACATCGAACTGGGCCGCCTCCACCGAGAACCTGCTTCACGCTCAGGACATCGTCGCCGAACTCAGTTCGTCGCTGGATGTCGACGCCTGGGATGGCGCTGACGGGCTGCTGGCCGTTTACAACTACGTCTCGAACGCACTGATCAGCGCCAACGTCGACCGCGATGTCGAGCGGACGCGCGAGAGTATCGCCCTGCTCGAGCCACTGCGGACCGCCTGGCATGAAGCAGCGATGCAGCTGCCGGCACCGGCGACTGCATCCGCCGTCGCAGCCCACCCAGAGGTCGCCACCGGAAACCTCGGCGTTGGCTGAAATCGCCCCGAATCCGCAGTCGGACCACGGTGCCTGGGTGGCCCTGCTCGACGAACTGGAAGCCAGTTTGGGAGAAGCGGCAGTCGGCGCGTCAGGCGCGGCGGCTGACCCTGTTTCGTCGGCGTGGACGCCGCCGCAGGAACTCGGTCCGATTCCGGGAGACCTCGTCGACCGCGCCAGGGAGATTCTGGGCGGCCAGCGTGAACTCATCTCTGAACTTCTCGGCGAACGCCGAGCAGTCGGAGAGCAGCTCGCCGCGCTGCGCCAGGTTCCCGCACCCCAGTCACAGGCCATCTACCTCGACATCACCGGGTAACTCGCTGGATCTTTTCGGAAGTCTTCCTAACGCATCCTCGAAATCAACCGATAGCAAACTGTGAGCACGGATCGCTCACTTCTTGGCCACGGATCGGCCGCGTTACTTCTTACCTGAGACGGGTATACATTGTTCGATTCCGTGACCGCAGTTGCTTTGGGCAGCGCTCTTGACGGTTTGTCGGCGCGTCAGCGCGCGATTGCCAACAACATCGCGAACGTCAATACGCCGAACTACCACGCTCAGCGGGTGCAGTTCGAGGATGCGCTCGCGCAGTCGGTGAGCCGGGGAGACGGCCGCGTCACCGCCACGACCGCGCGGTCGCTGGAACCGACGCAGCTGAACGGCAACAACGTCAACCTCGACACCGAGACGCTCTCCAACGTCGACACGGTGCTGCGGTTTCAGTTCGCCTCACAGGCGATCAACGGGCAATTCACGTCAATGCGTACGGCGATGCGGAGCAACTGATGACTTTTGATGCGATTGGGATCGCTGGAAGCGCCTTGAGCGTGCACCGCAAATGGCTCGACGCGGTTTCCGACAACCTGGCCAACATCAACACTGCAACCTCAACCGATGGCGCCGCCTTCCAGGCCCGCTACATCGCGGTGCAGGCCGGCGAAGGAACAAGCGGCGTCTACGTGAAGGGCGCCGCCTACGGCGACCCGGAGGGCCGTCTGGCGTATGAGCCGACGAACCCCCTCGCCGACGCCAAGGGGTACGTGCGCTATCCCGACATCGACATGGGGTCGCAGATGAGCCAACTCATTCTTGCCCAGCGCGGTTACCAAGCCAATGCAGCAGTGGTCGACCGGGCCAAAGCCAGCTACGAAGCAGCACTTCAGATCGGACGTTCCTGATGACCATCGATGCCATCTCCGCCGTGACCGGCGTGAGCGGAACCGGATCGCTCTCCTTCGTGAACGAACCGCGTGCCACCGACGGCTCCGGCTTCGCCAACTCACTTGCCGGCGCGATCGACGGCGCACAGGCGCTGCAGGCCGAGTCGAAGACGTTGGCCATTCAGGCCGTCACCGGAAACCTCGATGACATTCACAACGCCACCCTCGCCTCGTCGCGGGCCCAGGTGACGCTTGAGCTGGTCGCCGCCGTGCGCAACAAGGGCGTTGACGCCTTCAACGAGATCATGAGGATGCAGGCCTAGTGCAACAGAAACTCTCCGCGGCTTTCTCGCGCGCACAGGGGGTCGTCGGCGGGTTCACTGCAGCGCAGCGCACCGTGACAATCATCGGAATCGCTGTCTTGGTCTTGGGCGCGATCGCGCTCGGAACCTGGGCGACGAAGCCGCAACTCACACCACTCTTTTCAGGGCTGAGCGCCGCTGACGCCAACACCATCGTCGAGCAGTTGCGCAGCGAAAAGGTGCAGTTCGAACTCACCAACGGGGGTTCGACGATTCTGGTTCCCGAAGCGGATGTCTACACGCAACGGTTGACCGCGGCGGCGGCCGGAATGCCCTCATCGTCGACCGGCGGCTACGCGCTCCTCGATGAGATGGGCGTCACCACCAGCGAATTCCAGCAGTCGGTCACCTACAAGCGCGCGCTCGAAGGAGAGCTTGCCGCGACGATCGGGGCGATGAAGGGCGTGAAGCTCGCCTCGGTCAAACTGGCGATCCCCGAAGAAACCGTTTTTGTTTCGACCAAGCAAGACCCGACGGCATCCGTTTTCGTCGAGACGCAGAACGGGGTGACGCTCTCGACCGATCAGGTCACTGCGATCGTGCACCTGACGAGCGCGTCGATCGAGGGCATGAAAGCGACCGATGTCGCGGTCATCGACGCGAATGGCACGGTGCTTTCTGCCGTCGGTACCGGAGCAACCGGGTCGTCAGACAAGCAGACCGCGGCGTATGAGGGTCGCGTGCAATCGGCCGTGCAGACCATGCTCGATCGCATCGTCGGGGCCGGGAATTCAACCGTTGCCGTGTCGGCGACGATCAGTTCTGAAACCGCTGAGGTGTTGACCGAGACGTTCACGCAGACCCCGGATGTCGCCCCGCTCAGTGAGAAGCGCGACACCGAGACGTACACCGGCGGTGCGGGCCCCACTGCCGGCGTGCTCGGGCCAGACAACATTGCTGTTCCTGGGGGTGCCGGCGGCGATGGGACCTACAACTCTGAGAAGACTGTGCGGGACAACGCGGTGAACAAGGTGTCGGAGACGCGCACGGTTCCGGCCGGCGCCGTCGCCCGCCAGACCGTGTCCGTGGCGCTCAACGAAGCCGCGGCGAAGGGCGTCAACAACGCCGACGTGATTGCCCTCGTCACTGCTGCGGCCGGAATCGACCCGGCTCGGGGGGATGCCGTCACAGTGCAGACCGTCGGCTTCAACACGGAAGCAGCGACCGGAGCCAAGGAGGCCCTCGTCGCGGCGGAAGAGTCGGCCGCGGCCGATCGCACCGCCGAGCTGATCCGCACCGGAATCATTGCCCTGGCCATCGCCATCCCGGTCATCATCGCGCTCATTCTCTTCATGCGCCGATCAAAGCAGCAGCGCAAGCCGATCGAGCTGGCCGAGTTCGACGGTCTCGGCACGGCGACCGAAGTTCTTCCAGAGATTCCCCACCGCGCCATCGAGACCACGCCGCCGCCCGTCCTGTTGCCGGAGCCAGAGCCGAACAGCATGGACTTGAACCGGCGCTCAATTTCGCAGATGGCCAGCCAGAACCCCGAGAAGACCGCTGCGCTCCTGCGCGGTCTGATGGATGAGAGGCACGGCGCATGAGCGAGTCCACGGTGCTGACCGGCACGCAGAAGGTCGCCGTCGTCCTGATGAACCTCGAAGGCAGCGTCGCCGCCTCTGTGATGGCCCAGTTCACCGAGGCCGAGGCAACCGACATCACGGCCGAGATCGTTCGCCTGCGTCGGGTCGACCCCGACGTCGCCGAGAGCACCCTCGCCGAGTTCAACGACATTGTGTCCCATGGGCGCCTTGCCGCACGTGGTGGCACCGATTTCGCCACCGGTCTACTCGAGCTTTCATTCGGGGCGGAGCGTGCCGCCGGCGTCATGAGTCGGGTGGCGTCGAACAWGGCCGGCAAGGCTTTCGAGTTTCTCGACAGCGCGGAGCCCGGCCAGATCGGGAGTCTGCTCGATGGCGAAATGGCGCAGACCATTGCGCTCGTGGTCGCCCACCTGCGCCCGGCGCAGGCGTCTGCGGTGCTGGCTGGTTTGCCCGATGAGTTGCGCACCGATGTCGCGCAATGCATCGCCACCATGACCAGCGCAACGCCAGAGGCCGTGGCGATCGTTGCTACGAGCCTGAAGTCGCGAGCAGCAGCAGTCGTTGCGCCGCAGAACTCGCTGGAGGTCGTCGGCGGAGTCCAACCGCTCGTCGACATCATCAACCGCGCCGACGTGGCCACCGAACGCGCCCTCCTCGAGGGCCTCGACGCGCGCGATCCCGCGCTGGCCGAGGAGATTCGCTCCCGCCTGCTCACCTTCGCCGACATCGTCAAGCTTGAGGCCCGCGACGTTCAGAACGTCTTGCGCGGCTTCGACATGGCCGTGCTCGCCATCGCGATGAAGGGATCGGCCGAAGCGGTGCAGCAGAAGATCAGGGAGAACCTGTCTGAGCGCAACCGCGAGCTGTTGGCCGATGAACTCGAGGCCATGGGCCCGGCACGTCGTTCCCAGATCGAGGAGGCCAGGGCCGATGTCGTGCGCTCCATCCGCGAGCTGGAGCAGAGCGGCACGATTACGATTCACCGCAGTGATGAAGATGCCTTCGTTGAGTAGTTCCGGCTTCACCGCCGTGCGCTTTCCGACCATCCACAATGCGGATGCGGAGCGAGAACAAGCGGCGGCCCGCCACCGGGGGCACGCCGCCGGGTACGCGGAGGGCTTGCGCGCCGCGGAACGCGCGTTCGCCGTGACTGTCGCGGAGCACGAGGCCAGAGTCGCAGACGAACGCGAGCAGCAGGCCGAGCGTCTGCAGAAGGCGTTGGGCGTGCTGGCGGCGGCGACCCAGGCACTGAACAATCGACTTGCACCGGTCATCACCTCGGTTGAGGATTCACTCGCCGCGGCTGGACTGGACTTGGCCGAGGCTATCCTCGGCGCCGAACTGCAGTCGGGGGAGGCCTCGGCGCGAGCCGCGCTTCGTCGCGCTCTCGAACACCCGGACGTCGCCGAAGCCACCGTCATTCGCCTTCACCCGACCGACCACGAGCTCCTCGATGATGCCGGCCTCCTCCACGATGCCGGGCTCCTGGCCGGCGACGTTCAATTCCGCGCCGACCCGAGCCTCACTCAGGGCGATGCGATCGTCGATCTCCCCGTCGGCTTTCTCGATGCGCGCATCTCGACTGCTCTTGCCCGGGTCCGCCAGGAACTGGGCGCCTGATGACAACGACTGCATTCCGCCCGCATCCCGTCCGGTTCGGTGACGCAGTGCGTGCCGCCGCACCGGAGCGGGTGGGAATCGTCACCGCCGTGCTCGGATTGAGTGTGGACGTTGCGGGTCTTCGCTCGGCGGTCGGCGATCTGGTCACAATCGGTGACGAGATGCGCGTCGACGCCGAGGTCGTTGCCACCACGGCCGACGGTGTGCGTTGCATGCCGCTCGGACGTCTCGATGGGATCTACGCCGGTTGCGCGGTGCGATCGACCGGAAAACCGGTCCTCGTGCCCACCGGAGCCGGGCTCTTCGGCCGGGTGCTCGACGGACTCGGGCGTCCGATCGATGGACTCGGCCCCCTCGAAGTCGCCGGCTTCGTCTCGCTCGGCAACGAGTCTCCGTCGGTTATGCTGCGGCGTCGAATCGACACCCCGGTGCAGTTGGGCGTGCGTGTGCTCGACACGCTCACGACGGTCGGGCGCGGCCAGCGGATGGGGCTTTTCGCCGGCTCGGGGGTCGGAAAGTCCTCGCTGCTCTCGATGATTGCCCGTGGCACCGACGCCGAAGTGTCAGTGATCGCTTTGGTGGGGGAGCGCGGGCGCGAGGTACGGGAGTTCCTCGAAGACGACCTCGGCCCGGAGGGTCTTGCCCGGTCGGTCGTGGTTGTCGCGACCTCCGACGAGCCCGCGTTGATGCGCCTCCGAGCGGCCTTCGTGGCAACCCGCATCGCCGAATCCTTTCGCGACGACGGCGCCGACGTCATGTTGATGATGGACTCGGTCACTCGCGTGGCCATGGCACAACGAGAAATCGGACTCTCGGTCGGCGAGCCCCCCGCGACGCGCGGCTATCCGCCGTCGACGTTTTCGGTACTCGCCCAGCTTCTCGAACGCGCCGGCACCTCGGAAAACGGCTCGATCACCGGCATCTACACGGTGCTGGTCGAGGGTGACGATCACAATGAGCCGATCGCGGATGCCGCACGCTCGATCCTCGACGGGCACGTCATTCTCGACCGAGCGCTGGCCGTGATCGGACACTACCCGGCGGTCGACGCGCTGGGCTCGGTGTCGCGCGTCGCATCCAAGGTCATCTCACCGGAACAGGCCAGTCTCGCCAACGCGCTGCGCACGGTGATGGCTGCCCGAAAGAACGCTCAGGACCTGATCGATATCGGAGCGTACCGACCGGGCACCAACCCACTGGTCGATGCGGCGCTGACTCACCAAGACGCCATTGAGGCATTTCTTCGGCAAACCATGAACGACTTCACACCCGCCGACGAAGCCTGGCGTCGTCTGGCCGGACTTGTGTCGAACTGGGGAGGTTCCTGATGGCGTTTTCACTGGCCGGGCTTCTGCGTCTGCGCCACCTTGAAGAGGATGAGGCAGGTCAGACCCTTGCCCGGGCCAATTCGCGTCTGGAAGAGAACTCAGCGCGTGAGGCTCAGATTCGCCGCAAGCTCGGTGGTGGCGATGACGAAGCCGCAAGCGTCGAGGTCTTGCGCGCTGTTGCCGCAGCGCGGGCGTCGTCCCGGTCGATGCTGGCCGAGCTTGAAGCGGTCGCCCGGGTGCAGCGTCAGGAAGCCGACGAAGCGCGCGCGGCTTTTTCTGCCGCCCGCACCAGATCGAAGGGCTTGGAACGTCTCGAAGAGAAGCACAACCTGGCCGTTGCCGTGGGCGAATTGCGCACCGAACAGAACGCGCTCGATGAAATCGCCTCCGGCGCGAGGGCACGAAGCAGAGAAGGAGCGTCCTAGTGGCGATGATTGAGGCTGTATCTCGAATCGCGGAGATCGAGAATCGTGTGCTCGAGCTGACCGGACGATCGATATCGGCTGACCGGGCCGTCAACGCCGCATCCTTCGATGCCGCGCTGGGCGCCGCGGGCGGAACGAAGCGAACGACCGGTGCCGGGACGAACCCCACCGCGACGGGCACCGGGACGGGTGTCAGCGGCGATGCGATCGTCGAGGCGGCCAAGAAGTACCTCGGTGTTCCGTATGTCTTCGGAGGCGAGGACGCCTCGGGCATGGATTGCTCCGGCCTCGTGCAGCGCGTGCTCGCCGACCTCGGCATCGATGCCCCCCGTGTCGTGAGCACCCAGCAGTCGATGGGCACGGAGGTCGGCTCGCTCGCCGACGCGCAGCCCGGTGACCTGATCGTCACTCACAACGCCGACCACATCGTGATCTACGCCGGCAATGGAATGATTATTCACGCCCCCTACGAGGGCCGCACGGTGTCACTGCAGAAGAACTACCTGACCGACGCTGACATTCAGACGATTCGACGAGTGGCCGCTCCCGCCGCCCCCGCGGCTGCGCCGAGCACAGCCTCGGCCGGAACCCGGTCGATCGCAGGGAGCGACACCCGATCTGCTCTCTCACCGGAGACGATGAACAGCCTGATCACCTCGATGGGCGGCACGGCCAGCGCCTCGCCCTCCATCGCCGACCTCATCGCAGCCGCACAGATGTCGATGTTCGCGGGGAGCAAGGCATGACAATGACGCTTCCAACGACGCTTGCCCCTGCGCCTTCTCCGGCTGGTCGCACCAGCTCGTCGACGTCGTCGGGGTCAGCCGCCGGTGCCGACGGCTTCGCTGCAGCGCTTCGCGACACCGCGATCAACGATTCACTCGGTGGTGCGTCAGAGCCCACGCAGGCGCAGGATGCCACAGCCCGCGACGGAGACGACAGCGCGCAGGGCGGCGGCACGGCAGACGACACCGTGGCCGGCACAACGCAGTGTGGCGACCTGTCGCTTCAGGGAGCGTCGGCCGTCTCCGGCTCGGTGGTTTCCGCGCTGCTCGAGGGCATTCTCGGGGGCGGGTCGTTGACGGGTGATCCCGCTCCGGCCACCACCGCAGTTTCGGGTTCCGCCGCGCCCGCGAGTTCTGCCGCACAGGCACTCGCCGATGTGGCTGCCGGCGGACCAACCGGTGTGGGGGCGGGTACCGCGGCCCTGGCGACAACACCAGCGGGCGCAGTTGAGGCCGGCCTGGCCCAGGTGGTCAGCGCGGATGCCGGTGCCGCCGGCGTTCGGACGGCACCGAAAGCGCAGGCCGCAGCTTCTGCTTCCGCCTCTGCCGCGAGCTCACTGTTGACCATCGGATCCTCGGACGGTACGGGCGAAGCACCGGCCGATTTGACCGGGTCAACCACCATCACGTCGCCCGCCCCCGTCGGCAGTGCAGTCGGCACTCCGTCTGCGACTGCCCCGGCCGGTCAGGCTCCTGCGGGCAGCTCAGACACGACGATGGCGCCGGGGACGAACCCCGACTCTTCCGGTGCAGGCGCCGGTGCGGGAACCCCTGACGGGGCGGTCGCCGCGCTCCGGGTCGAATCGACACCACCGACATCCGTAGATTCGACGGTGCAGCCCATCGCGGCGCCGACGGGAAGCGCTCCCACCACCTCAGCGCCCGCAGTCTCTGCGGTGCCTGTCGCGGCTCACGCCGCTCCGGTTCCGCTGACCGAGCAGGTGGCCAAACCGTTGCTCGCCCTGGTCGGTGCCGCCGACGGCGAGCACACGCTCACGATCACCGTGACGCCCGACAATCTGGGGCCGGTCACGGTGCGGGCGCATGTTGCCGGCGAACACATCCGAATCGAGCTGTTCGCGCCGAGCGCCGAAAGTCGCGACGCGCTGAAACAGATCCTCACGGATCTGAGACGCGACCTGGCATCGAACGGGTTCGGCGCGCAGCTCGACCTGTCGGGTAAGAACCAGCCGGACTCCGGCAGTGATGGGGGGACGGGGCGCCAGCTGCCTAACGAATCAGCGTCGCGCGGCCGACAGTTTGAGGTGGAGCAACACGCGCGCCGACCGGTCGGCGGCCCCACATCGATGCTCGATGTCCTTGCCTAACCGATACCCGCCGCGCACGAGCTTGCACAACGCAGAGGAAACCAGATGCCAGTAGAAGCAATCGACAACACCCAACGCTCGAGCATGTACGCCGGAAACATGCCGGCCGCGCCGAAGCAGACCCTCGACGGCGACGTCTTCATGCAGCTGCTCGTCACCCAGCTGCGCAACCAGGACCCGAGCTCGCCGATGGACACCAACGCCATGATCGCCCAGACCACCCAGCTGGCGATGATGGAGCAGATGACGTTGATGACCAAGACCACCGATGAGAATTTCGGGTTGCAGATGCGCACTGCCGCCGCGAATCTGATCGGCAAAGAGGTCAGCTACACGGATGCCGACGGCAAGACGATCACCGGCACGGCCACCGCGGTCTCCTACCTCGGCAGCGTTCCGAAGGTCACAGTCGGTGGAGTCGACGTGGCGCTCGACAAGATTTCCGGCATCACCACTCCGACCCCCACGCCTCCTCCGACCCCTCAACCGACGCAAGTCGAAACCGAAAGGTAATCATGCTTCGTTCGCTCTACTCCGGCATTTCCGGACTTCGCTCGCACCAGACCATGCTCGACGTCACCGGCAACAACATCGCCAACGTCAACACTGTCGGCTTCAAGTCATCGGCCGTGCAGTTTCAGGACACCCTCTCGCAAGTCGTGAAGAACGGCACCGGTGCGCAGGTTGAGGCCGGCGGCACCAACCCCGCCCAGGTCGGACTCGGTGTGCAGGTCGCCGCGATCTCGACGAACTTCGCGCAGGGCTCCGCACAGGCGACCGGCAAGGGCACCGACCTGATGATCTCGGGCGACGGCTTCTTCCTGGTTCAGTCGGGCACCGAAACGCTGTACACCCGCAACGGCGCCTTCAATTTCGACAAGCTGGGCCGTCTCGTCACCGCCGATGGGTCATTCGTGCAGGGTCGCACGGCGGATGCCAACGGCAAGATCCCGGTCGGTGGTGCCGTCGGGAACATCAGCCTTCCGTTGCAGACCACGATCCCCGGCAAGGCGACGACCACGGCAGAACTGGGTGGAAACCTTCCGGCCGAGGTTGCCGCCGGAACCGTCTTGAGCCGTGAGATCACGGTGTACGACGCCGTCGGAAACGAAACGAAGCTGGATGTGACGTTCACCAAGACCGCCGCTGGCTGGAATGTCGGCGATGGCACGGCCGCCGGCGCACAGACACCGATCACGTTCGACGCCGCCGGCAACCTCAGTGCGCCGGTCGGCGGTCTCATCACCCTCGGCGGAGTCCAATTGGACCTCACGAAGGTCACCGGTTTTGCGAAGCTGACCACGATTGCGGTCAACAGCCAAGACGGCAAAAAGCCGGGCACGCTGACCGCCTACACGATCTCCGGCGACGGAACCGTGCTCGGTACGTTCAGCAACGGCGAAACCCGTTCCATCGCACAGATCGCGATGGCCACCTTCGCGAACCCCGGCGGACTGGAGAAAGCCGGCGGCTCGACCTACCGCACCAGCGCGAACTCGGGCGATGCGGTGCTCGGCGCCGCCGGCGGCCCCGGCTTCGGCAAGCTGGCCAGCGGCTACCTCGAGATGTCGAACGTCGACCTCTCGCAGGAGTTCACGAACCTGATCGTCGCCCAGCGTGGGTTCCAGGCCAATGCCCGCATCATCACCACGTCCGACGAGGTGCTGCAGGAGCTGACGAACCTCAAGCGCTAAGCGGGGGAGTCCTTCCGAACAGCTGTGGCCCCGGCGATTCGCCGGGGTCACAGCTGTTCCTGACGTTTCGAGGCTGAGCGCCAGCGCCTGGATTTCGCTCGGAAGAACGCTCTCGTTGGGCGCATGGATGAGCGCGAGGGGTTCCTCCACCCCGAGACGATGGGGCTACAGGAGAGGCGACTCAGCGGATCTCAGCATTCTCGCCACTCACACCTGACGAATCGGGCCGAGCAGCCGACAGTGAATCCGAAGTCATCACATCGCTAGCTAACTCGAGGACAGAATGATCGTAGTCACCCGGCTGAACAACAGTCACTTCGCGGTCAATCCTGACCTCATCGAGCGGATTCACGAGAATCCCGATACGACGCTCGTGCTCGTCGACGGGTCGACCTACATCGTGACTGAATCTATGTCGGAGGTCATCGACAAGATTGCCCGCTACCGGGCCAGAGTGATCGCCCTCGCCAGCCAGGCCCCCGAACCGTCGAACACGGGCATCCGTCATCTCGAGGCGGTTCCCGCCGACGAGCCCAGGGAACCGAGGAGAAGCTAATGGATCCCGCAACAATTATCGGCCTCCTTGTGGCCTTCGGCTCTCTCTACGCCATGATCACCATTGAGGGAGCGCACGTCTCGTCGCTGCTTCTTCCGGCACCGATGGTGCTTGTCTTCGGCGCCACAATCGCCGTCGGTCTGGCCGGCTCAACCTTTGCCGACACCATGGCCGCGTTGAAGGCGCTGCCGCACGCCTTTCGAGGCAAAGTGGAGAAGCCCAAGCAGGTCATCGACCAGATGGTCGGCCTTGCCGACACTGCGCGTAAAAACGGTCTGCTCGCCCTGGAACAGGAGGCGGCAGGTGTCAAGGATCCGTTCCTCCGGAATGCCCTGCAAAACATCGCGGACGGAACCGACGGCGAAGAGCTGCGGCTCCTGCTCGAAGACGAAGTGATCACCACCTCTAAGTCGAATCGCCAGTCGGCGAAGTTCTTCAAGGCTCTCGGCGGCTATGCTCCCACCGTCGGCATCATCGGTACCGTTGTGTCGCTGACTCACGTTCTGGAAAACCTCGACAAGCCGGCCACCCTCGGCCCGTCGATCGCAGCGGCATTCGTCGCGACGTTGTGGGGTCTGCTCTCGGCCAACTTCATCTGGCTCCCGATCGGGGACCGGCTCGGCCGGCTCGCCGAGCTCGAGACCGAACGCATGACATTGATCATGGAAGGCGTGCTCGCAATTCAATCGGGCAGCCAGCCACGACTGCTCGGCGAACGTCTGGCCGCGATGGTGCCGAAGCCGGCCTCCAAATCGAAGCAGAAGGCCTCGAAAGTTGACATGCCCCGTAGCGAGGCAGCGTGAGTTCCTCCCGCCGCCGTCGCCGCGATACCGGGCACGAAGAGGTTCACAATGATGAGCGCTGGATGGCGTCTTACATGGACATGGTGACCGTGCTGTTGTGCATGTTCATCGTCTTGTATGCGATCTCCACCGTGGATTCGGAGAAGTTCGACAAGCTTCAGGCCTCGCTGGCAACAGGATTCGGCACGGAGGCCGGCGAGACCGTCGACACCGCTTCCGGAGTTGTCGTGAAACCCGAGGACATCGGGAAACAGGGCGACCTGTACAAAGCGGCGATTCAAAACAACAATGTCGACCTGGCCAAGAAAGAGATCACCGATCTCAAAGCGATTCGCGACAGCATGTACAACGGCTTGCAGGCCCAGGGTCTGGCCGATGCCGTGCAATTCCAGATCACGGAGCGCGGATTGACGGTCGGACTCATCGGCGCTGAGACTTTCTTCTCGGGTAACAGCGTGGAGATGACCGACAAGGCCCTCGCGATTCTCGGCACCATCGCCCCGGTTCTGGCGGGAATCCCGAACGAAGTCTCGGTTGAAGGCCACGCCGACCCGGTCGGCAGCTCGGGCGTGTACCCCACCGACTGGGAACTCTCCAGCGGACGTGCCACCCAGGTGGTGCGCTACTTCGTCGAGCGGGGCGGGGTCGCCCAGGGGCGGGCAGCAGCCGTCGGGTTCGGCTCGGCTCGCCCGAGCGCCGAGGGAGAAAGCTCACACAATCGCCGCGTCGATGTGGTCGTACTGTCCAAACAACCTGACGCCGTGCGCGCACTGATTCCTGGTCTGCTCGCTGCGGAAGACTCTGCGGCGATCGGAGCGGCGCCGGGCGCCGGAGTCGCTGCCGCTGCGCCCACGAAATAGCGTCGGCGAAGCGGGCCAAAAACGATTGGGCAATCGGTCACCGATTTTCTAACCGAATTCCGATCCGTGCCGATTGTGAACGCTGATGACCACCCGGAGCGAAGTGAAGACACCAATGCCGTCGACGGCTAAGGCCGCGGAGGTCTATGACTTCCGGCGTCCGACCACGCTCGCCAGAGAGCACTCCCGGGTTCTCGAACTCGCGCTGGAGACTTTTGCCCGTCAGTGGGGAACCCAGCTCACCGCCAAGGTGCGCGTGCGATCGCAGGTCACGTTCGAGTACGTGCTCATGCACACCTATGACGAGTACGCCGCGTCGCTTCCGGCGACCACCGCGATGGTGCTGCTGGCCGTTGACGGCCACGAGTCGAAGGCAGTGCTTCAGCTTCCCACCACGGCGGCGCTGTCTTGGTTCAGTCACATGTTGGGCGGCACCGGCGCGCATGACGAGTCAGAACGTAAGTTCACCCAGATCGAGCAGTCGCTGCTGCGGAAGCTCATGGCCGACGCCATCGACGATCTGCGCTACTCATTCGGCCCGCTGCTCGCCAATGACATCGTCGTTGACAGCATCCACCACAACTCCCAGTTCGCTCAGGCCGCGGCGACATCCGAGCTGATGATCGTTGCCAGCTTTACCGTGCAGGTGGGGGAACGCGCGGCGAAGACGACGCTCGCCATTCCCGCCGATATTCTGCTGGGGCAGCTGGGCGCGGCGAACCCGGTCGTTGCCCTCGTCGATGCGTCGGAACTGCTGCTGGCCCAGGTCTCACACGTTCCCGTCGAGGTATCGCTGCAGTTTCCGGAAAAGAGTATTCGCCCGGCAGACATCCTGGCCCTCGCGGTCGGCGATCTGATCAGCCTCGGTCATGCCAGCCACAAGCCGCTCGACATCGCCGTCGACGGACACTCACTCGCGCGGGCCGCTGTCGGAGCCACGGGCACTCGACTCGCATGCGTCATCACTGATATCCAGGAGAAGAACTAATTATGCCGAGCACCACCCTGCATGCCGACGCCGCCGCCGCGCTGGCCGCACTCATCCCGAACGGCGCCGAGTTGCGTGCAGCGCCGCGGAAGACCAACATTCGCTTCGGTTCCGAGGTCTCCGGGGCCGTGCAGGCGACCGTTGTCGGCTCGCTGTCGGCAGACCTGGCCGTGGCATTGGTCGACATTGAGCCGCTTGGCCTGGCGACAAGCGAGGGGGCGACAAGTGTCGCTATCAGCGACATTCTGCGCCCGTCACTCGAGGCGGCTGCAGCGACACTCGGGCACGGCGTGCTCGGTGCCGCCCGCGTCGACGACGCCGCAGACCTGTTCAATGACACCGACACGACCGTCTTCACCCTGCAGGACGGCGACGAAACCGTTGGTTGGTTTGCAATCCGAGTGCGCGAGAACCTGACGGCCAGCCGGGTCGTGTCGACCGAGCCCATCTCGGGAAAGCTCGGACGCATCAACAACGTTGAGATGACCTTGACGGTCGAAATCGGGCGCACCCGGATGTCGGTACGCGACGTGCTCGCTCTCGAGCCCGGTGCCGTCGTCGAACTCGACCGGTCTGCGGGAGCACCGGCAGACATCCTGCTGAACGGCCGACTGATCGCCCACGGCGAGGTTGTCGTCGTCGACCAGGACTACGCCGTGCGCGTGACGAAGATCATGGACGTACCGGACAGCCTCAGTTAGTGGACACCGTCTTCCTGGCGCTGCGGGTCATCGTCTCGCTCGCCGCTGTTCTCGGCGTCATCTGGTACGCGCACAAACGGTTGACGAAATCGTCGCGCGCCGCACAGGTGGCCAACCCGATCAGAGTCGTCTCCCGGCAAGGTCTGTCGCCGAAAAGCTCAGTCGTGATCATCGAGGCTGAGGGCAAGCGGTTCGTGCTCGGCGTCACCGAGCAAAACGTCAACGTGCTCTACGAACGTGACAGCGACCCGATGGTCACCCTGCAGCCTGCCGAGAACTTCGCGCTGGCTCTGTCTTCGGCCACCGACAAGCAACCACTGGGCGATGAGCCACTGGGCACTGAGCCACTGGGCACTGAGCCAGTGGGCACTGAGACACCTGGCGCTCAACCACTCGGCGCTGACCTGCTCGGTGCTGACGGGCAGCCCGGCCGTCGCCGCGACCTTATTCGTACACCCGCAACGCAAGGAATGCTCCGCGGGTCAATTCTTTCGGCAGAGACATGGAAGCTCTCCTTCGCCGCTCTGAGGCAAGGACTGAAATAGTGCCATTCACCAGGGCGCTGGCGCCCAGGTCGAACACTGTGCTTCGGACAGACACCATGCTGCCTGCCGGCCGTGCGCTGCGGACTGACCGCGCGCTGCGCTGGGCAATGTATGCGGCGATTGTGCTGATTGCCGTCTCAGCGATTGTCATGCTGAATGCGGGGCCGAGCTTCGCCGCCCCTGGCGATCCGGGCGAGCCGATCGGTCCGACCACGCCCGGCGGTGCCGGAGGCGTCTCGCTCGAGATCAACGGGCCGGACGGCACTCCCTCGTCGGCGATCGTGACCTTGATCGGGATCACGCTGCTGTCCGTCGCGCCGGCGTTGCTGTTGATGATGACATCCTTCACCAAGATCTTCGTGGTCTTGGCGATGGCACGAAACGCCCTGGCCCTGCCGTCGATCCCCCCGAACCAGGTTCTCGCCGGACTGGCGATGTTTCTCACATTGTTCATCATGTGGCCGGTCCTGACCGAGGTGAACACCCTGGGGGTTCAGCCGTATCTCGCCGGCACCTTGGATTTCGCCGACGCCATCGCCGCCGGTTCAGCACCACTCCGCGAGTGGATGCTGCACTTCACCCGTGAGGAAGACCTGGCGCTGATGTTGCGCGCAGCCGGTGCGGAGAACCCGGACAGCGTCGCGAATGTCGACCTGATCACCTTGGTGCCCGCCTTCATGATCTCGGAGCTCCGCGCCGCGTTCATCATCGGGTTCGTGATCTTCATCCCGTTCCTCGTCATCGACCTCGTCGTCTCCGCAGCGCTGATGTCGATGGGCATGATGATGCTCCCGCCCGTGATGATCTCATTGCCGTTCAAGATCTTGCTGTTCATCCTGGTCGACGGCTGGGCGCTCATCCTCACGTCGTTGATTGAGAGCTATCAATAATGGACAGCAGCGCCGTTCTCGACATCGGCTTGCAGGCACTCATCGTTGCCGGCAAGCTGGCCGCCCCGATGCTCATCACCGCACTCGTGGTTGGCTTCGCAATCTCGCTCTTTCAGTCGATCACCCAGATTCAGGAGGTGACGCTCTCATTCGTGCCGAAGGCGATCGCCGTTTCCATCGCCCTGGTCATCACCGGGCACTGGATGATCGCCGAAATCGTGTCGTTCACCCACGCCATGTTCGACAAGATCCCCGCCTTGCTTGGTGGCTGATGCATGAACATCCCCCTCGACCTGTCGTGGATCGAAGCCGTCATGCTCGCTAGTGTGCGCATGACCGCATTCATCGTGATTGCGCCACCGTTCTCATACCGGGCGATCCCCGCGCGCATCAAAGCGATGCTCGGCCTCGGCCTCGGTGTTGCCGTCGCGCCGCGAGTTGTCCCCGGCTACCAGTCGCTCGACACCGCCGGATTCTTCGGCGCGCTTGTGGTCGAACTTCTGGTCGGGGCGACGCTCGGTTTCTTGGTCTTTCTCGTCTTCAGCGCCGTGCAGTCCGCCGGAAACCTGATCGACATGTTCGGCGGCTTTCAGATGGCGCAGGGTTTCGATCCGGGCAGCCAGATCAACGGCGCTCAATTCAGCCGTCTCTTTCACATGATCGCCCTCGCCCTGTTGTTCACCTCCGGCGGCTACCAGCTCATCATCGGTGGACTCGTGCGCAGCTACGACGCGCTTCCGCTCGGTGGGGGCATGAATCTCGCCGACCCAGCTCAATTGATGGTGACCGGCCTCTCTCAAATGTTCCTCTCAGCGGTGCAGATTGCCGGCCCGCTCATTGTTGTTCTGTTTCTCGCCGACGCGGGTCTCGGATTGCTGACCCGGGTTGCTCCGGCCCTGAACGCCTTCGCCATGGGCTTCCCGCTCAAGGTGCTGTTGACCCTTTCCCTGGGTGGACTCGTCATTGCCGCCCTCCCCGACGTCGTCGGTTCACTCACCGACGATGCCCTCCGCATGATGTCGGGGGTGAAATAGTGTCTGACGCTTCGGAAAGAACGGAGGACGCCACTGAGAAGCGGATGAAGGAAGTCCGCGAGAAGGGCAAACTTCAGAAGTCTCAGGACGTCACGGCATGGCTCGGCGTCGGTGCCGCGGTGATCATGCTGCCCGCCACCATTGCCGCGGGAGCGACAGCAGCCACCCACCAAATGTTCACCGTCGGCGCCGTGGCCAAGGAGCCGGAGATCGCCGGTGTGCTCACCGCACTGAACGACGGGCTGTCGTCGATCATGCCCACCATTGCCCTGATGCTCGCCGCGGTCGTGGTGGCGGTTCTCGTGGGTTCCGTCGCCCAGGGCGGCGTGCACGTGAAGAAGTTCACGGGCAAGTATGAGCAGTTCGATGTGGTGAAGGGCATCGCCCGGGTTTTTGGCACCCAGGCACTGTGGCAGGGACTGAAAACCCTGCTGAAGACCGCCGTGGTCGGTCTCGTTCTGTACGCCGTCATCCAGGGGTTGATGCCGGTCTTGATGACGTCGGGTGGGTTGAGCGTTCAAGCGATCGTCGCCGCAGCGTCCGAGGGCGCCTCCTCCCTGATGATCTCAGCTGTCGTCGCCGGGCTCCTGCTTGCCGCAGCCGACGTCTTCGTCGTGATGAAGCGCAACCGCAAGCAGACCCGGATGACGAAGAAGGAGGTCAAAGACGAGAACAAGAACTCCGACGGTGACCCCTTGGTGAAGTCGCAGCGGCGTTCGCGTCAGCTCGAGATGAGCCGCAACCGGATGATTGCATCCGTTGCCACCGCCGATGTGGTGATCGTGAACCCCACCCACGTTGCCGTGGCACTCAAATACGAGCCAGGCAAGTCGGCGCCGCGCCTGGTGGCCAAAGGGTCAGGGCACAATGCCACCCGCATCCGTGAAGAAGCGGCGGCCGAGAACGTGCCCATGGTTTCCGACATCCCGCTCGCCCGGGCGCTCCACGCGGCCTGCGAGGTCGGGCACGAGATCCCCGTCGAGTTCTACAACGCTGTCGCTCGAGTTCTCACTTTCGTCGCAGCACTGAAACGTCGTGGCGCCGCTTCCGGCGTGCACAGCATGACTGTCCCCACCCTCAGTTCCGGAGGAAAATAGTGAACAACCGCAACCTGTCAAAGATCGCCGTTCCGATCGGTGTGGTCGGCATTTTGATGCTGCTCATTGTTCCGACACCGGCGCCGATTCTCGACGTGCTGATCATCGTGAACATCGTGTTGGCGCTGGTGATCCTGCTGACGACGATGTTCGTGAAGAAGCCGCTCGACTTCTCGGTGTTTCCCTCGCTGCTGCTGGTCGCGACACTCTTCCGGCTGGGCCTGAATGTCGCCTCGACCCGGCTCGTGCTCGGTGACGGCTATGCCGGTCAGGTGATTCAAGCGTTCGGCCATGTCGCCGTCGGCGGGTCGATTATCATCGGGTCTGTCGTCTTCCTGATCCTCGTTGTGATCCAGTTCGTCGTCGTCACCAAGGGTGCCGAGCGAGTCGCCGAGGTCGGCGCGCGCTTCACCCTCGACGCGATGCCCGGCAAGCAGATGGCGATCGACGCCGACCTCAACGCCGGTCTGATCACCGACGTCGAGGCGCGCAAGCGTCGCGCCGACGTCTCGGCCGAGGCCGACTTCTACGGTGCCATGGACGGCGCCTCGAAGTTCGTCAAGGGTGACGCGATTGCCGGAATCATCATCATCATCATCAACGTGATCGGCGGTATCGCCATCGGCATGCTGCAGCGCGGCATGGAGATCGGCGATGCGGTGAACACCTACACATTGCTGACCATCGGTGACGGCCTGGTCACCCAGATCCCCGCATTGCTGATGGCCGTCTCGACCGGCATGATCGTCACCCGGTCGAACGCCGAAGAAGACATGGGCTCGACGGCGTCGAAACAGCTCGGCCAGTCGCGCACCGCGCTTCTGATCGCGGGTGGCGCGGCGATCGTGATGGGCTTCATCCCTGGCATGCCGATCATCCCGTTCATCCTGGTCGGCACCTTTCTGATCATCATGGCTCAACGAATCAGGTCTGCGGAAGCCAAGGCCGGTCGGGATGCCGACGCCACCGCCCGGTTGGAGAGCGCGCCACGGCCTGAGACGACCGAGGACATCATCGACGGGATGCGGGTGCACGCGCTCGAAATTCTTCTCGCGCCCGACCTGGTCGATCTTGTGTCGGGGGCGAGTGACGACCTGCTGGCCCGGGTAAAGGCGCTGCGCAAGAAGATCGCGATGGATATGGGATTCGTGGTGCCCCCGGTGCGCACCCGCGACAACCTGGAGCTTCCGCTCTCGACCTACTCTTTGCGCATCGCGGGGGTGGAGGTCGGTCGCGGAATCGCCCCGCCCGGTAAAGTTCTCGCCCTCGGCGACTTTCTCGACGGTCTTCCGGGTGAGGTGACCGTTGAGCCGGTCTTCGGGCTGGCCGGCAAATGGGTGCCGAGTGAGATGCGTCACGCTGCCGAAATGACCGGAGCGATCGTCATCGACCGGGTGTCGGTCGTCGTCACCCACCTGTCTGCGGTCATCACTGACAACGCGGCGCGGTTGCTCTCCCGTGAGGATGTGCGGGTGCTCACCGACAGCGTCAAGGCGGTGAACCCGTCGGCCGTCGACGAACTGACACCGTCGCCTCTCAGCCTGTCCGAACTGCAGCGGGTGCTGCAGGGCTTGCTCACCGAAAAGGTGCCGATCAACGACCTGGCACGCATCTACGAAGCGCTGTCGTTGCGGGCCAAGGTGTCGGTGGACCCGGAGGGGCTGATCGAAGCCGCACGTCAGGCGCTCGGCCCGGCACTGTCGGCGCAGTACCTCGACGACGGTGTGCTGCGTGTCATCATGATCGACCCGGTGCTGGAACAGTCGCTCGTCGAAGGGCTTCGGCCCACTGAGTTCGGCAGCCAGATTCTGATCGACGCGGACCGGATCGAGACGGTCGTCGGCTCACTCAAGGCGGCACTGGCCGCAATCGAGCCGCAAGGATTCTCGGCTGTTCTGGTCTGCGCCCCGACGCTGCGCCCGGCCTTGCGCCGGCTCGTCTCCGCCCAGGTGAACGGGATCCCGGTCCTCTCCTATCAGGAGGCAACAGTGTCCAATATTCAGATCGAAACTGTGGGGGTGGTGCGCCGTGACGACGCACTTACTGCTTAAGGGCGAGAGCCTGGACGCCTTGAGGGCCCAGGTCGTCGCCGAGCACGGACCTTCTGCGCGCATCATCAAGGCCGAAAGTGTGGTCCAAGGCGGAATCGGTGGGTTTCTGGCCAAGCGCTACTTCGAAGTGACCGTCGAAGTTCCGACGCCACAGGTCATCCGGGTACCGGGGGAGTCGGCCCAACCCGCTCCGGGTGCGGCGACGCCCAACACTGTTCACGGAATGGTGCTGCCGAGTCGGTCGGGGATCGCCGCTCTCCTGGCGGACGCCGATGCGGCGGAAGACCGGCTGGCGGAGCCGATGACGCTCTCGACGAGTTCCGCACGATTCGACCAACTCTTCGACGAGCTGTCGGCGAGGGTCGCCCCCGGCGATGAGCCGGACCTGCGGGGACAACAGCTCAGTTTGACCGCGCTCCCGTCGCCCGCTCTGCATCCCGAGACTTCGTCGTCGCTGGCGTCGATTCAGTTTCCGCCGCCGGCCCTTCAATTCACACCGATTCCGGCACCGGATCAGGCCCAGACCCCTCCGCTCCCGTCGCGGGCGGCAGGCGATCTCGTGCTGCTCGTCGGCCTGCGCACCGACGCGCTGCGCGTCGCCCACTCACTCTCAGGCCGTTTCGGTCTCTCCGCCGTCTGCGTCGGTGGAACGATCACCCTCAAGAGTGCTTTGACGGTCTCTGACCTCAGGTCGGCGGCGCATGCGCGTGCCGACGGGGTGCAGAACGGCTGCAGCGTCTTCGTCGCCTATGGGGTCGAACCGGGCACAGACGTGGCAGCCGCAGTTCGCAGTATTGGGGCCGACCAGATCTGGGTGGTTGTCGATGCAGGGCGAAAGCATGAGGACACCCGTCTGTGGGTGCAGAACCTCGCGTCGATGGTGCACATCCATGCCGTCGCGGCCTTCGGACTGGCAACCACTCTGACGCCGGAGTCGGTAAAGGACTTGGGAGTCCCGGTGGGATGGGCAGACGGACTTCTGCTCGGCGGTTAGTCGACCGAGTCCCGGGCCGCGAGGTCGGTCGGTGGACGAAGCTGGCGTGGGGAATCCCGCCTGGCGTGGGACTTTGCGCACGCCGAGCGGGATTGCGCACGCCCAGTTGCTTTCGTGCGGGCTCGACAGAGACGACCGCCGAGACGGCGGCGTTCACGCGACAGTGCGCTAGCGGGTGACGAGCGACGCCAGAGGAGCCTTGAGCGGCCAGGTCGGATCGTCAAGAATCAGCTGCGCGGCGACACCGGTGTTCTGGTTCACCACGATCGGCGCCATCAGATTCACCGTTGACTCTTCGTCGCTCGGGTTCACCACCACAAAGACAGCCACGTCTTCGACGGCGGTGAGGTCGATTGACGCGCATTGCTCATCAGACAGCAGGGGCTGGTAGTCAGTGAGATGAACCGCTGCATCGAGCAGAAAGAGTCGTGTGTCCGGAAAGCCGTCAGGACGCAGTGAGTAGAGTCCGATGCTGCCCTCGACAGCATCCAGGGTGAAATCGCGAAGCGGTTCAAGCCCGAACGGCGGAGCGACGAACTTCAGAACGGTGGTCGCACCGGCATCGGCTGCGCTCAGTTCAGCCGCGCTCATCGGAGGAAGTCCATCAAGGTCGGCTGCAGGGTCCGGGCGGTCACGGCCAAGGCTGACTGGTAACTGACTTCCTGCATTTTCAGCTCCAGGATGATCTTGTTGATGTCGACATCCTCGAGGCCGGCGCGTGTCGCTTCGAGGTCGACTTTGCTGTCCAGGTTCGAAGACTTCGCATCGAGAATCGTTGCCTGGCGGGATCCGACAGTGGACGTAGCGGTCAAAACCGTGTCGAGACGAGTGTCGAGTGTCGCGATGCGGGCGCCGACGTTGACACCGCTCCGCAGATCGCTGACGATCGCATCAATTTCGCCGAACATCGAAGCCGCTCCGGCTCCGGGTCCGAAGACCTGGGCTCCGTCGACATCGACCCGAACGGTCGATCCGTCGGAAATTCGTCGCTCGACGGTGCCTTGTCCGCCGGTGTAGGCATAGCCGGGGCCGGCCCCGAAAGCCTGGGCGGCATCCGACGTCCCGGCGAAAACACTCCGACCGAGGTAGGTGGAGTTCGCCTTGTCGAGCAGCTCGTCTCTGATCGATTCGAGCTGAACAGCGATTGCTTCTTTGGCGAGCGGCGAGAGGGCGCCGTCGTTGGCTCCTTGCAGGGTCAAGTCTTTCGCCTTCTTCATCAGTTCGGTGACCGACGCGAGCGCAGAGTCCCCCGTGGTCAGCCATCCGTTGCCGTCGTTGATGTTGCGCTCATACTGCTTGTTCGAATTGATTGCCGCGCGCACGGCCAGTGCGTTGGCGGTTGCCGACGGATCGTCAGACGGGCGCGTGATCGCTTTGCGGCTGCCGGCCTGATCTTGCAGACGAGCAAGTTCCGATGACGAAGTTTGCAGGTTGCGCAGCGACGAATTCATCATCGTCTGCGTCGTGACTCGAGTGATCATCGGTTAGCGTCCTACCAGTCCAGTGCGGTTGATCAAGGTATCGAGCATTTCATCGACGGCTGTGAAGACTCGGGCCGAAGCCTGGTACGCGGTCTGGTTGATCACCAGATTGACGTTCTCTTCGTCAATATCCACCGATGCGTTCGAGAGCTGCGCAGACGACGCGGCGCTTGCTGCCAGGTCTGCCAGCTTCGATTGCTGCAAGGAGTTCTTTGTTGCGACGGCGACGGTGGTGACGAATGTCGACCAGGTGGCGTCGGGAGAGCCGGAACCCAGTCGGAGCTGAGCGATCTTGTCGGCGTTTGACCCGTCGGCTGACGGTCCGTTGACACCCGACAGCGCAATCTCATCGCCTTGTGTGGGAACAACCTTCAGGCCGAGCGCAGCCGATGTACCCGGCGTGAAGGCGAAGAAGTCCAGCCCCGTCACGCCGGCAGCGTTGTACCCGGTGCTGTGAACGCTGTTGACCTGTGTAGCCAGTTTCGTCGCCAGGTTGTTGTACTCCGCAGCCGCCTCGGCCAGCGGTCCACCCTTTCCACCGGCAACGGCGGGCGCGAGAACCGAGAGCGAACCGGCGAGTTCACCGCTGCTGAGCGCGACCGGGCGCCCGGGGTGATCCGCCCACTCAAGTGTCACTCCGGCGCCCTCGATTGATGTCGAGCCACCGAACACGACGGCGTTGGCGGTGTCACCTGACACGAGCACGTTGCCACCGACCACGACGTCGACAGTGCCGTCCGGGCGTTCGTTGACCGTGCCGCCCGCCAGGGAAGCGATCGCGGTGGTGTACTGGCTGCGCTGATCGAGAAGTTCATTCACGGAACCACCACGGCTGAGCGTGTCGCGAATGATCACGTTCAGTTCTGCGACCTGGTTTGCGGCGAAGTTGAGCTCTTTGGTCTGGGCATCCGCACTGCCGCGGACCGCGTTCCACTCGGCGGACACCGCGTTGTAGCCGGCGGCGATCTGCGAGACGAGCACGTTGGCCTCTTCGATCACGACGGCGCCGGCCGCTGCTTTGCCCGCATTGTTTGCGAGGTCCTGCCAGGACGACCAGAAGTCGCCGAGCTGCGCGGAAATGCCGTTCGTGCCCGGTTCATTGAGCGACTTCTCGAGGTTGCTCAGCGAGTTGGCCCGAACGTTCGCGAAGCCGGACGAGCCAAACGTGGTGCGCACGCGCGCATCGAGGAAGACATCCCCGATTCGATCGATACCCGTGACGGTGACACCCTGGCCGGCCGCGGCCAGTCGGGTGGAGATGCGGCCGGTCGCCGCGAGGGGATTCATCGCATCCTGGGTGACGCGCTGGCGGGTGTAGCCGGCTGTCTTCGCGTTGGCGATGTTCTGTCCGGTGACTTCGATTCCGGTCCGGGATGCGACGAGGCCGGAATAGGCCGTGTTGAGGCCGCTGAAAGTGCTCACTAGATGTCCTTATCCACGAGGCGGGAAGATTCGGGGCGAGAAGATGCGTTCCCCTGGGCGTCGTACGTGTTGGCCGAGATGACGGTGCCGGCGAGTGTCTCCTGTGTGGAGCGTGACGCCGCGCGCAGAAGCTGTTCGTTGGCGTCGCGCACATCACGGATCTGGTTGGTGAGATCGAGCAGGCCGTCAAGGTGTGACTCGAGAATCTCGGACCAGACACCGTCGGGGGCAACGGCAATCAGTTCACGCAGGGTGGCATCTTCAGCGGTGCCCCACTCCACAGCAACGGAGGCGACCTCGACCGAACGGGCAAGACCCAGGGTACGAAGGCGGCCGGTGACCTGTTCGATTTCGTCAGATGCACGTTGAATCCAGCGGGTCTTTCCGCTGGTGAGCAGAAGTCGTTCGACCTCAAGCTTGAAGACCAGGAGCTCCAACAGCTCGCGTTCTTTCCACAGCACTGCGGAGAGTTCGTGAATGCTCAAGGGCACCTCCTCGGGGGTTGATCGGGGCCTCGGTGGTGGGGCAGTACCACGTCACTTGCTTCCCGTAACAGGCACTATCGGCCGGTGAATGGTCGATGTAAGTGGCAAGTTCAGGATAATCGTGTCCCCCTAAGATAGGACGCTGTCTGCCCCGTAATGGGGGTCAAAATCTCAAGTTTTAAAACCCCTGGCTTGTAGGTTTGAGGAAGGCAGTACACAGCTTTTTTTCAGGTGCACGATGAGGGAGAAACCGAGCGTATCGGCTCGGTTCATACGGTCGTGCCCGCGAGCAAACAGGGGTCAAGGAATTGAATCAGGAACGTCGCAACAAGATGGTCGTGGACAACCTTCCGCTCGTCGGTTACCTCGTTTCTGAGGTCTGGGCAAAAGCCCGTCACCTCTCGAGGGATGACCTCGCCTCGGCAGGCGCGCTCGCTCTGATTACTTCGGCCGATGCATTCAACCCCGAACTCGGCATTCCGTTCGGCGCATTCGCCCGGCGCCGAATCATTGGGGCGTTCGCCGACGAGATGCGCTCGGCAGACTGGGCAACGCGATCGGCACGGCGCCGCATCAAAGAGACCCTTGCCGTTCAGGAAACACTCGCTGCCCACCTCGGACGCACCCCGAACGTCGACGAGATCGCTTCGGCACTCGGTGTAGACCGCAGCGTCGCGGCCGTCGGCCTGGCCGATGCCTCACGCACGCTGTCGGCTCTTGACGATGTCACCGCTGAGTTTCTCGTCGCTGATTCCGCGATGCCCGAAGACACCCTTCTTGCTGCCGAGCGCCTCGCCTACCTCCGTGCCGCGGTCGATTCCCTTCCCGAAAAGATGCGTTTCATTGTCGAGCAGGTCTACTTCGGTGACCGCTCGGTCAAGGATGTCGCCGCCGAGTTGGGCACGACGCACTCGGCGGTGTCCCAGCAACGCGCCGAGGCCATCCGACTGCTTCGTGACGGCCTCGCCACTCACTACGCAGATTCTGAGGCTGAAGAGAACAGCTACGTGCTGCAGTCACGGATCGCTCCGGCCAATCGCAGCGCGTACCTCGCTCGCTTGGCCGACCACGCGCTGTACGGAATCAACCGCATCGCCCAGGCGAGCCTCAGCGCTCCCGGTCAGGCCGTGTCTTGAGGTGCCCGCTCCAATTGAGCTCGAAACGGAGCGTTAGGCTGAACTCATGCTGGTTTTGACACGCAAACTGGGGGAGAAAATCCTCATCGGTGACGACATCGTCGTCACCGTGCTCGACGTGCGCGGCGACAGCATCCGGCTGGGGGTCGACGCTCCGCGTGGAGTGCGAATTCAGCGCGATGAGGTTGTGCGCGCCGTCGCCGAGGCGAACGTTGCCGCGAGCCACACCGACGACTCCGCCGAAGAACGCATCAAGGCAAGCCTGGGTGGCATTCTGGGCACGGCAACGCCGGCCGGTTCCGCGCCGGCGAGCGCAACCGAAGCGACTGCGGATGCCGCGACCGTCGAGGCCGCTGTTCCGGTCGCGGTTCGTCCGCGACCTCGTCCGTCGGCATCCGTGCCGTCGTTGGCCGTGGCTCAGGCGCCGACCGCGTAAGTGCCGCCTGCTCAGTCGACGAACGCTCAGACGTCGATCGCGTAGATGAACGACTCCTGCACCATGCCGAGCCAGTCGTAGAGATCGTTCAAGAACTCGGCCTCCTCGCCATCGAGGTGAATCTCACCATCGGGTGACATCTTCAGCCGTTCGGCCAGGGTGAGACGCAGATCAGTCAACGCGCGCAGCCAGCTCAACACGGCCGTCCCCTCGATGACGACCAACTCGTGTGACTCGATGTTCTCGGTGCGGGTCGACTCGGTGTGGTCGGGCAGCAGATCGTCGACCCCCTGCACGTTCGCGAGCGTGTCACGCACCAGGGTGGCGTTCTCGATTTTCTGATCGAGCAACCCGCTTGCCGTGAAGCGGCGAAATTCCTCGGCCGCTTCCGGGTCGTCGCTGTACGCATCGGGCAGCATCCGCTGGATTGCCGGGTCGGAGTCCAGCGCACCGTCGTCGTCGGCCCCCGAAAGAAGCTCGACCAGCTGGCTTGTTGCCAGGCGCAGCAGCTCCACCTCGACCGGCGCGAACCAGGCGGTGAGGCCGCCGTCGGTGCTCCGCTCGACATTCATGATCGCTCCGCTCTGGCACTGCTCTGTGGCATTACTGTTCCGCCCTGGCCAGTGTTGCCCACAGCCCGAAGCCGTGCATGGCCTCGACATGGCGTTCCATTTCCTCACGGTTGCCCGTGGCGACGACGGCCCGGCCATCGTTGTGCACCTGCAGCATGAGACGTTCGGATTCCGCAGGAGTGAAGCCGAAGTAGCTGCGAAAGACATACGAAACGTACGACATCAGGTTGACCGGATCATTCCAGACGATCGTCACCCAGGGACTCTGCAAGCCGACCGCTTCACGCAGGTCGACGCCCAGATCTTCGCGCACATCAGGATGCGCACTCGTCACCGTCATCTTCTCAGCCTGACAGGTCGACGGCGGGGCGTCCAACCGTCTTCGCGCACATCAGGATGCGCACTCGTCACGGTCATCTTCTCAGCCTGACAGGTCGATGGCGGGGCGTCCAACCCTGACGCGGATGCCGCAGCATCCGTCACGACACGTGCCCGGCCCTGTAGTTTGGGGGAGCGGGGTGGGGGCAGGGGTGCTTTCATCGTGCGACGCGGTCGGAATCGACCCAGCGTGTCACCACAGTCCGTGTCTCTGCGGACCGAAAGGACCACACATGTTCGACTTTCTGTTTGGCCCAGTCGCCGGCATTATCGGGGCGTCCCTCTTTGTCTTTCTGATTGCGCTGATCTACGCGAAGAGCGTTTACAAGAACGCCGGACCTGACGAGGCGCTGGTCATTACCGGCAAGAAGTCCCGCAAGACCGTCGTCGACGGCACGACCACCGAGCACTCGGGTCAGCGCGTCGTGCACGGGCAGGGCGTGTTCATCACCCCGTTCTTCCAGAAGGCCTTCAAGATCAGCCTGCGCAGCCGGGCAATTGAGATCACTGCCGTTGCGCAGGACAAGAACGGAATCACTCTGACCGTTGAAGCCGTTGCGATCGTCAAGGTGGGCGACGATCCGTTGGCGATCCGGGCAGCGGCGCAGCGCTTCTTGGGGCAGGACAAGAACATCGACAACTTCGCCCAGGAAGTGTTGTCGGGGTCGCTCCGTTCATCGATCGGCGCCACCGACGTGATGACGATCATCCAGAAGCGTGACGAGTTGGGTTCCTCGGTTCTCGCGACCGCGCGCGAGTCGCTGGCCAACCAGGGCCTCGATGTCGACTCCTTCGAAATCAAGGGCATCACCGACGAGAATGACTACATCCGCGACATCGGTCGTGCGGAACAGGCCAAGGTGCGTCGTCAGGCAGAGGTCGCCGAGCACCAGGCGAACCGTGAAGCCCAGGAAGCAGCCATCAGCGCGGAGCAGGCCGTCGCCGAGGCGCAGAACACCCTGGCGCTTCGCAAGGCCGCCCTGCAGCTCGACACCGACAAGGCAGCAGCCGAGGCTGCGGCGGCCAAGCCGCTCGCCGAGGCGAAGGCTCAGCAGGCCATCGTGCAGGAGCAGGAACTGACCGCCCAGCGCCGGGCCAATCTGCGCAAAGCCGAGCTCGATTCCGAGGTCAACGCGGTCGCCGACGCCGATGCCTACCGGGTGAGGGTTGCCGCTGCCGCCGCGGCAGAGGCAGCCGTGACCGCGGCCAACGCCGACCGTGACAGCCGTGTCGCCACCGCGGAGGCCATCCGTGCCGAAGGTCAGGCAGAGGCAGACGCCATTCTGGCCAAGGGAACCGCTGAAGCCGAAGCCACTCGGTTGAGCGCCGAGGCACTGGCGCAGCAGTCAGAGGCGTTCTTGCAGTTGCGCATGGTCGAGATGCTTCCGCAGATCGCGCACGAACTTGCCGCGCCGATGGGCAACATCGATCAGCTGACCGTGATCTCCACGGATGGCGCCAGCCAGTTGACCAAGAACGTCGCGTCGGGCTTCACCGAGGTTGACTCGGTTCTCACCTCGACCATGGGCATGGGCATCAAGGATCTGCTCAGCGGGCTCGTCGGCGGATCGCTGTCCGGTCACGCGGCAGGTTCTGCAGCGGCCGCAGCGATGCAGGGCGAGATGCGCGCCGGTCAGGCGCTGCCCGGCCACGAACTGCCGGAGCATGCCGCAGAACCGGTGCTGACCGAGTAATACGCTCGGTGATCGAGCAGAACCGGTGATCGAGCAGAGCCGGTGATCGAGCAGAGCCGGTGATCGAGCAGAACCGGTGATCGAACAGAACCGGTGATCGAGCTTGTCGAGATCCCGTGAGTTGGCCCCTGGACGCTCGTCGCGCTTGAGGGTCGGCCGGCGGGGCCTCGACAGGCTCGACCACCGGTATTTCGGTGTCGAGAGGTTCGGAGCCGGTAGAGACCGCACCCCGCGGAGCCTAACCTGGGCAACACCATGGACTGGTGGAACACCCCCTGGTGGAATGCCGGGGACTACCTCATCGCGCGGGAGATTCTGCAGCGCGGCGTTGCAGCCTGCTTTCTGATCGCCTTCATCTCCGCCTTCAACCAGTTTCCGGCGTTGCTCGGCGATCACGGTCTGTTGCCCGTCGCCCGGTTTGTCAGCCGCATCAGATTTCGCGATTTCCCGAGTCTGTTCCACTGGCGCTATTCCGACCGGATGCTGCGAATACTGGCCGTTGCGGGAGCAGTGGGTGCGGCGACACTCATCGTCGGGCTTCCGCAGCTCGGGCCGCCGTGGCTGCCGCTGCTGATCTTCCTGCTGCTCTGGGCGATCGACCTGTCGATCGTCAACGTCGGCCAGACTTTCTACTCCTTCGGTTGGGAGAGTCTGCTGCTGGAGGCCGGCTTCGTTGTCGCCTTCCTCGGCTCGAACGAGGTGGCGCCGCCGCTGGTCGTGATCCTGTTCCTCAGATGGCTGGTCTTCCGGCTCGAGTTCGGCGCGGGCATGATCAAGATGCGCGGCGGGCCGGAATGGCGCGACCTGACCGCGCTGTACTTTCACCATGAGACGCAGCCGATGCCCAACCCGGTCAGCTGGTACGTGCATCATCTTCCAAAATGGATGCATCGCGGCGAGGTGCTCGGCAACCACTTTGCCCAGCTGATCGTGCCGTTCTTTCTGTTCGCGCCGCAACCGGTCGCCTCGGTCGCGGCCGGCATCATGATCCTCACCCAGCTCTGGCTCGTGTTCACGGGCAACTTCGCCTGGCTGAACTGGATCACCATCGTGCTCGCCTGCTCGGCCGTCGATGACCGCACGTTTCAGACGATCCTTCCCGGCCTGTCCACCGGGCCGGTGGCATCCGTCTCGCCGCTCTGGTTCGCGCTTCTCGTCTCCGCCGTGACGGCGTGGCTCGTCGTGCTCAGCTATCGCCCCCTGCGCAACCTGTTCGCGCACCGTCAGTTGATGAACGCAAGCTTCAACCGCTATCACCTGGTCAACGCCTACGGCGCGTTCGGCACGGTGACCCGGCACCGGTTCGAGGTCGTCGTGGAGGGAAATGCCGACGCCCGGCCGAGTCCCGACGGATGGCGGGAGTACGAGTTTCGGGGCAAGCCGGGTGACCCGAAACGGATGCCGAGGCAGTTCGCGCCCTATCACCTGCGTCTTGACTGGCTGATGTGGTTCTTAGCTCTCGGCACTCCCGACACTCGCTGGTTCGAGATGCTGCTGATGCAACTGCTAGCGGGGGACCGCACCCTGCTACGGATGCTGCGGGTCAACCCGTTCCCCAACGAACCGCCCCGCTGGATTCGGGCACGCGTGTTTCTCTACCGATTCTCGACCGGTGCCGAACGGCGGGCCGAGGGCGTCTGGTGGAGTCGGGTGGAGTTCGGGGAGCTTGTCGAGCCGGTCTCTCTGGAGAACATCGCACGCCGGGCCGGCTGACTTCGCGAGGCCGGCTCAGTGCCCGCGCAACTCCTCGAGTTCCCGCCGCTCACGCTTCGTCGGACGCCCGGTTCCGCGATCGCGAATGGGCAGCAGCGCGACTTCCTCGCGCGGGGGCGGCGGCGGGGTCAGATCGGTGTAGCACTCGACCGCCACCGCGGCACCGACCCGTTTGGCCACCACGCGCGTGACAACCACGATGGTGTCGAATCCCGCCGAGCGCACCCGCACTTCATCGCCGACCTTCACCGACTGTGCAGCCTTCGCCCGGTCGCCGTTGACGCGCACGTGTCCGGCCCGGCATGCGGCCGTGGCCAGTGAACGCGTCTTGAACAGCCGGACCGCCCAGGTCCAGCTGTCGACGCGCACGGTCGAGAGTGGGTCCATGCTTCGACTCTACGGGTCTTCTCATCTGTGAGCGCCTACAGTTAAGTGGTGAATTCACCCGAGACCTCCACTGTTCCCTCCTTCGTCGCCCGCACCGCCGCCGACGAAGTCAACGCGCACCTCGCCAGCTACCCCGACTTCCCCCAAGACGGCATCCTGTTCCAGGATCTCAACCCGGTCTTCGCCAACGCTGCGGCCTTCCGGTCGATCATCGATGCGCTCGTCTCGCGATTCCAGGGTCAGTTCGATGCTGTTGCCGGTATCGAAGCACGCGGCTTTCTGCTCGCAGCGGCGATCGGCTATGCGGCGGATGCCGCGGTTCTGGCCGTGCGCAAGGGCGGCAAGCTTCCGGGCACCGTGCTGACCGAGGAGTACGACCTCGAATACGGTTCGGCCCGTTTGGAGCTTGAGGTCGGTCAGCTTCCGGCCGGCTCTCGCGTGCTGATCGTCGACGACGTGCTCGCCACCGGTGGAACCATCGCGGCCACCGCCCGCCTGGTCGAGCGCGCCGGTTACACGTTGACCGGCGTCGGCGTCGTTCTCGAGCTGGCCGATCTCAACGGGCGCAGCCGACTCGGCGCCGCCGACGTTCACACCATCGTTTCGGTCTGAGTCATTCCCACGCAACGGATGCGGCATGCTTGATCTATGAGCGGCAGCGATGAGGCGTGGGTCTACGGACCGGACGGCCACAAGTACTGGGGTCGCTTCGGAGCGGCAGGATTGCTCGTGTATCACCCGGAGCTCGGTGTGCTGTTGCAGCACCGCGCGCTCTGGAGCCACCACGGTGACACCTGGGGGCTTCCGGGCGGAGCCCGTCATGAGCATGAGACAGCGGTCGAGGCCGCCCTCCGTGAAGCCAACGAGGAAGCCGGCGTTCCCGCCGAACTCGTGCGGGTGAGTTTCACCTCCGTGTTCGACCTCGGCTATTGGTCGTACACGACGGTTGTGGCGGTGGCCACCGACCGCTTCGAACCGGTGATCAGTGATCCGGAGAGCATCGAGCTGCGCTGGGTTTTGCCGCGCGAGGTCGAGCTCCTCCCGCTGCATCCTGGGTTTGAGGCAAGTTGGTCGGCGCTCCGCACTCGGCTCGGCTGACCTCGGCTGAGCTCGATCGAAACCGGCCGCGTCGAGAGCGAATGGTCACCTTGTCTGCCGATTGGTGCCATGGCCTCCCGGGCAGTGTCGGCCTCTCTCACTAGAATCAGGTGGTGTGAGAGCTGTAGGGGACAAGGACGCCGGCTCACGAGTGTGGACACTTCCAAACATTCTGTCGTTCGTTCGGCTGGCCTTGGTTCCGGTCTTCCTCTGGCTGATCGTCGAAGGCGAGGACGTCGCCGCGCTGCTGGTGCTCATCGTGTCCAGTGCGACAGACTTTCTCGACGGCTACCTGGCCCGCCGGATGAACCAGATCACCCGACTCGGCCAGCTTCTCGACCCGGCCGCCGACCGGTTGTACATTTTCGCCGCACTGATCGGTCTGGCCTGGCGAGACCTCGTGCCGTGGTGGATCGTTCTCGTCGTCGTCGGGCGCGACGTTTTTCTGCTCGGTCTCGGTGTCGTCTTGGCCAACTATGGCTTTGGCCCACTGCCGGTACATCAATTGGGCAAAGTCGCCACGTTCTGCCTGTTTTATGCCCTGCCGATGATCATGCTCGGTGAGGCGTTCCCCTCTGTTGCGTGGTGGTCACAACCCGTCGGCTGGGCTTTCGGCCTCTGGGGTGCCTTCCTCTATTGGTGGGCCGGCATCATTTACGCCATTGAAACCGTACGGGTGATTCGCCTGCCGCGCGGCACGGCGCCCGTTCAATCCGATACGCTGGAACACTAGGAGGTCTACGGTGGGAAATTCCGACGAGAAGCACGACACAGAGCGCCAGGTGGCGCCCGACAGCTCGTCGGGGAGCACTGATACGACTCTGAACTTCAGCCAAGAGTTCGCTGCCGCGATGGCCGGCATCGATGCGGATGTCAGTGCCGAAGAGCAGGAAGCGATCGCTGCGCTCCCTTCGGGGTCTGCGCTGCTCGTTGTGCGGCGTGGCCCGAACACGGGTGCGCGTTTCCTCCTCGACGCCGATGTGACGACCGTTGGTCGTCATCCCGAGGCTGACATTTTTCTTGACGACGTCACGGTGTCTCGCCGTCACGCCGAGTTCCTGCGACACGGAACCAAGTTCGAGGTCAAGGACCTGGGTTCCTTGAACGGCACCTATTTCGACGGCGAACGCATCGAATCGGCCGTGCTCACTGACGGCGCAGAGGTGCAGGTCGGAAAGTTCCGACTCACCTTCTACGCATCGAGGCACGACCGCGCGCGTGCGAAGAGCGACTAGTGAGCCCTGTCTCCGCCGCGGCAAAGTCTTCACACGCCGCGCCATTGCTGAGTATTGGGCAGGTACTCGCTCGGTTGACCCCCGAGTTTCCTGACCTGACACCGTCGAAGCTGCGATTTCTCGAGGAGCAGCGGCTGGTCTTCCCTGCACGCACCGAATCGGGTTACCGCAAGTTCGGCGCGAGCGACGTCGAGCGCCTCCGGTTGATTCTGTCGACGCAGCGCGACCACTACCTTCCGCTCAAGGTCATTCGCACCTACCTCGAAGAGTTGGATGCGGGACTGTCGCCGACGCTTCCGGGCGGGGCAACTCTCGGACCGACAATGTTGACCACCACGCGGCGGTTCAGCCGCGAGGAATTGCTGCGCGAGGCCGCTGCGTCAACGACGCTGCTTCACGACGCGATCTCCGCATCGATCATCTTGCCGGCCGATCACTACGGCGATGAGGCCTTGAGCGTGCTCAAAGCCCTGGTCGAGTTGCAGCGGAGTGGCATCGAGCCACGGCATTTGCGCGGCTTCCGCGGAGCGGCAGAACGCGAGCTGGGATTGATCGAAAGCGCCCTTGTGCCGCTGTCCCGGCGCAAAGATGCGTCGAGTCGGGCGAAGGCCAGTGAGATGGCGGTGGAGATCGCCGGGCAGCTCGAAGTCGTGCGCGGCAGCCTGATTCGGTCTGCTCTCGGGCGACTTGTCACCTAAAGACGTACACTGGAAAAGCGCCACCGATCGGCTTGCCCACAAATAGTTGGCTCGACACGCCGAATCCGTCTAACGGATGTGAAGGCCGAACGTCCTTTGCCTCGATAGCGTGGTTACTGCGAGCCGTCAGCGTCGCAGACAAACCCCGAGAGGCAAGCGTATGAGTGAACTCAATTCCCAGAGCGAAGCTTCCCGCTACGGTTTGGACCTGCTGTTCACCGACGGACTTCCGGAGCTCGATGAGCACACCGGTTACCGGGGAGCCGTCGCAGCCCGCGCTGCGGGAATCAGCTACCGCCAGCTCGACTATTGGGCACGCACCGAACTCGTGCAGCCGACCGTTCGCGGCGCAGCCGGATCCGGCTCGCAGCGCCTCTACGGATTCCGCGACATCCTCGTTCTGAAGCTCGTTAAGCGCCTTCTCGACACCGGAATCTCGCTTCAGCAGATTCGCACCGCCGTCAATCAGCTGCGTGAGTCCGGCGTGAGCGATCTCGCCCAGACAACGCTGATGAGCGATGGCGCCAGCGTCTACCTCTGCACGTCGAACGACGAGGTCATCGACCTCGTCAGCCGCGGCCAAGGTGTCTTCGGCATCGCCGTCGGCAAGGTGCTGCGTGAGGTCGAATCAAGCCTCGTCGAGCTCGACGTGCAGGCTGTCGACCAGGCTGACGAACTTGCTCAGCGTCGGACGTCGCGCAAAATCTCTTAATCAACCTCTATCTCGTTGGTCGAGGAGCGCGCGAGCTTGCGAGCGCGCGTCTCTCGAGCGATGTACTGAGCTTGTCGAAGTGACCACGCGAGACGATCTCTGAACGTGGTTGCGTTTGAGCACTCGCTCAGGTGATCTCGACAGGCTCGATCACCGACGGTTGCGTTTGAACAGTGGCTCACGCGGTTTCGAGACGCGGCCGACTCCGTCGGGCGCTCCTCAACCACCGAGGTTGCTAGCCGACTACGCGTCGCGCGGCTTCTCCGCATAGTCGCCGATTCGCGCGGTGCGCAGAACCCGATCGAGCAGCTGGTCGAAGTAGCGCGCCATTTCCTGCGCGCTGTCGCCCGGCCAGATGTGCAACGGCTTTGCGGCACCCTGCGCCTGCTGCAGCGAGGTACGTTCGGGCAGCTGCGGGCTGAGCACGAGCGGGCCGAACATGTCCCGCAGTTCCTTGATGCGGAACTGGTGCTCCAGCGACGCCGTGCGGGCACGGTTGACGATGATGCCGAGCGGCTGCAGACGCGGGCTGAGTCCACGGCGAATCTCTTCGATGGCGCGCAACGCACGGTCGGCGGCGGCCACCGAGAACAGGCCGGGCTCGGTGACAACGGCCACGCGGTCGCTGGCGGCCCAGGCGGTGCGAGTGAGCGCATTGAGCGACGGCGCACAGTCAATGAGCACGAGATCGTACTCGTGCTCAACCGTCGACAATGCTTCTTCAAGTTTCCAAATGTCACGGATGCTGGGGTGCGGTCCGTCGAAATTGATGGCCGACGGGCTTCCGATCAGCACATCGATCGTTCCGGAACGCCCCTTGGTCCAGCCACTCGGGGCGATAGCGGCGCGCACTGTCTTCTCCTTGGGAGAAGCGAGCACATCGGCCACGTTCAGATGGCCGGCCACCTGAATGTCCATGCCGGTGGACACATCCGATTGGGGGTCGAGATCAACGACCAAGGTGCGCACACCGCGGGCGAAGGCAGCAGAAGCAAGACCAAGGGTCACCGTGGTCTTTCCTACGCCTCCTTTGAGGGAGCTGACGCTAAGTACGTGCACAAGTAGCTACGTTACCTTCAGTAGGCTTACAGAACCTAACCGTTAGCTGTGTGCCGCCCCACGCTCGAAAGGTCTGAATGTTTACCAAGATTCTTGTTGCCAACCGTGGTGAAATCGCGATTCGAGCGTTTCGAGCGGCCTATGAACTCGGCGCGAAGACCGTTGCGGTGTTCCCACACGAAGACCGAAACTCGCTGCACCGGCTGAAGGCCGATGAGGCGTATGAGATTGGTGAACCGGGCCACCCGGTGCGCGCCTACCTCACGGTGAGTGAAATCATCCGTGTCGCTCAGGAGTCCGGCGCCGACGCCATCTACCCCGGCTACGGCTTTCTCTCTGAGAACCCCGAACTGGCCGAGGCTGCCGCTGCAGCGGGCATCACCTTCATCGGCCCGGGCAAGAGTGTGCTCGAAATGGCCGGCAACAAGGTCACCGCGAAGGAACACGCGATTGCCGCCGGCGTTCCGGTGCTCAAGTCGACCCCGCCGTCTGAAGACGTCGACCTCCTGATCAGCCAGGCCGACGAGATCGGCTTCCCGATCTTCGCCAAGGCCGTCGCCGGCGGTGGTGGCCGTGGCATGCGCCGCGTGAACACGAAGGCCGAACTGCGTGGCTCGCTCGAAGAAGCGATGCGCGAGGCGAAGAGCGCATTCGGCGACTCGACGATGTTCCTTGAGCAGGCCGTGCTCCGCCCCCGTCACATCGAGGTTCAGATCCTCGCCGACGCCACAGGCGAGACGGTCCACCTGTTCGAGCGTGACTGCTCGGTTCAGCGCCGCCACCAGAAGGTCATCGAGATCGCTCCGGCCCCGAACCTTGACGAAGACGTGCGCCAGCGCATGTACAAAGACGCCATCGCGTTTGCCCGCTCGATCGGGTACGTCAACGCCGGTACCGTCGAGTTCCTGCTCGACACCGAGGGCGAGCGCGCCGGACAGCACGTGTTCATCGAGATGAACCCGCGCATCCAGGTTGAGCACACGGTGACCGAGGAAGTCACGGATGTCGACCTCGTCGTCTCGCAGATCCGCATCGCCGCAGGGGAGTCGCTCGCCGATCTCGGCCTGCTGCAGAAGGACATCAAGCTGCGCGGCGCCGCCCTGCAGTGCCGCATCACCACGGAAGACCCCACGGCCGGGTTCCGACCCGACACCGGCAAGATCACCACGTACCGTTCGCCCGGTGGCGCCGGCATCCGACTCGACGGTGGAACCATCAACCCGGGTGCTCAGATCAGCCCGTACTTCGACTCGATGCTGGCCAAGCTCACCTGCCGTGGGCGCGACTACGCAGCCGCGGTCACGCGCTCGAAGCGTGCGCTGGCCGAGTTCCGCATCCGTGGCGTCTCCACCAACATCCCGTTCCTGCAGGCTGTGCTCGACGACGCCGACTTCGCAGCCGGCAACCTGAGCACCTCCTTCATCGACGAGCGTCCCGAGTTGCTGAAGGGTCGCGCGTCGAAGGACCGCGGCACCAAGATCCTGAACTGGCTGGCCGACGTCACGGTCAACCACCCGCACGGCGTGCCGGCGACCACCCTCCACCCGGCCGAGAAGCTTCCGACCCTCGACCTCTCGGTTCCGGCCCCGGCCGGTTCGCGTCAGCGGCTGCAGGAGCTCGGCCCGCGCGGCTTCGCTCAGGCGCTGCGTGCGCAGACCGCACTGGCGGTGACGGACACGACGTTCCGTGACGCTCACCAGTCGCTGCTGGCCACCCGGGTGCGTACCCGCGACCTCGTCGCCGCCGCACCGTACGTGGCTCGCCTCACCCCGCAGCTGCTCTCTGTCGAGGCCTGGGGCGGTGCAACCTACGACGTGGCGCTGCGCTTCCTCGGCGAAGACCCGTGGGAGCGTCTCGCCGCGCTCCGCGAGGCGCTGCCGAACATCAACATCCAGATGCTGCTGCGCGGCCGCAACACCGTTGGTTACACCCCGTACCCGACCGAGGTGACCGATGCCTTCGTCAAGGAGGCCGCGGCCACCGGTGTCGACATCTTCCGCATCTTCGATGCGCTGAACGACGTCTCGCAGATGCGTCCGGCCATCGACGCCGTTCTGGCAACCGGCACCAGCGTGGCTGAGGTGGCCGTCTGCTACACCGGCGACCTGATGAACCCGGACGAAAAGCTCTACACGCTCGACTACTACTTGCGTCTGGCCGAGCAGATCGTCGACTCCGGCGCGCACATCCTCGCCATCAAGGACATGGCCGGGCTCCTCCGTCCCGCCGCGGCGGCCAAGCTCGTCACGGCCTTCCGTGAGCGTTTCGACCTGCCGGTGCACGTGCACACGCACGACACCCCGGGTGGGCAGCTGGCGACCCTGCTGGCCGCCAGCGCGGCCGGTGCCGACGCCGTCGACGTCGCATCCGCTTCCATGGCCGGCACCACCAGCCAGCCGTCGGCCTCCTCGCTCGTCGCAGCCCTGGCTCACACCGAGCGCGACACCGGCATCCCGCTGCAGAATGTGCTCGACCTGGAGCCGTACTGGGAAGCCGTGCGCATGGTCTACCGACCGTTCGAATCCGGCCTCGCCGGCCCGACCGGCCGTGTCTACAAGCACGAGATCCCGGGCGGTCAGCTGTCAAACCTGCGCACGCAGGCAGTCGCGCTGGGTCTGGCCGACCACTTCGAGCTGATCGAAGACATGTACGCGGCCGCGGATGCGATCCTCGGCCGGGTGCCCAAGGTCACCCCCTCGTCGAAGGTCGTCGGCGACCTCGCCCTCTACCTCGCAGCCGTCAAAGCCGACCCGGCCGACTTCGCCGAGAACCCCGGCAACTACGACGTGCCTGACTCGGTTGTCGGATTCATGGCCGGAGAGCTCGGCGACCTGCCGGGCGGCTGGCCGGAGCCCTTCCGCACGAAGGTGCTCGCCGGACGCAACATCAAGATCGGCGTCACGGAGATCACGGAGTCCGAGCGCAAGGCGTTGAACGCCGACAGCACGTCACGCCGTCAGATGCTCAACCAGTTGCTGTTCCCGGCACCGACGCGTCAGTTCGAGCAGATCCGTGAGCTGTTCGGCGATCTGTCGGCCGTCGACACCGTCGACTACCTCTACGGCCTCAACCAGGGTCGCGAAAGCATCATCGAGATCGAGAAGGGCGTGCGTCTCTACGCGGGCCTTGAAGCGATCGGTGAAGCCGACGACAAGGGCATGCGCACCGTCATGACGATCCTCAACGGCCAGATGCGCCCTGTCTTCGTGCGGGACCGCAGCATCACCGTCGAGACCAAGGTTGCGGAGAAGGCCGACGCCAACCAGCCGGGTCAGGTGGCTGCCCCGTTCTCGGGCGTCGTCACCCTGCAGATCGAAGATGGAGCCAGCGTGGAGGCCGGTCAGACCGTCGCATCCATCGAAGCAATGAAGATGGAAGCGGCGATCACCTCGCCGATCGCCGGCACCATCGAACGGGTGGCAATCCCGAAGACACAGCAGGTCGATGCGGGAGATCTGCTGGTCGTCGTTCGACCACGGTAGGCTTGGCCTCGGTCCACCGAGGGAAAGATTGACTTTTGTCTGAAAAACGCATCGACGATGAGGGTTCCGTTGAACTTGCTTCGACGGAACCCGACGTCGCCCTGATCGCTGAGCCTGGCGACGAGTATCACAGTGAGCTGCCCCCGCACACGATCAAGAACATGGCGGCGGCCCTGCCCGACAGCCTCAGTGTCGCGCTGCCCACCGAGCCGGTGTCTGCCAGGGCACGTGCGCTCGACGACTCGCGTTCGCGGTCCCGCGCGTTCGACAGCAGCCCGCGCTCGTCGGTGACCAGCCGCAGCACTGCCACGGCACCCGCGCAGCCGTCGACTCACACGATTGAGATCAGTACCCCGACGGTCGCCCGTGCCGACCGCTCGGACCGCTCGGCGTCGCTTAGCGCCGGATATTCCGACGGCCACAGCGGCGCCCACACCGAAACCGCGATTTCTCCGGCCCGCCGTTCGGGCACTGGCACGATTGATGCCCCGGAATCTGCGTCGATGCTCACCTCCGACCGTCTGCTCACGGTCAACCGTCGCACCCGTAAGGCTCCGCGCGGTGGCTGGAACCGATTCGTCTACAACGTGACGCTGCACCTGGTGAACCTGGGTGACTCGGCCAAGGTGCGCGCTGCCGATGAACTCGACGCCCGCATCCGCAAGCACTTCGAGGGTGGCGCACGCTTCGTGCCGATCCTCACCCGCAAGGGCGGTGTCGGTAAGACCACGGTCACCGCATTGCTCGGGATGGCCCTGGCCGACGCCCGCGAAGACCGCATCATTGCGATCGACGCCAACCCTGACCGGGGCACGCTGTCGGAGCGGGTCAGCAAGCAGACCCGGTCGACGGTGCGCGACGTCGTCACGAAGGCCGCCTCGATCGGCGGCTTCACCGACTTCTCGGCTCTGGTCTCCCGCGACGAGACCCGTCTCGACATCCTGGCGTCAGACACCGACCCGCTGCTCTCCGAGGCCTTCGACGAGAACGACTACAACGTCGTCGCCGACCTCGCTGCACGGTTCTACTCAATCGTGCTCACCGACTGCGGCACCGGCATCGTTCACTCGGTGATGCGAGCCACGCTGCAGCGTGCCGACTCCATCGTCATCGTCTCCGGCGGCAGCGTCGATGAGGCCCGGCTGGCATCTGAAACGTTGACCTGGCTGGAAGCCAACGGCTACGGCGAGTTGGTGCGCAACTCCATCGTTGCGCTCAATACGGCGACCCAGGGCACGAACCTGGTGAAGCTCGAGGAGATCGAGTCCCACTTCCGCTCGCGCGTGCGCGAGATCGTACGCATTCCCTATGACCCGCAGCTGGCTGCGGGAAGTGTGGTGTCCTACAAAGACCTGCAGCCGATCACGAAGCTCGCGTCACGCACGCTGGCCGCACTCGTGGTCGAGGGACTTCCGGCCACGCGCGCCGTTTAACTCAGCCCACTTCACTTTCGGCGCGGCTCGGACACCCGCGGTGCGCGCCCCATCACGACAGGGAGTCCACCCGTGGCCGAGCGCCCGATTCGTCTTTTCGGAGACCCGGTACTGAAGACCGTTTCCGACCCGATCACCGTCATCGATGAGCGCGTTCGCGGTCTCGTCGCCGATCTGATCGACAGTGTGCGCCTTCCCGGCCGGGCCGGCGTTGCCGCCGCACAGATCGGCGTGAACCTGCGGGCCTTCAGCTACAACGTCGATGGTGAGATTGGGTACATCCTGAACCCGGTCATCGTCGAGTTGACGGGGGAGCCGGAACTCGTCGACGAGGGCTGCCTGTCGGTTCCGGGACTCTGGTACCCGACGATGCGCTACCCGTTCGCGCGGGTCACCGGCATCGACCTCGATTCGAAGCCGATCGAACTCTCCGGAACCGGGCTGATGGCGCAGGCGCTGCAGCACGAGACCGATCACCTCGACGGGATGCTCTACCTCGACCGCCTCGATCGCCCGAGCCGCAAGGCCGCGATGAAGGAAGTGCGCGAGTCGAGCTGGTTCTAACTACCACCAAGGAACGAGAGAGGCGGGCCCGACCACCGAAATGGTCGAACCCGCCTCAGCGTCTGGTGCGAGCTACTCGCGAATGACCGGCTGACTCTCGGTCACGACTGAGTCCGCGTACAGGCTCTCGATCGTCTCGGCGAAGTCGCGCAGGATGATGTTGCGCTTGATGCTGAGTTTCGGTGTCAGGTAGCCGTCGGCTTCAGTCAATTCGCCGGGCAGAACCACGAACTTGCGAATCGACTCAGCCCGCGACACTCGGTCGTTGGCGTGGTCGACCGCGCGCTGCACTTCGGCCAGCACGATCGCGTTGGTGGAGGCCTCGGCGATGGTCATCCCAGCGTCTTCCCCGTTGTTGTTGAGCCAGACGGGGAGCATTTCCGGGTCGAGGGTGATCAACGCGCTGATGAAGGGCTTCTTGTCGCCGACGACAACGACCTGGCCGACCAGCAGGTTGGCGCGAATCGGGTCTTCGAGCGCGGCGGGGGCGACATTCTTGCCACCGGCCGTCACAATGATCTCCTTCTTGCGTCCGGTGATCGTGAGGAAACCGTCATCGTCGATCGCGCCGATGTCGCCGGTCTTGAACCATCCGTCGTTGAACACCTCGGCGGTCGCCTCTGGGTTGTTCCAGTACTCCTTGAAGATGTTGACGCCCTTGAGCGAGATTTCACCGTCGTCGTCGAGGCGCACCGACACTCCGGGCAGCGGGGGGCCGACCGTGCCGATCTTCGACTTTGTGGCGAGGTTCACCGTGGCCGGTGCGGTGCTCTCGGTCAGGCCGTAACCCTCGAGGATCACAATGCCGAGGCTGTGGAAGAAGTGGCCGAGGTGAGCCCCGAGCGGTGCCGATCCCGACACGGCGTACTTGACGTTGCCACCCATCGCCGCGCGCAACTTGCTGTAGACCAGCTTGTCGAACAGGGCGAACTTGATCTTGGTCATCATCGGGATGCTCTGGCCGGCTTCGAGCGCCTCGGAGTGCTCGACGGCAACCGCGGCCGCAGCGCGGAAGATCTTCCCCTTGCCGCCGGCTTCAGCCTTCTGCTCAGCCGAGTTGTAGACCTTCTCGAAGACCCGGGGGACAGCAAGGAGGAAGGTCGGCTTGAAGCTCCCGAGCGACGAAAGAAGCTGCTTGGTGTCCGCTTGGTGTCCGACCCGCACGCCGTTGTCGACGCAGAGCACCGCGATGAAGCGGGCGAAGACGTGGGCGGTGGTGATGAACAGCAGCGTCGATGCGCCGTTCTCGTCTGAGAGCACCTCGTGCAGGGCGACGCCCGCGTTGCGGCTGGTCTCGACAAAGTTCGCGTGGGTGAGCACGCAGCCCTTGGGCTTGCCGGTCGAGCCGGAGGTGTAGATGAGGGTGGCGATATCTGAGCTCACCGCGAGGTTGCGACGGCGCTCGATCTCGTCATCCGTCACGTTCACGCCGCCGGCGACGAGCTTGTCGAGGTCGCCGAGGTCGATCTGCCAGACCGAACCGATCAACGGCAGGTCGGCGTGTACCTCATCGAACTTGGAGAAGTGGTCGGGGGTCTCGATCAGGATCGAGGTGGCGCCCGAATCGCTCATGCTCCACTGGATTTGGCTGGGGGAGCTGGTCTCGTAGATCGGCACGAGCACGGCGCCGGCGAACCAGACGGCGAAGTCGATCAAGGTCCACTCGTAGCGGGTCTTGCAGATCAGACCGATCTTGTCGCCGGGCTCAATACCTGCGGCGACGAAGCCCTTGGCCAGGGCGATGACCTGGGCGTGGAACTCCCTGGTCGTCACCGGCAGCCAGCCATTGTTGCTCGGCAATGAGAACAACACGGAGTCTGGGGTGGCAGCCAACCGGCCGATCAGCAGATCAGTGCAGTTGGCATCGGGGTCGGCGGGGACCACTGCTGGCATGTCAATCTGTTTCACGGCAACTCCTTTGGTACCGGGCGGGCGGTGAATACCGGGTGGCCACACGGCGTCGATGTCTCTTTCGCCCTGCGGCTAGCTGGTTTACTACACTCTAGGGGGTGCTGCTCCCGGTGCTCTGACAGTTCGCTGGCGCGTTCTCCCGCCAGAACACCTGTCTCCCACCCGCACGACACCGCAGTTCACCCACTTGCTCTGTGAGCAGACTCCCCACGACTCCCACGAGGAAAGGTGCAATACGTGCACGCGATCGGCATTGATATCGGCGGAACCAAGATTGCCGGCGCCCTCGTCGACGAGGACGGCGCAATTCTCCGGGCCGAGCGGGTGCCGAGCCCGGCCGGCGACCCGCGCGAGATCGAAGACGCCGTCGTTGCCATGATCGAGAGCCTGTCGGCGGGGGAGAAGGTCATCGGCGCCGGTGTCGCCGCTGCCGGATTCATCGACGCCGCGCAGTCAACCGTGTACTACGCCCCCAACATCAATTGGCGCAACGAACCGTTCCGCGACAAGCTCGAAGCGCGACTCGACCTGCCGGTCATCATCGAGAACGACGCCAACGCCGCAGGATGGGCCGAGTTTCGCTACGGGGCCGGCCGGCTGTACAGCGACATGGTCACGCTCACCATCGGCACCGGCGTCGGCGGCGCCATCGTCGCCAACGATCGCTTGTTCCGCGGTGGCTTCGGAGCCGGCGCCGAGCTCGGCCACCTGCGCCTGATTCCCGACGGACTTCCCTGCGGCTGCGGCGCCCACGGCTGCATCGAACAGTACGGCTCGGGTCGGGCGCTGCTACGCATCGCCAACGAGTTTGCGGATGCCGGCGGCGTCGGCCTCGGTCTCGCCTCGGTGCGTGAGCAGAACGGCGGGCTCACCGGTGACGATGTGGGCCGGCTGATCATCGACGGCGATGGCGGCGCCCTGGCCGCCCTGCGCCAGCTCGGCGCTGCACTCGGGCAAGCCTGCGCGAGCCTCGGGGCCGTGCTTGACCCGCAGGTCTTCGTCTTCGGTGGGGGAGTCGCCGCAGCCGGCGAGTTGCTGCTCGAGCCGATCCGCACCTCCTACCTCGACCACCTGCCGGCCAGGGGCTACCACCCCGAACCCGAGTTCAAGACGGCAGAACTCGTCAACGACGCCGGCGTTGTCGGCGCGGCGGATCTCGCCCGCCTGCACGCCCTGTCGCAGTAGGCTGAAGAGCGGCGGAGGAGAGTCAACGATGTTCTACTGGATCATGAAGAACATTGTCGTCGGACCGATCCTTCTCGGTCTGTTTCGGCCGTGGGTGATCGGCCTGGAAAACATCCCGAAACAGGGTGGCGTCATCCTGGCCAGCAACCATCTCTCGTTCATCGACTCGGTGTTTCTGCCGCTGGTGGTGCCGCGTCGTGTCGCGTTTCTCGCCAAGAGCGAATACTTCACCGGGAAGGGTCTGAAGGGCTGGGCGACCCGCCTGTTCATGACCGCGTCCGGGCAGCTGCCGATCGACCGGTCGGGGGGCAAGGCCTCTGAGGATTCCCTCAACACCGGCCTCCGCGTGCTCGGCTCCGGCGACGTGCTCGGCATCTATCCCGAAGGCACCCGCAGCCCCGATGCGAAGCTGTACCGGGGGCGCACCGGGGTGGCCCGGATGGTGCTCGAATCCGGCGTTCCCATCGTGCCCGTGGCAATGATCGACACCGAGAAGGCGATGCCGACCGGAACCCGCATCCCGAAGATTCGCCGCATCGGCATCGTCATCGGCAAGCCGCTCGACTTCAGCCGGTTCGAGGGAATGGAGGGTGACCGATTCGTGTTGCGCTCTGTGACCGACGAGCTCATGTACGAGCTGCAGCACCTCAGCAAGCAGGAGTATGACGACGTGTATGCGAGCAGCGTCAAAGAGAAGCGTGCCAGCCTTTCGCGATAAGCTTCGACCAGCGCGCTCGCCTGGCGACGCGTACCTTCCATCACCCCGGCCTGCGTGTTTACGCGTGCCACCGAAGAGAAAATAGGGATAGTCAGTGGTAGACCCCACCGAACCGGTCGTATTGGCAGACGAATCTGTGATCGCGGGCCTCGACTATTGGCGCACCCTTCCGATCAAGCAGCAGCCGTCGTGGCCGAACGCCGACGCTGTCGCTGCGGCATCCGCCGAACTCGCCACCCAGCCGCCGCTGGTGTTTGCCGGTGAGGTCGACATTCTGCGCGACCGCCTGGCCGAGGCTGCTCGCGGAGAAGCCTTCCTCTTGCAGGGCGGCGACTGCGCCGAGACCTTCAGCGGAGCGAACGCCGACCAGATCCGCAACCGGGTGAAGACCGTGCTTCAGATGGCCGTCGTGCTCACCTACGGTGCGTCGATGCCGGTCGTCAAAATGGGCCGCATGGCCGGGCAGTTCGCCAAGCCGCGCTCGAGTGACTTCGAAACTCGCGGCGACGTGACCCTGCCGGCCTACCGTGGCGACATCGTGAATGGCTACGACTTCACCCCCGAATCACGTGAAGCCGACCCGGCCCGCCTGATCAAGGGCTACCACACGGCCGCCTCAACCTTGAACCTGATCCGTGCGTTCACACAGGGTGGCTTCGCCGACCTGCGCCAGGTGCACAGCTGGAACCAGGGCTTCGCCAAGAACCCCGCCAACCAGCGCTACGAAAAGATGGCGAAGGAGATCGACCGCGCCATCAAGTTCATGATCGCGTGCGGTGCAGACTTCGAGGCGCTCAAGCGCACCGAGTTCTACACCAGCCACGAGGGTCTGCTGATGGACTACGAGCGCCCGATGACGCGGATCGATTCGCGCACCGGCACTCCGTACAACACCTCGGCGCACTTCATCTGGATCGGAGAGCGCACCCGTGAACTCGACGGCGCACACGTCGACTTCCTGTCGCGCGTGCGCAACCCGATCGGTGTGAAGCTCGGCCCGACCACGACCGCCGATGACATGATGCGCCTCGTCGACCTGCTCGACCCGAACCGCGAACCCGGACGCCTCACGTTCATCACGCGCATGGGTGCCGGCAAGATCCGGGATGCCCTGCCTCCGCTTCTCGAAGCGATCAAGGCAAGCGACGCCCAGCCGCTCTGGGTCACCGACCCGATGCACGGCAACGGCATGACGACCCCGCTCGGCTACAAGACCCGTCGGTTCGACGACGTCGTCGACGAGGTCAAGGGCTTCTTCGAGGCGCACCGCGCCGTCGGAACCCACCCGGGTGGCATCCATGTGGAACTCACCGGCGACGACGTCACCGAGTGCCTCGGCGGTTCGGAGCACCTCGACGAGGCTGCGCTGGCTACTCGCTACGAGTCGCTCTGCGACCCGCGTCTGAACCACATGCAGTCGCTGGAACTGGCGTTCCTTGTCGCTGAGGAACTCGCTCAGCGCTAACAGCACGTGCATACTCTGGCCCGTTGACTCACGTCGGCGGGCCAGGGCTGTTTGTATTCCGAGTGGGGCATGTGTCTAGGGGTGCCGGGGCCTGACGCCGTGCCGCGCCGAGTTTGACCGTTCCGGTCGAGTTGCCCCGCTCCGCCGGTCAAGCTCGACCGAAGGTGTCAAGCTCGGCGAAAGGACAACGCGACCCGTGCAGGCGACAGATGCATGCGCTGGCCGACAGCGCTAGAGGGAGAACGTCACCTTGACGGTTGACCCGCGCGGAACTGATTCGCCGACACCGGGCGTGACGGTGGTCACGGTGACCAGGGCGGGGAACGTGTCGGCAAACGCGTTGTAATCAAGTTTCAGGCCGGCGTTCTCGAGAATCGATTTGGCGTCGGCCCAGGTCTTGCCGATGACATCCGGCACCTCGACGGGCTCGGGGCCGCGCGACACGGTCAGTGAGAACGTGGTTCCCTCGCGAACGGGGCCATCGGTGGTCGGGGCAGCCGAAATCACGAGGCCCTTCGGCACCGAGTCGCTGTATTGCTCCTCGCCGGCCTCGGCCTTCAAATTCTTGTCGCCGAGAGTCGCCGTCGCATCCTCAACCGACTGGCCGGAGACATCCGGCACAGCACCGAGTGAGACGGCCAGGTTGATGGTCTTGCCTTCGAACGACGGCCCGCCCTGGGAGAGGTCGGCGCCGTCACCCTCGCTGCCCGCGGCGAGCACGATTCCGGCCGGAATGGAGTTGTTGAACTGCGGGTCGATCGACCCGACATTCGCCTTGAGATCCGTGATGGCCTTCCTCGCCGCGTCTTCGCTCAACCCTGCAAGAACGGGAATCGTGATCGGCTGCGGGCCCTGCGACACGTTGAGCGTCACAGCGCTGCCCTTGTCCACACGGATGCCCGTGCCCGGCAGGGTGCTCGCGACGAGTCCTTCCGGGACGGTCCCGCTGTACTCAGTGCCGAGCTTGACGGTCAGGCCGAGCTCTTTCAACTGGGCAGTCGCGTCGTCGGGCGACAACGAGAGGAGTTTCGGAACGGCGACCTGTGAACCGGGGCCTGCACCGAAGTACCACCCGGTGCCCCCGGCTATCGCAGCAAGCAGAATGATTGCAGCGAACAGCCAGTAGCCGCGGCGTTTGCGCTTGTGTGCCTTCTCGGCTAGCTCGGCACCGGGCTCATCCGGTGTGTCATCCTCGGCGACCAGCGGGGTCGAGCCGAAGATCTGAGTGTCGGCGTCGGCGATCTCATCGAAACGGCCGGGCATCACCATGGTCGAGGCGGCATTGGCTGCCACGGCGCCGCCTCCAGCGGCAAGCGCGGTCCCGGTCAACACCGTGGTGGCCGCCATCGAGGGGTCGGCGGCGAGCGGAGCGCCGGCTTCCGGCGGGCCGACGACTGCGCCACCGGCCTGCAGATAGTCGAGCAGAACGCGCGCGTCACGCGGGCGGTCTTCCGGATCGCGGGCCGTCGTCCACGCGACGACCTCGTCGAAGGTCGCCGGAATTCCGGGAACCTTGCTGCTCGGCACCGGCACGGTGTCGTTGGCGTGCTGGTAGGCGATCCGCATCGGCGCTTCGCCCTGGTACGGCTGCTCACCGGTGAGCATCTCGTAAGTCAGAATGCCGAGCGCGTAAATGTCGCTGCGGGCATCCGCCACACCACGGGTGACGAGCTCGGGGGAGAGGTAGGCAATCGTGCCGAGCAGAGCCTGGCCGGTCGCTGTGTTGTTGCTTGCCGCCCGGGCAAGACCGAAATCGCCGAGCTTGATGCGGCCGTCGTCTGCCAGCAGAACGTTTTCGGGTTTGACATCGCGGTGAACGATGCCGGCCTTGTGCGCCGCAGCGAGGCCGCTGAGCACGGCGACCAGGATGTCCATCGTCTGCTCAGGGGTGAGCCGACCGTAGTCCTTGATCAGGTCGCGCAGGGTGATTCCCGGCAGATACTCCATCACCAGGTAGGCCATGTCGGCGTCTTGACCTTGGTCGAAGACGTTCACGACATTCGGATGCGCCAGGCGGGCCGCAGAGCGAGCCTCCTGCACGAAGCGGCTCTTGAACGTGTTGTCGTCGGCCAGGTGACCGTGCATGATCTTGATGGCCACACGGCGCTCGAGGCGCAGGTCAGTGGCGAGGTAGACGGTGGCCATGCCGCCACGGGCGATTCGGGAGCGCACCTGATAGCGGCCGTCAATCAGACGGCCGAGCATCGGGTCACTCGGGGTATCGCTCACTCGTCGATTCTAGAGAACGGCGCGGGGTTAGCCCCGATAAAACACCGTGAACGATCCGTTTGGTCGCGAAGTCGTTACCGAATAGGTGTCAGATCAACCGAGTTCGGCCAGCCACGCTCGGGCTGAACTCTCCCACTTGGCGTAGAGGTCGGGGTGGCCCGAAATTTGAACGGCCTGTGCAGCGTCGGTGACCGACATCGATTCCCAGCCTGAAATGTCGAGAAGGCCACGGACTTCGTCGTTCGGGTTGCCCGGACCGCCGAAGAAAGCGCGGGTGGCGCGTTCAGGATCCGTTACCTGCTCCGGAGTGCCCCAACCGGCGCTCGGACGCTGCTGGAACAGCCCCAGCGAATCGCGATCGCCGAACTCAATGTTGCGCAGTCCCGATTCCTGGGCGGCGGCGGCGAGAGCGACCACGATTCCGAAGTCGCTGACGCCCATCGAACGGCCGATCGAGATGATCGTGTCGGCGTTGCGGCGCATCTCATCGGTCAGTGCGACGACGCTCGGGTCGGTGTGGGCGGACGGCGCAGCGGGAGTTTCCTGAGGAGTCACCCACACTGCCGATTCCACGGCGTGTCCGCTCGGGACCGCCAGGTTCTGGCCCGGGTAGATCATGCTCTCCCAGCTCAGGCCGTTGGCATCGAGGATCGCCTGCACCGAGACGCCCAGGGTTGACGCCACGCCACTGATGGTGTCGCCGCTGACGATCGTGTAGGTCGATCCCGATCCTGACGCTGCCGGCTGCACGGAGCTGACGGCCTCGACCGTGGAGCTGGCTCCGGCACCGCTCTCGGGGAGCACGATGACCTGGCCGGGAAAGATCACGCTGCTGGTCGAGAGCCCATTGGCGCGAAGCACAGCGGTCGTGGTCAGCCCGTGAGCCGAAGCCACGCCACTGATGGTGTCGCCGCTCTTGATCGTGTAGCGGGAGATTTCACTGGCCGGACTCGCCGGTTGCTGGATGCTCTGGGTGCCGGTGTTCTGCACGCTCAAGGTCAGTTTCTGACCGGGGAAGATGACGGCTTGCCAGCCCAGCCCGTTCAGGGCGAGCACTGACGCCGTGGACAGACCGAACTTGCCGGCGATCCCACTGACGGTATCGCCCGCCTGCACCACGTAGTCCTGCGGGGCGGCGGTGACCGTCGCCGGAGTCGACGAAGCGGCGACAGTCGCGGCCGTGAGAGTAGGCGGCGTCGTCTTGAACTTGAGTGGCTTCTTCGCGTGAGTCGCGGCATCCGCGGGGGAGACAATGTGCAATGTCATCGCGATGGCGCTGACCATGACAACGGGGATGCTGGCGAGAATTCTGCGCGAACGCCGAGCGCCGCGGGGTTTCGCTGTGCCGTGATTCTGCGGTGCAGAATCCGCCGGATTGTGATGAGCTTCCTGCGCCGGCATGGTGTCCCCTTGGTTCGTGGTGCGTTCCCCACGCTGACATAGATGCATAGGCGAGTCAATCAGCCGTGCCGGTGTGACGAGAGTTCGTTGAAGGAATAGCGTCGAATCGACGATTTCGGCGCAATTTCGGATGCTGGGGTGCGAGATGTTTCCCAACTGCCCTGAATCGTGGGAAGGTTGGACTGTGACAGACACGTACTCTGATCAGCAGTGGCTGACCATTCCTGACCTCGTTGAAATGCTTGGATTGAGCCAGAGCCGCGTGCGGCAGCTCATCGAAGACAAATACCTTCTTGCTGTGCGCCGTGACGGCAAACTTCAGGTTCCCGCCGCCTTCTTGAAAGAAGGAGCGCCGCTCGGCGAATTGCGCGGCACCATCTACGTGCTCGGCGACGACGGCTTCACCGACGAGCAGGCCATGGACTGGCTGCTCAACGTCGACGACAGCTTGGGCGTTCCGCCGATCGAGGCGCTCCGTGCCGGCCGCAAGGCCGAGGTGCGTCGCGTCGCTCAGGCGCTCGCGTAACTCGCACTTCTCGCTGAGGCCCCTGCCTGAGTGGCTCGGTCGCGCCCGGCGACCCTCGACAGGTCGCTGCGCGGGTTGAAAACCGCTGCGCGTGCTGAGTTCAACCAGCGCCGCGGTTTTCAACGCGCGCGCCGCCTGTGAGAAGCGAGCGCCAGCGGGCGTCTCGAAACCGCGCGAGCCGACCTCCAACCACCGAAGTGGTTTCGAGCTGAACTCTTAGGAAGTGGTTTCGAGCTGAACTCTTAGAACGTGCGGCGCGTCACCGTGTCGGTGAGCGCGCCGAGTTCGAGGATCGCGTCGGCGCGCAACGGAGCGGAGGCAAGCACCTCGCGCGCCGTGGCGACGTTCTCGGCGATGAGCGCTTCGACGCGGTCGACGGCTCCGCTGTCATGAATCGCGTTCTGCAATGCCACGATCTGTGACTCGTCAAGCTCAGGATTGCCGAGCAATTCGTCGATCAGGCTGCGCGTTTCGCGGGTGCCGTGGTCGCGGGCGAGGGCGATCAGCACGGTGCGCTTGCCCTCCCGGAGGTCATCACCGCTTGGCTTGCCGGTGACCGCGGAATCGCCGAACACGCCGAGCAGGTCGTCGCGCAGCTGAAAAGCGATTCCGAGCGGCAGTCCGAATTCCCGCAGTGCGCCCAGTTGCTCCGTGCTGGCGCCGGCGAGGGCCGCACCGATCACGAGCGGCGCCTGCACGCTGTACTTGGCCGACTTGTAGACGATCACCCGGTGAGCGCGGTCAAGCAACTCGGCATCGGGCTGGGTGACCCAGGCGCGCTCCTCGAGGATGTCGAGGTACTGGCCGGCGGTGACCTCGGTGCGCATCCGGTTGAACTCGATCCGTGCCCGACGGGCGCTGGCCGCGTCGGTCACCTCAAGCAGGGCGTCATCGAGAAGTTCGTCGCTCCAGCCGAGTATGAGATCGCCGAGCAGAATCGCGGATGCCCGGCCGAACTCGGCATCGTCGCCGGCCCAGCCCGATGCACGGTGCAGACCATCGAACAACTTGTGCGCAGACGCGGCGCCGCGGCGGGTATCTGAGTTGTCGATGATGTCATCGTGCACCAGCGCGGCGGCGTGAAAGATCTCGAGTGCGGATGCCGCCCCGACGATGGGGGAGAGCGGAGAGTCTGGCGCAGAGACGCTCCTCCACCCCCAGTAACAGAAAAGGGCCCTGAATCGCTTGCCACCGCTGAGAAATTGCCGTGAGAAATCAACGAGCGCGATAAGGTCAGGGCTGATCGAGGTCACAATGGACTCACGGCTCGCCACGAAATTCTCGATGCGAGAGTGAACTAAACCGACTAGACGAGTGCTTTCAACCACGTGTCTAGCCTAGCCAACCCTGCGGCGCTAGAATTAAGAGCTAAACCCGCTCGATCCCGTAATTGGAGGGAATGAGATGCCGCTATCAGAACAGGAGCAGCGACTCCTCGAAGAGATGGAGCGCAGCCTCTATCACAACGACGCTGATTTTGTGGCGACGGTTGGAGCAACGCGACTTCGACCTAGCTATCGTTCGATAGCTCTGGGGGTGCTCCTCGTCGTTGCCGGAATCGCACTGCTGATTGCGGGCGTCGCCCTGCATCTGCTGTGGCTCGGGATCATCGGGTTCATTGTCATGTTCGGCGGGGTGCTTCTGGCCATCACGCCCGGGCGCGCCAGTCGCGGCTTCTCGCCCGGCGGGTCCACCGGGCACGGTCGAAGCCACGCCACCTCACGGAAGTCCGACCAGGGCTTCATGGACAAGATGAACGACCGTTGGGATCGCCGCCAAGACGGCAATCACTGACGCAGTCGCACTGAGACAGTTGCTCTGACGCAGTCGCACTGACGACGTTCGCCCTCGCGCGCCGAGAGGTCGCGTCACCAGGCTGAGTAGTAGTAGGCAGAGTCGCAATTCACGGGCCGATCTTCTGATCGGCCCTTTTTTGTGCGCCCGAACGCGCCAGGAATCGCGGTGCTTGATCGGCCTCTCCGTTTCCCTCCACCACGGTGTCCCCTGAGATTTCGGGCATTCGTGGGCGACTTCTGGTCGAATATCGCTCAATTTCCCTCGAAAGTGGTGGGTTGTGGAGTAAAGTGGAGCAACTCCTGACCCTGGCCGGAAGAGAAGAGGTGATGAATGTTCCTTGGGACCTATGCCCCGAAGCTCGATGAGAAAGGGCGCATCATTCTCCCGGCCAAGTTTCGCGATGAGCTGGCCACCGGCGTGGTCATGACGCGGGGCCAGGAAAACTGCATCTACGTGTTCAGCACTGACGAGTTCGAGCAGCTGCACGAGAAGATCAAACAAGCCCCCGTCACCAGCAAACAAGCCCGCGATTACTTGCGGGTTTTTCTTTCTGGAGCCGCAGCAGACACCCCGGACAAGCAGAACCGGGTCATGATTCCGGCCAATCTGCGCAGCTACGCCGGCCTTGACCGTGAACTCACGGTGATCGGCGCGGGCAGCCGCGTCGAGATCTGGGACAGCGCGGCTTGGGACAGCTACCTCACCGAACAAGAAACCGCGTTCGCCAACACTACGGAGGAGGTGATTCCGGGACTCTTCTAGCCCCTGGTGCCTGACTCCCAGCCGTTCACCCCTGACACACTTCCCCGGTGCCAGGTCGAATGGATGGGGATCCGGAATCAGGGTCGTTCCCGGCACTATCTATGGCCATCAACGACATCCACACCCCGGTACTGCTCGAACGCTGCATTGAGCTTCTCGCCCCCGCGCTTCAGAAGCCAGGAGCCGTTCTCGTCGACGGCACTCTCGGAATGGCCGGCCACGCCGAGGCCTTCCTCACCCGGTTTCCCGAGCTGACATTGGTCGGACTCGATCGTGACCTCGAGGCACTCGCGATCGCCGAAGAACGATTGAAGCCGTTTCACGACCGCATTCACCTGGTTCACACCGTGTACGACGGCATCGGCGATGCCCTCGACTCACTCGGCATTCCCGAGGTCGACGGCATCCTCTTCGACCTCGGTGTGTCGTCGTTGCAGCTCGACCAGGTCGACCGTGGTTTCTCCTATTCCAAGGATGCGCCGCTCGACATGCGCATGGACAACACCTCGGAGCTGACCGCCGAACGCATCCTCGCCGACTACAGCGAACAGGACCTGCGCCGTATCTTCCAGGAGTACGGCGAGGAGAAGCTTGCTGCACGGTATGCCAAGGCCATCGTCGAAGCCAGAGAACACACGCCGTTCGTGCGTTCAGCGCAACTTGTTTCAGTGATCACCGCGGTGACCCCCGTCGTGGTGCAGCGTCAAGGGCACCCGGCCAAGCGGGTCTTCCAGGCCCTGCGCATCGAGGTCAACCAGGAACTTGCCGTTCTCGAACGCACGATACCTGCCGCTCTCGAAGCTGTCGCCGTGGGCGGTCGCATCGTCGTCATGTCGTACCAATCGCTGGAAGACCGCATCGTGAAGCGGGCTCTGGCCAAGGCGACAAGTTCCAGCGCTCCCGCCGGCCTGCCGGTGGAGCTGCCGGAGCACAAGCCCCTGTTCACCCTGCTCGTGCGGGGCGCAGAACTCGCAACCGATGAAGAAAAGGCAGAGAACCCGCGTGCAACGCCGGTTCGTCTGCGTGCAGCCGAACGCATCAGGAGAGCCGAATGAGCGACAACCTCGCACGGGTTCTGCGCCCGAGCCAGCTTCCGGAACCCGAACGCGAGCAGACTCCGGCGCGCCGGCCGCTCCAGATCGTCACCACGCGCACCCAGCGCAAGGCCCGCCCGCGCATCATCTATGCGTTCACCGCGGTGACCGGCATCGTGGTCATCATCTTCGCCCAGCTCTTGGTGAGCGTCGGTATCTCCCAGGGCGCATTCGAGATCTCGACGCTGCAGAAAAGCCAGGTTGAGCTCGGCCGCACCGCCGACAGCGTGCGCGAGAACCTCGTGCGGGTGTCGGCACCGCAGGCTCTCGCCGCGAACGCCGAGGCCCTGGGCATGGTGAGCAATTCGAACCCGGTTTTCCTGCGACTTTCCAACAACGCGGTGAGCGGTGTGCCCAGCCCCGCGGCCGGAACCACGGTCAATGCAGCGGCGCTGGTGCCGAACGCACTGCTGACCGGGATTCCCCTGGTCACTCAGCTCCCCGTCGCCGGCGCAGAGATTGCCCCGCCGGTCGGCGCACCCGTGACCATTCCCGCCGACGGTGGGATTCCGACCCCGATGACGCACTAACCGCAGCAGACCGGTAGCACCACAACGGCAGTAAGGAATTAACAGTGTCGACCAGTACAGGACCGACGAACACCGGAACCGTCACCAGTCGATCGACGAAACGGCGCATCGTCTGCACGATCATCCTGCTGTTCGTGATCGTTGCTGTCTTCGTCGTCAAGCTCGTCGACATCCAAGTTGTGAGGGCCGACACGCTCAATTCCGACTCGCTCGGCAACCGCTCGGTCGAAGACGTCGTCTACGGCTCGCGGGGAGACATCCTCTCGGCCGACGGGGTCGTGCTCGCCGGAACCGTCATGCGCTACGACGTCGCCCTGTCGCCGAAGAATGCCGGTCCGGTCGATCGGGAGGTCGACGGCAAGGACACGACGATCCCGCTCGCGCAGACGGCGGCCGAGATCGGAGCGCTCACCGGGCAAAGCGGTGACGCCATCCTCACCATGATCTCTGCGGCCCTGGCGGACAACCCGAAGTCCGACTACGCACTGGTGGCGAAGCAGGTCGACGTGGATGCCTTCCAGGCGTTGGACAAGCTGGACATCCCGTGGTTGACATTCAAGAAGCACCCGGGACGGGTTTACCCGAACGGTGCCGTCGCCGGAAACCTCGTCGGGTTCGTCTCGTCGGAGGGCGAGGCACAGGCCGGTCTCGAACTCGCCCAGGACTCCTGCCTGGCCAGCCAGGACGGCGTTGAGACCTACGAGAAAAGCGGCAAGGGCATTCCGCTGCCCGGCAGCACCGTTGAGGTGAGCAAAGCGAAGAACGGCGGAAGCGTCGTCACGACCATCGACTCTGATCTGCAGTGGTTCGTCGCCCAGGCGCTGGCCGCACAAGCGCAGAAGACCGGAGCGGCCTGGGGCAATGTCGTCGTGCAGGAAGCGAAGACCGGCAAGTTGCTCGCCGTCGCCGATTATCCGTCCGTCGACCCGAACAACGTCAACGGCACGCCCAACCCCGACGACCGCGGTTCCCGCGCCTTCACTGCCTCGTTCGAGCCCGGCTCGACCTTCAAGGCCCTCACCGCGGCCTCAGCGATCGACGCGGGCGTTGCCACGCCCAGCGACAAGGTCGTCGCCCCCTACCGGTACATCCCGGCCAACGGAGCTGACATCAACGACAGCTCGATCCACGGCGACCTGAACTTGACCTTGACCGGCGTTCTGATCGAATCGTCGAACACCGGAATGTCGAAGTTCGGCGAACGCATGAGCTCAGAGCAGCGCTATGACTACATGACCAAGTTCGGTGTCGGCACCGAGACCGAGGCCGGCTTCCTCGCCGAGGACTCGGGCATTTTGCACCCCTGGGAAGACTGGGACAACCAGACCGACTACGCCACCATGTTCGGGCAGGGGCTCACCACCACGGCCGTGCAGAACGCCAGCATCTACCAGACCCTCGCCAACGGCGGGGTGCGGATGCCCGTGCAGCTGGTTGCGGGATGCCGTCAGGCCGACGGAACCGTCACCGAGGTGCCGGCGGCCGAGGGGCGACAGGTCGTTTCAGCAGCCGCGGCCAAAGAAACCTCGGAGATGCTCGAGATGGTTTACCAGCAGGCGTGGCTCAAAGATGTCTGGAACATTCCGGGCTACCGAGTCGCGTCGAAGACCGGAACCGCCCAGGCTGCGGATGGCAACGGCGGGTACTCCAAGGGGTACATCGTGTCGGTCGAGGGCTTCGCGCCGGCCGACGATCCGCAGTTTGTCGTTTCGGTGACTCTGGCAGATCCTGTTAACATGAATACGTCTGCCGCACCGGCTCCGATCTTTCAGGAGGTCATGAGCCAGGTGCTGAAGAAGTATCGGGCAGTTCCCTCAGGTACCCCTGCACCTGCACTCCCTGCCACCTGGTAAGAAAGCGAGCCTGTGACCAACTCGGCGCCCTCGGCTCTTCGTCCACAGCATCCCGTACCCCGGTCGTTGTCAGGACTTGTCGAAGAATTCAACCTCGATCTCCGCGATGACATCGATGGACTCGAAGTGACCGGTGTGAGCCTCGGCTCACACACCGTCCAACCCGGAGACCTCTACGTCGGTGTTCCGGGCCGCAACAGCCACGGCGCCCAGTACGCCGCTCAAGCGGCCGAGGCCGGCGCTGTCGCAATCCTGACCGACGAGGTCGGTGCCGGGTTCGCTGCAGGCAGCGGCCTGCCGGTTCTGGTGACCCCGGATGCCCGTGCGGCACTCGGCGCCGTCGCCGCGTGGATCTACCGCACCGACGAGAACCCGGCAACGCTTTTCGCGGTGACCGGCACGAATGGCAAGACCAGTGTCGTCTACCTGCTCTCCGCCATCTTGAACCAGCTCGGGATCGTCTCGGGGCTCACCTCGACGGCCGAGCGCCGCATCGGTGACATCGCGGTGACCAGCTCACTGACCACCCCGGAAGCGAGCGAGCTTCACGCTCTGCTCGCCCGGATGCGCGAGGCCGAAGTGCGCGCCGTCGGCATCGAGGTCAGCGCCCAGGCGCTCACGCGCCACCGCGTCGACGGTCTCGTCTTCGACGTCGCCGGCTTCACCAACCTCAGCCACGACCACCTCGACGACTACGACGCGATGGAAGACTATTTTCAGGCCAAGCTCGAGCTGTTCCAGCCCGACCGCTCACGCCGCGGCGTCGTCACCGTCGACTCCGAGTGGGGCCGTCGCCTGGTCGACGAATGCCGCATTCCCGTGACCACTCTCACCACGCGCCCCGACATCGACGCCGACTGGCGCATGCGGGTCACGGCCGAGAGCGCGCTGTTCACCGAGTTCGTGCTCGAAGGACCGGAGGGTCGCACGCTCACCACCCGCGTGCCGCTGCTCGGCTGGTACATGGCAGCCAATGCCGCCCTGGCCATCGTCATGCTCGTCGAATCAGGGTTCGACCTCGAGGCGATCGAGCACACGCTCGGTCGTGACGGCGGCATCGACGCCTACATCCCGGGCCGCGCCGAGCGCGTGTCGGGGGAGCAGGGCCCCCTCGTCTACATCGACTACGGCCACAGCCCCGACGCCTTCCTCAACACGCTTGACGCCATTCGCAAGTTCACGCCCGGCCGCGTGATCATGGTCTTCGGCGCCGACGGCGACCGCGACACCACCAAGCGCGCCGAGATGGGTGCGATCGCCGCTCGCGGCGCCGACGCGGTGGTCATCACCGACTTTCATCCCCGGTTCGAAGACCCCGCGGCGATCAGGGCCGCGCTTCTCGACGGCGCCCGGTCCGCTGTGCCTGACGGAGAGTTCTACGAAGTGCCCGACCCGCGTGCGGCATTCCGCACCGCGCTATCGCTGGCCAAAGACGGAGATTCCATCCTCTACGCCGGCCCCGGCCATGAGGACTACCACGAAGTTGCCGGAGTGAAAATCCCTTATTCTGCCCGTGAAGACGCTCGAACCGCACTCCGTGAAGCCGGGTGGTTGTAAATGATCGCCCTGACCCTGGCCGAGATTGCTGCGGCCACGAACGGCGCACTGCACCTCGATGGATGCGACGCCACATCCGAGACCGTCGTCGACGGCTCTGTGCACACCGACTCCCGTGAAATCGTTGCAGGGGCCATCTTTGTGGCCAAGCCCGGCGAAGTCACCGACGGACACCTCTTCGCCCCGATCGCGGCCCGGAAGGGAGCCGTGCTCCTCATCGTCGAGCGCGTGCTCGACCTTCCCGTGGCCCAACTCGTGGTTCCCGACGCCGTCACGGCTCTCGGCGACCTGGCCACCGAGGTCGTCACCCGCGTGCGCGCACTCGGCCGCCTGAAGATCGTGGGAGTCACCGGTTCCAACGGCAAAACCACCACCAAGAACTTGATTCGGGCCGTGCTCGAACGTGTCGGCCCGACCATCGCGGCGCGGGCATCCTTCAACAACGAGGTCGGCGCGCCGCTGACCATGCTCGAGCTGACCGAAGAGACCCAGTTTCTCGTCGCCGAGATGGGCGCCAGCGGCGTCGGCGAAATCGCACGCCTGGTGCGCATGGCGCGACCTGACATCGGCATCGTGCTGAAGGTGGGGTTGGCGCACGCCGGAGAATTCGGCGGCATCGAAGCGACCGTGCGCGCCAAGACGGAGATGGTCACCGACCTGCTTCCGACGGATGTCGCGGTGCTGAACGCCGACGACCCCCGCGTGGCACCGATGGCCGAGCACACCTCCGCCCGGATCACCTGGTTCGGTCTCGACAGCCCGCTGCTCACCGCATCAGGCGAGAATGCGGCCCCGGCCGTGCGCGCCACCGACGTTCACGCGTCGGCGCAGGGCACCCGCTTCACGCTGCATCTGGCCAACGGCGAATCGCGCCAGGTCGCCTTCAAGGTTCTCGGTGAACACCACGTGATGAACGCGTTGGCCGCCGCCGCGACGACCGAGCTGCTCGGTGTGCCGATCGATGACATCGTGTCGGCGCTCGAATCGGTGCAGACCGCAGAACGCTGGCGCATGGAGGTCATGGGCGGTAAAGACGGCGTGACGATCATCAACGACGCCTACAACGCCAGCCCCGACTCGATGGCCGCAGCTCTGAAGACCCTGGCGCAGATCAAAGCTCCCGGGCAGCGCACGATCGCTGTTCTCGGCGAGATGAGTGAACTGGGCGAATTGGCCGGGGAGGAGCACGACCTGATCGGTCTGCTCGCCGTGCGGTTGAACATTTCGCAGATCATCGTCGTGGGCTCCGCGGCCCGCCGCATGCACATCAGCACCATCAACCAGGGCTCCTGGGATGGCGAATCACTCTTCGCCGACACGCCGGAGAGTGCCTTCGAATTGCTGCGCAACACAGTAAAGCCGGGGGATCTGGTGTTGGTTAAATCATCGAACTCCGCAGGCTTACGCTTCCTGGGCGACCGACTGGGAGAATTGTTCTCGTGAGAGCCCTACTGATTGCCGGAGCCCTGTCGCTCGCCTTCACGCTCTTCCTGACCCCGCTGTTCATCCGGCTGTTCCACAAGATCGGCTGGGGACAGTTCATTCGCGACGACGGCCCGCAGAGCCATCACGCCAAGCGGGGAACCGCGACCATGGGTGGAATCATCATCATCCTGGGCGCCGTCATCAGCTATTTCACGGCGATGTGGGTGACCGGATCGCATATCCCCGCCTCCCCACTCCTCGTGCTGTTCATGATGGTCGGCCTCGGCTTCGTCGGGTTCGTCGACGATTTCTTGAAGACCAGAAAGCAGCGCAGCCTCGGGCTGGGCGGCTGGCAGAAGATCATCGGCCAGGTCATTGTGGCCGGCACCTTCGCCTGGTTGTCGTTGCAATTCCCGAACAAGTACGGGGTGACCCCGGCCTCCACACATATCTCGTTTCTGCGCGACCTGCCGATCGACTTCATGGCGCTCGGCGCGATCGCCGGCACCATCCTGTTCGTCATCTGGGTCTGCCTGATCGCCGCCGGCACCTCGAACGCCGTTAATGTGACCGACGGTCTCGACGGTCTCGCAACCGGCGCATCGATCCTCTCGATCGGTTCGTTCATCATCATCGGATTCTGGCAGTCGAATCAGGCACGGTTCGGGGGAGCGGACATCAGCGACCTCTACCGTGCCTACGACGTGCGCGACCCGCTCGACCTGGCCATTGTCTCGGCGGCCATCGTCGGCGGTCTGATCGGGTTTCTCTGGTGGAACACCTCGCCCGCAAAGATCTTTCTCGGTGACACCGGTTCGCTCGCCATCGGTGGCGCCTTGGCTGCTCTCGCGATTCTCAGCCGCACCGAGCTGTTGCTCATCCTGATCGGTGGTCTCTTCGTCATCGAGACCGGCTCGGTCATCGTGCAACGTGCCTACTTCAAGGTCACCCATGGCAAGCGGATTTTCTTGATGAGCCCGATCCACCACCACTTCGAGCTCAAGGGCTGGGCGGAAGTCACCGTCGTCGTGAGATTCTGGATCATCGGTGGCTTGCTCGTGGCCGCCGGCGTCGGAACCTTCTATCTCGAATGGCTGTCGCGCACCCCATGACCCGTCTCGATACTTTGACCAGCTGGCACTCAGACTGGACCGATCTGAAGGTCGCAGTGCTCGGGCTCGGCGTGACGGGCTTCGCCGCGGCCGACACCCTGGCCGAGCTCGGCGCCGATGTTCTCGTCGTGGCCTCCGACATCAGCACCGAACGCGCGCAGTTGATCCCGGTGATCGGTGCGCGCCTGGTGCAAGCCGACTCCGATGAGATCCCGACCGAGCTGGTTGATCTCCGTCCGGAGGTCATCGTCGTCTCGCCCGGCTACCATCCCGATCACACCCTGCTCGAATGGGCACAGGCGAACGAGGTTCCGGTCTGGGGCGACATCGAACTCGCCTGGCGTCTGCGCGACAAGGTCGGGACGCCCGCCGAATGGATTCTGGTCACTGGAACCAACGGCAAGACGACGACCGTGCAGATGGCGGCCACCATGCTGGCCGCCGCCGGGCACCGGGTCGCACCCTGCGGCAACATCGGCATTCCCGTGCTCGACGCGATTCGCGACCCCCAAGGCTGGGACGTGCTCGTCGTCGAGCTCTCGAGCTACCAGCTTCACTATCTGCCGACGAGCGGTCCCGGTGCCCTCGTGCCGTGGGCGAGCGTATGCCTCAACATCGCCGACGACCACATCGACTGGCATGGCTCCGCCGCCGCCTACCGGGCGGCGAAGGCGACCGTCTACGCGAACACGATCACCGCCTGCGTCTACAACAAGGCCGATGAGGCGACCCGCGAGATGGTCGAAGAAGCTGACGTGCAAGAAGGCGCCCGGGCGATCGGGTTCGGCCTCGGCGCTCCCGGCCCCAGTGATTTCGGAATCGTCGACGGCATCCTCTGCGACCGTGCATTCCTCCCCGAACGATTCAACGAGGCACTCGAGTTGACGACGGTCGACGACCTGGCTGCGGCCGGGCTGTCGGCCGCCCACATCGTGTCGAACATCCTCGCCGCAAGTGCGCTCGCGCGATCGTTCGGTGTCACTCCGGCACAGATCCGCCTTGCTCTTGAAACCTTCCGGCTCGATGCGCATCGCATCGAGGTGGTGAGCGTCGTTCGCGACATCCGCTGGGTCGACGATTCGAAGGCGACCAACCCGCATGCGGCGGATGCCTCGCTTCGCGCCTTCGACTCGGTGGTCTGGCTGGTCGGCGGGCTGCTCAAGGGTGTTGACATCGACGACCTCGTCGCCAGCCATGTCTCCCGGTTGCGCGCAGCGATCATCATCGGCGTTGACCGGGTTGCCCTGCGTGAGGCATTCGCCCGGCATGCTCCGTTGCTGCCCGTCATCGAAATCGACACCGAGGTGTTCGACGAGGTCATGCCGGCCGCCGTCGACGCCGCCGGATCACTCGCCCGCGCCGGCGACGTCGTGCTGCTGGCACCCGCCGCCGCCTCAATGGACCAGTTCGCCTCCTACAGCGAACGTGGCACCCGTTTCGCCGAGGCCGTTCACGAGTATCTCGGAGGTGAGGCGGGTGAAGAATCCGCCTCGGACGCGCGCGACTAGGCCGGGGGACGCAGGGGACGCCGGGCTGGAGAACGCCGAGGCCGCCGTGCGGGCATCCGCCTCGTCGGCCCGGATCTCGCTCGGCCGCGTTTTTCGGGCTGAGTCGGCCAACTATTTTCTGCTTCTCGGCACCACGCTGTTTCTCGTCGCCTTCGGGCTGATCATGGTGTGGTCGTCGTCCTCGGTGCTGTCCTACCTCGATGACACCGGGTTCTTCGGCGGGCTCTTGCGTCAGGGAGGTTTCGCCCTTCTCGGCATTCCGATCATGCTCATTGCCAGTCGGATGCCGGCGAAGTTCTGGGCGCGCATCGCCTGGCCGACCCTTCTGGTCGCCTGTTTCCTCCAAGCACTGGTGGTGTTCACCCCGCTCGGTCACACCGTCGCCGGCAACACCAACTGGCTGACCATCGGCAGCGTGCAGTTCCAGCCCTCTGAAGGCATCAAGGTGGCCCTGGTCATCTGGCTGGGCATGATCCTCGCGCAGAAACAGGACAAACTCGACGACTGGCGCCATGTCTTCATCCCGGTCTTCGGAGTCGGTGGCGCCGCCGTCGGTCTCGTGCTGATCGGTGGAGACCTCGGAACCGTCATCATCATGGCCGGCCTGCTGTTCGGCGCGCTCTTCTTTGCCGGCGTCAGACTGAAATTGCTGGCTATCCCGCTCGTCGCCGGGATCATCCTCGCGTTGATCGTCGCGTTCTCCAGTTCCAACCGGTTCACCCGCATTATGAGCTTCATCGGCAAGGGCTGCGACGAAGTGAACGGCTCGATCTCCGATGCCTGCTGGCAGCCGCTCCACGGCACGTGGGCGTTGGCCAATGGGGGAGTGACCGGTGTCGGCCTCGGCAATTCAAAGGCGAAATGGTCGTGGCTTCCGGCCGCAGACAACGACTACATTTTCGCCATCATCGGCGAAGAGCTCGGGCTGATCGGTGCGATCGTCGTACTTCTCATGTTCGTGCTCCTGGCGATCTCGCTGATTCGGATCATGCGTGCAAGCACCTCGGCTCAGGGGCGGATCACCGTTGCCACCGTTCTGGTCTGGATCATCGGCCAGGCGATGGTGAACATTGCGGTGGTGCTCGGCCTCCTCCCCGTTCTCGGGGTTCCGTTGCCGCTGATCTCCTCGGGCGGCACAGCCCTGCTCACGACTCTGCTCGCGATCGGCATCGCGCTGTCGTTCGCCCGCACCGACACTTCGCTGAAGGAGCTCCACCCATGACCACGTATCTTCTCGCCGGTGGGGGGACTGCGGGTCACGTGAATCCCTTGCTCGCCGTGGCCGACGCCATCGTCGCCGCAGAACCCACCTCGACGGTGCTCGTGCTGGGCACAGCCGAAGGCCTCGAGGCCCGACTGGTGCCCGCTCGCGGCTATGAACTGATCGTCATCCCGAAAGTGCCGTTTCCGCGCCGGCCGAATCGCGCGGCGCTTCGGTTTCCCGCACGGTTCAACAGTGCCATCAAGCAGGTCGCCGACGTGATCCGCACCAGATCGGTGGATGTCGTCGTCGGCTTCGGCGGGTACGTTTCGACGCCCGCCTATCTCGGGGCGCGCCGGGCCGGTGTGCCGATCGTGATTCACGAGGCGAACGCCAAACCAGGAATGGCCAACAAGTTGGGCGCGCGGTACAGCACCCACGTGGGCGTTGCATTTCATGGCACACCCCTGCGGCACGCGGAGTTCGTCGGCATGCCGTTGCGTCCCGAGATCGAGAATCTCGACCGGGCCGCAGCTCGCCCGGAGGCGCTCGCGTTCTTCGGGCTTGCCGCCGATCGACCGACCCTCGTGGTGACCGGCGGTTCGCTCGGCGCCCGTCGGCTGAATCAGACACTGGTGTCGTCGGCCGAAGCGATCATCGCCGCCGGCTGGCAGGTGCTGCACATCACCGGTGAGAAGTCAGAGGTGTCCGACCCCGAGCTGGCGCACTACCGGATGATCGCGTATTGCGATCGGATGGACCTCGCGCTCTCGGCCGCGGATGCCGCCGTGTCGCGCGCCGGCGCCGGGACGGTCTGCGAGCTTGCCGCGCTCGGCATTCCCGCCGTGTACATTCCGTACCCGGTCGGCAACGGCGAGCAGCGGTTCAACGCGGCAGACGTTGTGGAAGCCGGCGGTGGAATCCTGGTCGACGACGCAGCCTTCGTGCCGGACTGGGTTCGCGCAGAACTCGTGCCACTGCTTGCCGATCGTCAGAAGATCAGCGCGATGGCCGCTGCGGCGGCATCCGTGGGAGTGCGTGACGGGGCGGAACGTATGCTCGCCCTGATTCACCGCGCGCTGTAACCAATCCCGACTTCCCAGCCGTCGGCGCGTAACGTGGATTGCGGCAGGATTGAGCTGCACGTTTTCAGATCCACCCGACTGTGAATTGCCAGTTTTCGAAAAGCAGAGAAGAGCACCGCACCCGTGATTAAGCCAGACCTCACCCTCACGATTCCCGAGAACCTGGGCGCTGTGCACTTCGTCGGCATCGGCGGAGCCGGCATGAGTGGCATCGCCCGCTTGTTCCTCGCCGCCGGTCACACCGTCACCGGCTCCGACCAGAAGGACTCAGAGAACGTGGAGGCGCTTCGCGCTCTCGGTGCCTCGATCGCCATCGGACATGACGCGAAGAACGTCGGTGACGCCGACACCCTCGTGGTGACCGGTGCCCTCTGGCAGGACAACCCCGAGTATGTTCTCGCGCTGGAGCGTGGCATCCCGGTGCTGCACCGCGCACAGGCGCTGGCCTGGTTGGTCAAGCAGCAGCGCCTCGTGTCCGTGGCCGGAGCGCACGGCAAGACGACGTCGACGGGGATGATCGTGACGGGCCTGCTCGGCCTCGGCCAAGACCCGAGCTTCGTCAACGGTGGCGTGATCGAGACTCTCGGCGTCAGTTCGGCGAGCGGCAGCGACAACCTCTTCGTCGTCGAGGCCGACGAATCAGACGGTTCCTTCTTGCTCTACAACACGGCTGTCGCACTGATCACCAACGTCGACCCCGACCACCTCGATCACTACGGCTCGGTGGAAGCGTTCGAAGCCGCCTTCGTCTCGTTCGCTCAGTCGGCCTCCGAGTTCGTCGTCGTGTCGTCTGACGACTCCGGCGCCGTGGCCGTCACGCAGAAGCTCGTCGACAAGCGCGTGATCACCTTCGGCGAGGACGCCGCAGCCGATGTGCGCGTGCACAGCATCGTGACCGAGGGCCCGGTGCAGTTCAGCGTCGCCTGGAACGGTGCCGACTATTCGGCCACCCTGCGAGTTCCGGGTCGCCACAACGCCATCAATGCGGCAGGAGCCTTCGCTGTGCTCGTCGGACTCGGATTCGAGCCCGCCGCCTCATTGGCGGCGATCTCCGCCTTCGGAGGCACCGGCCGTCGGTTTGAACTGCACGGAACCGTCGGCGGCGTCAGCGTCTACGACGACTACGCGCACCACCCGACCGAGGTGGCCGCCGCTCTGTCCGCGGCCCGCACCGTCGTCGGCACCGGCCGCATCATCGCCGTGCACCAGCCGCACCTCTACAGCCGCACTCGCCTGTTTGCCAAAGAGTTCGCCGACGTGCTCGAGCAGAACGCCGACCACACCATCGTGCTTGACGTCTACGGCGCCCGCGAGGACCCGGAACCCGGCGTGACCGGAGCCCTCGTCTCGGAGAAGTTCGCCGACCCCTCCAAGGTCGCCTTCGTCTCTGACTGGCAGGATGCCGCCGACTACCTCGCCAGCATCGCCCAGGACGGCGACTTCGTCGTGACCCTCGGCTGCGGCGACGTCAACCGCATCGTTCCCCAGCTTCTCGAATCCCTGACCAGGACGCGCGGATGATGCGCCCGGCCGCATGAAGCGGCCACCGAGCCTGGATCGGCCGGCAACTCCGGAACCGGAGGCCCCGCGCGTCGCCACGTCGGTGCCGAAGCCACGTCGAACGCGGAAGACGACGGATGCCGCGGCGTCTGTAGTCCCGGCGGCCCCGACGCCGGTGGCGAGCGACCTCAGCACCGCGACAACCGAACCCATCACGTTGCCGGTGCTTCCGTCGGCGGCAACCCCGGCCGTCGTCACCGTGGCACCGGTTGGGGCACCGGTCGTTGCCGTGCAGCGCCCCGACGAGAAGCCGAAACAGAAGCCGACGCTGTCCTGGCCGAAGACCAAGCGTTCGCGCGCCACAGCGGGCACAGCGGGCACTGCGGGCACGACAGGCGACGTCACGCACACCGGGTCAGAGCTCCAGACCGACGATCCGGCTGCACTCACACCGTCGGCTGCTCGCAAGCAGCTCCGGGCGGCGACGAAGGCACGCAAGCATTACGAGCGTGGCGAGGTTCGCCGGTTCACCTGGCGGTCCCGGCGACGCCGCCGAACCTGGCTCGTCGTCGGGGGAGTCGTTCTGGCCCTCGCGGCGTTCGTCGTCGTCGGCACGTACTCCCCGTTGATGGCGCTGAAGACCATCGAGGTCGTCGGAACCAACCGCATTCCGGCCGCAGACATCCAGGCCGCGCTTTCCTCCCAAGTGGGGGTGCCGCTGCCCATCGTCGATGGTGATCAGATCAAGCGCGAGCTGTCGACGTTCACCCTGATCCAGAGCTATTCCACCGAGAGCCGGCCGCCGAACACCCTGGTGGTTCGTGTCGTCGAACGCGTGCCCGTCGGCCTCCTGGCCACACCGACCGGATTCGACCTGGTCGATGCGGCGGGCGTCGTGCTGCAGTCCGGGGCCGAGCGGGTTCCGGGTTACCCGGTGATCACCGCGACAAACGGTGTCGGCCACCCCGGTTTCACCGCCGCGGCCGCGGTCATTCGCGTGCTGCCGGAGGGCATCCGCACCCAACTCGATTCCGTCACCGCTGCGACGACCGACGATGTGACGCTCACCCTGGCCGGTGGTGCTCGCGTCGTCTGGGGGAGCGCGGAGCGTTCTGAAGACAAAGCGGCAGTGCTCGCGTCGTTGATGGTGTCGTATCCGCCCGGATCGGTCGGAGAATACGACGTCACCTCACCCGATAGCGCAGTGCTGCGTTGAGTTTCGACCACACTTCGCGACACGCGGGCGCGCCTCCCCATTGTGGGCACTCACCCGAATAGCTTCGAAATCAGCAATTGCATACTCAGCATAACTTTAAACTTCGAGTAAAGGTTTAAGGTTTCACCGGAGGACCGGACACGTGTCAACAAACCAGAACTACCTCGCTGTCATCAAGGTTGTCGGAATCGGCGGCGGCGGCGTCAACGCCGTCAACCGCATGATCGAGCTCGGTCTTCGCGGTGTCGAGTTCATTGCAATTAATACGGATGCCCAGGCGCTGCTGATGAGCGACGCCGACGTCAAGCTTGACGTCGGTCGCGATCTCACCCGCGGTCTCGGTGCCGGCGCTGACCCCGAGGTCGGTCGCCGCGCTGCAGAAGACCACGCGGAAGAGATCGAAGAAGCTCTCGCCGGAGCCGACATGGTCTTCGTGACCGCCGGCGAAGGTGGCGGAACGGGAACCGGTGGAGCACCGGTTGTCGCCCGCATCGCCAAATCGATCGGCGCGCTCACCATCGGTGTCGTCACCAAGCCGTTCGGCTTCGAGGGCAAGCGTCGCCAGGCTCAGGCCGAGACCGGTGTCGCCACCCTCAAGAACGAGGTCGACACTCTCATCGTCGTGCCCAACGACCGCCTGCTCGAGATCAGCGACCGCGGCATCAGCATGCTCGAGGCGTTCTCCACCGCCGACCAGGTTCTGCTCGCCGGTGTGCAGGGCATCACCGACCTGATCACGACCCCCGGTCTGATCAACCTCGACTTCGCCGACGTCAAGTCGGTCATGCAGGGCGCCGGTTCGGCCTTGATGGGCATCGGTTCCTCGCGCGGTGCCGACCGCGCCATCAAGGCTGCGGAACTCGCCGTCGCCTCCCCGCTGCTTGAAGCCTCGATCGACGGCGCGCACGGCGTGCTCCTGTCGATCCAGGGCGGCTCGAACCTCGGAATCTTCGAGATCAACGACGCTGCTCGCCTCGTGCAGGAAGCAGTCCACCCCGAGGCGAACATCATCTTCGGTGCGGTCATTGACGACACCCTCGGCGACGAGGTGCGCGTCACGGTCATCGCCGCCGGATTCGACGGCGGAGAGCCCGGCGCCAAGGCTGTCGAGGTGCGCCGCGCCGACCTCGTCGCCGCCGGTGTCTCGTCGTCGGCCGCTACCGGTGCCGCTGTCGCTGATGCGCTGGCCGCCCCGGCCGGCGCCACCGACTCCAGCCAGTTCGACACTGTGTCTCCGGCCTGGATGTCCACTGACTCGCAGGCCGGCGCTCCCGTTGCCGACCCGGCCTTCGAAGAAGAGTCAGACGACATCGACATCCCCGACTTCCTCAAGTAGAGCCGGCTCTCTTCGTCGAAGACATCAGGTACATCACGTGACGGCAACACCTCAGGGCGAATCGGCTCTGTCATCCTTTCCCGGGCTGGCAGAGCGACTCGCTGTGGTGCAGGACAGCGTGGCGGATGCCGTTCGCCAGGCCGGGCGCTCGCCCGGCGAGGTCACCACGATCGTCGTGACCAAGTTTCATCCTGCCGGCCTCATTCGGGCGCTGGCCGAACTCGGCATTCACGACATCGGTGAGAACCGGCACCAAGAGGCACAGGCGAAAGCCCAGGAGCTCGCGGCGCTCGATCTGCGCTGGCATTTCATCGGCCAGGTGCAAGGCAAGAAGGCGCGCCAGGTGCGCGCCTATGCCGACGTCATTCATGCGGTCGACCGGGAATCGTTGGTGACGGCCTTGGCCTCCACCGAATCGGTCGTCGATGCCTTCGTGCAGGTCAACCTCACCGACGACCCGGCCCGTGGCGGCGTGTCTCCCGACGCGTTGCTGCCACTGGTCGAGCGGGTTCTCGAGACTCCGGGGTTGCGTTTGCTCGGCCTGATGGCCGTTGCTCCGCTCGACGCCGCGCCACGTGCAGCGTTTGCTCAGGTGCGGCAGCTCGGCGAGAGGGTGCAGCAGCTTGCACCCGACGCCACGAAGTTGTCGATGGGGATGTCGGCGGACTACGCCGATGCCATCGCCGAAGGTGCGACACACCTGAGAATTGGATCGGCAATCACGGGCAATCGCCCGAGCGAGCGTTAATCTCGAACCACAAGCATTACCAACACGGAGGTTTTGATGTCCAACCCGCTCAAGAAAACCATGGTCTACCTGGGTCTTGCAGACGAAGAGCTGGAGTATGAGGCGCCGGCCAACTCTCAGGTCGCCGCAGCGGGCACTCCTGTCGGTCACGCCCCTGTCGCCGTGCAGGCGCCGAGCGCCGCAGCGACTCCGGGTCGCGCCCCCGTCACGCCATTGCACAAGACTGCAGCGCCGCGCAGCGTTGCCGCGTCAGAGATGAACGAGATCCTGACTGTGCACCCGCGCCAGTACCGCGACGCCCAGGCCATCGCCGAGTCCTTCCGCGACGGCATCCCCGTCATCATCAACCTCTCGCAGATGAGCGATGCAGATGCTCGTCGCCTCATCGACTTCGCCAGTGGCCTCTCGCAGGGCCTCTACGGCAAGATCGAGCGCGTGACCTCGAAGGTGTTCCTGCTGTCGCCGTCGCACGTGGTCGTTTCGGGCGAAAACTCCGATGAAGACGCAGACGCCGAGGCGTCGTTCTTCGCGCAGTCGTAGCATTAGTTCGTGTTCTTCGTCGTTCTTCTAGGAAATCTTCTCTATTTCCTCCTCCTGATCTATTTCTTCGTGCTCTGGGGTCGATTCATCGTCGACCTAGTGCGCGGAATCAACCACTCGTGGCGCCCGCACGGCTTCGGACTCGTGGTTATTGAAGTGGTCTACGCCGTCACTGACCCGCCGATCAAGTTTTTTCGCCGGATCATGCCGGCGTTGTCGGTCGGTCAAATCTCGTTCGACTTCGGCTGGAGCCTCACCATGCTCTGCTGCATCGTCGCCATGTACGTCGTGCCGTTGCTCACGCGACTGGCCTGATCTGAATCACACCGAGTTGACGGTCTGCCGACTCACCGGGGCCGGCTCAGCCAAGTCACATGGTCTATCCATGTATTCTTGACCGGTAATTGTTCTCTTTTGTTCGCAACTCAAGTTCTAAGGGTGGAAAGCCATGGCGCTAACTCCGGAAGATGTAGTCAACAAGCGGTTCCAGTCCACAAAGTTCCGTGAGGGATACGACCAGGACGAGGTTGATGACTTCCTCGACGAGGTCGTTGTCGAACTGCGCCGCCTGACCGCGGAAAACGAAGAGCTGAAGGCTCAGGTCGCCGCAGGCGGCGGCCAGGTAGCCGAGCCGGTTCGTGCCGCAGCCACCGTTGCCGCTCCCGTGGTCGTTGCCGCTCCCGAGCCCGTCGCTGTTCCGGAGCCCGTCAAGGCTCCTGTCGTCGCCGAAGCTGCCGACGAGACCGCCGGTACCACCAACCTGCTTCAGCTGGCACGTCGCCTGCATGAAGAGCACGTCAAGGAAGGCGCTGAGAAGCGCGACGCCTTGATCGCCGAGGGTCACGCCACTGCGGCTCGCGTCGTTGCCGAGGCAGAAGCTCGTCAGCGTGCTCAGATTGCTGCTCTCGACCAGGAGCGTTCGGTTCTCGAAAACAAGATCGATGAACTGCGCACGTTCGAGCGCGAGTACCGCCAGAAGCTGAAGAGCTACATCGAGGGTCAGCTCCAGGAGCTTGACTCCGCATCACCGGTTGGCGCCGGCGCGGACTCCAACGCCCCGAAGTCAAGCTTCTCGGGCTTTGGCGCCTAACACTCGCACGAAGGTCAGCTTCAGCGCTCTCTTCGTTCTCGTCGGTGTAGCGCTGGGCGCATATGCGCTGGATCAAATCAGCAAGGCCATTGTTGTCGCCAACATGACCGAGGGTTCGGTTGTGCCGGTTCTGGGCGGAGTGCTTCAATTGCACTTCGTCCGGAACCCCGGCGCGGCATTCTCTCTCGCCAGTGGAATGACCTGGATCTTCTCGATCCTCGCCGCTGCAGTCGTCATCTTCATCATCTGGTTCGCGGGACGCATCCGCTCGATCGCCTGGGCGCTGGTCTTCGGCCTGCTGCTCGGCGGTGTGCTCGGCAATCTCACCGACCGGCTGCTGCGCCCCCCGGGTTTCGGCGTCGGCCATGTGATCGACTTTCTCTCCACCCCGTGGCTGATTCCCGCCATCTACAACGTGGCAGACATGTGCATCGTCACGAGCATGACGATCTTCATGATCCTCACGATTCGTGGCATCGGGCTCGACGGCGAACGACTGCCCAAGCCGGGCGCTGACACGGGTTCGGCGGCTGCAGTCGAGACTGATTCCGCCGCTCCCGACGGTGAAGCGGATGCCGATGCGTCTGTGGACGGCGGCACCGAAAGCCCCGCAGACCCCCAACCCAGAACTGAGTCTTGATCGCCGGCATGGAATCTCGTTCCCTCTTCCTTCCTGACAGTTTCGAAGGCGTGCGGGTTGACGCCGGCATGGCGAAACTCCTCGGGTTCTCCCGAAACTTCGCGGCAGATGTCGCCGAAGCCGGCGGCGTGCTGCTCGACGGCACCGTCGTCGGCAAGTCTGACCGTCTGCGTGCCGGTGGCTGGCTCGAAGTGAATTGGAAGCCGAAGGAAGAGATCTCCATCGTTCCGATGGCGGTTCCCGATCTCACGATCGTTTACGACGACGACAGCATGGTCGTGGTGAACAAGCCGGCCGGAGTCGCGGCTCACCCGAGCGTCGGCTGGACCGGACCCACGGTGGTCGGCGCCCTCGCCGCCGCTGGATACCGTATTTCCACCTCGGGTGCCGCCGAGCGAGCCGGTGTCGTGCACCGACTCGACGCCGGAACCAGCGGACTGATGGTCGTGGCGAAATCGGAGGCGGCCTACACGGCGCTGAAGCGTGCGTTCCACGACCGTGAGGTGGAGAAGATCTACCACACGGTCGTGCAAGGCCACCCCGATCCTCTCTCCGGCACCATCGACGCGCCGGTCGGCCGTCATCCGCGGTCCGACTGGAAGTTCGCGGTCATCGCCGACGGCAAGCACGCCATCACCCACTACGAGACGCTCGAGGCATTTCCGTTCGCTTCACTTCTCGAAGTGCACCTGGAGACCGGGCGCACCCACCAGATCCGTGTGCACATGGCCGCTCAGCGGCATCCGTGTGTCGGTGACGCCATGTATGGCGCCGACCCGTCGATCTCGGCCAGACTCGGCCTGACCCGCCAGTGGCTGCACGCCAAGCAGTTGGCGTTCAACCACCCGGAGACGGGGGAGTGGGTCACCTTCACCTCCGATTACCCTTCGGATTTGGCCCACGCCCTCCGCGTCTTGCGCGATGAAGGTTAAGCTAGTTCATCACCCATCCTCAGCATTTCGGAGCAGTCCTTGTCATCTCAGAGTGATTCGTTCGTTCACCTCCACGTGCACAGCGAGTACTCGATGCTTGACGGTGCCGCCCGGGTAAAGCCCCTGATCAGCGCGGCCGTCGAGCAGGGGATGCCCGCTGTCGCGGTGACTGACCATGGCAACATGTTCGGAGCGTTCGACTTCTGGCGTACCGCCACCGAGGCGGGCATCAAGCCGATCATCGGCACCGAGGCGTACATCACGCCCGGTACGCACCGCAGCGACAAGACCCGCGTGAAGTGGGGCTCGAACGCTCAGGGCCGCGACGACGTCGGTGGCGCCGGCTCGTACACGCACATGACCCTGCTCTCGGAGACCACAGAGGGCATGCACAACCTGTTTCGGTTGTCATCGCGGGCGTCGCTCGAGGGCTACTACTTCAAGCCGCGCATGGACCGTGAGCTTCTCAGCCAGTACTCGAAGGGTCTGATCGGCACAACCGGATGCGCCGGTGGCGAGGTGCAGACCCGCCTGCGTCTCGGGCAGTACGACGAGGCGAAGAAGGCCGCCGGCGAGCTGCGCGACATCTTCGGTGCAGAGAACTACTTCTGCGAGGTCATGGATCACGGCATCGATGTCGAACGCCGCACGATGAGCGATCTGCTGCGTCTGGCCAAAGAGCTTAACTTGCCGCTCGTTGCCACCAACGACCTGCACTACACGCACGCCCACGACGCCACCGCCCACGCCGCTCTGCTCTGCGTGCAGTCGGCGTCGACGCTCGACGACCCGAACCGGTTCAAGTTCGACTCCGACGAGTTCTACCTGAAGACCGCCGCGCAGATGCGGCACATCTTCCGCGACAACCCGGACGCCTGCGACAACACCCTGCTCATCGCGGAGCGGTGTGAGGTTGAGTTCAACACCAAAGCCAACTACATGCCGCGCTTCCCGACGCCTGACGGGGAGAACGAGGAGAGCTGGTTCATCAAAGAGGTCGAGGTCGGCCTCCTGAAGCGCTACCCGAACGGCATTCCCGACGACGTGCGAAAGCAAGCCGACTATGAGGTCGGGGTCATCACCCAGATGGGCTTCCCCGGCTACTTCCTGGTGGTTGCCGACTTCATCGCCTGGTCGAATCAGCAGGGCATCCGGGTCGGCCCCGGCCGTGGTTCTGGCGCCGGCTCCATGGCGGCATACGCCATGGGTATCACCGGCCTCGACCCGCTGGTTCACGGACTGATCTTCGAGCGGTTCCTGAACCCCGACCGCGTCTCCATGCCCGACTTCGATATCGACTTCGACGAGCGTCGTCGCGGCGAGGTCATCCGCTACGTCACCGAGAAGTACGGCGATGAGCGCGTGGCCCAGATCGTCACCTACGGCACGATCAAGGCCAAGCAGGCGCTCAAGGACTCCTCGCGGGTGCTCGGCTTCCCGTTCGGAATGGGCGACAAGCTCACCAAGGCGATGCCGCCCGCCATCATGGGTAAAGACGTGCCGCTGACCGGCATGTTCGACAAAGACCACCCGCGCTACAAGGAAGCGGTCGACTTCCGCGGGGTGATCGAATCGGACCCCGAAGCTCGAACCGTCTTCGACACGGCCCTCGGACTCGAAAACCTCAAGCGCCAATGGGGCGTGCACGCCGCCGGCGTGATCATGTCGAGCGATCCGTTGATCGACATCATCCCGATCATGAAGCGTGAGGCCGACGGCCAGATCGTCACCCAGTTCGACTACCCGGCCTGTGAGTCGCTCGGGCTGATCAAGATGGACTTCCTGGGGCTCCGCAACCTCACCATCCTTGATGACGCCCTCGACAACATCGAAGAGAACCGCGGGCACCGCCCGATTCTCGAAGACCTCCTGCTCGACGACCCGCTGGCCTACGAGCTGCTCGCCCGCGGCGACACGCTCGGCGTCTTCCAGCTCGACGGCGGGCCGATGCGCGCACTGCTGCGCTCGATGAAGCCTGACAACTTCGAAGACATCTCGGCCGTCATCGCGCTCTATCGTCCGGGCCCCATGGGCGCGAACTCGCACACCAACTATGCGCTGCGAAAGACCGGGCTGCAGGAGATCATTCCGATCCATCCCGAGCTTGAAGAGCCGCTGAAAGACATCATCGGCGGCACCTACGGCCTGATCGTCTATCAGGAGCAGGTCATGTCGATCGCGCAGAAGCTCGCCGGCTTCTCGCTCGGTCAAGCCGACCTGTTGCGCCGCGCGATGGGCAAGAAGAAGAAGTCAGAGCTGGACAAGCAGTTCGAGGGCTTCTCCGCCGGCATGGTCTCCAACGGCTACGGTCCCGAGGCGATCAAGACCATTTGGGACATCCTGCTGCCCTTCTCCGACTACGCCTTCAACAAGGCGCACTCGGCGGCCTACGGCGTGCTCTCCTACTGGACCGCGTACCTCAAGGCGCACTATCCGGCCGAGTTCATGGCCGCGCTGCTGACCAGTGTCGGCGACTCCCGCGACAAGCTTGCGCTCTACCTCAATGAGTGTCGTCGCATGGGCATCCAGGTGATGGCGCCCGATGTCAACGAGTCAATCGGCTACTTCGCCGCCGTCGGCACCGACATCCGTTTCGGCCTCGGCGCCGTGCGCAACGTCGGATTCAACGTGGTGGATGCGATCCGCGAGGCGCGCAAGGAAAAGGGCAGGTTCGAGTCGTTCCACGACTTCCTGGCCAAGGTTCCGATTCAGGTCGCTAACAAACGAACCATCGAATCGCTCGTGAAGGCCGGTGCGTTCGACTCACTCGGGGCGACGCGGCGTGCGATGGTCGAGATTCACGAGTCGGCCGTCGAGTCGGCGGTCAAGATCAAACGTGACGAAGCGCATGGCAACGTGGGTTTCGACTTCGACAGCCTGTTCGACGACGAGACGCAGGCCACCGAGAAGGTGCCCGACCGTCCGGAGTGGAGCAAGAAAGAAAAGCTCGCGTTCGAACGTGACATGCTCGGGCTCTATGTCTCCGACCATCCGCTGGCCGGACTAGAGATTCCGCTCGCCAAGCACGCCAGCACGACGATCGCGGATTTGATGGCTTCTGAGGCGACGCAGGACGGCGACACGGTCACCGTTGCCGGACTGATCACCGGGGTGCAGCACCGGGTGGCCAAGAAGTCGGGCAACCAGTACGGCATGATCGATGTCGAAGACTTCAGCGGTGAGATCACCGCGATGTTCATGGGCAAGGCGTATCAAGAGTTCGCTCCTGACCTGATCAGCGACACCATTGTCGTCGTGCGTGGCCGGGTGAGCATGCGCGATGACGGAATGAACCTGCACGCTTACAGCGTTTTTGCGCCGGAACTCGGTCAGGTCGACGAGGCCGGGCAGCTCTCGATCACCCTGTTTGAAAACCGGGCGACCGAGGTGACGGTGCGGGCATTGGCTGAGGTGTTGCAGAGGCACACCGGCTCGGCTGAGTTGCGGTTGAAGCTGGTGAAGGGTGATGTGGCTCGTGTGTTCGAGTTGCCGTATCGGGTGAAGGTGAGTCCTGACCTGTTCGGTGAGCTGAAGAGTTTGCTCGGTCCGTACTGCCTGACGTGATCTGATCTGGGAACGTTCAGACGCAAACACCGGTTCAAGGATCGGCTCGCGGGATCTCGAGATGCGGCAGACTCCGTTGGCTGCTCTTCGATCAACGGGAGTGACGTCCGCTTCGCGCGGCCTCGTTCCGTTGCTCGAGCTTGTCGAGACCGAGTGCGCCGATCTGTGGCGGTGGGTGCGTTGCGCGAGTCGGCCGGCGGAGGTCACTTCGACAAGCTCAGTACATCGCTCGGCAGGCTCAACCACCGGTCAGCCGGCCCGTCGGGCGGGTGGCGGCGCCGCCTGCTGCGCGGAGTACGCCGCCGGGTGCTGAGCGGGCCGCTGCGTGGGTTGTTCCGGGGGTTGCCGTCGGGGCCGCGTCGCGGGGCGATTCGGCGGGAAGAGTTCCAACATCAGCGGGCTCTTGCTCGGCATCGGGATCGGGGTCTGGTCGGCGTCGAGGGCGACCGGTGGGATGAGCCAGTAGTCGGCTCCGGTGCGCCGGATGTGCCAGCCGTTGTTGTGCAGCAGCAGGTGGTGGGCTTTGCAGAGGAGGATGCCGTCGGCGAGATCGGTTTTGCCGTGTTCGGCTTTCCAGTGGTCGATGTGGTGTGCTTCGTTCCAGGAGGCGGGTTTGTCGCAGCCGGGCCAGCGGCAGCCGCCGTCCCGGGCGGCGAGCCCGGTGCGTTGCCGTGCGGTGAAGAGGCGTTGGTCGCGGCCGACGTTGATGCATTGACCGTCGTCGTCGAACTCGATGCCGGTGAGTCCGGAGCAGAGCAGGCGGTTCACGGTTTCCATCGAGACCGGATCGGGGTGCCCCTCGATCTGCCCGTGCCCGGGAGGGAACGGGATGTCTCCGGGAGGGTCGGTGCAGGTCGCGGTCGGCCCGGCTGGGGATCCGACGGACGTCTGACCGGCGGGCGTCTGACCGACCCGGTTCCGGAAGGCGGGGCCCGGGATCGTGTGAGTGAGGTCGTGTTCGGTGACGAGCACCCGCACGGTCGGCCGGCGGCCGAAGAACACTGTGTTCGGGTCGGCCTCGGCCGCGATCTGCAACAGCGCCAGGATCGTGTCCGCCGCGATCTGCTCGACGCTGCGCTCGTCGTCGCGGAGCGCGTCGGCGCGGGCCTGGGTGCGCGGGTCGACGAAGCGGGGTCCGCCGCGGCGCGGGGACGTGGCGCCGTCGACGATCAACTCGACGAGGCGGCCGTCCTCCGGCGGCAGCAGCGCGGACACCCGGTACATGCCGTCGGGTTGCCGCCAGATCCGGAAACTGCGCGCATCCCGCTGGGTCTTCTCCCGCCGGGCAATTCCCTCCGCATCCAACTGGTCGCGCAAACGCCGGGCCCGGCGGAGCAACTGGTCGGCGTTGAGTGTCCCGGCCTCGCCGAGCAGGAACTCCGCGGCGGCGGCGAGCTTCGCAGCGGGCACGCCCGGGTCGATCTCGCCGAGCCCTTTGCGGATCGCCTCCGCCGCATCCACCGACAGGGTCCCGGCGCGCACCGCCCCCGCGACGACGGCCAGCCAGGGGGCGGCCAGACCGGCCAGTGCGGCCCGCTGCTCGTCGGTCAGGGAGTCCGGGTCGGCCTGCCGCAACTCCTGCTGCAGCTCCTCGGCGGCCTCGGTCTGGGTGAGCAGGGTGCCGACCGCGACCAGTTTCACCGCCTCGGCGCGGGTGCCGCCGGTCGCCGACTGAATCAACTCCACCGGCGAGAGGAACCCGTTCCGTTGCGCCAACCCCGAAAAGCCGAGCTCCCGGGAGGAGCGGCGAGCGATCTCCCCGGCCGCCCACGCCGCATGCGTCTCAAACGACCGCCGGATCAGGCCGAGCTGCGTCTGCGACTCCAGCAAGTCCACATCAGAAAGTGCCGCATACCCGGCCGCACCGTCACCGATTTCAGCGGACGCGAGGGCCGCCTGCCGGAGCTGATCGGTGAGATTTTGCATACTCCCAGACTAGAAAAAGGGGAAGAGCCGAAACCCGGATACCGCAGATCCGTGAGTAACTTCTCGAACAGCCCACCTGTGGAGGAACGTTCCGGTTGCATCCCGATGTTTGACCCGCGGCGGTCAGCGCCGAATCTCGACCATCAGCACCCAGGCATCGAGCATCGATCCGATGATCGTGAGCAGCATGCCGGCCGCGATCCAGCCGAGGCCGACGGGAGCCCCGGCGATCAGCAGCGCGGCGCCAATCAGCAACGGCAGCAGTTGCGCGAGCGTCAGCGGGATGCGTGCGATCCGATTTGCCCGCGAGCTCGCGCCGACCCTGACCACATGCCGCAACGACATCAGATGCAGGGCGGAAGCGACGAGTGTGCCCAGCAGGATCTCGACGCCGAGTGCCGTCGAGGTCTGTCCGGGGATCAGTCCGACGGCGGCAATCACGACGATGAGAACGAGTGACCCTACGGCAGCTCCGGCGCGCGCCGGCAACGTTGGACCGGCGATGATTTCTTTGATGTTGACCGAAATCGCCACCATGACCAGACCGGCTAGTGCCGCAGCGGCTCCGGCCAGCGCCACGTAGAACTCGTGCCACCCGGCGGTGAGCGCATCCGACATGCGGCCAGGCTACTGCTGTCGCGTGCTGTTGCGAAGGGTGTGAGCGGGCAGCATGACCCGAGAACGGGGTGCGGAGGCTCGCCGCCGAACTTCAGCGACCGGGGCTACCCTTGCAGCATGACGAAGCGACGGAGCGAGCCGGTCTACACCCTTGCGATCGGGGTCGGTCGCGCGTTGTTCGGGCTCCTGCGGGTGAAACCCCTGCCCCGCGGTCTTCAGAACCTCCCGGACACCGGCGGGGCAGTTCTTGCGATCACTCATTTCGGCTACCTCGACTTCGCGCTCACCGAATGGATGATGTGGCATCGCAACCGTCGGCGCATCCGTTTCATGGCCAAGGAAGGAGCGTTCAAGCAGCCCATCGTCGGGAAGCTGTTGCGCGGCATGGGACACATCTCGGTCAACATGGAGCATGGTGCCGAGGCCTATGCACAGGCCGTTGCGGCCCTGCGTGCCGGCGAACTGCTCGGCGTGTTTCCCGAGGGGGGAGTGAACGCCTCATTCACGGTACGCGAACTGAAGAGCGGCGCGATCCGGATGGCGGCCGAGTCCGGCGTGCCGGTCATTCCGATCGCCGTCTGGGGCGGTCACCGCCTCATGACGAAGAATCACAAGCCGGCCTTGAGAGAGCGTTTCACCGTTCCCGTCGCTTTTTCGGTGGGAAAGCCGATCAGCGTCGCGCCAGACGCCGACGCTCACCAGCTCACCGCAGAACTGCATGCGACGCTGCAAGATTTGGTCGACGGGCTCCAGCGGGACTACCCCGAAGACGGGACCGGCGCCTGGTGGCAACCGGCACACCTCGGCGGAACCGCGCCGACACCTGAGCAAGCCGCCGTGGCCGAGGCCGAACGCCGCCGCCGTCGCGCCGAGGCGAAGTCGGCCAACGCTCGGAAGTGACGCGCGCGTCAACCGTGCACTCGCGCCGAGCTTGCCCGTTCCGGTCGAGTTTGAGCGGTAGACCAGGGCAACTCGACCGCACGTGTCAAGCTCGGCGAAGGAGACGCGGGGGAACCCGCTGGCTAGACGGCAGCGCCCGGCGTGCGGAAAGTGCGCTCGTGGTAGAGCAGCGCTTCGTCGTCGACGCCCATTCCGCCGCTCTCGATCTGCACCACCACGACCGCGTTGTTGTGCACCGGCACACGCTCGATGATCCGGCCGACCATCCATGACGTGACGCCGTTCAGCAGCGGCAATCCGAACGGTCCCGGATGCCAGTGGTCGCCGATGAAGCGAGCGGCATGTGGTCCGGCCAGCAGCTCTGCCACCGCCCGATTGCGGGCGCCGAGCATGTGGATGATCACCCGGTCGCTCTCAACAATTGCCGGCCAGGTGCTCGCTGAGCGCGCCATGTTGAACGTGGCGAGCGGCGGAACCGCGGAGAGCGAGGCCAACGAGGTGGCGGTGAAGCCGACGGGCGAGCCATCCGGGGCCAGGGCCGTGACCGCTGCGACGCCGGCCGCATGACGACGGAACGCATGCTTGAAGGCGGCGAGGTCGACGGGCTCTGAAGCGTCGAGCGGGGGAGGAGTGGCGTCCGGTCGCGGATCGGCATCCTGTGGCCGGGGTGTGAGGGAACTATTCATTCAGATGCAGCACTCTCTTTCAGATCGAGCCTAATCCCCAGTGCGGAAAGTTCGCGGATAGGCTAGCTGGGATGATCCAGACCATTGACCTCCGCGGAACCCGGCTCAGCCCGGCCGAACTGCTCGCCGCTGTGCCGCGTGCACTGACCGATGTCGCCGTCGCCAGCGACGTCGCGGCCGAACTGATCGCAGATGTGCGAACGCGCGGCGTTGCCGCGCTGCTCGACCAGGCCGAGCGCCTCGACCGAGTGCGCCCCGAGCATGTGCGAGTTCCCGCTGAGCAGATTGCAGAGGCAGTGGCCGCCCTCGATCCGGCGGTGCGCATCGCCATCGAAGAGACGATCAGGCGTGTGCGCCTGGCCAGTGCTGCCCAGGTGCCGCCGCGCGTCACGACCACGATCGCCGACGGCGCCGAAATCACCCAACGCTGGCAGCCGATCCACCGAGTGGGCCTCTACGTTCCCGGCGGCAAGGCCGTCTACCCGTCGAGCGTCGTGATGAATGTCGTTCCGGCCCAGGTCGCCGGGGTCTCCCAGATCGCCCTCGCCTCACCGCCGCAGAGCCACTTCGGCGGCCGCGTGCACCCGACCATCCTTGCCGTCGCCGGGCTCCTCGGCGTCGACGAGATTTACGCCATGGGCGGGGCCGGCGCGGTCGGCGCATTCGCCTACGGCGTGCCAGACCTCGGACTCGACCCCGTGCAGCTCGTCACCGGCCCCGGCAACGTCTACGTCGCTGCGGCGAAGCGCCTCGTGCGTGGGCAGACCGGGATCGACGCCGAAGCCGGGCCGACCGACATCCTCGTGATCGCCGATGACAACGCCGACGCCGCGTTTGTCGCAGCCGACCTGGTCAGCCAGGCCGAGCACGACGAACTCGCCGCCGCGGTGCTGGTGACAAACTCCCCGGCGCTGGCCGCCGCCGTCGAAGCCCGCCTCGACGAGCTTGCCGTGTCGACGACACACAGCGAGCGAGTGACCGCTTCGCTCTCGGGCACGCAGTCGGCGATCGTGCTTGTCGACGATTTGGCCACGGCCGCGGCGTTCAGCAATGCGTTCGGGCCGGAGCACCTCGAAATTCAGACGAGCGAACCGGATGCTGTACTTGAGAACATCGAGAACGCCGGCGCCATTTTCATCGGCCCGCACTCCCCGGTGAGCCTTGGTGATTACGCGGCCGGCTCGAACCACGTGCTGCCGACCGGTGGCCAGTCGCGGTTCTCGTCGGGACTCGGCGCCTACACGTTCTTGCGTCCGCAGCAGGTTGTGCGCTACAGCGAAGATGCCTTGCGCGCCGTCGCGGCCCACATCGGTGCGCTGTCGGATGCCGAGGCGCTTCCCGCCCACGGTGATGCCGTGCGCGTGAGGTTCGCGGGGGAGTAGCTCACGACGGACGCCAGTGTGTGACCCCGAGTGAGCGTGAGAACGCCTGCTCGGGGTGGCGGCATCCGCTTCGTGCGATTCGTCACGGTAAGCTGAATACACAATGTTTTGCCCGTTCTGTCGCCACCCAGACTCCCGAGTCATCGACTCGCGCACGAGCGACGACGGACTGTCAATTCGACGCCGTCGCCAGTGCCCCGAATGCGGTCGCCGTTTCAGCACCACCGAGACAGCGAGCTTGAACATCATCAAGCGCAGCGGTGTCGTCGAACCGTTCAGCCGGGAGAAGATCGTCGCCGGCGTGCGCAAGGCCTGCCAGGGTCGCCCGGTCACGGATTCCGACCTGGCATTGCTGGCTCAGAAGGTCGAAGAGACGATTCGTCAGACCGGAGCCTCGCAGATCGACGCCAATGACATCGGTTTGGCGATTCTGCTGCCGTTGCGGGAGCTCGACGAGGTGGCGTACCTGCGGTTTGCCAGCGTCTACCAGGCGTTCGACTCGCTCGATGACTTCGAAAGTGCGATCACTCAGCTGCGCGCAGAACATCAAGACGGCACACGCGTTCAGCCCCCGACGTCGTCTGTATAAACACCTCGCATCAACCTCGTCCGCAGCAACCTCGACCGAGCGGTAAAACTCCAGAATGTATCGACTTTTCTTCGCCCAGGTGCTGAGCCGTATCGACCCGGAGCGCGCCCACCACCTCGCATTCGTCGTGATTCAGGCATTGCCGACACTCGGCTTCGGCCGCCTCGTGAATCGGTTCACGCGTCCGCGCACCGATCAGAGTGTGACGACCCTCGGACTGCGCTTTGAGTCGCCGTTCGGCCTGGCCGCCGGCTTCGACAAAGACGGCAAAGCCGTCATCGGCCTCGGCCAGCTCGGGTTCGGGCACGTCGAGGTGGGCACGCTCACCGCCGTCGCGCAGCCCGGCAATCCCGCACCGCGGCTGTTTCGCCTGATCAAAGACCGTGCCGTGATCAACCGGATGGGCTTCAACAACGGTGGCGCAGCATCCGCAGTGTCTCGTCTGTTCAAGGTTCGCTCCGTGGCCGGTCGCCCGGTGCTCGGCATCAACATCGGCAAGAGCCGCGTGGTCGAGGTGGAGAACGCCACCGCCGACTATCTGGAGAGCGCCACGGCGCTCGCCCCGCTCGCCGACTACCTCGTCGTCAACGTGAGCTCACCGAACACGCCGGGTCTGCGCGGGCTGCAGGAACTCGACCAGCTGGCCCCCCTGCTCACCGCAGTGAAGACGGCTGCCGGCACGACGCCCCTGCTGGTCAAGATCGCTCCCGACCTCAGCGACGAGGAGGTCACCCGCATCGCCGAACTGACCGTCTCTCTGAAACTCGACGGAATCATCGCGACGAACACGACTCTGTCGCGCGCCAATCTGAAATCGGATGGCGCGGTGGTCGAGGCGGCCGGCGCCGGCGGACTGTCCGGAGCCCCGTTGCACGCCCGGTCCCTCGCGGTGCTCAAGCTGATCCGTGCGTCGGTTCCCGCCGAGCTCTGCGTGATCTCGGTTGGTGGCGTTGAAACGGCGGAGCAGGTTGTCGAGCGTCTCGATGCCGGCGCCACGCTCGTACAGGGTTACACGGCGTTCCTCTATCAGGGTCCGCTCTGGGCGCGCCAGATCAACCGGGGGCTTGACCGCTTGCGCGGGTAACCGGTTGCTCGACACACGCTGACTCACTCCCGCATGGGGTGTTGTGGAGGACATCCACCGCTAATCTGACGGCATGCCCATGGAAAACCGAGAGTTGAGATTAGGCGACATCACCATCGCCTACCGCGACTCCGGCGGCAACGGGAACCCGGTCGTTGTGCTCCATGGGCTCGCGGGAAGTTCAGCCGAATTCATCGCTACGGCAGAGGCGCTGCCCGAGTATCGGGTGTTGCTTGTCGACCAACGCGGGCACGGGCAGAGCACGCGCGTCCCCGCGGACCTTTCGCGTGAAGCATTCGTTGCCGACATCGTGAACCTTATCGAGCGGAGAGTTGGATCACCGGTGGCGCTGGTCGGACAGTCGATGGGTGCTCATACGGCGATGCTCGTGGCAGCAGCTCGCCCTGATCTAATCAAACGGCTCGTTCTCCTCGAAGTCGGTGCCGTCGGCGGAAACGTTGACGCGAACGCAGCGATAGGCGACTATTTCCGATCCTGGCCGGCTCCTTTCGCCGATCGACAAGCCGCGTTGGCTTTTTTCGGTGACGGGCCGCTTGAGCGGGCGTGGGCTACGGATCTTGAGGAGCGCCCTGACGGACTGTGGCCGAGATATGACCCAGACGTCCTGGTCGAAACGATGAATGCCGTGGCGACGCCGCGCTGGGACGAATGGCGGAGCGTAACCGCGCCCACCCTCGTCGTGTATGCCGAGAACGGAATGTTCAGCTCTGACCAGAAGGCCGACTTCGTGGCGGGAAACGTGAACGCACAGCGCGTGGATCTCGATGCCGCGTCGCATGATGCTCACCTGGATGCGCAGCAGGAATGGATTCGGGCACTTCGGGCGTTTCTCCGCTCACCGGTTGAGAGCGGAGCCGCGGGTTAGTTCTGGCTCGAGTCCCGATGCATCCGAGTCGCTGCAACGATCAGGAACTGGTTGCGTTGCTCGATGAGGCGGCGTAGGTAGCGCGCGAGGACGAGCTTCTCTGCGAGGCGGCCGAGTACGCCGAATGGTGCGCTGAACGCGACGTGATCGAACATCGCGGTGCGCCCGTCGTGCTCGACGAAGGTGTGCTCGTGCCGGAATGAACGAAACGGTCCGCGCAGCTGTTCGTCGACGAACGAGTGCGGCACGTCCATCCGACTGATCCGACTCGTCATCCGGAACGGAATCCCGAAGTGTCGTGCGCGCCAGGTGACCTGTTCGCCCTGACCGATCAGACCACTCGTCACTCCAGCGATCGCTCGTTCGTTCGAGTGCGCCATCGAGTCGATGTGCAGGTCAATGCTTCGGGCGAGATCGAAGGACTCCTGCATCGAAGTGGCGAGCTCGGTGCGGCATTCGAAGATCACGGTCATGGTCGAAGTCTGGCAGGTCGGTGAAACGAGGTCGTCGTCATTCCGACTGGTCCAGACCGACCAGCTCCGCGCTCACCTTCCAGAGCCGGGCGGCATCCGCCTGGTTGTAGCTGCGTGGTGACGACCTGGCCTGATTGCCGTTGGCGAAGAAGCGGCCAGTAGTCTCCGCGAGTTCGGGGGAGGACGCGAGCAAGATCGACGTTGCTGCTCCCCGGGCCGGGCTCTTCATGAACGGGCGAGCGAGCGGCACAAACAGCCGCTGGATCGGCGCGGGGTCGTCGGCCCCGAAGCCGGTGTTCACGACGCCGGGATGCAAGGCGTTGACCGTCACCGACGTGCCCTCCAATCTCCTCGCCAACTCATAGGTGAACAGAACATTGGCGAGTTTCGACTGGTTGTAAGCCCGGGAGCCGGAATACGAGCGCTCACCCTGGAGATCGCCGAAATCGATCCGGCCGAGTGCCTGCGCATTCGACGACACTGTGACGATGCGGGACGGAGCGCTCTGCGTAAGCCGGTCACGCAGCAGATTGGTCAACAAGAACGGAGCGAGGTGGTTGAGCGCGAAGGTGTGCTCAAGGCCGTCGACGGTGACGTGCCGGGTGTTCCAGTAACCGCCGACGTTGTTGATGAGCACGTCGAGGCGGGGCAGCTGTTCGAGCACTTCCTCCGCGAGCCTCCGCACCTCCGCTTGGGACGAGAGATCGGCGACGAATGCGTGGACCTCACCGCCACCTACCCGTTCAATCTCCCGCCGCGTGTCGTCGGTGCGTGCCCGGTCTCGCCCGGTGATCGCGACGTGGGCGCCCCTTTCGGCGAGGCCGAGAGCGGTGGCGCGTCCGATGCCCCCGGTTGCCCCGGTGATGAGCACGATCCGGTCGGTCATCGAGCGATCAGCATTCTGATTCATCGCTGCTCCTTCGTTACCGTCGTGAGCGCGCCGACGCTCGAACACGCTGACGCCTTCAGCGTAGAACCAGTCTGGCCCCGCCGTCAGGCCGCGCCGATTTTCGCTACGCTCCTGGGATGACGCCCGAATCCTCGCCGGCCGCCGCGCCGCCAGCCGATCAGGCTGACTCCCTGCGGCAGTGGCTCCGCAGCTTGTCCATGTTTCCCGCCGCGCTACCGCCGCTCGACGTCGCCACGCTTCCGACCACGCCGAACGAGCTCTTTCTCCGTTGGCTGGGCGAAGTCGTCGCGGCCGGTCAACCCGCCGCCCGGGTGATGACGCTGGCCACTCGGGGCGACGACGACATGCCGGCCGCGCGCAATGTCTTGCTGACCACCCTCGACGAGCACGGCTGGCAGTTTGCCACGCACGCGTCGAGCCCGAAGGGGCGGGCCCTCGCGGCGCATCCGTTCGCGGCGGCCACCTTCTTCTGGCCGGCGCTTGGCCGCCAGGTGCGTCTCACCGGCCCGGTTCTTCGTCTCTCAGCGGATGCCGCTGCGCGCGACTTTCGTGAGCGGTCCGAGACCGCGCGGGCATCGATTCTGGTTGGACACCAGAGTGAGGTGCTCGCCGCTCCGGATGCCTACCAGGGCGCCTTCGATCGTGCGCGGAATGCTCTGCACGACGACCCGGCCCTCGTCGATGCTGAGTGGGCCGTCTACGCACTCGCGCCCGAGCGAGTCGAGTTCTGGCAGGGCTCAACCACGGGCCCGCAAACCCGCGTGCTCTATCAGCGTGCGGGCGCCTCGTGGGCGATCTCGACGCTGTATCCCTAGCCGTTCCGTTGCGACTTCCCGCTCCGAAGGAGCGGCCCCAACAATCTCGGCGCGGGCTATCCCCGCGGGCGCGCGTTCTACCCAGCGCCCACGGGGATACACCGCGCCAGAATTCGCAGAGAACAGCTCGGCGGCAGAAGACGGCGCCAGAAGACCGCGCCAGTAGACGGCGCCAGAAAACGCGAGGCTGGTTAGAGCAGGCCGCGCTCGGCGAGCTGATTGGCGAGACTCGAGCCATCCGGGCCGTAGAACCAGGGGGCGTCCGGCGTGCCGTGCATAGCGTCCTTCGAACGGCCACCGGCCAGAACGGCCTGGCTGGGGGACAGCTGACGGATGGCCACCGCGGCCACGTTGTCCGGAAACTCCCGCTGGAATTCGCTGTAGATCGCCTCGTCGTGTTGTCCGTCGTCGCCGACCAGAATCCAGCGCATCTGCGGGAACTCGCCGGCCAAACGGCGCAGGTTGTCGCGCTTGTGCTCGCGGCCGCTGCGGAACCAGCGGTCGTGGGTCGGTCCCCAATCGGTGAGCAGCAGCGCGCCGGCCGGGTACAGATTGCGGGAGAGGAACCGGGTGAGAGTGGGCGCGACGTTCCAGGCGCCGGTCGACAGGTAGATCACGGGCGCCCCGGGCGCCCCGACGGCCAATCGGTCGAGCAGCACGGCCATGCCGGGCGTGGGAACCCGGGCGTGCTCGTCGAGAACAAAGGTGTTCCAGGCCGCAAGAAGCGGCCGGGGGAGCGTGGTCACCATGACCGTGTCGTCGACATCCGAAATGATGCCGGTGGTCACAGTCGGGGCCACGATGAAAACCGGAGATTCGACCGGGGCGGCAGACCCGGGGGTGTGCAGCAGCGCCGTGTGCCACCCCGGAGTGAGCGCGACCGAAACCACCGCGTCGACGACGCCGCCGCGGTCGGCTTGAACCTGGTGTACCGTGCCGTCGATTTCAATGGTCACCAAGGCGTCCTGCACGGGAACGCTGGTGAAACTGCGCCAGCCGCGCAATCCGGCGTCGCGACGCTCGGCTCGCCGACGCAGAAAACTGCGGGTCGGTTCCTTGCGTTTGGGCTGTGCGGGCTTGGTCAGCAGAACACGGCACAGGATGCGTGCCCAGTCGGTTGAACCATAGCCGGTGTACGGGATGACCGTCGGTCGGTGGCCGCGTCGGCGTGCGAACCGATCGCGCACATTGTGCAACGCATCCTCGAAGCGGGCCGCGCCATGCATCATGGTTGCCGGAGCCGTCGCGTTCGATCGTTCGGCGGGAGAATGTTGCACTCACTCAGTCTGGCACGCCCGGCTGGAGATCGGCCGGTGGCAGCGGGGCGACACACGATCGGCGATGTGCAAGTGACGTCGTCGGCTCCTTTAGGATTGAGGTCACTAGTGCAGGAGGATCCGTGGCGTTTGGCGACATGTTCAGTGTGGGATCTGGAGCTGCGAATCAACAGATTCGCGTGGAGCCCATTCAGCAGCGGAGTGCAGCGCGATTGTCGGCACTGCTCGACGCCGCGGCAGAAGTTGTAGATGAGATCGGTTTCGACCGCATCACGACGGCAATGGTCGCCGAGCGTGCCGGCGCCTCGATCGGCACGGTCTACCGTTATTACCCTGACCGCGTCGCTGTTCTGAACGCGCTGCGCGACCGGGCCGATCAGCGGTTCCGTGAGCGGGTCATCCTTGAGCTGGATATCAGCGAACCGGAGACCTGGTGGGACGCCCTCGACTGTGCCATCACGGCCTATGTAGGTCTGCACCGTTCCGAGCCGGGCTTCCGCATCATGAGCTTCGTCGATCGTGAGCGCGCCTCCTTCGGCGAGGACGTCGACGGCGGCTTCTTCGCCACCCGGTTGGCCCGCGTGCTGGCGGAGGAGTTCGGCCTGCCCGGCGGGCCCGACCTCATCTTCCGCCTCGAAGTCGCACTGGAGATGGCCGACGGGATCATCACCCGTGCCTTCTACTCCGATCCGCAAGGGGACGAACGGTTCATCGACGAGAGTCGCCGCGTCGTGCACGACTACCTGGTCGGCTACTACGGGCCGAGCGCTTCGCTCAGCGCCCCGCAGTCCTCCCGGCCCGCAAATCCACTCGCGCTTCTCGCAGACTGATCCCAACTCGTTCCAATCTTTTTTGCCTCTGGCCCCGAAGAATGGTTGTGTTGATACCTGGCACGTGTTGATCCGACTCCATTCGAGGAATGAGCCACCCCATGATCGAGTTTTGTGCAGTCACAAAACAGTTTCCTGACGGCACCGTCGCCGTCAACGATTTCAGCCTGGTCATTCCTTCGCGAAAGACCACCGTGCTGGTGGGCTCCTCCGGTTCCGGTAAGACGACGCTCCTGCGCATGATCAACCGCATGGTCGACCCGACGGCCGGCATGGTGAAGATCGACGACACCGACATCAGCACCCTTCCGCCGGTGAAGCTACGGCGTAGCATCGGCTACGTCATGCAGAACTCCGGTTTGCTGCCGCACCGCACGGTCATCGACAATGTGGCAACGGTTCCCCTCTTGCGCGGGGTGCCCAAAAAGAAAGCGCGTCAGGATGCGCTGAGCCTGCTGGACACGGTCGGCTTGCCCCGGTCGCTGGCCGACCGCTATCCCAGCCAGTTGTCTGGCGGACAGCAACAGCGCGTCGGAGTGGCGCGCGGGCTCGCGGTCGACCCGAACATCCTGCTGATGGACGAGCCGTTCGGCGCCGTCGATCCGATTGTGCGCCGCGAGCTGCAGCAGGAACTCGTGCGGTTGCAGCAGCAACTCGACAAGACCGTGGTCTTCGTGACCCACGACATCGAGGAAGCTTTTCTGCTCGGTGACCAAGTCGTCATCCTGCAGCAGGGCGGTTTCATCGCCCAGGTCGGCTCGCCGAAACAGATCCTGAGCGCCCCCGCGAACGACTTCGTCGCGAGCTTCATCGGAGCAGAGCGCGGCAAGCGCGCACTTCACGTCGAGAGTCATGGCGGCAGTGACGTGCTCGTCGACAGCGAAGGACGCGTAGCCGGCGTTCTTGTCGGCAACAGCAGGCCCGTCGCAGCAGCCCCGACGCCCGGCGGGGAGAGAGAGGCGCAGGGAGAAGTCCGGTGACTTGGATCTGGTCCAACCTCGATCTGCTCGGCGAGCTCACACTCGTCCACCTGTCGCTGTGCCTTCCCGCCATCGTGCTCAGCTTCGTGATCTCGCTCCCACTCGGCTGGTTGGCCAACCGCTACCGGCTCAGCCGCGGACTGCTTCTGACTCTCTGCGGACTGCTCTACGCCATCCCCTCGTTTCCGCTGCTCGTCGCCCTTCCGGCCGTCGTCGGCGTCGAGGTTCGTTCGCCGGCCAACCTGATCATCGCCCTCACTCTCTATGGAGTGGCCTTGATGGTGCGGGTGGTGGCGGATGGCCTCGCCGCGGTCGACGCCGACGTTCGGCAATCTGCCGTCGCCGTCGGATTCTCGGCCTGGAGCGCGTTCTGGAAGGTGGAACTTCCGCTGGCCGGACCGGTGCTGGTGGCGGGCATCCGCGTGGTGACGGTCAGCACGGTCAGCCTGGCCACCGTCGGCGCGATTATTGGAATCCAAAGCCTCGGTAGCTTGTTCACCGACGGATTCCAGCGCAGCATCCAACCGGAGATCATCGCCGGAATCGTGTTGACGGTGGCCGTCGCCCTCGTACTTGACGCTCTCGTCGTCGGGATCGGTCGCCTCATGATGCCGTGGACACGGCGTCAGAAGAAGATGAGCAACGGATCGAACGGGGCGAGCGGTGTCGTGAACGGTTCGCCGAACGAAACAGCGCACAGTGGTCAGGGTGGACCGACTGCCGTGGAGCCGGCGGTGACGGCATGAACTATTTCGCCGAAGCGCTCGCTTGGCTGACGGATCCGGTCAACTATGTCGGACCGAACGGCATCCCGACCCGGCTGGCCCAGCACATTCTGTTCACCGTTGTCACCGTCGTGATCGCCGCGGTGATCGCTATTCCTCTTGGATTCCTCGTCGGGCATACCGGGCGAGGCCGCGGGCTCGCGGTGTCGTTCTCGGGCGGGATCCGAGCGATTCCGACGCTCGGCTTGCTCACACTCGTCGCACTGTGGGTGGGAATCGGGTTGGAGGCGCCCTATGTGGCGCTGGCCGTTCTGGCGATCCCGCCGATCCTTGCCGGTGCCTACAGCAGTTTCGAGGCGGTCGACCGGCGCACGATTGACGCGGCTCGTGCCGTCGGGATGAGCGAGCTGCAGATTGTGCGAAAGGTCGAGATCCCGCTGGGCCTTCCCCTCTTGATCGGCGGCATCCGCTCAGCCACACTGCAGGTGGTCGCGACAGCGACGTTGGCCGCCTATGTCGCAAATTTTGGCCTGGGGCGTCCGATCCTCGAAGGTGTGAAGACACAGAACTATGCAGAAATGCTCGGTGGGTCGATTATTGTCATCCTGTTGGCGTTGGCCTTCGAAGGTGTGTTGGCCCTGACCCAACGGCTTGTTGTTCCACGCGGCGTCGTAGCTGGACGCCCCCGCGATGTCCGCTCGCGACCGACCCGGTCGCCGGCGGTGATGGGAACTCCCATCGAGGAAGGGAAGAACTGATGTTCACAGCACGTAAAGGCCGGCTGGCGCTTGTAGGCGCCGTCGCGGTCGGGGCCATGATCGCCCTGTCAGGGTGTTCAACCGGTAATCCTCTGGGCAGCGGGGACACGGGTTCGGCGAACTCCGAGACCCTCGTGGTCGGTTCGCAGGACTACTACTCCAACGAAATCATCGCCGAGATCTACGCGCAGGCGCTCGAGGCCAAAGGATTTACCGTGCAGCGCGATTTCCGGATCGGGCAGCGTGAGGTCTACTTGCCCGAGATCGAGGCCGGCAAGATCGACGTCTTCCCTGAGTACACGGGTGACCTGTTGCAGGCACTCGACAAGAATGCGGTCAGCGCATCGAGCGAAGATGTCTACACCGCCTTGACGAAGGCGCTGCCCACCGACCTGCGTGCCCTGGATCAGGCCGCGGCCAGTGATGCAAACACGTGGACGGTCACCAAGGCCTTTGCCGAGAAGTACAACCTCACCGACATCGCTTCTCTCACCAATGTCACGGAGCCCATCATCGTCGGCGGCAACTCTGAACTGGAGACACGGCCATACGGTCCCACCGCCCTCAAAGAGAAGTACGGCGTTGTGACCGCGGGATTCACCCCCGTCGAAGACGGCGGCGGACCGCTCACGGTGAAGGCACTGGAAGACAACAGCATCCAGCTGACCAACATCTACACGGCCAGCCCGGCGTGGGCAGACGGCAAGCTCTTCGCGCTGGCCGACCCCGACCACCTGTTCTTCCCGTCGAATGTCGTGCCGATCGTCTCGAAGAAGGTCGACGACAAGGCAGCTGCGGTACTCGACAAGGTCAGTGCTGCGCTCACCGAGGACGACCTCGTCGCGCTGAACGCCGAGAGCGTCAATGAGCAGAAGTCAGCGGATGTCATCGCGGCGGCCTGGTTGAAGCAGGCTGGAATTCTGTAGAAACACCCTTCGGTGGTTGAGGAGCGAGCGCCAGCGAGCGTCTCGAAACCTCGCGGGCCGATCTCTGAACGTTGGTTGCGTTTGAAGATTGGCCGGCGGAGGTCACTTCGACAGGCTCAGTACATCGCTCGAGAGGCGGGCTCGCTGGCGCTCGCACGCTCCTCGACCAGCGGAACTAGCTCAGCAACAGCAGCATCGCCGTCGGCACCGCCAACAGCAGGACGGCGCCGGCGAACACGGCCACGCGGGCCGCGACCGGCAACGGCGGGTACTGACCGGTCAGCCGTCGCACCCGGGGGAGCACCATGTCGAAGGGGTGGTCCGGCTCCGCGGCGGCTGCGGTCTCCGCGTGCGCGGTCTCGGTGAAGGACTCCACTGTCGGATCGAATCGACCGGCTGTTCCAACGAGCGCAATGGCGCGGGCCAGGGTGATGTCGTCGACGACGTGACGCGCTTGGTCATCGGCGAGCATCTCGACGAGCAACGCGACGGCGTTCTCCGAACGGTTCGCGATGGGGAACCACGGAAGGGCGCTGTGCCAGGACTTGAAGGCCAGCAGAACCATGTGGTGTTGCTGCGAGAGGTGCGCCTTCTCGTGGGCGATGACCCCGCGCAGTTCATCGGGCTGCAGCAGCTTGAGCATCCCGGCCGACAGTACCGTGATCGAGCGGGTGGCGCCGGGCAGACAATAGGCCACGGGGGCCGCATGTTCGATCACGCGGGTGCCCGGCCGATCGGGCAACGGCTCACTCAGCAGTTGCACCAGTTGGTGGTGTCGGCGGCGCTGGCGCTCGGTGCGCACGAATGTCGCAACCAGATTCAGGATGAGATGGGTTCCGAGCAGAATCGCACCGGTGAGTGCGATCAAATGGTCGAACCCGGTCTGTGCCGGCAGCGTGCCGTTCAGCAGATGAGTTGCCAATGACGTGAGAGCGCTCGGAAGCGTGTCGCCGAACGGGATGAGCCCCCAGGTGAGCAGAGCCCCGATCATCGACAGCCCGCCGGCCAGTGCGATCGCCTGCCAGAGTGCGAGTGCGGTGCCCGGCGCCCGATTCGGCCAGGTTGCCTTGGCGAGCAGGATCGGAACCGGCCAGGCCAGGGCGACAGTGAGAAACGCGAGAGCGAAGGCAGCGAAAAGCACGTCGGTGTGGGCTGTCGCGGGTGTGGGGGAGTCGGACTATCGGCGGGGTCGGGCCATTGGCCTTAGCGGGCGCCGGCCGGTGAAGTGACCGTGCCGCTCCCGAGCAGCTGACGCAGCGTATCGGCTTCTTGCGGACTCACGTTGCCGATGAAACGGGCCAGCGCGGCCTCGCGGTCGCCGCCGGAACCGAGAACCTCGTGCATGAGTTCGGCCGTGTGCTCTGCCCGCGACGTGACCGCGTGATAGAGGTGCGGGCGGCTCTCGCGATCGCGCGTGACGAAGCCCTTGTTTTCGAGGCGGGAGAGTACCGTGAGCACTGTCGTCGTGGCGAGTTCTCGAGAAGCGGGTGTGGTTCGGTGGTCGGCAAGCCGATCGCGAAGTTCATTCGCAGATAGTGCCTGATTGGTGTCCCACAAGACATCCATCAGCGATCGTTCCAACTCACCCAAACTTGCCATGGCATTAGTTTATCTGCATTTCGATTTGCTTTCTACGCAACGTAGAAGAGTATTGTTCTACTTGTTGTAGAAGTTGCCCAGAATGGCAATCAACTGAGTGGAGAAAACATGAATGAGTGGCTGGACCCGTTACTCCTCTCGAGGTGGCAATTCGGGTTGACAACCGTCTACCACTTCCTCTTCGTTCCACTCACTATCGGGCTCTCACTCACCGTCGCCCTGTTCCAGACGGCGTGGGTGCGCACCGACAAGGTCAAGTACCTGCAGCTCACGCACTTCTTCGGCAAGATCTTCTTGATCAACTTCGCCATGGGCGTCGTCACCGGCATCGTGCAGGAGTTCCAGTTCGGGATGAACTGGTCTGACTACTCGCGGTTCGTCGGCGATGTCTTCGGCGCCCCGCTCGCCTTCGAGGGCATCGTGGCGTTCTTCCTGGAAGCCACCTTCATCGGCCTCTGGATCTTCGGCTGGGACAAACTGCCGCGCAAACTGCACCTGGCCACGATCTGGCTGGTCGTCATCGGAAGCACGGCATCCGCCTACTTCATCATCGCGGCCAATGCATTCATGCAGAACCCGGTGGCGTTCCAGATCAATGAGGCGAAGGGGCGGGCCGAACTCACCAGCATCGGCGAGCTGCTCAGCAACCCGATCGCTCTCGCTGCGTTCCCTCACACGATTTTCGCCTGTTTCATGGTCTCGGCCGGCTTGATCATCTCGGTCGCGGCCTGGCACCTGTACCGCAACCAGCACCTCGACACCATGCGCCCGGCACTCAAACTCGGCCTGTGGATGATGGTCATCGCCGGCATCGGAACCACGCTGATGGGCGACCAGCTCAGCCTGGCCATGGTCGACGCTCAGCCGATGAAGATGGCAGCGGCCGAGGCGCTCTATCACACGGCGAGCGGGGCGAACGCATCCTTCTCGATCTTCACGCTCGGCACGCCAGACGGTGTGCACGAACTGTTCTCGATTCGGATTCCGTACCTGCTCTCGTTGCTGTCGACCCACACGTTCGACGGCACGGTTGAGGGCATCAACAACTTGCAAGAGCAGTACGTGCAGCTCTACGGCCCCGGCGACTACACCCCGATCATCTGGGTCACCTATTGGTCGTTCCGCTGGATGATCGCGCTCGGCATTCTGCACATCCTCGTCGCTGTCGTCGGCCTGTGGCTGACCCGCAAGGGGCGGATGCCGAAGAACAAGTGGGTCTGGAAGGCCGCGATCTGGAGCTTCCCGCTGTCGCTCGCCGCGATGATCGTCGGCTGGGTCTTCACCGAGATGGGCCGGCAACCGTGGCTGGTGTTCGGGCTGTTGAAGACCGAAGACGGAGTCTCACCCGGAGTGAGCGGCGTCGAAGTGCTGATCTCGCTGATCGCCTTCACCCTGATCTACGGCGCCCTCGCGGTCGTCGAGTTCAAACTCATCATCAAGGCGGTGAAGAAGGGGCCGGACGACGCCCCGACTCCGCACCCCGAATCCGGGGAAATCGCCCCCCGCGTCACCGTTTACTAGGAGCTGATGATGGATCTCAACTACCTCTGGTTCTGGATTATCGCCGCGCTGTTCATCGGCTACTTCGTGCTCGACGGCTTCGACTTCGGTGTCGGAATGTCGCTGCCGTTCCTCGGAAAAGACGACACCGATCGCCGGGTGCTGATCAACACGATCGGCCCGGTCTGGGACCTCAACGAAACCTGGCTGATCGTGGCCGGCGCCGCGCTGTTCGCCTCATTCCCGGAGTGGTACGCGACGATGTTCAGCGGCTTCTACCTGCCGCTGCTGATCATTCTGCTGGCGCTGATCGCCCGCGGGGTCTCGTTCGAGTACCGGCACCAGCGCCCCGAAAGCCGCTGGAAGGCCTGGTTCGACGGCATGATCATCGTCGGCTCCGCGGTGCCTGCGCTGCTCTGGGGCGTTGCCTTCGCCAACGTGGTGCGCGGGGTTCCGCTCGATGAGGGGTACAACTACATCGGCTCGTTCTTCGATCTGCTGAACCCGTACGCGCTACTCGGTGGCCTCACCACCCTGCTGCTCTTCTTCACGCACGGAGTCGTCTTCGTGGCGTTGAAGACCGAGGGCGACATCCGGGTGCGTGCCCGCAGCCTGGCCATCCGGGCAGGGGTCGTCACGATTCTGGTCGCGGCGTCCTTCCTGGTCTGGACGACGTTCGCGTATGGCACCGTCGCATCCGCTCTTCTGGCTCTCGGCGCAGCGCTGACTCTGGTGGCCTCGTTCGTGGCCAACGTGCGGGGCAAGGAAGGCTGGGCGTTCGGCCTGATGGCCGCAACGATTGCACTGGCCGTGCTGACCCTGTTCGCCTCGCTGTTTCCCGATGTCATGCCGGCCAGCAACAACCCGGCGAACAGCCTGACCATCGAGAATGCCTCGTCGACGCCGTACACTCTGAGCGTGATGAGCTGGACGGCGCTCATCGCGGCCCCGGTCATCTTCCTCTACCAGGGCTGGACATACTGGATCTTCCGCAAGCGCGTCAGCCGCGCACACATCGAACAGGCAGCCCACTAAGACATGCGCCCCCTCGACCCCCGACTCCTGCGCTACGCCACAGCGGCACGCTGGTTTCTCGCCGGCACCGCCGTGGTCAGCCTGGTGCAGACCTTCGCGGTCATCGCCTTCGCCTGGCTGCTCAGCCAAGCGATCACCGGAGCAGTCGAGGGGCGCCCGCTGTCCGAATTGGCGGGCGGGATCGGGGCGCTGGCCGCCGTGGTCGTGCTGCGCGCGGTGCTGATCTGGCTGCAGGAGCTCTTGGCCCAGCGTGCGTCAGCAGTCGTGAAGACCCAGTTGCGTTCGCAGGTGCTGGATGCCGTGGCGCGGCGCGGGCCGGACTGGCTGGCCGGGCGTCAGAGCGCTCAGGTGTCGACGGTCGTCACCACCGGTCTCGACGCGCTCGACAACTACTTCTCCCGCTACCTGCCGCAGCTACTGCTGACCGCGATCGCAACGCCGATCCTGGTGCTCGTGATGCTCGTGCAGGATGTGCCGAGCGGGATCACGGTGATCATCGCGTTGCCGCTCATCCCGATTTTCATGATTCTGATCGGCCTGGCGACCCGCGGTGTGCAGAAGTCTCAGTGGGAGTCACTGCAGCACCTGTCGAACGGTTTTCTCGACCTGGTCGGGGGCCTCGGAACCCTGAAGATCTTCGGCCGGGACAACCGCCAGACCACACGGCTGCGTGCGATCACCGAGGACTACCGTCAGCGCACGATGGCAGTGTTGAAGGTCTCGTTCCTCAGCGGCTTCGTGCTTGAGCTGGCCGCGAGCCTCTCGGTCGCCCTGGTTGCGGTGGGAGTCGGGCTGCGTTTGGTCGACGGTTCTCTGCTGCTCGGGGTGGGTTTGTTCGTGCTGCTCCTCGCCCCGGAAGCGTTCTTGCCGGTGCGACAGGTCGGCGCCCAGTTCCACGCGGCCGCCGACGGTCTCGCAGCTGCCGAGGAAGTGTTCGCAATTCTGGACGAAGATGAAGGACGAGGTGTCGAACGGGCTGCCCGGTCCGACGCGGCTCCGGCCGGTCTGCCGTTCGGTCGGTCGACGGATGCCACGCTCTGCTTCGACGACGTCACGATCGTGCGGGGAGACTCGCCGGTGATCGACCGATTCACCGCCGAGTTCCGTGCGGGCGAGTTCAGCGTGATCACCGGTCCGAGCGGGGTCGGAAAGTCCACCCTGATCGCGGCGTTGCAGGGATTCATCGACTATGACGGCATGATCACCCTGGACGACGCGCTGCTCCAGCCGAGTTCCTCGCGCGGATGGCTGGCCTGGTCGGGGCAACGGCCCGGATTGTTCGCCGGGACGATTGCCGAGAATGTGACACTGGGGGAGGCATCCGTCGATGTCGGCCTGCTGCGCCGCGCGCTCGCCGATGCCGGCGCGGCCGAGCTCGACCCGGAGACGATGCTGGCGGTCGCCGGCGACGGCCTCTCGGGCGGGCAGGCGCAACGCGTGAGCGTGGCGCGTGCCTTCTACCGGGCGCGGGCCGAGGACTGCGCCGTCGTGGTGCTCGACGAGCCGAGCTCGGCGCTGGATGCTGCTGCTGAGGCGGCGCTCATCCACGGGGTGAAGGCGCTCGCCGCCGAGGGGCGTATCGTGATCGTGATCAGCCACCGGCCGGCCGTCTGCGCCGCCGCCGACGCGATCGTCAGGGTTCAGGAGTCCGCTCATGTCTGAGGCGACTCTGACTGCCACAGCGTCGAATGCTGATGCGGCTTCCACCGAGCTGAAGGCCGAGGCCCGGTCGGTGTTGCGGATGGCGCAGCCGCGACCGCGCTGGTTCCTGCCCGGTCTGTTGGCCGGTGTGGGCAGCGCTCTGTCGGCGGTGGCGCTGCTCGCCTGCTCGGCCTGGCTGATCACGCGGGCGGCCGAACATCCGCCGATCATGTTTCTGTCGATGGCCATTGTCGGGGTGCGTGCGTTCGCGCTCAGCCGCTCGGCGTTTCGCTATCTCGAGCGAGTGGTCAGCCACGACGGCGCGTTCCGCCAGCTCGCCGCGCTCCGTGTCGGCGTGTTTCGCCGGTTGGTGCCGCTCGCGCCGGCCGGTTTGTCGGGCACCGGGCGCGGTGACCTGCTGACGCGACTCGTTCGGGATGTCGACGACCTGCAGGATTTGCCGCTGCGGGTCGTGCAGCCGCTGCTGACCTCACTGATCGTTGCGGTGCTGAGTGTCGTGGGAGTCTGGCTGATTCTTCCGGCGGCCGGAATCGCCCTGGCGGCCTGCCTGATTGTTGGAGGGCTGCTCGGAACCGTGCTGTCGGGGGCTGTCGCCGCGTCGTCAGAACGGGCCATCGCCCCGCTCCGCGGCCGGCTGACCAATGACGTGCTCGAAGTGGTCGAGAACCTCGACGTGCTGCGCTCCTTCGACGCACTCGACGGGCGCCTGGCCACGATCGCCGAGCTTGACGCCCGGCTGCGTCGCGCGACGCTCCGCCGCGCGCTGGGCTCTGGCCTCCAAGCCTCCATCACCTCTCTCGTCGCCGGGGCGGCCACTGTCGCTGCCCTCGTGCTCGGAATCCCGGCTCTCGGTTTGCCCGGTTCCGGGGGCGCACTCGGTGAGTTGAACGGACCGGCACTGGCCGTGATCGTGCTTGTTCCGATGGCCGTGTTCGAGGTGTTCGCCGCGATTCCGGCCGCCCTCGGGGTGTGGCGTCAGGTGCGCGCGAGCGCCGAACGAGTCGCCGGTGTGGCACCGGCCGTGGTGCCGGTCGAGATTCCTGTTGAGAATCCGCTTGAGTTCTCGGCTGCGGCGGAGAACTCCGAAACACCTGTGCCGTTTCGCCCGGTGCTTGAGGTGGCTGACCTCGCGGTGCGCTGGCCGGGGCAGTCGGCTCCCGCGGTTTCGGGCGTGTCATTCCGCCTGCAGCCGGGCGACCGGATGCTGCTGGCCGGGCCGAGCGGTACCGGAAAGACCAGCATCGCCCACGCGCTCGTGCGCTTCCTCGACTACACCGGTTCGTATCGGATCGACGGCGTCGAGGCCAGTGAACTGCCACAGCACGAGGTTCGACGCGTGGTCGGTCTGTGCGAACAGCGCCCGTGGCTCTTCGACGAGAGCATCCGTCAGAATCTGCTCTTCGCCCGCGACACGGCCACCGACGACGAGCTCCTGGCGGTACTCGACCGGGTCGGACTCGCCGAGTGGACGGCCGAGCGCGGGGGGCTCGACGCCCAGGTCGGGCAGCGCGGCGCCCTCGTCTCGGGCGGGCAGGCGCAGCGGATCGCCGTTGCGCGGGCACTGCTCGCCGATTTCCCGGTGCTGATCCTCGACGAACCCACGGCGAACGTCGACGTGCATCAGGCCGACCGGCTGGTGCGGGACATCCTGCAAGCCGCCGGTGCCGAACGGGTTGTGCTGCTGATCTCGCACACGCCGGTGCCCACCGAGCTCATCACGGCGCGACTCGACCTCGCCTCACGGGCCGACTTCTGAGCGGGGCGCGGTGTATCCCGGCGGGCGCGCGCTCTACCCCGCGCCGCGGGGAATACACCGCGCCAGAGCGCTGTGCCCGCCACCTGCGGCGACTCACCCCGGGCTGAAGCTAGACGAAGGGGGGATCGTCGTTGTCGCCGGTGTCCGATGCAGTAGAGCCGGACTCGGTAGAGGCGGAGGCAACTGAGCCGGAGACGGCCGCCCCAGACTCCGCCAGACGCGTCATGTGCCGCGCCTCGCGCCGGTGAAGCCATTTCTTGACGAGGTAGACCAGCACGATGAATGCGGCGATGATGCCCACGAAGATGTAGCCGGCGAAGTGCAGGCGACCCGACAGTTCACGGTAGCTTCCGGCTGCGGCCGCACCGACACTGACATAGGCGAACGACCAGATCAGACAGGCCGGCACCGTCCAGGCCATAAATGTGCGATAGCGCATCGTGCTCATACCGACGGTGAGCGGAATGAGTGAGTGGAGCACCGGCAGGAAGCGTGACAGAAACACCGCGATCCCGCCGCGCCGTTTCAAATAGTCCTCGGCTTGCATCCAATTCTTCTCGCCAAGCCGGCGACCGAAGGTGCTCCGCCTGATCCTCGGCCCGAAATAGCGGCCGAGCGCGAACCCGATGCTCTCACCGATCAGTGCGCCGGCGATCACCGCGAAAACGAGTGCGAAGTACTCGACCGGTGTCTTCACCCCGGTTGCGGCGACGAGCACGATGGTGTCACCCGGCACCACGAGACCGATCAGGACCGATGTCTCCAAGAGGATGCCGACGAAGGCGATGAGCGTGCGAACGACCGGGTCAACACTTGACACCGTGTCGAGGATCCAGCCGAGAATGTCGTTCACCCCAGACAGCCTAGGCGGTGCGCGCGTGCGGCGAGGCAGCGCCGGATGGTGGAGTTCAGGCGGGCGTGATCCGCAGCAGCACGCGGTCCTTGTTGCCGGCCTTGCCCAGCCGTTCGATGAACATGAAGATGCGGTACTCGAGGCCGTATTTTGCGCCGAAGACAGTGGTGAGGAGAGCCCGACTTGCGTCGTCGTCGGCGATCGTCGCAACGCCGACGGTGCAGACGGCATCCGCTTCGACCTTTCCGCTGCGGCCGCACGGTCGCATCTCGACACGGTCGCTGTTGCGGAGGCGCTTGACCTTTCCGCTCATTTTCGGAGTCGTCACGATCAAGTCATTGCCGTCTCTGGCAATCCACACGGCGGTCGAAACGGGCTCGCCGCTCTTTCGAAATGTGGTCATGGAGATGAAGCGCTTGTCGGCGAGGGTTGAGAAATCAGCGGTAGTAGGCACCAGCACAGAATAGACGAGCGGGCGGTGCGAACCGAGTGAAATCACGCTGAGTGACCCACTCGCTCGGCCAGGAAGTCTTCCCAGGTGCGGCGGCCAATCGCCTGATCGGGTGCCAAATTAGCGCCGGCGCGAATCGCACGCGCGGCGGAGCCGGGCATGCGGAGCGGCACCAGAACACGGTGCCGATGTGCGGCTGACAGATAGTCACGGAGCAGATCAGCCACAGGGTAGATGCGCGGTCCGCCGAGATCGGGCACCCGGCCGGCCGGCTCGCCGAGCGCGAGATCGACCAATCGGGCCGCGACCTCGCCGGAGTCGACCGGCTGAAACCGGAACCCGGTCGGCGACGGCATCGCCGGTAACTTGACCAGTTGTTTGGCCACGAGAACCAGCAGGTCGTAGAACTGGGTGGCACGCAGTGTCGTGAAGGGGAGGCCCGACTGGGCAATCACCCGCTCGGCGGCCAGTTTCGAGCCGAAATACCCGAACATGGCGCGGTCGGCCTTGCTGCGGAGCGGGATGCGACCGGCGCCGACGACGGAGATGAAGACGACATGAGGTCGGCCGTCGAGGGAGGCGGCGCGCACGAGGTTTTGTGCTTTCAGACCATCGCCGGAGGGACCCCCGGCACAGTGAATGATGATTTCGACCCCCTGCACCGCGCTGTCGATTCCCACGCCGGTCGACAGATCTCCGACGAAATACTCGACGCCGGCCCGAGGCGGCTGCGGGCTTCGGCTGAGAACTCGCATCTCGTGTCCGGTTTTCTGCAGAAGCTCAACGACCTGGCGGCCCAGGGTGCCGGTTCCGCCGGTGACGAGAATGGGTGAGGTCATCGTGTCTCCCTTCCGCTGCCCATCATGTCTCGCGATGCCGCCCAGCGACAGGGGGTCTTCATGCGCCGAGTGCGTGCCGGGTCACGCCGTAGGCTGGGACTGTGTCTGCGACGGTCCGAGCTTTTCCCCTGGCGCACTGGTGGGAACCCGCGCACGTCTTTCAGACCCTCTACGGCGCGAGTAGCCACGCCTTCTGGCTCGATGCCGGAGCCGACGCGGAGAGCGGCTTCAGCTATCTCGGAGCCGCGACCGAGCGGTCACGTTTTGTGACGGCATCCTTGTCTGAGGCAACGGTGACCGTGACGCTGCCGGCGGGCTCCGCCGCTCTGCCCTCCGCCGCCCCTCAGATTTCGCGGCAGACAATTTTCGACTACCTCGGTGACGACCTCGGTCACGATCTCGGTGACGACTTCGTCGGTGTCGACGGAGTGACGTACTCGGCCGACGAGGACACCCGGGTGGGTGCGAACACCGGCGGATTCCGCCTGGGGTGGGTGGGCTGGCTGGGCTACGAGTTAGGCGCCCAGACGGTCGGGGCGCCGACCCATGTGTCGCGGTACCCGGATGCCGCGCTGCTGCACGTGGATCGCGCACTCATGTTCGACCACGGTGCCCGGCAGGTCAGCGTTCTGGCCCTCACCGAGGGTGGTGCGGATGCCGCGGCACTCGAACGATGGACGTCGGAACTCGAATCGCGGCTCACGAACACACCCCCCGGTGCGTCGCCCCGCGCTGCCGCGGTGCCGCCGATCGGTGCCAGCTGGCGGCACACCGAGCACGAGTACGCCGACCTTATTCGTCGTTGCCAGCAGTCGATCACCGCCGGCGACGCCTACCAAATCTGTCTCACCAATGAGATCGCGCTCGACCTGCGACCCGATCCGCTCGACACCTACCTGGCGCTTCGCTCCGGGAGTCCCAGCCATCACGGGGGACTGCTGCGATTCGGTGATATCGCGCTGCTGAGCGCCTCACCCGAACAGTTCCTGACGGTGACGCCTGACCGCCGCATCGTGACCAAACCGATCAAGGGCACCCGCCCACGCGGTGCCGACGCGGTCGAAGACGCTCAGCTGCACGATGAGCTCCTGGCCAGCGACAAGGAGCGCGCCGAGAACCTCATGATCGTTGATCTCATGCGCAACGACCTCGGTCGCATCGCGAAACTCGGCACGGTCTCGGTGTCCCATCTGCTGGCCGTCGAAAGCTACGCGCACGTGCATCAGCTCGTCAGCACCGTCGAGGCGCAGCTGGCCGACGGCGTTACCGTCACGGATGCCGTCGCCGCCTGTTTCCCGGCCGGCTCCATGACGGGTGCGCCCAAGCGAAGCGCCATGACGATTCTCGACGGGCTGGAAGGCGGACCGCGGGGAATCTACGCCGGAGCGTTCGGCTATTTCGGCCTCGACGGCTCAGTCGACCTGGCCATGGTCATCCGCAGCATCGTCCTGGATGCCGACGGCGCCACAATCGGCACGGGAGGCGGAATCACCGCGCTGTCCGATCCCCTCGAGGAGATCGAGGAGACCCGGGTCAAAGCGGCTGCCCTGCTGGCCGCGCTGGGCGTTCGCGTTTAGTACCCTAGAAGCTTGGACGTCGCTCACAGGAGCTCGTCTGTCTGAGCGAACGCTCCCTCACTGCATTGAATGAGAGTCACGTGGCACACGAGCACGACAACACACAGAACTGGGCCGAGGCCGAGGGCGACATCTACGACTTCGCCGCGATTCAGGCGAAGTGGCAGCCGATCTGGGACGAGCTCGCGCCGTTCGAGACGGATGACCCCGACGACAGCCGTCCGCGCAAGTACGTGCTCGACATGTTCCCCTACCCGTCGGGCGACCTGCACATGGGTCACGCCGAGGTGTACGCGCTCGGCGACATCGTGGCCCGCTATTGGCGCCACCAGGGCTTCAACGTACTGCACCCGATCGGCTGGGACTCCTTCGGCCTGCCCGCCGAGAACGCCGCCATCAAGCGCGGAATCGACCCGCGCGGCTGGACCTACGACAACATCGCGCAGCAGAAGAAGAGCATGAAGCTCTACGCGGCATCCTTCGACTGGTCGCGTGAGATTCACACCAGCGACCCCGAGTACTACAAGTGGAACCAGTGGCTGTTCCTGCAGATGTACAAGAAGGGCCTCGCCTACCGCAAGGACAGCTGGGTCAACTGGGACCCGGTCGACCAGACGGTTCTGGCCAACGAGCAGGTTCTGGCCGACGGCACGAGCGAGCGCAGCGGCGCCGTGGTCGTCAAGAAGAAGCTCACCCAGTGGTACTTCAAGATCACCGATTACGCCGACCGCCTGCTCGACGACCTCAACCAGCTCGAGGGCGCCTGGCCGTCGAAGGTGCTGCAGATGCAGCGCAACTGGATCGGCCGTTCGATCGGTGCGGATGTCGATTTCACGATCGAAGGACGCGAAGCGCCGGTCACCGTCTTCACGACGCGCCCCGACACGCTGTTCGGCGCGACCTTCATGGTCGTCGCCCCCGACGCCGACCTCGCCTCGGAGCTCGTCGCGGATGCCGCCCCCGAGTTGCAGGCTGCGTTCAAGGAATACCTGGTCAAGGTACAGAACAGCACCGAGATTGAGCGTCAGGCCACCGACCGTGAGAAGACCGGTGTGTTCCTCGGTCGCTACGCGATCAACCCGGTCAACGGCGAACGCCTGCCGATCTGGGCCGCTGACTACGTGCTCGCCGACTACGGCCACGGCGCCGTGATGGCCGTGCCCGCCCACGACCAGCGCGACCTCGACTTCGCCCGCGCCTTCGACCTGCCGGTGCGCGTCGTCGTCGACACCCTCGCCCCGGTCACCGGCACGATCCCCGTGGTCACCGAGTCCATGCTCGACGGAAGCGAAGAGCTGCCGCAGCTGGACCCCGCCGAGACGGGCATCGCGTTGGCTGGCGAAGGCCGCCTGATCAACTCGGGTGCCCTGAGCGGCATGAGCAAGAACACCGCTGTCGCGGCGATGATCGAGAAGCTCACTGCCGACGGCACCGGTCGTGCCGCCAAGAATTACCGCCTGCGCGACTGGCTGATCAGCCGCCAGCGGTATTGGGGCACCCCCATCCCGATCATCCACGGCGAAGACGGCACCGAGATTCCGGTTCCCGAAGACCAGCTGCCCGTGCTGCTGCCGCCGACCGAGGGCCTCGACCTTAAGCCCAAGGGAACCTCGCCGCTCGGCGGGGCGACCGACTGGGTCAACGTGCCGAACCCGATCGACGGCACCCCCGCCAAGCGCGACGCCGACACGATGGACACCTTCGTCGACAGCTCTTGGTACTTCCTGCGCTTCCTCAACCCGAACGACGACACGAAGGCGTTCGACCCGAAGGAAGCCGACAAGTGGGCGCCGGTCGACCAGTACGTCGGTGGCGTCGAACACGCCATCCTGCACCTGCTCTACGCCCGCTTCATCACCAAGGTGCTGCACGACCTCGGCTACCTCAACTTCACCGAGCCGTTCAGCGCGCTGCTGAACCAGGGCATGGTCATCCTCGACGGCGCCAAAATGTCGAAGAGCAAGGGCAACCTGGTCTACTTCACCGAGGAGATCGAGCGTCACGGTGTCGACGCGGTGCGCCTGACGATGGCGTTCGCCGGCCCGCCGGAAGACGACATCGACTGGGCCGACGTGTCGCCGGTCGGTTCATCGAAGTTCCTCGCCCGTGCCTGGCGCATGGCCAAGGACGTCACGAGCGCGCCCGACGTCGACTGGTCGACCGGTGACGTGGCCCTCCGCCGCGTGACCCACCGCTTCCTGGCCGACGCACCGGGCCTCACCGAGTCATTCAAGTTCAACGTGGTCGTCGCCCGTCTGATGGAGCTCGTCAACGCGACTCGCAAGGTGATCGACTCCGGTGCGGGTGCTGCGGATGCCGCGGTGCGCGAAGCCGCAGAGGTCACGGCCATGGCCCTGAACCTGTTCGCCCCGTACACGGCCGAAGACATGTGGGAGCGCCTCGGCTACGAGCCGTGTGTCGCCCTCGTGCAGTGGCGCAAGGCCGACCCGACCCTGCTCGTGACGGAATCGGTGACGGCTGTCGTGCAGGTCGACGGCAAGGTGCGCGACCGTCTCGAGATCTCGCCGAAGATCGATGCCGACGACCTCGAGAAGCTGGCTCGCGAGTCGGAGGCCGTCGTTCGGGCCATCGGTGATCGTGAGATCGTCAAGGTCATCGTGCGGGCGCCGCGTCTGGTGAGCTTCGTCACGAAGCCGTAGCTTCTTCGAGCTTTTCGCTCTCTGCACGAGCCGACATCCTCACCGGATGTCGGCTCGTGTTCGTTAAGCAGTCTCGTTGATCGAGGAGCGCCCGACGTGTTTCGAGACGCGGCCTCCTGCGTCGGCTGCTCCTCAACAACCGACGGACGCATCTCGAGATCTCGCGAGTCAATTTCCGGACGTGTGTGGCATCACCTCGGTTCCAGCGTTCTGGCGTGGGGAATCCCGCTGGGCGTGCGCCATCTCGCACGCCCACGGGGATGTCGCACGCCTGCGTGGAAGCCTGCCCTTTCGGTGGTCGAGCTTGTCGAGACCGCGCGAGCCGACCTCTTCACCTAACCTCTCCACCCGACCTCTCCACGAGACCTCCACAGTCCCGACCGGGCGTCGGTTGCTCACCGATTCCAGGCCCGTCAGAATTCGGCACCCCAGCCCGGCCTAACCTTCCGAAATGGAGCCAAATTCCGCGGCAGATCCGCTTGCCCAGCTGCATCCGGCTGCGCGTGCGGCCTCGCCGCGGGTGCGCATCGGAATCGGCGCTGCGATCGTGCTGCTGATTCTTGCCCTGATCGTCGCCGTTGTCGTCTCTGCGTTCGGCCAAGAATCCGGAAGTGAGGTGGTGACTCCGGGCAGCGTGGCGACGAGCCTGTCGCCGAACGGCTCAGCTCGCGAAACGGATGCCGGGCCGGCACCCTCCACGACGGGTCCGGGCGCCGGAGGCGGCGCCGGTGAAGGTGACCAAGGTGCTTTTCTCTTCGTGCATGTGCTCGGCGCCGTGCGTCGGCCCGGGCTGTTCCAGCTTGCCGACGGTTCCCGGGTGGTCGACGCGATCGCGGCGGCGGGAGGGTTGTCGGAGGCCGGAGACCCGGCCGGGGTGAACCTGGCCCGGCCGGTCAGCGACGGCGAACAGCTCTACGTTCCGGCGCGCGGCGAAGCGCAGCCGCAGGCTCCGCCGGGTGGCGGGGCCGCTGGTGGCGCACCCGGCGGGGCCGCCAACCCGGCGGACGGCAGCGCCGCAGCCGGCCTGGTCAATTTGAACACGGCGACCGTCGCCGACCTCGATTCGCTGCCACGGATCGGACCGGCGATGGCCCAGCGCATCATCGACTTCCGCACCGCGAATGGGCGGTTCAGCAGCGTCGACGAGCTGCAGAACGTGACCGGGATCGGACAGAAGACCTTCGACGGCCTGAAAGACCTGGTGACGGTGTGACCCTCGATCTGCGACTGGCCGGCCCGGCGATAGCGGCCTGGGCGGCGGCCGGGGTGTTGATCGCGTCGCCGGCCCCCGTGGCCGCGTGGGCATGTGCGGTGCTCTGGGTGACATCCGGGGCGGTGCTGGGCTGGTTGCTCCTGTCGCGCCAGACACGGTCGAGCGGGTCGTTGCGGGCGATGATCGCGGTTTCCTGCGCGACGGCGGCGCTGGTCGCATCCGTCGTGGCGATGACGATGCCTAGTCGGCTTCCCCAGAGCGTCAGCGATGCCGCAGTCGATCGGGACGCCGTGACGGCGACGCTGACGGTGTGGTCGAGCCCGGTGACCGCACCCGCGTTCGGGGCGAGCGCATCGGGCGCGCCCGGGGCGCCGGGCACGCCGAGTGTCTCGGCCGAGCGCGTACGGTTTCGGGCCACCCTCACGCTCCTGACGATGCACAACGTGGGCAGGCGAATGTCCGTGCCCGTGCTGGTCTTCACCGAGACCCCGGCACTGGGCGCGGGGGACCCGGCGAACCCGCGGTCCCGGCTCCGCATCGGCAGTGAGATCGAGCTCGACGGACGTCTCGTCGCCACCGCGCCCGGTGACTCGGCCTCGGCGCTCTACTTCGGGCGCAGTCCTCCTCGCCTCGTGGCACAACCGCCCGTCTGGCTGGAGTGGGCGGATGCCTTGCGTACGCAGTTCTCGGCCGCCTCCGCCCGGCTCCCCGGCGACGGAGCCCAACTCCTGCCGGGCCTCGCAATCGGCGACACCAGCGCCGTCGATGCCACGCTCGATTCGGCGATGAAATCCAGTTCGCTCAGTCACTTGACGGCGGTTTCTGGAGCTAATTGTGCAGTCGTCGTCGCCGGGATCATGCTTCTGACGCGGTCGCTTGGCTTGCGTCGGCGCTGGCGGATTGTCTTCTCACTCGTGGCGCTGCTCGGCTTCGTGGTGCTCGTCACGCCAGAACCCAGCGTGCTGCGGTCGGCGGTGATGGCATCCGTCGTCTTGATCGTCGGCGGCCTCGGGCGCACCGGCCGCGGAATGCCGACGCTTTGCCTCGTGGCCATCGGCCTGCTCGCCATCGACCCGTGGCTTGCGCGCAACTACGGATTCGCGCTCTCGGTGCTCGCGACCGGAGGTCTGCTACTGCTGGCCGGGCCGCTGACCCGGATGCTGACCCGCTGGATGCCGAAGTTCATCGCGGCCGCCATCGCCATCCCGCTTGCCGCCCAGCTCGCCTGCCAGCCGGTTCTACTGCTCCTGACGCCGTCACTGGCGCTGTACGGGGTGCCGGCCAATCTCCTGGCCGCCCCGGCTGCTCCGCTCGCGACGGTCATCGGCCTTGTCGCCTGCGTATTGATCCCGGTCTGGCCCTGGCTCGCCAACCTTCTGGTGCACCTGGCCTGGCTGCCGTCGGCCTGGATCGCGGCGGTCGCCCAGGCCGTCGCGACGCTGCCGGGCAACCGGCTTCCGTGGCTGGACGGCGTGCTCGGGGTGCTGCTGATCGGCGGGGTGACGGTGCTTGCCCTGCTGCTCGTGCTTCGGCCGCCCGAGATGAGGCCATCGTCGACGGCGGGGCGCTCCGTGGAATCGGGGAGCCGGCCCGGCGTGAATCCGCCTGGGCGCGCGGAGAGGCGCGCAGTGAGGCGTGCGCTGCGCCCGGACGTTCGGCGCTCGACGCTCGGCAGGCGTCCGCTCTGGCGGATCCTGGCCTCCGCGGTGTTGCTCATCGTCGCCGGGTCCTACGCCGGAACCTTGCTCGGAACAGGCGTCAGTCGTGCCGTCGGCATCCCCGACAACTGGCAAATCGCGGCCTGCGATGTGGGCCAGGGCGATGCGGTGATCGTACGCGACGGCGCCGCGCACGCTCTGATCGATGTCGGACCCGACCCCGGCCTCCTCACCGCCTGCTTGACCGACCTCGGGGTCAGCCGCATCGAACTCCTCGTGCTCACGCACTACGACCTCGACCACGTTGGTGGCCTCGACGCCGTCGTCGGGCGCGTCGACCGTGCCATCGCCGGGGCACCGGAGAATGCGAAGGATGAGTGGCTGCTGCACCGTTTGACCGGCGGGGGAGCGCAGGTGAGTGTGGCCGCGCGCGGGGATACCGGCGTACTCGGCGGGTTGCGGTGGGACGTGTTGTGGCCCCCGACCTCGGCCGCCCGAAGCGGCGGTGTCGACCTTGCCGGTAACGGGGGGAGTGTGATCGTCGGGTTTGACGGCCGCGGCATCAGCTCGCTCTTTCTCGGCGACCTGGGCGAGGAGGCGCAGGGCGGCCTGCTCTCCACGTCACTTCCGACCGCGGTGGATGTGGTCAAGGTCGCCCACCATGGCTCCCGCGATCAAAGCGCCGCACTCTACGCCCGGCTTCACGCGACAGTGGGGCTGATCTCGGTCGGGGCCGACAACGGCTACGGGCATCCGACTCAGCATCTGCTCGACCTCCTCGCGTCGGTCGGCACGGTGAGCGTACGCACCGACCGGCAGGGGATGATTCTGGTCGCGCCGGCCACGGAAGGGCACGGAGCGCTGTCGCTATGGACAGAGCGTCAGACAACCCCGCAGGCCACGAGTTCGGCCGACCTCCGACCCGCGACCGCATCGAGGCCGCCCCGCCCCGGCTAGGCTGGAATCAGCAATCGAAGGGAACTCACGTGGCTGCACGACCTGCTGCACGAACTGCAGCGCCGAGCCGGGCGACGAAGGCCGCGGCCATCCCGCAGCTAGCCTGGCACCAGGTGCGACCGGCACCCATCGTTCTCGTTTCCGGAACCGAAACCGTGCTGGCCGAGCGCGCCATCCGCCAGCTGCGCGATTTTCTGAAACTCGAAGACCCGAGCCTCGAGGTCAGCGATGTTCAGGCCGACAGCTATGCGCCGGGGGAGCTCGTCACGCTGGCCAGCCCGTCGCTCTTTGACGAGCCACGGCTGATCAGAGTCAGTGCGGTCGAGAAATGTAGTGACGCTTTCCTGGCCGAGGCGCTGGAGTACCTCGAGAATCCGGCCGACGGCGCCTATCTCGTGCTTCGTCATGCCGGCGGTGTGCGCGGCAAGAAGCTCCTCGACGCGATTCGTTCTGGAACCGGCGGCGGCATCGAGATTGTCTGCGCAGAACTCAAGAAAGACACCGAGAAATATGACTTCGCGTCGGCCGAGTTCAAGACAGCCGGCAAGCGCGTCACCGCGAGCGCCCTGCGCGCGCTCGTCGGAGCGTTCTCCGACGATCTGGCCGAACTGTCGGCCGCCTGCCAGCAGCTGATCGCCGATTCCAGTGCCGAAGTGACCGAGACCACGGTCGACCGCTACTACGGCGGTCGGGTCGAGGCCAACGCGTTCAAGGTGGCGGATGCCGCCATCGCCGGACGCAACGGCGAAGCGTTGGTGATTCTGCGGCACGCTCTCGCGTCGGGCGCCGATCCGGTGCCGGTCGTTGCCGCTTTCGCGAGCAAGATCCGCACGATGGCGAAACTGTATGGGGTGCGTGGCGCAACCGGCCAACTCGCCTCCCAATTCGGTCTGGCGCCGTGGCAGGTCGAGCGTGCCCAGCGCGACCTCCGCGGCTGGACCGACGAAGGCCTCGCTCGGTGCATCCAGGCCCTCGCCGAGACGGATGCCAGTGTGAAGGGCGCCGGGCGCGACCCGGTCTTCGCGATCGAGCGTCTGATCGGCATCATCACGCGTCGGGGCGCCGAGGCCTAACTCCGAGACGCCGACCGTCAGGAACCCGCCGAAGCAATTCGCCGACGACACCACCACCGACCATGACCCGTCCCAGGAGGATTGAAGTATGCACACCAGAACACTCGGACAGGGTCTCCAGGTTTCCGCGATCGGGCTCGGCGTGATGGGCATGTCGCAGAGCTATGGCCCCAACCCCGGCGACCGTGCCGAGATGATCGGCGTGCTGCGGTCCGCCGTCGAGCACGGCGTCACATTCTTCGACACCGCTGAGGTCTACGGGCCGTACGATAACGAGGAACTCGTCGGTGAGGCCCTCGAACCCCTGCGTGACCAGGTCGTGGTCGCCACCAAGTTCGGCTGGGACATCCAGAACGGCCACAGCGTCGGATTGGACAGCCGCCCCGAGCAGATCCGTCGCGTCGCCGAGGCTTCCCTGAGGCGGCTGCGCTCCGACACGATCGACCTGTTCTACCAGCACCGCGTTGACCCCGACGTGCCCATCGAGGACGTGGCCGGCACTGTCGGCGAACTCGTCGCCGAGGGCAAGGTCAAGCACTTCGGGCTGTCCGAGGCCTCCGCCGCCACGATCCGGGCCGCGCACGCCGTCCACCCCGTCACCGCCGTCCAGAGCGAGTACTCGCTGTGGACCCGCGACCCTGAGACCGACGTACTGCCGACGCTGGCGCAGCTGGGCATCGGTTTTGTGCCGTTCAGCCCGCTGGGCAAGGGGTTCCTCACCGGCACCGTCGACACATCCACGACCTTCAGCGACGGCGACATCCGCCAAAAGGTCCCGCGCTTCGAGGCGGAAAACCTCGCCGCGAACCAATCCCTCGTCGACCATGTGAAGGACCTCGCTAGCCGCACGGACACGACTCCGGGGCAGATCGCGCTGGCCTGGCTGCTCGCTCAGCAGCCGTGGATCGTGCCGATCCCCGGCACCCGCCGCACGGCCCGCATCCAGGAGAACGCCGCCGCGACGACGGTCGCCCTCTCCGCCGACGACCTGGCTGATCTCAACTCCCTCGCCCGCAGGATCGGTGTCCGCGGCGACCGCTACAACGCTACCCATATGGCCTACGTCAACCAGTAAGCCTGGGCTGGCCACGATCGACGGGCCGACTCTGGCGGTTCGAGTCATACCCTCGAGCAGCGAACTTCCTGCCGGGCGACGCGAAAGGCCCCCACCTCGAGAGGTGGGGGCCTTGTCGTCAGACACGCACGAGGCGCATCTGAGAAGAACGACTAAACGAGTGCGTTGACCGACTTCGAGATTGCGGACTTCTTGTTCGCAGCCTGGTTCTTGTGGATGACACCCTTGCTGACAGCCTTGTCGAGCTTCTTCGAAGCCAGAACGAGGGATGCAGCAGCCTTGTCCTTGTCGCCAGCGATGACGGCGAGGCGCGTGGCGCGGATGGCGCGCTTGAACTCGCTCTTGACCGCCTTGTTGCGCTCCTGAGCCTTCTTGTTGGTGCCAATACGCTTGATCTGCGACTTGATATTTGCCACTTTTATTTGCTTTCGTTAGTTGCTAATTGGATGTGCCGCGCGGCGGTAGAGGGGCGCTTTGCGGCTAGTCGTGTGGGGTGGGACCCAACACGCAAGTCAACAAGCAACGTTATCAGCTTAATCGTTGGGGCGACAATCGACTCAGACTTTGCCTGCGGGCGATCGCCTCCGATGTCGCGCTCGCCCCGACTTTGAGAGCCGACTCGAGCACGTCGCCGGTCGTTGATCAGGCTTTTCGGATCGTCCCAAGGTCGCGGGCCTTGGCCACCGCGGCGGTACGCGACGTCACGCCGAGCTTCGTGAAAATGTGCACGAGGTGCGATTTCACGGTTGCCTCGCTGAGAAAGAGGTCCTGACCGATCTCCCGGTTCGAGCGCCCAGCGGCCACCAATCCCAGCACCTCGGCCTCGCGCAGGCTGAGCTGCGTTTCCGGGGCGTGAGTGCGGGTATCGAGTCGGCTGGCCACCGCCGGGGCGAGCGCGCTCTCCCCGGCAGCCGCGGCACGAACTGCGGCGATGAGCTCGGCCGGCGGGGCATCCTTCAACAGGTAGCCACTGGCTCCGGCCTCGATCGCGCCGAGGATATCGGCATCCGTGTCGTAGTTGGTCAGCACAAGCACGCGCGGCGCTCCGGGCCGAGAGCGCACCTGACGGGTCGCCTCCGCGCCGTGAAGCACGCCGCCGAACTGCAGGTCCATCAGCACGAGGTCGACGTTGCCGGATGCCGCAGCCACGACGGCCTCCTCGGCTGTCTGGGCTTCGGCGATGACTTCCATGTCCGGTTCGGCCGAGAACAGCGCACGCAGTCCGGCGCGTACGACGGGATGGTCATCGGCCAGCAGAAGTCGAATCATCGGGCCACCTCCTCCAGCGGAAAGGTCACGGCGAGCGCCGTGCCGCCGCCCGGCGCCGATTCCAACACGAAGGTACCGCCGAGCTGCTCGACACGCTGACGGATGGCGACGAGCCCGAAGGACTTGTGCTGTTCCCCCGATGCGGTCGTCGTCGGCGTGAAGCCGCGTCCGTTGTCGACGATGTCGAGGGCGACCTCGTCGGTCATGTAGCTGAGGGTGACTTCGGCCCGGGTGGCTCCCGCGTGCTGGGCGACGTTGGCGAGCGAACCCTGGGCGATGCGCAGGAGCGTCGCCTCCAAGCGCATCGGGAGCGCGACCGGCTCGCCAGTGATGTGGAGGCTCACGACGGTGTGCACATCGGACTGGGCGGCTTCGGCGGTTGCCGTCTCGGCCAGGCGTTGCAGCGCCCCGGGGAGCGTCTGCTCGACGAGGGCCGGCGGGGTGAGCTCGCTGATGAAGCGACGCGTCTCCTGCAGGTTGGCCGCTGCCGTCTCCCGGGCGAGCCGCAGGTGGTCGCGCGCCGTCGCATCCGTGACGGTGCGTTCGGCGGCATGCAACAGCATCTGGATGCTCGACAGCCCCTGCGCGATCGTGTCATGAATCTCGCGGGCCAGACGCTCACGCTCGGCGAGCGTGCCTGCGGCACGTTCGGTGGCGGCGAGCTCTGCGCGCGTGGCGATGAGATCGGCGATGAGGGCTTGCCGTTCGGACGCCTCACGGAGCAGCGCCTGGTAGGCCATCCCGATGGCGATGGCGACTCCGGCGCCGATGAGCGGGCCGAGTACGGTGCCGATGCTCAAACCCAGATGGTAGGTGAGCGCCCAGATGGCCAGGAGCACGCTGATCATCACTGCAGGGATGCCCCAGCGCAGCGGAAGAACATGAAGCTCGAGGAAGAACAGGGGGAAGACGAGGTAGGCGGCGTCGGAGGCGAACAGAGTCAATACCAGCCAGAGCGCCATCAGGGTGATCAGCCAGACGGGGATGACCCACGGCGCATGGTGCGTGCGCGCGAGGTTGCCGCCGCCGATGTAGACGCCGAGAAAGAGAGCGGCAAGCGTGACGACGACACCGGGCAACGGCCAGACGCCGAACAGCGCGCGAACGATGACAAGCGCGGTGAGGGCGCCGATCATCACGTGCAAGCCGATCCGAAGCACGGTGAAGACGGGGGTCAGCGCCGAGTGGGGGAGGCGGTCGCCGATGTTGGTGTCGGGCAGTGTGGTGGCGTCGCGGGTTGACATTGCTTTCAGCCTAGCCAGCGCGCTTGGAATCGGGCATCCATCGAAGTGGGGAGGATTTCGCCGGCATCAATGTTGGCGGATGCGGCGCAGCAGTTCGAGTCGGTCACTAGGATCACTGCAACACCAAGGGGGAAACATGGCATCGTTCACTGCGCGCCAACGGACGGCCGCAGCCGTCGCACTGGCTTGCTTCAGTCTTACCGTGATGGCGGGCTGCAGTAGCACCGTCGGAACCGCAACGCCCAGCCCGACGGCGACGGCGACGGCGACAGCGACGGCGCCGTTGGCCGTCACCATTCCGATGCCCGACATCGGACCATCGCCGACCGCCCCGCCATTGGCTCCGGAGGAGAAGGAACGGCAGCGGGTGGCGGCGCAGGATGCGCTCTGGGGCACCGTGTTGGCGACCTATCCCAATGCCCAGCGCCCCGAGGTGTCGTTCACCGAGTACCTGACCGGCGAGAACCGGCTCGAGGTGCGCTCCTCCTGCTTCGCCGCAGCCGGTCTGAAGGTGGAGACGGGGTCGAATGCCGACGGCGTCGTCTTGTCGGTGAGTCCGCAACCCACAAACGAGGCAGAGGCCGTGAGCGCCTTCGTCTGCGACGCGGGGCATCCGAACGAACCGTTCCCTCTGCCGAACGACGCGGTGTTGAGCTGGGTCTACGACTACCTCACGCAGTTTCTCGCTCCCTGCTATGCAGCAAACGGCGTCGAGTATCCTGCTCCGCCCACGAAGGAGGATTTCGTCGCACAGTGGCCGAACCAGAACTGGTTCCCGTCGATACGGGAACAGATCGGAATGGCCCAGGAAGAAGCCATCTACAAGGCTTGCCCCACGGCGAACTAGTCGTCTGATCTCATCTTCGGTACGTGGAGATCCTTTCGCTGCGTAAGCAGCTATGGAAGGCTGGCCCGATGAGTGGCTCACCGCATCACATCGAGCTCGTGGGGGACAGCGCAGCATGACTCTCGCCTGGAGAAACGTCGTGGCCATGCTGGTCAACCCCGACCTGCGCCGCGCTTATGCCGAGGTCGTGCTGGCCGAGCCAGTGGCCAAGCCGTTGACGGATGTCCAGCGCGGTAAAGCCCTCGGCAAACTGGAGCAGGCCGGTTTCGTTACCCGCGTCGAGGACGGAGCGCTGCGGGTCGCGACAGAACCCCTGATTGCGCTTCTCGCGGAGGCCCCCGACCGGCCGGCGCGGGAAGGGCCCCAACGGTTTCTGACCGCTGACGGTCAGATCGATCGCTATCCGGCGAATGGGGAGGAACGCCGTCTGTTTCTTGCCTGGATTGCGAGCCAGGCCTTCGACGCGGGAGAGGTCTTGACCGAGCGCGCCGTGAATGAGCGACTCAGCGTCTTCGGCCCCGACGTCGCCGGGCTGCGTCGCGCTCTCATAGATCAGGGTGTGCTCGAACGCACGCGCAGTGGAAGCTCGTATGCGCTCGCCGCGCAGGCCGGTTCAGCCGCTGAATCCACCGCATCCGCTGAATCCTGACCGCCACGCTGAATCCCAATCGTCACGCTGTGCGATTGCGCGATGCTCAGGCAGTATTCAGCCCCGGCACTGGTGAGAGCCCAGCCATTCGGCTAGCGTTGCTCTGCTGAGTTCTCGCACACACACACACACCACATCGAAGGAGGTGAGACCCATCAACGCACGTCAGGTATCGGGCCTCTCCTCCCGCCACCGTGTGACTCACACGGCGTAGGTGACGAGAGCGCCCATCGGTCAGTCCGAAAGGCTCACTCATGTCAGCAACTCCCACAACACTTTCTGAATCAGTCATCGTCACTCGGCTTCGGGCGGCCGGGTGCGTCTTCGCCGAAGACGAGGCGCGCTTGCTTCTCGCGGCGCCGGTATCTCCTACCGAGCTCGCCGAGATGGTCGACCGACGCGTCTCGGGGCTGCCGCTCGAGCACATCCTCGGCTGGACCTCCTTCTTCGGGCTCCGCGTCGAGGTAGACCCCGGCGTCTTCGTTCCACGCCGACGCAGCGAATTTCTGGTGCACGAGGCGGCGGCGCTCGCCGAGCCGGGAGCGACCGTGCTTGACCTGTGCTGCGGATCGGGTGCCTTAGGAGTTGCCCTCGCGTCGGTTGTCTCCGACATCGAGTTGCACGCCGCCGACATCGAACCCGCTGCGGTGCTCTGCGCTCGCCGCAACGTCGAGGCGCTCGGAGGCCAGGTTTACCAGGGCGACCTCTACGCGCCGCTCCCGGTGACCCTCCGCGGACGCGTCGACATCCTTCTGGCCAACACTCCCTATGTGCCCACGGATGCGATCGGATTGATGCCACCGGAAGCCCGCTTCCATGAACCGCACGTCACACTCGACGGGGGAGTCGACGGCCTCGACGTGCAACGCCGGGTGGCGGCATCCGCTTCAGACTGGCTGTCACCAGGCGGACACCTGTTCGTCGAGACCGGCGAAGGCCAGGCGGCGACAACGGCCGAGATCTTTGAGGCCCACGGCCTGAGAGCGCGAATCGCCGCTTCAGACGAGCTCTACGCGACAGTCGTGATCGGCACGCTTCGCACCTAGTCGCCACCGAGCCAACTGATCGCTTCCCGTTCGCGTCCCGGCCCCGTCGCGATCCGAGATACTGCCGCGCGTGCGCCCAAATCGTCGCCGGAGGCCAGCCCAAGCGACGATTTGAGCGCACGAGCGGGGGTTTGGCCGCCATCGGGACGCACACGTGACACGACCGAAAGGCAGAAGCGGCGCCCAATGCCGTCCGGTCATGGGAGAATTGCCAGATCATGTCACCGAGAGCTCTCAAGGCGCTTGAACCGGCCGCAACTGCCCCCGCGTTCATCCGTAACTTCTGCATCATTGCCCACATCGACCACGGCAAGTCGACCCTTGCCGACCGGATGCTGCAGATTACCGGCGCCGTCGACGACCGGGCGATGCGCGCCCAGTACCTCGACCGCATGGACATCGAGCGCGAGCGCGGCATCACCATCAAGAGCCAGGCCGTGCGCATGCCCTGGGAACTCGACGGTCAGACCTACGCGCTGAACATGATCGACACCCCCGGCCACGTTGACTTCACGTACGAGGTCTCCCGAAGCCTCGCCGCCTGCGAAGGCGCGATCCTTCTCGTCGATGCGGCTCAGGGTATCGAAGCCCAGACCCTCGCGAACCTCTACCTTGCACTTGAGAATGATCTGACGATCATCCCGGTGCTGAACAAGATCGACCTGCCCGCCGCCGACCCCGAGAAGTACGCCAAGGAGTTGGCCAGCCTCATCGGCGGCAGCCCCGACGACGTGCTGCGCGTCTCGGGCAAGACCGGCGTGGGAGTCGGCGAGCTGCTCGACCGCGCCACCCGGCTCATCCCGGCACCGGTCGGCGACGCGGATGCCCCGGCCCGCGCCATGATTTTCGACTCGGTCTATGACAGCTACCGCGGCGTCGTCACCTATGTGCGCATGATCGACGGCGAGCTGAAGCCACGCGAGAAGATCCAGATGATGTCGACTCGTGCCATCCACGAGATCCTCGAGATCGGTGTGAGCTCGCCCGAGCCCACCCCGAGCAAGGGACTCGGCGTCGGCGAGGTCGGCTACCTGATCACCGGCGTGAAAGACGTGCGCCTCTCCAAGGTCGGCGACACCGTCACGACGGCGGCGAAGCCCGCCACCGTGGCACTGCCCGGCTACACCGAGCCGCAGCCGATGGTCTTCTCCGGTCTCTACCCGATCGATGGCACCGACTTCCCGGTGTTGCGCGAGGCGCTCGACAAGCTCAAGCTCTCGGATGCCTCACTCGTCTACGAGCCCGAGACCTCCGTCGCCCTCGGCTTCGGTTTCCGTTGCGGCTTCCTCGGCCTGCTGCACCTCGAAATCATTACCGAGCGTCTTGAGCGCGAGTTCAACCTCGACTTGATCGCCACGGCGCCGAGCGTGCCCTACGAGGTCACCACCGACGACAAGCGCACGGTCACCGTCACCAACCCGAGCGAATTCCCGAGCGGCAAGATCTCCAAGGTCGAGGAGCCGATCGTCAAGGCAGCGATTCTCGCGCCGAAGGACTACGTCGGCGTCATCATGGAACTCTGCCAGAGCCGCCGCGGCATTCTGCTCGGCATGGAGTTCCTCGGTGAAGACCGTGTCGAGATCCGCTACACGATGCCGCTCGGTGAGATCGTCTTCGACTTCTTCGACAATCTGAAGAGCCGCACCGCCGGTTACGCCTCGCTCGACTATGAGCCCATCGGCGAAGCGGAAGCCGACCTGGTCAAGGTCGACATCCTGTTGCAGGGTGAGCAGGTCGACGCGTTCAGCGCCATCGTGCACCGCGACAAGGCGTATGCCTACGGCGTGCTGATGACCACGCGTCTGCGCGAGCTCATCCCGCGTCAGCAGTTCGAGGTGCCCATCCAGGCTGCGATCGGTGCCCGCATCATCGCCCGTGAGAGCATCCGTGCCATCCGCAAGGACGTTCTGGCCAAGTGCTACGGCGGTGACATCAGCCGCAAGCGCAAGCTCCTCGAGAAGCAGAAGGAGGGCAAGAAGCGTATGAAGATGGTCGGTCGGGTCGAGGTTCCGCAGGAAGCATTTGTCGCCGCCCTCACCGGTGACACGGAGAAGAAAAAAGAGAAGTAACGAAAACCCCCGGTCTGCCGAGAAAACTCCGCTAGGGTGAGCGGATGACCGGGGGGATCGGAAGGTTCGTCATCGGTAGCGCCGCGATTGCCGCGCTACTCACACTGACCGCGTGCGGCAGCATTGCGCAGCCATCGCCGGCCGAGTCAGCGCCTGCGCTGGCAGCTCCGCCCGTGGACCGGGTACAGCTCGGCTGCGACGAGCTTCTCGGCGCGGAGGAGCGAGCGCGGGCGACGGGATATCCAGACACCGTACTGACCGAGTTGCAGGTTCCGCTGTACATCGGCAGCGTTGCGATGGCACAGGGTGGGCTACTTGAGTGCAGGTGGGACGGCCTGGAGTCCGCTGCGGCGTTCATCCGCGTGGGCGTCCTTCCTGACGCGACGGATTCCTATCAAGCCGATTCGAATCATCGCAAAGTGGGATTCACGTCGGGTCTCGTCGGGCCGAATTCAATTGCCAGGTGCCTTGGCGGCGACGGTGGGCGACTCTGCGATGTGCAGTTTGACTCCGACGGCTACTGGGTCGTCTTGGAGTTCGAAGGGCGCGTTGCGGAGAAACACGATGAGGCCGCACTGACCGTCGACGCTGCTCAGATCGCAGCCACGATTCGGGATGCGCTCAGGGCAGCCGGCCCTCCGCGGCCGGCGTTCGTTCCGGTCGCCGACTCTGTGGGGGAATGGAGTTCCTGCTCCGACCTCGATGCCGATGGCGCATTCCGCCACGCGGTCGGCGCGCCATCCTTTATCACGCCGGAGGTCTACGAGGGCGTACCTGCAATGTTCTCTGTTGCGATGAAACGCGGGTTCTACGCGCGCTGCGACTGGGAGCACGCGAACTTAGACGAAACGCCGGCCGGTGAAATCCACCGAGTCACCGTGGAAATGATCCAGGGTGGAGGGTGGGCTTGGCCAGAACTGATTGGGCCGACAGCTGGGTATGAACCCAAGGCCGAAATCGATGTTCCTGGAGCGGACATTGCAGTCATCGCGTGTTCGGGCGAGTACGACTGCGTCGTACAAGCCCTCGTGCGCGGGAGTTACATTGAGGTGACTGCGTCAAACGAGGTAGTCAACGGCAACAACTCAAACCTCAGAACCGGCGCAATCCGTGGCATGGAGCTGGCGATCGCTGCGCTCTGACCGCGCGTTCCCGCGCTTTCGGCGTCAGTTCGGGTTCAGTCGCTTACGCTTGAACGTTGGCAGTTCTAGGCGTAACGGAGTTTTTGATGAATCAGCAGAGTGCGCAGTCACCGAGGTCGGTCGACCTCACGAAGAAGCCGGCGGCCTAGTCGGATGCGTCGCGCCACCTTCACCGATGCCTCAGTGACCTACGGGGCCATCGGGGGCACACTTGCCCCCGACCTGATGATCTACCCGCCGAAGGGGCACCGCCCGGCCGAACACACCGTGCGCCTCGGCAGCGGCGAGGAACGTTTTCGCGTCGCGACTGACTTGCTGATGTCGTGGGGGGTTCAGCGCGGAAGCGGCATGGACGTCACCGAGGTCGAGGCCGGAACCGGCATGCAATACGCCGGGATCATCTTCGACGACGACGGCACTCCGTCGGCCGATCAGTCTCACCCGGTCAACGAAGCGACATTTGCCGAAGACGGCACGCCGTTCATCGCCAACGGGATGACCGCGAAACTCAAGATTCAGGTGGGTCCGATCAGCGTGCTCGCCCCGGTTCGGGTCGTCTATGTGATCGACGAGCCCAACCGCATCGGCTTCGCCTACGGCACCATGGTCGGGCATCCGGAGAGCGGCGAGGAATCGTTTGTCGTCGACAAGCGCGACGACGACTCCGTCTGGCTCACCATTCGGTCGTTCTCCCGTCCGAGCACCTGGAAGTACCGACTTGCCGGCCCGTACCTGCGGTTTCAGCAGGCGAAGATCACCAAGAAATACCTGCACGCCCTCCACCCGTCGGCCGGAGCGTAACGACGATGCCCAGCGCACTCCCACTCGGCGATCCCGCCCCACTCGACGGCATGCTGCCCGAATCAGTGACCGTCGGCGCCGACGCGCGTGACTTCGGCGTCTATCTGCACGTGCCCTTCTGCCGGGTGCGCTGCGGCTACTGCGACTTCAACACCTACACCGCCACCGAACTGCGCGGCGTCAAGCAGAGCGACTACGCCAGCCAGGCGATCATCGAGATCGAAGCCGGCGGTCGCATCCTCGCCGAATCCGGACTCCCTGCCCGGTCCGCGAAAACGGTGTTCTTCGGCGGCGGAACGCCTACCCTGCTTCCGGCCGAGAATTTGGTCAGGATGCTCGAGGCCGTGCGAGCGACCTTCGGCATCGAGCCGGGGGCCGAGGTCACTACTGAGGCGAATCCCGACTCGGTCGACGCCGCGTACCTGCAGACCCTGGCCGACGCGGGCTTCACCCGGGTCTCGTTCGGCATGCAGTCTGCGGTGCCGCACGTCTTGGCGACGCTCGAGCGCACTCACGACCCCGCCCGCGTTCCGCTGGTCGTCGGGTGGGCCCGCGACGCCGGCCTCGATGTGAGTCTCGACCTGATCTACGGAACCCCGGGGGAGAGCCTCGAAGACTGGCGCACCAGCCTCGAGTACGCGATCGGGCAAAAGCCCGACCACATCAGCGCCTACTCGCTCATCGTCGAAGAAGGAACGAAACTCGCCCGGCAGATCAAACGCGGCGAGGTTGCGCACGTCGACGAAGACCACCAGGCCGACCTCTACGAACTGGCCGACGAACTGCTCGCGGCCGCCGGCTACGGCTGGTACGAGGTCAGCAACTGGTCGACCGACGAAGCCCACCGATCACGCCACAACCTCGCCTACTGGACCGGCCAGGACTGGTGGGGCGTCGGCCCCGGCGCGCACAGCCACGTCGGAGGCGTGCGCTGGTGGAACGTGAAGCACCCGGCAGCGTATGCCGACCGTGTGCTCGCCGGACACTCGCCGGCCGCCGGCCGGGAAACCCTCGACGCCGAGACGCGCGAGGTCGAACGAGTGTTGCTGCGTTCGCGCATCCGTGAGGGCATTCCGGTCGACTCGCTGACCGCACAGGGCCGCCACGCGGTGGCCGGCCTCATCGCCGACGAGCTCATCGACCCGAACGCCGCCTTCGCCGGCAGCGTCGAGTTGACCCTGCGCGGCCGTCTGCTCGCGGATGCCGTCGTGCGCCGACTCCTCGCCGACGCCGAATAGGAGCGTTTCGCCCGGCCCTTGCTCGAACTGGGGAGACCAAGCAACCACCTTCGTCCGTGTGACGAAGGTGGTTTTTTGCGTATCGAAGTCAGCAGGCGATGCGAAATGTTTCGATGCCATTACGAAGCCCGAATTAAATACCACACGATGCTCGGGTTTCAGATATGCTCCTGGGAATCTACTACCCGATTCCTTGAAAGGACCCAGACAATGAAGTCTCGTCGTACACTCCGCGTCGCGATCGCCGGCATCGCCGCCGCCGCCATGCTCTTCTCGTTCTCCGCGTTCTCGGCCCCGGTCGAGGCACCCACCCTGGTCAGCCATGCCAAGTCGTCGAACGAGAACTCCGACAAGCACGGCGGCAAGAACGCCGAGGTCACCATCTACCTCACCCGTCACGGCAAGACCTGGCTCAACGAGACCGGCCGCATGCAGGGCTGGTCGGACTCGCCGCTCACCGAGAGCGGTGTGCTCGACGCCACACACCTCGGCACCGGTCTCGCCAAGGCGGGCGTCAAATTCCAGTCGGCATACTCGGCCGACATGCTGCGTCACTTCCAGACGGCCTCGCTCGCTTTGAACGCGCTCGGCTACAAGGGCGAGGCTGTGCGTGACGAGCGCCTGCGCGAGGTTTCCTTCGGCAAGTTCGAAGGCGCCACCCAGGCCGAGGTGTTCGCCGCAGTCAAGCCGTACCTCACGGGCGCCGACCCGAAGTCGTACCTCAATGCAATCGTCAAGGCCAATGGCGACAGCCCCCTGGCCGCCGAGACGTACGACCAGGTCGGAGCCCGCGCAGTCGCGGCGCTGAACGACATTGCGGCCGCTCAGGGGAAGAAGGGCGGCAACGTCCTCGTCGTCTCCAGTGGCATCACCATCATGGCGGTCCTCGACACGCTGGGCGCCGACACCAGCTCACTCACCGCCGGCATCGAAAATGCTGCGGTCAGCAAGCTTGTCTACAAGAACGGCACCTGGACCGTGGTTTCGATGAACGACAAGAGCTACGTCGAAGCCGGAGCCGAATAACCCCCTCCCGAGACACAAAGAATGCGCCTTCATCGAATCGATGAAGGCGCATTCTGTGTTTCCCCTCAACTCGACGGGAGGAGGCGGAGAGGGTCGGGCTAGCTCACGAACTTGATCGCGAGCGGGTAGACATACGCTTCGCCCCGGTTGGCGGCCAGCGCGGCGATGATCCCGAAGATGATGCTGAGCGCCCACGCGGCGAACAGAATCACGAAACCGATGAGGAAGAAGATGGTCAGCCCACCGACCACGTAGGCGATCAACAACGTGATCTGAAAGTTCAACGCCGTTGCGCAGTGCCCGCGGATGAAAGGTCCGCGATCCTTCAGAATCAGGTACCCGATCAGCGCCGGCAGGAATCCGAAGAGGATGCCTCCGATCTGGATGAGGGTCGCCCAGAGCCGCTCGTCGGCCGGGTTCATCGGAACCTGCGCCTGATAGGGGTTGTTCGGGGGAGGAGGCATATCGGTCATGAATAACTCTTTCCTCTGCGCCGCGAACGGCGGATGTCTCGGTTGATTGCTTACTTGATCAGACGCGCATTGAACGGGTAGAGGTACGGGTGGCCGTCTTTTGCCTGCATGAAGCCAAGGATCGAGAAGATCACGCTGACAATCCAGACTACCCAGACCAGCAGGCCGAACACCGACCCCAGGCCGAACGTGACGACGGCAAGAAAAGCGGTGACGACCCAAATGGCGACATAACCGATCAGAAGCGTGATCTGAAAGTTCAGTGCTTCTTTGGCTTGAACGGCCGTGAACGGACCGCGGTCTTTGAAGACGAGCCAGATGATCAGGGCAGGAAGAAAGCTGAAGATGCCGCCCAAATGAGCGAACGAGGCCCACTGGCGGTCTTCCGCTTGAGAGAGCGGCCGGGCCGGAGCGGGGGAGTAGGACGGGTCAGGTGGGCGCTGGCCGAAGTTCGGGTCATCGGGGAGCGGAGCCTGTGGATCACTCATCATCGTGCCTTTCAGCGAGGAGGGAAGTGCCCTGTGTGTTCACGCTACTGCTGTGATTCCTGCGGGGCAATGGGCGACGTTCAGCGTGGCGCGATATGATTGGCACTCAGTCATTGCGAGTGCTAACGATGGGCAGAGGAGGCGATCTCACACATGGTTTCTGATCGCAGTCTCGAAGTTCTCCGCGTGATCGTGCAGGACTACGTGGCATCGAGGGAGCCCGTCGGCTCCAAATCGATCGTTGAACGGCACTCCTTCGGGGTTTCAGCGGCCACGATCCGCAACGATATGGCTCTGCTTGAAGAAGAAGAACTGATCGCCGCCCCGCACACCTCGTCCGGCCGTATCCCGACAGACAAGGGCTACCGGGTCTTCGTCGATCATCTCGCCGACCTGCGCCCGCTGTCGCCGGCGCAGCGCCAAGCCATCGAGACTTTTCTCGGCCAGTCAGCCGATCTCGACGAAGTTCTCGCTCGCAGCGTCCGGCTCCTCTCGCAGTTGACCCAGCAGGTCGCCCTCGTGCAGTACCCGTCGCTGTCCCGTGCCACCGTGCGCCACGTCGAGTTGGTGCCGCTCAGCGACACCAAACTGCTCTCCGTGCTGATCACCGACTCCGGTCGGGTCGAGCAGCGCGTGATCGAGCTGCCCTATCTCGTCGGGGACGAGACCTTGAGCGAAGTGCGGTCCCGGCTGAACGCAGCGGTGAGCGGGCGCAGCATGATCGAGGCGGCGGCATCCCTCAAGGCCATGGTGTGGCCCGGCCCGCACGAGTTGCAGCCGGTCATCGACCTGATCGCGACGACTCTCATCGATCAGATCGGCGCCAACCGTCACGACAAGCTCGTGATGGCCGGGGCGGCGAACCTGGTGCGCACCGAAGAAGACTTCACCGGGAGCGTCTCGCCGGTGCTCGACGCCATCGAAGAACAGGTCGTGCTGCTGCGACTGTTCGGCGAAATGGCAACCGACCTGCACGGTGTGGCCGTGAGTATTGGACGCGAGAACGCGCAATTCGGTCTCGGTGAGACATCGGTTCTGACCAGTGGATACACCGCGTCCGGCGGCGACTTGGCTCGCCTCGGCGTGCTCGGCCCGACTCGCATGGACTACTCGAACAATATGGCGGCGGTTCGCGCTGTCGCCCGCTACCTCTCTCGCCTGCTCGGCGAGAACTGACCGGGCTGCCCCCTCGGCGCGCCGATCACCCTGACCGAAAACATCCGAAACATCCCCAGAACAACAAGGAGAGCCACCTTTGGCTGACCACTACGAAGTACTCGGTGTCGCACGCGACGCCAGCGTCGACGAGATCAAGAAGGCGTACCGCAAGAAGGCGCGTCAGCTGCACCCCGACGTCAACCCCGGCGCGGATGCCTCTGAGCAGTTCAAGCTCGTCACCCACGCCTACGACGTACTGAGCAACCCCCAGCAGCGCCAGAAATATGACATGGGCGATCAGGGCGGCGGATTCGACGGAGGCAACTTCGGTAACTTCGGCGACATCTTCGAGACCTTCTTCGGTGGCGGCGGCCAGAGCAGTCGCGGCCCGCGTTCACGCCGCGAGCGCGGCCAAGACGCACTGCTGCGTGTCGAGCTTGATCTCGAAGAGGTCATCTTCGGCACCCACCGCGAGATCGAGGTCGACACGGCCATCGTCTGTGAGACCTGCTCCGGCACCTGCTGCCAGCCCGGCACGTCGCCCGTCACATGCGACATCTGCCACGGCACCGGCAACATCCAGCGTGCCGTGCGCTCGCTGCTCGGCAACGTGATGACGTCGAGCCCCTGCGGCAGCTGCCGCGGCTACGGCACCATCATCGCCACCCCGTGCGTCACCTGCCAGGGTCAGGGCCGCGTTCGCGCGCGCCGCACCGTGGCCGTCGACATCCCCGCCGGCGTCGAGACCGGCCTGCGCCTGCAGATGCCCGGCAGCGGAGAGGCCGGCCCGGCCGGTGGTCCGAACGGCGATCTCTACCTTGAGATGAAGGTGCGTCACCACGACGTGTTCAGCCGCGACGGCGACGACCTGCTCTGCACCATCGAGGTGCCGATGACCGACGCCATCCTGGGTCGCACGACGACGATCAAGGCCCTCGACGGCGACATCGACGTCGTGCTGAAGCCGGGCGTACAGAGCGCTGAGGTCATCACGATCAAGGATCGCGGTGTCACGCGGCTGCGTGGCAGCGGCCGCGGCGACCTCAAGATCGGTGTGCACGTGGTCACCCCGACCAAGCTCGACCACAAAGAGCGTGAGCTCATCGAACAGTTCGCCGCTCGACACAAGGCACCGGCCCCGTCGCTCAGCCACTTCCAGCAGGGCCTGTTCGCCAAGCTCCGCGATCGGTTCATCGGCTAGGAGAGCACCATGGCTCATTTCTTTCTCGACGAGACGCTGACTCCCGAGCTCTGCCCGCCCGGCGCGACCGTGCGCATCGGTGGCAGCGAGGCGAAGCATGCCGTCACCGTCAGCCGCATCCGCCCGGGCGAGGAACTCTTCCTCGGCAACGGCGCGGGACTCATGCTGCACGGTGTCGTCGTCGACGCGTCGCCGACCGAGCTGAGCCTGCAGGTCACGACGAGCACGGTGTCCCCGGCGCCGCTGCCGCGCATCGTTCTTGTACAGGCGCTGGCCAAGGGCGACAGAGATGAGATGGCCGTGCAAGCGGCGACGGAGTTGGGCGTGGACGGGGTCATCCCGTGGACGGCCGCCCGCTCGATCTCCCGTTGGGAAGGCGCAAAGATCGCCAAGGGCCGCGAACGCTGGGCGAGCATCGTGCGCGAGGCGAGCAAGCAGTCGATCAGGCCCCGGCTTCCCACTGTCGCCGATCTGGTGAGCACCAAGCAGCTGGCGAAACTCGCCGGCAGCACCCGCATGTTGCTGCTCGAACCGAGTGCGACCCGTCGTCTGACCGAGTTCGAGTCGGATGCGGTGTGGCCGGGGACTGCGCCGGGTGAATCAGTTGACACCGAGCTCGACATCGTTCTCGTGGTCGGCCCGGAGGGCGGCATCGCGCCGAGTGAGCTGGAGGTGCTTGAAGTCGCCGGCGCCCAACGCGTGAAGTTGGGCGACACGGTGCTTCGCACCTCGACGGCCGGGCCATCGGCCCTCGCCATCCTGAATGCGAAGCTTGGGCGCTGGTAGCGCCGCTTAAGATAGCTGTATGACTTCTTCGGGTTCCGCACCGTCAATCTTCAGCCGTATCGTCGCGCGTGAAATTCCGGCGACGATTGTTGCGGAGACCGACCTCATCATCGCGTTCGAGGACATCGCCCCGCAGGCGCCGGTGCACATCGTGGTGACGACGAAGACCGAGGAGTACCGCAACGTCGTCGAGTTGGCCGCCGGCGACCCCGCCCTGTTGGCCGAGCTGGTGCGTGTGGCTCAGCTCATTGCCGACGAACGCACGGGAGGCGAGTTTCGCCTGGTGTTCAATACCGGGGCGTCCGTCGGTCAAACCGTTTTCCACGTTCACGCCCACGTTCTGGGCGGGCAGCTGAAAGAGGGGACTCTGGGTGCCTGACGACACAAGCGGCGACTCCACCCGCAACCGGGCGAACACCGGCAACGAATCCGGTCCCGATCTGAGCGACACCGTGCAGGTGCATGTGCACGTTGACGGCATCGCGATGGTGCGACTGCTCGGCCCGCAGGATCGTTTTCTCAGCACCATCGAAAAGCAGTACCCGCGGGTCAGCGTGCACGTGCGCGGCAATGAGATCACCCTCACCGGGTCGGCGACCGATACCGAAGCGGTGCGTCGGCTGATCGAAGAGCTGCAGCTGATGATTCGCAACGGCCAGTACTTCGGCGAAGCCGACGTGACGACCTCGGCACGGATGCTCGGCATCGACAGCACGCAGAGCCCGTCAGAGCTGCTCGGGCAGGCCATTTTGACTTCGCGCGGTAAGAGCATCCGCCCGAAAACGCTCGGCCAGAAGGAATACGTCGACGCGATCGATGAGAACACCATTGTGTTCGGTATTGGTCCCGCCGGCACCGGAAAAACCTACCTCGCCATGGCGAAGGCCGTGCAGGCGTTGCAGCGCAAGGAGGTTGAGCGGATCATTCTGACCCGCCCGGCCGTCGAGGCGGGGGAGCGGCTCGGGTTCTTGCCCGGCACGCTCACCGACAAAATCGATCCCTACCTGCGCCCGCTCTACGACGCCCTCAACGAGATGATGGACCCGGAGTTGGTTCCGAAGCTCCTGGCTTCGGGCGTGATCGAGGTCGCTCCGCTCGCCTACATGCGCGGTCGCACCCTCAACTCGTCGTTCGTGGTGCTTGACGAAGCGCAGAACTCCACGCCGGAGCAGATGAAGATGTTTCTCACCCGGCTCGGTTTCGGCTCGCGGATGGTCGTGACCGGAGATATCACGCAGGTGGACCTGCCCGCCGGAGCGAGCGGTCTGCGACTCGTCACTCGCGTGCTCGACAACATCGAAGACATCCATTTTTCACGACTGACCAGTGCCGACGTCGTGCGTCACTCACTCGTCGGTCGCATCGTCGACGCGTACACCGAGTACGACGCCCAGAAACAAGCCCAACGTTACGAAAGCGAACAAGCCCGCGAGTTCGCGAATCGTGCAGAGCGCCGAAACGGCGGCCACAAAGGTCGCCCCCTGAAACGGAGATCAAGTTGAGCATTGAGATCAACAATGAGTCAGAAATTCCTGTCGACGAGGCGGCGATCCTGCGCCTTGCCGCGTTCGCTCTCGACGCCATGCACGTGAACGCCGACGCCGAACTGGCCATCGTGCTGGTCGACGAGGGCGCGATGGAACAGCTTCACGTGCAGTGGATGGACGAGCCGGGCCCGACCGATGTGCTCAGCTTCCCGATGGATGAGCTGCGCCCCGGCACGGCAGAGCAGGAAACCCCGGCCGGACTGCTCGGCGACATTGTGCTCTGCCCGCAGGTGGCTCAGGGGCAGGCGGAGACGGCCGGCCACTCGACGCTGGACGAACTGCTGCTGTTGACCACGCATGGCGTGCTGCACCTGCTCGGCTTCGACCACGCAGAACCCGATGAAGAAAAAGAGATGTTCGGCATTCAGCGCGAGATCCTGATGGGCTTCGCGATGCAGGAACGACGCCGCGACTGATGTTTCTGGGCTGGTTTCTCGCTGCAGCAATCATGTTGGTCGCCTTCGGTGGCCTCATGGCCGCTGTCGACTCCGCGGTGACGTCGCTGTCCCGCGCCGACATTGCGGAACTCGCCGACTCATCCCGCTCGAGCCGCTCCCTGCAGGCGATCGCCAACGACACCGGTGCTCATCTCAACGCCATCAACTTCGTGCGAATCATCGCCGAAACGACGGCCGCCGTGCTCGTGACCCTCGTCTTCGCGACGTATATCGCCGAACTCTGGATCGCGTTGCTGCTCTCGGCACTGATCATGACGGCCGTGTCGTTCGTGCTCGTCGGGGCCAGTCCGCGCAGCGTCGGTCGGGCGCATCCGCGTCAGCTTCTCGGCCTCACCGCGCCGCTCGTGCACTTTCTACGCTTCGTGCTCGGCCCCATTGCCAACGCCCTGGTGGCGCTCGGCAACCGGGTCACGCCGGGTCGGGCAGGCCTCAACACGTTCACCTCGGAAGACCAACTGCTCAGCATGGTCGATGAGGCGACCGCGCAGGATGTGCTCGAAGAAGACGATCGCGAGTTGATCCACTCGATTTTCGAGTTCAACGACACCGTGGTGCGCGAGGTCATGGTTCCCCGCACCGATATGGTCACCATCGACGCCAGCGCCACGATCGGCGCGGCGATGGGGTTGTTCCTCAGCAAGGGAAACTCGCGCGTGCCCGTTTTGGCCGGCGAGGTCGACGATGTGGTGGGAATCCTCTACCTGCGCGACGTTGCCAAGCTGGTCTACGAGCGCCCGATCAACGCCGACTCGCTGACCGTCGGTGAGCTGGCGCGTCCGGCCCAATTCGTTCCGGAATCCAAGAAGGCCGACGCGCTCTTGCGTCAGATGCAAGCAGAATCCAATCATCTGGCCATGGTCGTCGACGAGTACGGCGGCATTGCAGGGTTGGTCACGCTGGAAGACCTGATCGAAGAACTCGTCGGCGATATTTCTGACGAGTATGACAAGGACGTCGTCGAGGTCGAAGACCTCGGTGACGGACGGTTCCGGGTGAACGCTCGGCTTCCGGTCGACGAACTCGGTGAACTTTTCGATCTTGACCTGGACGACGACGACGTCGACTCGGTCGGTGGCTTGCTCGCTAAGACGCTCGGGCGCTTGCCCGACGCCGGCTCTGTCGCGTTCATGAGTGGGCTCATCCTCACCGCCGAGCGCACCGAGGGCCGACGCAAGAGAATCAGCACCGTTCTGGTGCAACGAGACCAAGCGCTAATTGATGCGCAGACCGCATTCCTCGGAGTGTCGGATGATGAAGGAGTAGACGGCCATGGCCACAGCAGATGAATACCGAGCGGGCTTTGTCTCGTTCGTCGGCCGACCGAACGTAGGCAAATCAACCCTGACCAACGCGCTCGTCGGTCAGAAAGTGGCGATCACCTCGTCAAAGCCGCAGACCACCCGGCGCGCCATCCGCGGCATCGTGCACCAGCCGAACGGCCAGCTGATCCTGGTCGACACCCCCGGCATCCACCGCCCGCGCACTCTGCTCGGTGAGCGCCTGAACTCGCTCGTCACCTCCACCCTCGGCGATGTCGACGTGATCGGCCTGTGCATCCCGGCGAACGAGCCGATCGGCCCGGGAGACAAGTTCATCAACGAGCAGCTTGATGCGTTCCCGCGCGCCAAGAAGGTGGCCATCGTCACGAAGATCGACGCCTCGTCGAAGACGAGTGTCGCCAACCAGCTTCTTGCGGTGTCGACGCTTCGTGACTGGGAGGCGATCGTGCCGATCTCGGCGACCAGCCACATCCAGCTCGACACGTTGACCACCGAGCTGCTGCGCTTGCTTCCGACCTCTGAAGCCCCGCTCTACCCGGCGGATGCGGTCACCGACGAGAGCCTGGAATCGCGCATCGCCGAGTACATTCGTGAGGCGGCTCTCGAGGGAGTCACCGACGAGCTGCCCCACTCGATCGCCGTCACCATCGACGACATCATCGAGCGCGACGACCAGGAGCTCGTTGAGATCTACGCCAACCTCTTCGTGGAGCGCGACAGCCAGAAGGGCATCATTATTGGCCACGCCGGCAGTCGGCTGAAAGATGTCGGCGTTCAGGCCCGCAAGCAGATCGAGCCGCTGATCGGCAAGCGGGTCTTCCTCTCGCTGCGCGTGAAGGTCGCCAAGGAATGGCAGCGCGACCCGAAGCAGCTCGGGCGTCTCGGCTTCTAGCCGGCGAAGTAGTTCGGCGGCAGCAGCTGCGGACAGTGTGACAGTTCGGCCCCACCACAAGGTGGGGCCGAACTCTTTTCTTCTCGAATTCGAAGTTGTATAGTCGTCTATACAAGTTCCAGGAGAGGAATCCAATGGCTGCACCACACCTCCTGCCGCTCTATGCGCAGATCAGCAGGCACGTGCGCTCGCTCATTCTCGATGGCGACCTCCACGACGGTGACGTGATTCCGTCGGAGCCGACGCTGATGGAACAGTTCGACACCACGCGCGGAACCGTGCGTCAGGCCATCGGCCAGCTCGTCACCGAAGGTCTCGTCGAGCGGGTTCAGGGCAAGGGCACCTATGTGCGCTTCCGCCCGATGACACACAGCCTGTGGAACTTCGGCGGTTTCAGCGACAGCGTGAAGGGCCGCTCCGGCGACCCCGTCTCACGCGTCGTCGAGCACGACATCTACGAGCAGAACGGTGAGCGTTTCTTGCGGCTCGTGCGTTTGCGCGGTGTGAATGTGGCCGGAGAGCAGAAGATCTTCTCACTCGACACCTCGCACCTGCCGCTCGCCTACTTTCCGGGCATGGACACCGTTGACTTCGAAAACGCGTCGCTCTACGACACCATGCGCTCCCGCTATGAGGTGTACCCGCGCCGCACCGAGGTCGCGCTCTCGACCGTGATTCCCGACGAGACGGCGCGCGAGCTGCTCGGAGAGCCGGCCGGTTCGAACGCACTGGTTCGCTTGCGCGGGCATGCGTTCGATGCCGAGGACCGGCAGATCGAGCAGATCGAGATCGTCTACGCCTCCTCGGTGGAGTTCAACATCTCGACGACGATTCCCGACCCGCGGCTCAGCTCTTCGTGAGTTCAGCCCCCGTGCATCCGCTCTCGAGCGCGCCCAGATTTTCGATTCATCTCTTGACGAAGGAACCACGATGACCAGCAAACGCGCAGCATTTCTCGATCTTTTGGCCACCGGCAAGCCGGTTCTCGGCATGGTGCACCTGACCGGTGCAGACCGCGCCGAGAAGCTTTCGATCGCTCAGCGTGAGATCGACGAGCTCTACGCCAACGGCGTCGACGCCGTCATCATCGAGAACTACTTCGGCACCCCCGACGATGTCGAGAACGTGCTCGGTTGGCTCGCGGCCACCCACCCGACCGCCACCTACGGCGTCAACGTGCTCGACGACGACGAGCGCGGGTTTGCCCTCGCCGGCGAATTCGGCGCCAGCTTCGTTCAGCTCGACTCCGTCGCCGGACACCTCGCCCCGGAAGACGAGCCGGCTTTCGCCGAACGACTCGCTGAGATGCGCGCCGCAACCGATGCGGCACTGCTCGGCGGCGTGCGGTTCAAGTACCAGCCCTACCTGAGCGGCAACTCGCTCGAGACCGACCTGCGTCTGGGCATGGAGCGCGCCGACGCGATCGTCGTGACCGGCTCAGGGACCGGCATCGAGACCAGCCTCGAAAGCATCACAGAGTTCCGGGGCATCCTCGGTGACTTCCCCCTGGTCGTGGGGGCCGGCATCACAGCCGCCAACTGTGCCGAACAGTTCGCACTCGTCAACGCGGCCATCATCGGAAGCGCCTTCAAAGACACGCGCAAAGACTCCGGCGCCGTATTGGGCGCCCACGTTGTCGAGATCACCGCACTGGTCAAGGGACTGCGATGACCACCACCCCCCACCGCCGTGTTCTGGCACGTCGCGTCACCGCGTCCGAGTTTTCCGGGTTCGGCCGGGCCATCGAGCTACTGGCCGGCGGCACGGATGTCGTCACCACGCGCGGCGCCGGATGGAGCGATCACCGCTCCCTGGAGTCCGTGCTCGGCACTCCCGGCCATCTCGGTCTGACGATCGGCTCGGCTGAACCGCTGCTGGTCACGGCAATGGAACGGCATCTGCACACCAAGGAAGCGCTCTTCTGCGCCGGTGCCCCTGTCGTCGTGGCCGTCGCTGACACGTTGGGCGAGCATCCCCACGCCGACGATGTGCGTGCCTTCGTCATCGAACCCGGCGACGTCGTCATCCTCGATGAAGGGATCTGGCACTCGGCCTGCCACGGACTCGGCAGCCCCACGCCCTACTACTGGCTGGCCACCGCCGACGATTCAATCGCCGACGTCTGGGCGCCGGTGATCGGAGGCCCGATCGAGGTCGACGTGGACTTCGCACACCCCTCGAATCCCGACATCCTGACGCCGACGGCACGAGGGGGGCGGTCACTGTGAACTCCCGCACCGCCACGATCTTCATCGGAGACGTCGCACTCGATGAGTACTTCAGTGCCCCGGTCTGGCCGGGCGTCGGCGACAAGGCCTGGGTCAACACGGAGACGGCGGAAGTCGGCGGGATGATTGCCAACGCGGCGAGCGTGCATGCCGCACTCGGCGCAGACGTGCGGTTTCTCACGACGATGAACGACTCGGCGGTGAGCAGGCGCCTGCTCGCCGACCTCGTCGACCAGGGAATCGATACCGGTCTCTGCCGGGTCGACCCACGCTTGGCCGACTCCCGCTGCCTGATCTTTCTGGTGGGCGACCAGCATGTGGTGATCACCCCGGAGATCGGCGACCAGCGCTTCGAGCTCGACGACGCAACGCTCGCCGAGCTCGCCGGTTCCCGCAGCGTGTACAGCTCGATCGGCGACCTCAGACGACTGCGCCACGGTCAACTCGCTCCGGCCCAGATCCTGTCGAAAATCCGGCAGGGCGGCGCCCGCATCGTGCTCGACCTCGATGTCGGCGACCTTGCCGACGGTGATGCCGAGATCATTGGATGCGTAGACGTCTGCATCGTGAATCGCATCGGATTCGAGCGACTCGCCGCCGGACGCACCGTTCAGCAGACCGTCTCTGCCCTGCTGGAGGCCGGTATGACCCACCTCGCCGTGACCCAGGACGAAGACGGCGCCACGGTCTACTCGACCGGGGGAGCCGACGTCGTTCCGGGTATCCGAGCGGCAGTTGTCGACGTCACCGGTGCCGGCGACACCTTCTGCAGCGCCTTTCTCTTCGCGCTCGATCGCACCGATGACCCGGCACTCTCCGCCCGATTCGCAAATGGCGCCGGGGCGCGTGCAACCGAGCGTCACGGTGCGCGAGCCGGCGTCGCATCAGTTGCCGAGATCGTGGCGTACCTCGCCGCGGCCGGGCACGACATCTCGGCCCTCGGGGCCGCCCTCCTCCCCGCTGACCTTTCCTGATTTCCCTGCCCCACCCCACCCCCACCCGCAAGGAGCTCCGATGAACACCCGCAACACCGCAGCCCGGCTGATGATTGGCGCAACCGCCGCGCTCATCGCTCTCAGCCTGACCGGATGCGTCAACAACGCACCGACCACCGCCCTGCCCTCTGCAACCGCCACCTCGAAGGTCGCCGCTGACGATGCCGTCACCGCGCTCGTGCCGAAAGAGATCGCGTCAAGCGGAACGCTCAACGTGGGCGTCAACCTCACCTACTCGCCGAACGAGTTCAAGACCCCCGAAGGTGCGCCAACGGGCTGGGCGGTCGAGCTGATGGACGCGATCACCGCGAAGATGGGTCTGACCCCGACCTACCAGGCAGCGGCGTTCGACAACATCCTCCCCGGCGTGATCGGCGGCAAGTACGACCTCGGCCAGGGCTCATTCACTGACACCCTCGAACGCGAGAAGGTCGTCGACTTCGTCAACTACTACTCGGCGGGAACGCGCTGGGCCGCCGAGGCTGGCAGCACTCTCAACCCCGAGGATGCCTGTGGCAAGATCATCGCGGCCGGCGCCACCACCTACCAGGAGACCGACGACCTCCCGGCGCGTTCCGCGGCGTGCGTCGCCGCCGGCAAGGCGCCGATCGAGATCCTGAAGCTCGACACCCAGGACGACATCACCAACTCGGTGGTTCTCGGCCGGGCAGCCGGGTTCGCCGCGGACTCACCCGTGACCTCCTACGCCGTTGCCGCTACGAAGGGCAAGCTGGAGATGGTCGGCGACCAGTACGACTCCGCTCCGTTCGGCTTCGCCATCGCCAAAGACAACGGAACCCTGGCACAGGCAGTGCAGGCTGCCGTGCAGTCACTGATCGACGACGGCACCTACCTCGAAATCCTGAAGACGTGGGGCGTTGAAGACGGCGCCGTCACCGAGTCGACGATAAACGGAGCGCTGTTCTAGAAACGTCGTTGCGGCCACCTCATACTCCGATGTGGTCGATCACCTGCTGTGCCGTCTCGGGTGACCGAGGCGGCACAGCCGCGTGTGGAGGAATCATCTCGCTAGGGTGGGCACATACCCCGGCCGTGCGTTCAACCGCACGCTCAACCCCGCGTTCAACCCCCTCGTTCAAACCCCGCCCCCGCGTTCAACCCACAGTGAAGTGAGTCGTTGTGTCACGTTCTAACCTGCTCCGCGTGGTGCCGTTCAGTCCGTTTCTTATCGCCGGCATCCTGCATCTGATCGGTCAGCTTGCCGGAAACGAAGCGCTGATCACGGCGACGAAGCCGCTGCTGATTCCGAGCCTTGCGCTCGCCCTGGTCTGGAGTGTGGGTGGGCGGCTGACCGCGCCCGTCGTCGGTGCCCTGATCGCGCTCTTCTTCGGATGGCTCGGCGACCTGGCTCTGATGATCGACGGTTCGCTCTGGTTTCTCGCCGGCCTGGGCGCGTTCCTCCTCGCCCACATCGCGTACATTGTGCTCTTCCTCCGCCACCTCGGACGCGGGAGGCTCCCACGCTCCGCGCTGCTCTACCTGGTCTGGTTCGCACTCCTCGGAGTCTTGCTCTGGCCCTACCTCGGCACCATGCTCGTGCCCGCGCTGATCTACGCCGTGGTGATCACAACGATGGCGATCGTCGCCACCCGGTGCGCCCCCATCGTGGCCGCCGGCGCCACGCTGTTCCTGCTATCGGACTCTATGCTCGCGGTGGACCGGTTTGTGCCGGACGTCGGGATCTGGCAGGCCGGATTCCTGATCATGCTCACCTACCTCGCCGCACAGTGCCTCATCATCGTTGGCGTCGTGAAATTCGTGCGCGCCCGGGCAGCATGGCGGGCGTGAGGCTCGCACCGGCTACATCGGCAGGATGATTTCGGTCGACCTGCGAGGGACATCGCCGGGCTGAGGCGGTGCGGCGACACGCCGAGGCTTACGCTTGAAGGATGGCAGAGTTGACCGAGGCAGACCAGGGGAAAGCCCCCTGGGCGGTTCCCGCTGCAGTGATGCGCTATCGCTGGGCGTTCGAACCTCTCCTGGCGGTTCTCTTTCTCGGAGTCTGGACGGTCTCGGCCGTCTGGTCGGGCCGCGCGCTCGACCTGGGCGGGGTCTTGCTCCTCGCGGTCGCCATCGCCTTCTCTCGGATCAGCCCGATCGGCGCTCTGGCAGCGGGGTTCTTCGCGCTCGGATTCGGGGTCACGGGCGCCGGTTCGACGCCGCAGGCCTGGGCCTACTGTTTTGCGGGCGTCGTCGTCTGCTTCGGTGCGGCAGCACACGGAACCAAGGTGGTGCGCTGGGTCGGCCTCGCCGGAGCGATCGTTCTGGCGGGCGTCATCGGCGTCATCGAATTGTCAGACGCGTTCAATCAGGCCAACCACGGATTCGACGGGATCTGGAGCGCGTTGGCCGTTCTCTTCTCGTTTCTGATGGCCGTGCTCATCCAGGTCAGCCTCGTGCTCGGGGCGTGGGCGGTCGGGCTGGCCCTGAACGCGCGCGCGCACCAGGTGAGTCGACCCCCGGTGAATTCGGCGGATGTGTCGTCGACCGGCCCCCGAGAATGGACGGGTCTCGAAGCGGCGGTGATGGATCGCGACCGACAGAGCTCGACACCAGTGATTCGGGCCTCCCTGCTCTTTCGCACCATGACCTACCGCCAGCTCTCGGCCGATATCGCCATCGCGCTCGTCTTTCTGTTCGTCATGCTCTCCTCCGGGTTCGGCGCGCCGGTCGAGGCCGTCGTCTCCGTCGGATTCGCCGCGGCCCTCGCCTTCCGCCGGGTTTCTCCGGCCATCGCGCTGGCGATCGCGTGGGTCAGCGCGCTGGTGCAGGTGTCATTCGGCTTGCCGGTCCTGACGGCCAACTTCGCCGTGCTTGCCGTTCTCTATGCCACGGCCGCCTACGGAGGGCGGGTGGTGAAATGGTCGGGCCTTGCTTCGGTGGGCGTCGGCGCGCTGATCGCCGGACTCTACCTGTCTGGAGTTCTTCAGGGGTCGTATAGCGCGGAAATCGCCGATGTCGCGGGGATGTTCTTTCGTCTCGCAGGGGTGTTCATCGCGTCGGTCGGCGTGCTCGGATTGTCGTGGACGCTGGGCCTGCTCATTCGCACCTGGCAGAACGCCAGGCTCAGTCGCCGCCAGGAGGTGCGCGCCGTCGAGGAGCAGCGCATCGCCCAGCGCACCGTCGTCGTCGAGCAAGAACGCAACCGAATCGCCCGTGACATGCACGATGTCGTGGCGCATTCCCTGGCCGTGGTCATCGCCCAGGCGGATGGCGCCCGCTACGCCAGAGCCAGCGACCCGACCGCCGTCGACTCCGCTCTCACCACCATCTCGGCGACGGCCAGGGACGCCTTGGCGGATGTGCGCATCCTGCTCACCCAATTGCGTCAACAAGAGGCGCAGGGTCCGCAACCGGTGCTCGCCGACCTCGATCGTCTGATCGAGCAGATGCGGGGAACCGGGTTGGCCATTGTCTGGACGACGGCGGGCGCGCCGCAGCACCTCGGTTCGGGCGCCCAGATGGCCCTCTACCGGATCATCCAGGAGGCGTTGACCAACGCGCTGCGTCACGGCGACCCCGATCACCGGGTGCATCTCGCGATCCAGTGGGACCAGAGCAGTGTGACCGCGGTGGTCACCAACGCGGTTCGACCGGATCGCTCATTCGACGAACGTGCCGGTGTGGGTCATGGGCTGCCTGGTATGCGGGAACGCGCGCTGCTTGCGGGCGGAACGCTCGAGACCGCGCTCGTCGATCGCCGGTTCACCGTCACGGCCGCCCTCCCCATTCTGGCCGGCACCGCGCCGGTGATCGTCGACAGCTCCCTTCCGAAAGTGAATGTGACACCATGACCGAGACCACACCGATTCGAGTGGCGCTCGTTGACGACCAATCACTGTTTCGTGCCGGCATCCGGATGCTCATCTCCTCCCAGCCCGACCTCGAGTTTGTCGGTGAGGCCGGCAACGGGGTCGATGGTGTGCAGATGGCGGCCGCGGTGCGTCCCGACGTCATCCTGATGGACATCCGGATGCCGGTGATGGATGGCATCGAGGCGACGGAGCAGATCTTGCGGGCAGCGGATGCCCGGGGCGAGCAGCCGCCGCGCATCGTGGTTCTGACGACCTTCGACCTCGACGAGAGCGCGACCAGGGCCATCCGGGGCGGAGCAAGCGGCTTTCTGCTAAAGGATGCGGACCCCGAGTTCTTGCTGGCGTCGATTCGCACGGTGCACGCGGGCAGCTCGGTCATTGCGGCGGCCGCGACGCGCGAACTCTTCGAGCATTTTGACCGCCGGGTTGCCGCACGCGACGCGACCCCGGAATCGTTCGGCACCCTCACCAGCCGGGAGCGGGACATCTTTCTGCTCGCCGCGCGGGGGCTCAGCAACTCGGAGATCGCCGCGGGGGAGTATCTGTCGGAGGCGACGGTCAAGACGCACATCAGCCGTATCCTGGCCAAACTCGCCCTGCGTGACCGGGTGCAGCTCGTGGTGTTCGCCTTTCAGCACCGGTTGACCGAGGGCGACTGACCGAGAGCGACTGACCGAGGCGACTGGCCGTCAGTCTGACGTTCGGTCATCCTCCTGAGTGAGGGCGAATACACCGCCAGCCCGATTCGGGATTCGCGCTCGATTCGTAGCGTTGAAGCATGGAAATCATCCCCTCAGACCTCGGCCTCGTTGCCCGGGTGGCCGCGCTGTCGAAGTCGTATGGCACCGCCGCCAACACAGTCACCGCCCTCAATGATGTGTCGATCGGAATTCGTCGCGGTGAGTTCACCGCGATCATGGGGCCGAGCGGCTCCGGCAAGTCGACTCTCATGCACATCATGGCGGGGCTGGATGCCCCGACCAGCGGCCGCGTCTGGCTGGGCGACACCGAGATCAGCGGGCTCGGCGACTCCGCGCTGACCGTGCTGCGGCGCCGACGTGTCGGGTTCGTCTTTCAGGCCTTCAACTTGGTGCCGACCCTTGACGTGGGCGGCAACATCCTGCTGCCGTTCGAGCTCGACGGACGTCGGCCGACCAACGCGGAGCAGGAGTGGATCGACAACCTCATTGATGTGCTCGGGTTGCGCCCTCGGCTCACACACCGGCCCCACGAGCTGTCGGGCGGGCAGCAGCAGCGGGTGGCGATCGCCCGCGCGCTGGCGACCCGACCCGACCTCGTCTTCGCCGACGAGCCGACCGGAAACCTCGATTCCCGCACCGGCCGGGAGGTGCTCTCCCTGCTCGCCGCGGCCAGCGTCGACTACGGCCAGAGCATCGCCATGGTCACCCACGACCCGGTTGCGGCAAGCTACGCCGACCGGATCCTGTTCCTGGCCGATGGGCGTCTGACCTTGGAACGCGGGCGCTCGACGGCCGAAGAGATCTCGCGGATCATGCTGGGTATGGAACAGCCGGCATGAGCGCCCACCTGAAAAGCCGGGATCACCGGGCCAGCGTTCTCGTTGCGGCGCTGAGTGCCGCCTTCGGCGTGCTGCTGATCCAGGTGACCGGCGCGTTGACCGCCATGATCGGCGGCGAGGATGTCGCCCAGTACGCGACGGTGCGGATCGTGCTCGTCATCGTCGCTTTCGTCTTCATTGTGATCGCGGTCTATGTCGGGTCGATCGTGACGGTCAACACCGTCGCGACGGTCATCGCCGGCCGCGTCAGGACCATTGCCCTGATGCGCCTGATCGGGTCAAGCGCCCGGTCCGAACGCCGTCGGGTGGCCGGCGAGGGATTCCGGAGCGGACTGGTCGGGGCCGTCATCGGAGGCCTGCTCGGCCTCGGTGTCGCGTTCGACGTCGTTCGGATCGCGGTGGCCAACTCGGTGATTCCGCGCGGCGACTATGCTCCGTTCGACCCGCTGAGCGCCGTGCCAGTGGCAATCGTCATCGTCGCCACCGGAGTGGCCTCGTGGGTGGGGTCGCGCCGGGTGTTGACGGTGAGTCCGATGCAGGCGATCGGGGCCGCGACCGAGCGTTCGACCGACGAGGGCCGACAGAACCGCGGGCGCACGGCATCCGCGATCACGCTGATGGCCACAGGCACACTGCTGCTGCTTGCCGGCGTCGCGCTGGGGCTGGTCAGCCCGCTCGGGGTGCTCGTCGGCCTGGTCGGCGGTCTGCTCTCGTTCACCGGGCTCATGCTGGGAGCCCACCTGGTGATGCCGCCGATCCTTGCCCTCGCCGGCCGGCTGCTCGGCTCGTCGGCGCCCGCCACGCTCGCGGCAGCGAATGCGCGCCGCTACCCGGAGCGCAGCTCCCGCAGCACCATCGGCCTCGTGATCGGCGTCACCTTGATCACCATGTTCGCGGTTGCCGGCCAGAGCTATCAGGACATGATGACGCGGGCGCAAGAGGCCCGGCCCGAGCTGTATGGCGGAGTCGACCAGATCGTCACCGTCACCGTCGCGATCTTCTCGGTGCTGATCGGGTTCAGCGCCCTGATCGCTGCGGTCGGCATGGTGAACAATCTGGCGCTCGGCGTGCTGCAGCGCACGCGCGAACTCGGGCTTCTGCGCGCACTCGGTTTCACCGCGGGTCAGGTGCGACGGATGCTCCTGGCCGAGAGTCTGCAGATGACGATCGCGGCCGTCGGGTTCGGCCTGGTTCTCGGGACTTTCTACGGCTGGGCAGGAGCGGTAGCCCTGCTCGGTGCACAAGAGGGCGTCGGGCTGATCGCCCCGTCGATTCCCTGGCCGTTGCTGGTCGGCTGTGTCGTCGGAGCGGCACTGCTCACACTCGGCGCGTCCCTGTCACCGGTTCGGCGTGCCACCTCGGTGTCACCGATGGTGGCTCTCGCCGCAGAGTGAGCGTCGGGCCGCGGTGTGCCGAGCGGGTGGGACCGCCGGCGGGCCGGTCGCGATGAACCAGCGACTCCACTGGGTGTTGCCTGCGCAGTGGCCCGAATTCTCTGAAGTCTCATTCAGAACTCCCGAAAGCGACTGCGAGGGCGGCCGCGGAGTGTGAGAGTTGCTGGTGGAGGCACCATGAATAGCCCGCTGGGCGAAGTAAGCATCGTCGGCGGTCCGATCCTGATCGGGTTGTATCTGCTGGCGGCCGCATTCTTCGTCATTCTGCTCCTCCGTCGGCCGCTGCGACGACGCCTGATCGTCGCCGTTGTCGCGGTGCTCTGCGGGGCGATCATCGGCTGGGCGGTGGCCTGGCTGGTCAGCGACATCTGGGATGTCTACGGCATTTCGTTCTCCCCGGTCACACGGGTCTGGATCTCGGCGTTCTTCGCCGCCGCAGCGCTCGCGATCGTCAGCCTCTCTGAATCCGGCTGGCTACGAAAAGGCGTGGCGGTTCTGGCGATCCCCGTCTTTCTGCTCACCGCGGCAGCCGGGATCAACGCCGATTTCGGCGCGTTCACCACACTCGACAGCGCGCTCGGCATCGGAGAATTCTCGCCCCTCGATCCGGCGCCGGTGGGGGGCGGCGTCCCCCCGGCCGGCACCGTCGGCACCGTCACGATCCCTGCGACGGTGTCGGGGTTCCCCGCTCGCCCTGCCCTGGTCTATCTCCCACCGGCGGCCCGCACCGCTCATCCGTCAGCGTTTCCCGTTGTCATCATGCTCTCCGGTCAACCCGGGAGCCCGGATGATGTGTTCAGCGCGGGGCGGCTGGCCCAGATCTTCGACGCATACGCGGCATCCCACAACGGCTACGCCCCGATCGTCGTGGTGCCCGACCAGCTCGGCGTGCCCGAAGACAACCCGATGTGCGTCGACTCGGCTCTCGGCAATGCCGCAACCTATCTGACCGTTGACGTCCCGACCTGGATTCGTTCACATCTTCACGTCACGGCCGGCCCCGCCGGTTGGGCACTCGCCGGCTTCTCTCAAGGGGCGACCTGCACGATGCAACTGGGACCGGCCAATCCGCAGCTGTTCGGAACCCTCTTCGCGATCTCCAGCGAACTCGTTCCGCAGCAGGGCAGCATTGAAAACACCATCAACGTTGGATTCGGCGGAAGCTCGAAGGCATTTCTCGCTGCGACTCCGTCGGTGATTCTCGCCGCACATGCGCCCTATGCGAGCATGAACGCCATCTTTGCCGTTGGTGGCAATGACGCGCGGTACCTGCCGTGGTCGAAGACTCTGAACGCGGATGCCGCACGGGCCGGAATCAAGACCGAATTGCTGATCTCACCCGGCACGGCGCACGACTGGCACACGGTGATCGGGGCCTGGACGACCGCCCTGCCGCAGATTGCCGTCGACCTCGGATTGCCGGGTTCAGGGTGACGGGGGACTGGCGATGAGGGCGGTGTGGCGTCTGGCCGAGAAGCAGCCGTTCGCGATCGGTTACGCACTGCTCCTGCTCGTGTTGGCGATGTTCACCGGGCTGCTGCGGGGTCCGCACCACGACCTGCGGCTGCTCTTCGGCACCGGCTACGAGTCGGTCGTCGACCTGGGCCACTGGTGGTCGCTGATCAGTTATGTGTTCTTCGCCAACGGTCTGATCGCCCTGGTGGTCTCGATTCTGGCCGCGGTGATTGTGCTCGGCTACGCGGAACGCCTGCTGGGAACGGGGCGCACCATCATCGTGTTCACCGTCACTGCGGTGCTGGGCGCGCTTTTCGGCATTCTGATGCAGGGGTTCGGTGTCGCTAGCGGCGAATTGTGGTCGCAACATGTCAGCGAGTTGTGGGCGCTGGATCCGTTCGCCCCGATTGCCGGCTGCATCATGGCCGCGAGCTGTTTCGCCGGGCCGCTCTGGCGCCGACGTATCCGGGTTCTGACGCTGGCGGGCATCCTGGTCTTGCTGCTCTATTCCGGTCAGCCGTCCGACCTGTACCGGGTGTTCGCCGCGTTGGCGGGACTCGGGATGGGACTGGCGTTCCGGCCTGAGCCCGCCGACTTCACCTGGCGCCGCAGCTCCCACCACGAAACACGCACCCTGCTCGCCGCGGTTGTCGGTGTTGTCGCAGTCGGGCCGCTGGTGACGAGTTTTTCCGGTGGGCGGTACGGCATCCTGGCGCCGCTCGGTTTGCTGTTCAGCCCCGACGTTCCGTCGGCCGGAGGCGCCATCGATCGCTGCTTGCTCGGCAACATCACCCGGCAGTGCGTGCACGAGTTGACCCTGGAACGGTTGGGTGGCGGCGGGCCGATTCTGGTCAGCCTGCTGCCGTTGCTCGTTCTGCTCGTCGCGGCGTTCGGGCTGGCTCGCGGTCGTCGCTTCGCCGCATGGGTCGCCATCGTCGTCAACGTTGCCCTGGCCGCGCTCGGCGCGTGGTACTACGGGCTGCTTCCCAGCTCGGGTGCCCCGTTCGTGTGGCGGCCGCACGCCTCGCACTACTGGGAGATCGCGGTCGTGCTCGTGGTATCGGTGCTCGCACCAGCCACGGTCGCGCTGGTGCTGCTGGTGAATCTGCGACGGTTCCCGGTGCGCAGCAGGCCGGGCGGACCCCGCACGTTCATCATCGCGACGGTGGCGAGCGGCCTCGGTCTCGCGGCACTGTACCTCGGCGTCGGCTGGCTGCTGCGCACCAGTTTTCGCCCATCGGTCACCTTTCTCGACCTGCTCGCCGACGTGCCGGAGCGGTTCATCCCGGTCGGCTTCCTGCGCATTGAGCGCGTGAGCTTTCTTCCCGGCGACTGGGCATCGTCCGCGCTGTATCACTGGATCGGCCCGCTCTTCTGGATCGTCGTCATCGTCGGTGTCATTCTCTGCCTGCGAAGCGCACCGGGCCGGGTCGACCAGCACGGCGCCGAGCGGCTCCGTGCTTTGCTTCTCGCCGGAGGCGGCGGTTCGCTCGCCTTCATGGCGACCTGGGAAGGCAATTCGAACTGGTTCACGCGGTCGGGCACCACGGCGATCGCCTACCGGGTGGTCAACGGGGTGGCGATCACGACGAGCGAGCCGATCGGACCGGCCGCGGATGGCCCGGCGGCCGTCGCCGAGTTCGCCACATTCTGCGACGACCACGGCTGGATCCCCGTCTTCTACAGCCTGCACGACCACTGGCAGGCAACCTTCGACGCGATGGGCTGGGCGACCATGGGGGTGGGCGAGGAAACAGTTCTGCGCCCTCGCACCTGGGACACGACCGGCAAGAAATGGCAGGACATCCGCTCGTCGATCAACCGGGCCGACCGTGCCGGGGTGCGGGCCGAGTGGACGAGTTATCGCGCGCTGCCCGTCTTGCTCAGCCTGCAGATCGCTGAGATCAGCGAGCAATGGGTGCAGGAAAAGGAACTGCCAGAGCTCGGCTTCACCCTCGGTGGTCTCGACGAACTGCATGATCCGGCCGTACGGCTCATGCTCGCCGTCGACGCCGAGGGCCGGGTGCAGGCCGTGACGAGCTGGATGCCGAGTTACCGCGACGGCGTCGTCATCGGCTGGACGCTCGACTTCATGCGCCGTCGGCCCGAGAGTATGAACGGTGTGATGGAGTTTCTGATCGCCCAGACCGCGCGCATGATGAGCGAGCAACCCGAGATCGAATTTCTGAGTCTGTCTGCCGCCCCGCTGGCGACGAGCCCCGGTGCGGGCGCGGCGGGGGAGTCCGCCGACCTGCCCGCGCGCATGCTCGATTTTCTGGGTCGGGTGCTGGAACCGGTCTACGGATTTCGTTCGTTGTTCGCCTTCAAACGCAAGTTCCAGCCCGAGCTCCAGCCGCTGATCATGGCCTACCCGGATGCCGTCGCCCTGCCGTCGATCGGCCTCGCATTGGCCAGGGCCTACCTGCCGTCGCTGTCGGTGCGGGAAGCGCTGCTCTTTGCGCGTGGGCTTGGCGAATCTTCGTCAGGGGCGGCATCCGCACCCGCATCAGCACCCACCTCGTGAGCCCGTTCTGTGAACCTCGGTGTTCAGACCGCGTGCAAACGGTGCTACCCTAGATCCGTGTTGTTTGGTGCGCTCCTCCTTAGCTGCCGCGACGAGTCCTAATCTGAGGCCTCCCTCGTCGCGGAGTTTGTCGTTGGCATCCCAACTTTTGCGAGGAGATCACGGATCATGAAAAACAACCAATCAGCTTCGGCCATGCCGGTGCACAAGTACCGTCCGTACCACGAGCAGTTCCGCGTGAACCTGCCGGACCGCACCTGGCCCGACAAGCAGATCACTGTGGCGCCGCGCTGGTGCGCGGTCGACCTGCGTGACGGCAACCAGGCTCTGATCGACCCGATGAGCCCCGAGCGCAAGCGGATCATGTTCGATCTGCTGGTGCGCATGGGCTACAAGGAGATCGAGGTCGGCTTCCCGTCGGCCAGCCAGACCGACTTCGACTTCGTGCGCAGCCTGATCGAAGAGGGCGCGATCCCCGACGACGTCACCATCCAGGTGCTGACCCAGGCGCGCGAGCACCTCATCCGTCGCACCTACGAGTCGATCGTCGGCGCCAAGCAGGCCATCGTCCACCTCTACAACTCGACGAGCGTTCTGCAGCGCGACGTCGTCTTCCGCCAAGACAAACAGGGCATCATCGATATCGCCCTGACCGGTGCGCGCCTGTGCCGCGAGATGGAATCCCTCGCTCCCGGCACCGACATTTACTACGAGTACTCGCCCGAGAGCTACACCGGCACCGAGCTCGAATTCGCGGTCGACATCTGCAACCAGGTCGTCGAGATTTTCGAGCCGACGCCCGAGCGCAAGGTCATCCTGAACCTGCCGTCGACGGTTGAAATGTCGACGCCGAACATCTACGCCGACTCGATCGAGTGGATGGGCCGCAACCTGGCCCAGCGCGAGAACATCATCATCTCGCTGCACCCGCACAACGACCGCGGCACGGCCGTCGCCGCCGCCGAACTCGGCTACCTGGCCGGCGCCGACCGCATCGAAGGCTGCCTGTTCGGCAACGGTGAGCGCACCGGCAACGTCGACCTGGTCGCCCTCGGCATCAACCTGTTCACGCAGGGCATCGACCCGCAGATCGACTTCAGCAACATCGACGAGGTCAAGCGCACTGCCGAGCACTGCAACCAGCTGCCCGTTCCCGAGCGCAGCCCGTGGGCCGGCGACCTGGTGTTCACCGCCTTCAGCGGCTCGCACCAAGACGCCATCAAGAAGGGCTTCGAGGCCATGGCCGCGGAGGCCGAAGAGCAGGGTGTCGGGGTCGACGACTTGGTCTGGGCTGTTCCCTACCTGCCGATCGACCCGAAAGACCTGGGGCGCAGCTACGAAGCCGTCATCCGGGTCAACTCGCAGTCCGGCAAGGGTGGCGTCGCCTACCTGCTGAAGACCGACCACGCCCTCGACCTGCCGCGCAAGCTGCAGATCGAGTTCTCCGGTGTCGTGCAGGCGAAGACGGATGCCGAGGGTGGCGAGGTCTCGAGCGACCAGATCTGGGACATCTTCAACGACGAGTATCTGCCGACGAAGCACTCAGACCCCGACGCGAAGTGGGGCCGGTTCGAGCTCATGTCGACCCGCACCGCCAGCGACCTCGCCGGTTCGGTCGACCTGACCGTCGACCTGCGCGACGGTGACGAGGTTTCCACGGCCACCGGCTCCGGCAACGGGCCCGTCGCCGCCTTCCTCGGCGTGATGGCCGAGCGCGGCATCGAGATCACCCTCTACGACTACGTCGAGCACGCGATGTCGGCCGGCGGTGACGCCCTGGCGGCCGCCTACGTCGAACTCGACGTGAACGGCAAGCGCTACTGGGGCGTCGGAATCGACGCCGACATTTCGACTGCATCGCTCAAGGCAGTCGTCTCCGCGGTCAACCGCGGTGTGCGTGTCGAGTCGGGCGATCGCGCACTCGCAACGGTCTAGAAGTTCCGCGCGACTCGCGAGAGTCGCCGTTCATGCCGAGAGTCGCCGCTACTGCGGCGACTCTCGGTCGTTCGGGGGAATCTCGGCGCGCAGTTCAGACGCGCGTGTGCACGTTCGCGGGCTGCAGAACCGGAGTCGCGAGGATTGCGGCGCAGTCATCAATCGCCGCGGAGAGCAGCCGGTTGAGGCGGCCATCCGTGTCGGAGTCGCAGGCCTCCGCGATGCCTTGCACCGCGGTGCGCACGATCGAGTCGGCGGTGCGCGAGGTGAACTTGGTGCGCGCAAATGTTCCGGCGTCGGCGATGAACCGATGGGCCCACGGCTCGGTGTCCGGGGCGAGGTCGAATGCCGCCCGAATCTGTTCCGGCACACCGGGAAGCGGCCGGCCTTCCATCTGGAGCAGCGCGTGCTCGCAGGTCAGAATGCCAACGGCCAATGCCCGCTGCCGTTCCATGTTCGCCACCGGGAGCGCGCTCGTCGCAGCCCGCAACGCCACGACCAGCGCGACGCGTGGGTCGTCGCCGTTCAGGCCGATCACCGAGGGAATCAGCACCGCCAACTTCGACCGCGCGGCGTCAGAGGTGCAGTCGTTGGTCATACGTGCCAGCGAGGCCAACTGCGGATGCGTGCAAGCCGGATGATCACTCCACGATTCACCGGCGAGGTAGGACGCGAACTCCATGAAGCATCCACCGCCCCGGGGAGTCCTGTGTTTTCCGCGCGACAGCACCGGCATGAAGTCGGGCGTTGTGACGGCGTGTGGCGACATCTGAAACCTCCCTGCACGGGGACAAGATGGTTCCAGTCTGCTCCCGGCCGGAGCGAAACGCTAGGGTGTTTCGACTGATCTTCAGCGGAGGGATCAGCGACGGCGCCAGCGCGGCCAGCTGCCGATCGCGCGCTGCTGCGGCAGACTCCAGCCATAGCGGGCCGCGAGAATGCGGATGGCGGTCGTCACGACGACGCAGATAATCGCGGCAATCGTGATTGGAACCTGGAGCATGACCAGGATGATGAGCAGCCCGCAGCCGACCCCGGCCGCCACGGCGTAGAGCGAACCGACGTGCATGATGGCGATGGGAACGTTGAGCATCATGTCCCGGATGATCGACCCGCCGACCGCCGAGACGACTCCGACGAACAGCGACGGAATTTCGGGGAGACCCTGCGACAGCGCCTTGGTCGTACCGATCGCTCCGAACAGGCCGATGGTCACGGCGTCGAGCCCGACGATCAGCGGATTGAGGCGATGGAACAACCGTTGCAGCAGCATCCCGAGCAGAGCGAATCCGGTCGCGATGGGCAGATACCAGTTGCTCTGCAGGGCCGCGGGAACGCCGCCGAGCAGGATGTCACGCAGAAGACCGCCGCCGAGCCCGACGACGATTCCGATCAGCGCGATCCCCAGCAGATCGAAGCGGCGGTCGGTGAACCGGCCGGCGAACATGGCGCCCTGGATGGCGCCGATGGCGACCGCCGTCAGGTCGATCGCGAGGGGGATGGTGAAGAGGGTCGCTGCCACTCACTATTGGTATCACGAAAGACGCCCCGAACCCGTCGCTTCGCGCGTGATCGCAGGGGGAAGTGGGAGAATTGGGTTGTGCCTGTTTATCGTGATGAAGCCGTCGTGCTGCGAACCCAAAAATTGGGTGAGGCCGACCGCATCGTCACGCTGCTCACCCGGCAGCACGGCAAGGTGCGCGCGGTCGCGAAAGGGGTGCGTCGAACCGGGTCGAAATTCGGTGCCCGGCTCGAACCGTTCATGGTCGCCGACCTGCAGCTCTACGAGGGCCGCAGCCTCGACGTCATCACCCAGGCCGAGTCGATCAGCTCGTACGGCGCGTTGATCACCGCGGACTACTCGAGCTACACCGCGGCCAGTGCCATGGTCGAGACGGCCGACAAGCTCACCGAATCCGAGGGGTCGCTGCAGCAGTACCTCTTGTTGGTCGGGGCGCTCCGCTCGCTGTCGCGGCACGAGCACGGCGCGAGCCTGACTCTTGACTCTTATCTCTTGCGCGCGCTGTCGATGGCCGGATGGGCGCCCAGTTTTCAAGATTGTTCCCGTTGCGGCGCGCGCGGCCCGCACTCGGCCGTTGTCGTTCAACTCGGCGGTGTCGTCTGCGACACCTGTGCGCCTCCTGGCTCACCGCGCCTCACCGCCGAAACCATCACCCTGCTCGGTGCCCTGCTCACCGGCGACTGGGACTACGTCAAGCAGTCAGCCGAACAGACCAAAGCCCAGGCCAACGGGGTGGTCGCCGCGTACACGCAGTGGCACCTCGAACGCGGCCTCCGATCCTTGGAGCACGTCAGTCGATGAGCCGTAACCCCTTCTCTGCTAAGTCCACACCTGCTCCGTTCACTCACAAAGATGCGGTTGCGTTCAAGCCCCTCGACTGGACCGGCATCTACCCGCCGACGATTCCGGCCAAGGCCGTGCCCGACCACGTCGCCGTGGTGATGGACGGCAACGGTCGCTGGGCCAACGGTCGCGGCCTGACCCGCATCGAAGGGCACAAGGCGGGGGAGGCGGCGCTGCTCGACGTCGTCGCCGGCGCCATCCAGATCGGGGTCAAACACCTCAGCGTCTACGCGTTCTCGACCGAGAACTGGAAGCGGTCGCCCGACGAGGTGCGCTTCCTGATGGGCTTCAACCGCGACGTGCTCCACCGGCGCCGCGATCAGCTGAACGAGTGGGGGGTGCGCGTGCGGTGGGCCGGGCGCAAGCCGCGCCTGTGGGCATCCGTCATCAACGAACTCCAGTACGCCGAAAAGCTGACCGCGCACAACAACGTGCTCACGCTCACCATGTGCGTCAACTACGGTGGCCGTACCGAGATCACGGATGCCGTGCGTCAGCTGGCCGAAGACGTGGCGGCCGGCAAGCTCAAGCCGTCCGGAATCACCGAGAAAGCCATTCAGCGGCACCTCTATGCCGGCGATCTGCCGGACGTGGATCTCTTCGTGCGCAGCTCGGGGGAGCAGCGCACCAGCAACTTCATGCTCTGGCAGAGTGCGTATGCCGAGATGGTGTTTCTCGACACGCTGTGGCCCGACTTCACCCGGGTCGACCTGTGGCGGGCGATCGAGCTCTATGCCGCCCGCAACCGCCGCTACGGTGGCGCGATCGACGCGCCGACGGCCTGACCCGTCGCGCATACCGGCATGCCTGCCCGACACCGGCCGGTGATCGAGCCTGTCGAGATCCGGTGAGCCGATCTCGAAAATCGGGTTGCGTTTGAGGGTTGTCTTGCGAGGTCTCGACAAGCTCGACCGACGGGCTCATACGAGGCGGGAATAAGTTCGACGGTTGAAGGTGTTGGGCCCAGAGTGAGTGAAACTATCAAAGTAGACATCTGGTCAGACATTCAGTGCCCGTGGTGCTATATCGGCAAGCGCAAATTCGAAGCGGGCGCCGCCCAGTTCGGCGGTGACGTCGAGGTTGAGTACCACAGCTTCGAACTGGCTCCCGATACGCCTGTCGACTTCGACGGCAGCCCGGCCGATTACCTCAGCCAGCGCAAGGGCCTGCCGCTTCCGCAGGTCGAGCAGATGCTCCAGAACGTCACCGACATCGCCCAGAGCGTCGGCCTCGAGTACGACTACGACTCGGTGCACCAGACCAACACGGTCAAGGCGCACGAGCTGATCCACTACGCCAAGTCGAAGGGGCGTCAGCTCGAGATGAAGGAACGCCTGCTCAAGGCCTACTTCGTCGAGGGCGGCCACGTCGGACGCATCGAAGACCTCGCCGACATGGCGGCAGAGATCGGCTTCGACCGCGCCGACGTCGTGCGCGCGCTCACCGAGAACGAGTTTCTCGCCGATGTGAAGTCGGATGTCGCCCTGGCCCAGGAATACGGCATCCAGGGAGTCCCGTTCTTCGTCATCGACGGCAAGTACGGCGTCTCCGGCGCGCAGGACGCGGCGACCTTCGCACAGGTGCTGGAACAAGTACGATCAGAGAAGGCAGAGTCGGCTGTAGCGACTCCCAACGAATCGACCAAGGAGTAGTCCGCATGAGCGAAACCACCACCATCACCGAAGACGTCGTCGTCGAAGCTGAAGGCCGCCCCACGATCGAACTCGTCGGCCAGGCCGACGCAGGCGGATGCTGTGGCGGAGGCGCCTGCGGCGTCTAACTGACGAACCGGTCTCACTGACCAACTGAATGACTCGCGGTCTGCTTCGGCACACCGCGAGTTTTTCTTTTCGGCGAGAGCGGATGCCGCGCTCGGCGCTACTCCGGATCCGTCAGGTCGGCGACCGTCGCGTCGAACGCCCGGATCAGCGCATCCGCGTCGACGAACGCACTGTAGCCGTGCTCGCCGGCGCCCATCGCCACCTCCTGACCCTGCAACGTCACATCCGCGTACACCGGCCACGCCTGCGTGCTGCCGAGCGGCGTGATGGTGCCGCGCTCATAGCCGGTTGCCTCGAGGGCGAGCGCGGCGTCGGGCAGCTGCAGCTTGTTCACCCCGACGAGCGCGCGCAGTTTCGGCCAGGAGATCTTGCGGCCGCCCGGCACCAGCGCGAACAGGAAGTCACCGCTCGAGCGCTTCACCACGAGCGTCTTCACGATGCCCGACGGCTCGATCCCGAGCAGCGAAGCAGCCTCGTGCAGACTGCGTGCGGCGGGCCGTTCGATGATCCGCACCTCGAGGTTTCGGGCCGCGGCATCCTGCAGCACCCGCTCGCGGCCGACCACCCGAGCATCTGAATCTGCACCGGATTCTGCACCGGAGGATGGGTTCTGCATGAGCGGCCCGCGCTTTCTGGGAGAATTGGAGGTGATGATCACTACCACACCCACGATAAGCCAAGCGGCCCCCCTTCGAATCGGTCCGCTCGAGCTCGACGTACCCGTCGTGCTGGCGCCGATGGCGGGCATCACAAACACCGCGTACCGCCGCCTCTGCCGCGAGTTCGGCGCCGGACTGTACGTGAGCGAGATGATCACCTCGCGCGCTCTCGTCGAACGCACTCCCGAGTCGATGCGCCTGATCACGCACCACGAGAGTGAGAAGACGCGGTCGATCCAGCTCTACGGCGTCGACCCGAAGACGGTGGCGGATGCCGTCACGCTGCTGGTCGCCGAGGACCGCGCCGACCACATCGACCTGAACTTCGGCTGCCCGGTGCCCAAGGTCACTCGCAAGGGCGGCGGCTCTGCCCTGCCCTGGAAGAGCACCCTGTTCCGTCAGATCGTCGAAGCCGCGGTCAAGGCGGCCGGCCCTCTGCCGCTGACGGTCAAGATGCGCAAGGGCATCGACTCCGACCACCTCACCTACCTCGAAGCCGGCAAAGCCGCAGAGGGCGCGGGCGTTGCCGCCATCGCCCTGCACGGCCGCACCGCCGCCGAGTTCTACTCCGGCCAGGCCGACTGGGGAGCCATTGAAAAGTTGAAGAGCTCGATCAGCTCGGTGCCCGTGCTCGGCAACGGCGACATTTGGTCGGCCGACGATGCCCTCCGCATGATGAGCGAAACCGGATGCGACGGCGTCGTCGTCGGTCGTGGCTGCCTCGGGCGCCCGTGGCTGTTCGGTGACCTCGCCGCCGCGTTCAACCCGGAGGCCCACCCCGGCGAGGGCCTGATCCAGCCGAACCTCGGCCAGGTCGCCGCGACGTTCCGCCGGCACGCCGAGCTGCTCACCGAGTTCTTCGAGAGCGAGGAGCGCGGCTGCCGCGACATCCGCAAGCACGTCGCCTGGTACTTCAAGGGCTATCCGGTCGGCGGCGACCTGCGCGCCAGCATGGCGACTGTGCAGTCGCTGGCCCAGCTCGACGACCTGCTCGGCCAGCTCGACGCCGACCAGGCCTACCCGGGCGTCGGCGCAGAGGGCCCCCGCGGCCGCGCCGGAACGCCGAAAAAGCCGGCCCTGCCGGAGAATTGGCTCAACTCGCGCGAGCTTGACGGCGTGCAGCGAGAGAATCTGACCGAAGGCGAAGGGGACACAAGCGGTGGCTAACCCAACGGGCTACAGCGCACACGACGAGGCACGCTGGCTGCCCGAGAAGCATGGTTCGAAGCGCAGCGATTTCGCACGTGACCGGGCCAGACTGCTTCACTCGAGTGCACTGCGGCGCCTGGCCGCCAAGACCCAGGTGCTCAGCCCGTCGGCCGGTCTCGACTTTGCACGCAACCGGCTCACCCACTCGCTCGAGGTTGCCCAGATCGGCCGGGAGCTCGCCTCCCGCCTCGCCCTCGACCCCGACATCGTCGACTCGGCCTGCCTGGCCCACGACATCGGTCACCCGCCCTTCGGACACAACGGTGAGAAGGCGCTCAACACCTGGGCAGCCGACATCGGCGGCTTCGAGGGCAACGCGCAGACCCTGCGCCTGCTTACGCGGCTCGAGCCGAAGGTCTTCGGCGCCGACGGCCGCAGCTACGGACTCAACCTCACCCGGGCCAGTCTCGACGCGAGCTGCAAGTACCCGTGGCCGACCGACTCCTCGGTCGACGACCCGAGTGGTCGGGCCAAGTTCGGCTTCTATCCCGACGATGTCGATGCGTTCACCTGGCTGCGCGAGGGCGCGCCGGCCCGGCAGCTCTGCATCGAAGCGCAGGTGATGGACCTCTCCGATGACGTGGCCTATTCAGTGCACGACTTCGAGGATGCGATCTTCAACGGCTACGTGGATGTCGCGGCGCTCGGCGACCGGGTCAACCACGACGAGCTGGTCTCGTCGATGTACGAGTGGATCGGCGGCGAGATTCCGCACGACGAGCTGATTGCCGCATTCGACCGCCTCGACTCGCTCGACGACTGGTTGGTGGGATGGTCAGGAAGCCGACAGGACCAAGGCAAGTTGAAGAATCTGACCAGCCAGCTGATCGGCCGATTCTCCGGTGCCGCGGTTCACGCCACGCGGGATGCCTACCCGGTGGCGAGCCTCATCCGCTTCAACGGCGCCGTCGTCGTGCCGCGTGAGATTCAAGCCGAGATCGCCGTGCTCAAGGGCATCGTCGCCACGTTCGTGATGTCGACGACGACGCGCAAGCCGATTTACCAGCGGCAGCGTCAGGTTCTGACCAACCTGGCCGACACGCTCTACGCGTCGGGTGGCTCGGCGCTCGACCCGGGGTTCACAGAGGATTGGCGGGCTGCAGACGATGACGCGGCACGCAAGCGCGTTGTCGTCGACCAGGTTGCCAGCCTGACCGATCAATCGGCGCTCGCCTGGCACCAACGCTTGATCGGCGACTAACGAGCGTCTCCTCGATCTCGCGGCCGTGAAGCATGCGCTCAACTAGAATCGGGAGTATGGCCGGCCTCATCAAACAAAGCGACATCGAAGAGGTCAAGGCACGTACGAACATTGCCGACGTGATCGGCGACTACGTGAGCCTGAAATCGGCCGGCGTCGGTTCGATGAAGGGTCTCTGCCCCTTCCACGACGAGCGCAGCCCCAGCTTTCATGTGCGCCCCCAGATTGGTTTCTACCACTGCTTCGGCTGCGGCGAATCGGGCGATGTCTACTCGTTCCTGCAGAAGATGGACCACGTCAGTTTCAGCGAAGCCGTGGAGCGCTTGGCGGCCCGCGTCGGCCTGCAGCTGCACTACGAAGACGGCCAGGGCGCCGCTCCAGACCACACCAACCGGGCACGCCTGCTGGCCGCGAACCAGGCTGCCGCCGACTTCTTCGTCGAACAGCTCGGCAGTCCCGGCGCCGAAGTCGGCCGCCAGTTTCTCGGCGAACGCGGCTTCGACGCCGCTGCGGCCGAACGGTTCGGCATCGGCTTCGCCCCGAAGAGCTGGGACGAGCTGACCAATCACCTGCGGTCCAAGGGCTTCAGCACCGAGGAGATCACCCTCGCCGGACTCGTCTCCAGCCGCGAGGGGGGAAGCGGCGTCTACGACCGGTTCAGAGGACGCCTCGTCTGGCCGATTCGCGACATCACCGGGCAGACCATCGGCTTCGGCGCGCGCAAGCTGCTCGACGACGACAAGGGCCCCAAATACCTCAATACCCCGGAAACGCCGGTCTATCACAAGGCTCAGGTGCTCTACGGGCTCGACTTGGCCAAGCGTGACATCTCCCGCAGCCACCAAGTCGTGGTCGTCGAGGGTTACACCGACGTGATGGCCTGCCACCTGGCCGGCATCACGACCGCCGTCGCCACCTGTGGCACCTCATTCGGCGTCGACCACATCAAGGTGCTGCGCCGCGTGCTCGGCGACGATAGCGGCATCGGCGAGGTCGTGTTCACCTTTGACCCGGATGCCGCCGGCCAGAAGGCCGCCGTGCGCGCGTTCGGTGAGGAACAGCGTTTCGCCGCACAGACCTTCGTTGCCGTCGCGCCAGAGGGCCTCGATCCCTGCGACTTGCGGCTCAAGCGCGGCGATGACGCCGTGCGCCGCTTGATCGACAGCAAGAAGCCGATGTTCGAGTTCATGATCCGGCAGGTGCTGAGCCAGTACAACCTCGACACCGTCGAGGGGCGCATCTCGGCGTTGCGCGCCGCGGCGCCCGTGGTCGGCGGCATCCGTGACCCCTCGCTCCGTCCCGGCTACGTGCGTGAACTCGCCCGCATGCTCGGCGTCGACATGAGTGAGGTCAGCCGCGCCGTGTCGTCGGCGATTTCGCATCCGAAAGCCGAGGTCCGCGAGACGCCGCGGCGCTATGACGACCAGCCGGCCGAGCCGCAGCCGGAGAAGCAGTTCTCTCTCGTCGAGCTGCCCTCTGACCCGGCCACACGACTGGAGCGGGACGCCCTGATGGCGATGCTGCAGCATCCGACGCAGATCGGCGTCGACGCGATCGGGCGCGCCGTGCACACGAATTTCGTTCACCCGTCGCTCGCGATCGTTCGAGATGCGATCGCCGTCACCGTTGCCTCCGCCGCCGAACCGGGCTGGCTTGACCGGGTGATCGCCGAGGTGCCGGATTCCTTGACCAAACTCGTGACGGAGCTGGCGCTCGCACCGCTGCCGGAGCGCACAGAACGAGACCTGACGCGCTACGTGAAAGACATCGCTGTGGCACTGATCGACCGTGATCTGCTGCGTCAGAAGGCCGAACTGCTCGGGCGTCTGCAACGCACCGATACGAGCGATCGCGAGGTCTACGTGGCCATTCAGCGCGAGCTCGTGCGCGTCGAGGCTGAGCGCCGCAACCTGCGCGAACAGTCTTAAATTCGGCCGTCGGCCAACGTTGCAGCTTCGTAAAGACTTCTACCTTTTCTCCGACTGGCCCGTTTTCTGTGCTAGTTCTATCCCTACAGCAATGTCGCCGTAACCCCTTTTTTCGGCGACACCGCATGAGATAAACGACAGGAAGAGGTTACGGATATGACATCCGCACCCACGAACGGTAAACGCGTTTTCGCGGTCGCAGCAACAGCAGCTGCGGCCGCTCTCGTTCTCGCTGGTTGTTCAGCCGGCGGGTCGTCTGGAGGCTCCACGGACGCCGCCGGCGGCGGAACGATCATCATCGGCACGACCGACCTGGTCACCGTGCTCGACCCGGCAGGTTCGTACGACAACGGCTCGTTCGCCGTGATGAACCAGGTGTTCCCCTTCTTGCTGAACACGCCGTACGGCAGCCCGGATGTCGAGCCCGACATCGCGGCGACGGCCGAGTTCACGGCACCGACGGAATACACCGTCACGCTGAAGCCCGACCTCAAGTTCGTCAACGGCAACCCGCTCACCTCGTCGGACGTGAAGTTCACCTTCGACCGTCAGCTCAAGATCAACGACGCCAACGGTCCGGCCTCGCTGCTCTACAACCTCGACAGCGTTGAGGCGAAAGACGACACGACCGTCGTCTTCCACCTCAAGCAGGCCGACGACCAGATCTTCCCGCAGATTCTGTCGAGCCCGGCCGGCCCGATCGTCGACGAAGACGTCTTCTCGGCCGACGCGATCACCACCGACAAGGAGATCGTCGACGGTCACGCGTTCGCCGGCCAGTACGACATCACGAGCTACGACTTCAACAACCTCATCGCGTACAAGGCAAACCCCGACTACAAGGGTCTGCTCGGTCCGGCGAAGAACGACGTCGTCAACGTGAAGTACTACACCGACGCGTCGAACCTGAAGCTCGAAGTGCAGAAGGGTGACATCGATGTCGCCTGGCGCAGCCTGTCGGCCACCGACATCGACAGCCTCCGTAGTGACAAGAATGTCAAGGTTGTCGACGGCCCCGGTGGAGAGACGCGCTACATCGTCTTCAACTTCAACACCCAGCCGTACGGCGCGACCACGGCAGAAGCCGACCCGGCCAAGGCCTTGGCTGTGCGTGCTGCAGCCGCAGACCTCGTCGACCGTGCTGAGATCGCCAAGCAGGTCTACAAGGACACCTACACCCCGCTCTACTCCTACGTTCCGGCCGGTTTGACCGGTGCGACAGAGTCGTTGAAGCCGCTTTACGGCGACGGCAACGGTGGGCCGGATGCCGACAAGGCGAAGGCGGCACTGGAGGCAGCAGGCGTGACCACCCCGGTCGTGCTGAACCTGCAGTACAGCAACGACCACTACGGCCCCTCCTCGGGTGACGAGTACGCGCTGATCAAGTCCCAGCTGGAATCAACCGGTTTGTTCACGGTGAACCTGCAGACGACCGAGTGGGTGCAGTACTCAAAGGACCGCTCCAGCGACGTCTACCCGGCCTACCAGCTCGGCTGGTTCCCCGACTACTCAGACGCCGACAACTACCTCACGCCGTTCTTCCTCAAGGAGAACTTCCTGAAGAACCACTACGACAACCCGGAGGTGAACGACCTGATCCTGCAGCAGGCCGTCACGCCCGACGCGACGGAGCGCACCGCACTGATCGAACAGATCCAGGACAAGGTAGCGGGCGACCTGTCGACCCTGCCGCTGCTCCAGGGCGCCCAGGTGGCCGTGACCGGCGCCGACGTGACGGGAACCTCCGACACGCTCGACCCGTCGTTCAAGTTCCGTTACGCCGCACTCTCGAAGGGCTAGTCAGATCCACCGTTAGGTTCGCCCTAGCTTGAAATGACGGGGGCATCCAGTCGTACCGGCTGGATGTCCCCGTCGCCTTGAAATCGTAAGGACAGCATGACCACTGTGGCAACGGCGCCGGCAGCATCATCACACGCTCCAGCCGGGCGCAAACGAACTTCACCGGGCGGGGGGATCGGGCGCTACATCCTGATTCGTTTTCTGCTCATTTTCCCGACTATCTTCATCCTGGTCTCCATGGTGTTCTGGCTGATGCGCACCACCGGAGACCCGATCACCGCAGCACTCGGCGGCCGGCTCAGCGCCGACCAGCTCGCCGAGCGCATCCACGCGGCCGGCTACGACCGACCGATCCTGATCCAGTACGTCGAGTATCTCGGCCAGATTTTCACCGGAAACTTCGGCACGACGATCAGCACCAACCGCCCCGTCGTCGAGGTGCTCACCACCTACGGCACGGCGACGGCCGAGCTGGCGTTCTACTCGCTCCTCGTCGCGTTCATCGTGGGTATTCCGCTCGGAATGGTCGCGGCGTACTGGCGTGACCGGGGCCAGGATGCCTCCCTGCGCGTCTTCGCAATCCTCTGCTACGCCACACCGGTGTTCTTCTCCGGTCTGCTGTTCAAACTCGTCTTCGCCGTCTGGCTCGACGTGCTGCCGGTCTCCGGCCGGGCCTCGACGCGGGCCGAGCTTCAAATGCAGATGCTGCCGAACAAGACGGGCTTCTATACGATCGATGCGATCCAAACCGGAAACCCCGCGGTGTTGGCGGATGTCCTCCAACACGCCGTGCTTCCCTCGCTCGCACTCGGGCTTCTCACCGCCGGCGTCTTCTTGCGCCTTGTGCGCGCCAACGTGATCGGCACGCTCGGCACGGACTACGTCGACGCCGCGCGATCCCGCGGGGTCAGCGAGTTCCGCCTTGTGAGCAAGCACGCCTACCGGCCGGCGCTCATCCCGATCATCACCGTCATCGGACTGCAGATCGCGCTGCTGCTCGGCGGTGCTGTGCTGACCGAGACGACGTTCGAGTGGAAGGGCCTCGGCTTCATGCTCTCCGAATTCCTGAAAGCGCGGGACTTCGTCGCGGTGCAGGGCATTGTCGCCCTGCTCGCCGTCATCGTCGCGCTCTCGAACTTCATTGTCGACATCATTGCCGCGATCATCGACCCGAGGGTGAGGTACTAGCCATGACCGAACTCATCGACACCCCGACTGCCGACATCCGTCGCCCGTCGCTGTGGCAACGCCTTCCCGTCGTGCATCAGGTGCGGCAGAGCGTCGGACTGCAGCGCGGGATGCTCCTGGCCGGCCTCACGATCACCGGCTTGTTCATCTTCACCGCGATCTTCGCGCCACTGCTCGCGCCATACGGCTACGACCAACTGCGCGACGCGAGCGGAGTCTTCGGAGCGCAGCAACCGCCCGGAGGGGCCCATCTGCTGGGCACGACGGTCGGTGGCTATGACGTGCTGTCCCGGGTGATCTGGGGAGCGCAGACCGCGATCTTCGTGATCGTCGTCGCCGTCACACTGTCGCTGTTCGCGGGGGTGGCGCTGGGACTCGTTTCCGGCTACTTCGGCGGCTGGCTCGACCGCGTGCTCGTCGTCGTCTGCGATGCCGTCTACGCTTTCCCTTCGCTGCTACTCGCCATCGTCATGTCGATCGTGATCTCGGGCGGAAAGTCCGACCTCGTCGGTGGTGTGCTCGCCGCGGCGATCTCGATCACCGTGGTGTTCATTCCGCAGTACTTCCGGGTGATCCGTGCGGAGACCGTGCGGATCAAATCCGAGGCCTATGTCGAATCGGCGCGAGTTCTCGGCGCCAGCAACAGCCGGATCATGTTCCGTCACGTTCTGCGCAACGCCACCCGCACCCTGCCCCTGATCTTCACCCTGAACGCGTCGGAGGCGATCCTCACGCTCGCCGGACTCGGCTTCCTCGGCTTCGGTATTGAACCGTCGTCGGCCGCGGAGTGGGGTTACGACCTGAACAAGGCGCTCTCAGATGTCACGAGCGGCATCTGGTGGACCGCGCTGTTCCCCGGCCTGGCCATTGTGCTTGCCGTGCTCGGCATCACGCTCGTCGGGGAGAGCCTCAACGACCTCGCCGACCCGCGCCTGCGCGGCCGGCGCCGGGTCGGCCAAGACTCAGGTCTGGTGGCCGAAACCTCGGTGGTTCCCGGTGGCTCGCTCGACTCGGTGCCCGGTATTTCCGGCATCGAACCCAGCGGAATGCCCGACTACAGACGGCCTGAAGACGACGGATTCGAGGGACGACCATGAACGACATCGTGACAATCACCAACCTGGGGGTGTCCTTCTCGACCGACGCCGGAGCGGTGAAGGCCGTCGACGGGGTCAGCCTCACCGTCGCGCCGGGGGAAGTGCTCGCCATCGTCGGCGAGAGCGGCAGCGGCAAAACCGTCACCGCGAAAACTCTTCTCGGCCTCCTCCCGGAAACGGCGACCACCAACGGTGTCGTGATCCTGCGGAGCAAGGACGGCTCCGACCAGAACGACGTGCTCTCGGTCAGCAAGAGCCGGTTGCGCTCGCTCCGCGGCACCGACGTTTCGATGGTGTTCCAGGAGCCCTCCACGGCTCTGAACCCCGTCTACACCGTCGGCTGGCAGATCGCCGAAGGGATCATGGCGCACGGCAAGTTCTCCAAGGCCGAGGCGCGGGCCAAAGCGATCGACATCCTGGGCCGGGTCGGAATTCCCGAGCCGGAGGTGCGCGTCAACTATTACCCGCACCAGTTCTCGGGCGGCCAGAAACAGCGAGTCGTCATTGCGATGGCCTTGGTGCTCGACCCCGGCCTGATCGTCGCCGACGAGCCGACCACGGCACTGGATGTGACGGTGCAGGCTGAGATCCTCGATCTGTTGCGTCGCTGCCGTGACGAGTTCGGTACCGCGATCGTGCTGATCACCCACAACATGGGAGTCGTCGCCGATCTGGCCGACCGGGTCGCGGTGATGTACCAGGGCAAATTGGTCGAGGAAGCCGATGCCCAGACTCTGTTCAGCAACCCGCAGGCCGACTACACCAAGCGCCTGCTGGCCGCGGTGCCGCACGTCGGGCAGGGCATCGCGTATGCCCGGGCTCGCGCAGAAGCGCGGACTCCGGAGTGGGAGGCGCAGGCTCCGGTCGTCGTCGCCGACAATCTGCGCATCGACTATCCGGGACGGTTCGGCCGGGCCGCATTCACCGCCGTCGACGGGATCAGCTTTTCGATCAGACCGGGCGAGGTTCTGGGCCTGGTGGGGGAGAGCGGATCCGGAAAGACCACGACCGGGCGAGCGATCGCCGGCCTGACACGGGTCACCGGCGGGTCGCTGCAGGTGCTCGGTCACGAGATGAACGGGGTCAAGGAGCGTCGCTTCAAGAAGATCCGGAACAACATCGGATTCGTCTTTCAGGATCCGGCGTCGAGCTTCAACCCGCTCTTGACCATCGCCGACTGTGTGGCGGAGCCGCTCATCGTTCACGGGAGGTTCGCGAATCCCGCAACGGCGAGAAAGCGAGTCGACGAACTGCTCGAGGCGGTGCAGCTACCGCGTGCCTACGGCGATCGGTATCCGCACGAGTTGAGCGGTGGGCAGCGGCAGCGCGCCAGCTTGGCCAGGGCACTCGCCCTGGAACCCGCGCTGTTGATCGCCGACGAGCCGACCTCCGCACTCGATGTGTCGGTTCAGGCGCGTGTGCTCGAGTTGTTCGCCGAGCTGCAGCGCGAGTTCGGGTTCGCCGCACTGTTCATCAGCCACGACCTGGCCGTCGTCGATATTCTGGCCGACCGGATTGCCGTGCTCTACCGCGGCAAACTCGTGGAGGAGGGAACCGGCGCCGAGGTGCTCGGCGCGCCGCAGGATCTCTACACGCAACGGCTCCTCGCCAGCCTGCCGGTGCCGGATCCAGCCGAGCAAGCACTGCGGAGGGAAGGGCTTCGACGTCTGCGTGCGGCAGGATAGGAACATGACCAGCGGCAAAGTCTCAGCCTTTCCGATCTCGACGAGCGATCTGACGATTGAGTACCCGCCACACGGCGCCAGCGCGGCGTTCGTCGCGGTGCACGGTCTCACGCTGCGTCTCGCCCCCGGGGAGGTGCTCGGTCTGCTCGGCGAGAGCGGATCGGGCAAGAGCACCGTGGCGCGCATCCTCTCCGGTGCGGCGCTCAGGAGCGACTACGGCGATGTGCGCCCGGTGATCACCGGGGGAGAGGCGAGCGTACTCGGTCACAAGCTGCGGCGAATCGGTCGTCGGGCGCTCAACCAGGTCACCTTCGGGGTGGGCATGCTGGCTCAGGATGCCGCCGAAACGCTGCCGGCCACGATGACGGTTTCTGAGATCGTTGCGGAGCCGGTGCTCGACCGGGATCGCCGGTTCAACAACGTCGCGCTGGCGAACCGAGTGGCCACGATGATTGACGCGGTGCGGCTTCCGCTGGCGGTTCTCGACAAATTTCCCTACGAGCTCAGCAGCGGTCAGCGCCAGCGGGTTGCATTGGCCCGTGCGCTCGTGTTCGGGCCGGAGCTGCTAATCGCCGACGAGCCGACCGCCGGGGTCGATGCGACGGTGCGCAATGCGGTGATCGACCTGATCGGTGAGTTGCAACGTGAGCGCGAGTTCTCCGCCCTGGTGATCAGCCACGACCTGGCCGTGCTGCGCCGGGTGGCGAACCGGATCGCTGTCATGCACCAGGGTGTTCTGGTCGGACTCGGAACCATCGACGATGTCTTCACCGACCCCTGGCATCCGTATGTGGCCGAGATGGCGAAGGCGTTGACGATCACATCAGTCGATCATCACGAGAAGGCCAACAACCATGTCGACAAGCCCTGACACCGTTGCATTCATCGAAGATCAGCTCGGCGGGCTGAACGTTCGCACCCGGGCCATGTTCGGCGAATTCGGCCTGTACTGCGATGAGAAGATCGTGGCGCTGATCTGCGATGACTCCCTGTTTCTGAAACCCAGCGCCATCGATCAGGGGCTGCTCGAACGCACCGAGCTCGCGCCGCCGTATCCGGGGGCGAAGAACTACCACCGGGTGCCGGGCGACGCCCTGGAAGACCGGGACTGGCTGGGCGAGGTGGTGCAGGCCACCGCCGACGCGTTGCCGCTGCCGAAGCCGCGCGCGCCGAAGGCTCGCACCTCGAAATCAGCGTCGGGCCCGTCTTCGTCGGATAGCCAGCGATGACCTCGTCGGGCGCTCCACGCCACCGCGCGATTCTGGCCACCGAAGTTCTCCCGCTTCCCGCCCCGCGGCGCCCGGTTCCCGGCCCGATCGCGGTGCTGCCGAATGCCGAAAAGCTGTTCACCGACGCGGTGACGGATGCCGGTGGCACCCTGGCGCCGCTCTCAAACGAGACGCGAGGCCTCGTCTGGCTCTCCTACTCTCGTTCCGACGAGCTGGGGGAGATTCTCGCGGCACATCCGCAGCTCGGCTGGGTGCAGCTTCCCTGGGCCGGTGTAGACGCGTTCAGCGCCATTCTGGCGGCTCACGACCGCCCCGGACTGCTCTGGACAAGTGCGAAGGGTGCCTACGCACAGCCCGTTGCCGAGCACGCGCTCGCCCTGACGCTCGCGCAGCTTCGCGTGCTGCACACCCGCGCGCGGGCGACGGCGTGGGATTCGGTGCCGGCAGGTCGCTCACTGTACGGCCGCAACGTCGTCATCATCGGCGCGGGCGGCATCGCGCTCGAACTGATCAGCCTGCTCGCCCCGTTCGGAGCACACGTCACGGTGGTGCGACGGAGCGAGGCCCCGGTGCCCAGCGCCGAGCGTACGGTGCCCACCGGTGACCTGCTGCAGGTACTGCCGGAAGCCGACGTGGTGGTGGTGGCGGCCGCGCTCACCGGCGACACCCGCCACCTGATCGGCGCGGCCGAGCTGGCTGCCATGAAACCGGAGGCGGTTCTCGTGAACATTGCCCGGGGCGGCCTCGTCGACACCGCTGCGCTCGTGCAGGCTCTGGCGACGGGAGTGATCGCCGGGGCGGCGCTCGACGTCACCGATCCGGAGCCACTGCCCAATGGGCATCCGCTCTGGAGCGAGCCACGATGCCTGATTACCCCGCATATGGCCGACACGCCCGAGATGACTTCGCCGCTGCTCGCCGAGCGAATTCGTCTCAATGTGCGTGCGTTCCTTGAAGATTCAAGGTTCGTAGGCGTCGTCGACCCCGCCCGGGGCTACTGAACGGGCGGCTGAGGAGGCCTGCTGGATTTGGTGATGCGGCAACCTTTGATAAAGTAGCAACGCTGCTTCGGCAGTATTCCTCGATAGCTCAATTGGCAGAGCAGCCGGCTGTTAACCGGCAGGTTGTTGGTTCGAGTCCAACTCGGGGAGCGAAAGGCCACCAAGGGCTCCACCCCTGGTGGTCTTTTTTGCTTTAACCGCTACGCCGCCTTGGTTTTTGTGTTCCGACCGGATCCTGACGCAACGTCGAGCGCCGCGCGCGCAAGGAACGTCGACCCGGCAACGGCCGCCGGCATCGTGAACACAGCGCCCAGCGGAATCAAGTACAGCAGCTGAGTGGCCACCCCGAATCCGAGTAGCCGCCAGCGGATCCCACGGCGAAGCGTCCGCTGAGCAGGCCCGGGAATTCCGCGAGCGTCAAACGCTCGGGCACTGAGTTCCACAGCCAACAGGCGTCCCGACAGCACGACGCTCAGCGAAGGTGCCAAGAGGCCGCCAATGACGGGGACGAAGCCGAGAAGGCCGACGCCGAACGCGGTGAGAATTCCCAACCCGATCAGGCCCAGTGAGCTGCGCACCGCGCGCCAGAAGCCGGCGCCTGATTCTGGAACCACCCCGCCGGCATCCTGCTCGGCAGCACGCCAAATGCGCTCGTAGAAGGGGTCGCCGACCGCGAGCGTCAACGCGGTGAACGTCACGGCAGCGATAACGATCGCCATCGCAAGGATTGCTGCGCCGGTGGCGGCACTGATAACGCTGGGCCAGGGATCGGGCCACGTTTCATCGAATGGTGTCAGCCAGTCGACGAGCGCCGGCAGCGAGAATCCGAGCGCGATCAACGCGGCCACCATCAGGGCGAAGACAATTGCGGCCGGCACAAGCCCGAGCATCATCACCGCGGGGCGCCGTTTCCAGAAGCCGAATCCGCGAATCAGACAGGCGACACCTGAGAAGAACTCTCCTGGCACAGTCAGTATCGGAGGGTCGGGGAGTTATCGGTCGGCATTGCCTCAGCCTAGATGAGCGCTGCGGTTGCCTACAGGCTGCGGCCCGACTCCCAGAGGTTGTCGGAGGTTCCGCTGACGAGGGCCGCGACCGAGATCGCCTGCGCATCGGTGAATGAGGCGATGTAGTCGACGACCGCACGCGATCGGCCCAAACGCGCGAGATCGTTGTCGCTCGTGCCGAGGCCGACCGCTGTGAAGAACTCGGGGCCGTTCGCACGAAGCACACGGTACTCGGCTGTCGCAGCCTCGATCGAGTCGAGCAACCTGCGTGGGGCGCGCGGCGCGTCATCCGGATCATTCAGCCAGAGGTGAAAACCGTCGGCGAGCGTTTCGAGCACGCGAGCCTGGCCGCGCTGGTACACAGCCAGGTCGCTGCGGTCGAGCACGAAGCGGGTATGCACGAACTTGAGCACGACGACGTCGTGCCAGGCGTGGCTGCTGAGGCGAACGTGCCCGCTGCGCACGTTCGGGTTGTGCTCGACCCGGATGGAGCCCTTCAACCGGTCGATCCACCGCCGGGTGAACGCCGACACAGCGCGGTCGGCCTCGAGGCCGCCGTCATAGGGAATGGTGAGAAGCCCCTCGACGAGGTCGTTCGTGACGCGCTCGACCGATTGGCGGAAGCGCTCGGAATCAGCGATCCAGGAATCCTTCGCCCAGGTGTGCCGCCAGGCCGCCTCGAGCGCGTAGCCGGGGCGCCGCAGTGCGACTCCGGCCTGCAGCTCGAGGGCATCCAGTGCTCCGAGCACGCTTTGCGCCGCGAGCCAGCCGTTCAGCTCGGCCGACACAGAGGTGTACTGCAGAACGCCGGCGCGGTAGAAGTCATCGAGGTCGTGCACCGAGTAGGCGATGTCGTCGGCGATGTCCATCACCGAGCACTCGACGGTCTGCTGGTGCCGGTCGATCGCGGGGAATGCTGAGCGCACATCGGCCATCTCGAGGGCATCAATCGAGTACGCCGAGAACTTGATGGCTCCGGATGCCGAATCGGCGCCGACGCCGCGCGGGAGCAGTTCAGCAGGCTGCGGGGGCAGCGACCGCCACTCATTGCGGGTCCACGGGTACTTCAGCACTGCGGCCCGCACGGCCTTGGTGAGGTTGAGGCCGCGCGGGGTGGCGTCGCAACTGTCGAGAGCGGTGAGGATGCGGAAGGTCTGGGCGTTGCCCTCGAAGCCGTCGGGCAGGCCGAGCTTGGTACGCGCCACTCGATCGAGCACCTGCTCACCGAGGTGGCCGAACGGCGGGTGGCCGAGGTCGTGCGCCGCCGCGGCCGCCTGAACGACAACGGGGTCGCAGCCGCCGAGATCTGTGATCGTCGCGCGAACGACATCCGGGGCGTCGCGAAAGCCGACAGCGATCGAGCGCGCGACGGCGGAGACCTTGAGCGAGTGGGTGAGTCGGTTGTGCACGGTGGTGCCGGACCCGGCCTGCGGGATCACCTGGGTAACGGCCGAGAGCCGCGAAAAATAGGGGGAGAAGCGGATGCGCTCAAGGTCAACGCGAAACTCGTCCTCGCCCGGGGCGCCGGGCTCACCGGTTCCGGTCGCGGTGCTCTCGGCGATCGCGCGCTCGCGTCCGTCGCCGGTGTGTGATCGTGCATAGGTCTGCATAGTGTCAGTCAGCCTAGCCGCGTGACGGATGACGGTGAATCAAGCAGTGCCCGTATAGTGATCGAGGAGCAATCGCTGAGTGATCAGCGGAAATCCACGGATTTCGGTTCTTCCCGAACCACGCAAGACTGCGGCCGTTGCGCTGCTGACTCTGCGGAGTTCGATTCATTCTTCGGGGGCGAAAGACCATCCAGGGCCCACCTGGCGGTCTTCTCGTTTACCGCGCACGGCACAGGTCGTCGAACGAAAGGCGATTCAGATGGATCTCTGGCTCATCATCAGCGTGGGGCTCGCGGTACTCGCCGTCGCCTTCCTTGTGCTCTGGATCGTTGCAGCACGAAAGGCACGTCGCACCACGTTCGACCGCTCGGCGGCCGAGCGGGCGCGCATCGAGCTGGAGCTCTCACTGGCCGAGCAGCAGGGGCGTCTGGGCATCATCCGCGAGTTGCAGGATGTCGCTGTGTTGTCGATCTCCCGTCTGATCACTCGTGCAGAGGGTGCGAAATACACTGCGGAAAGCGATCCGTCGACCGCCGTGCGCGCGGTGACCGCCGTCGTCACGGACGGCCGCGATGCCCTCGCCGACATGCGCCGTGTTCTCACCATTGCCCGCGAAGGGGAATCAGTGGCGGCGCCAGGCCCCGGCCTGCAGTCGGCCCGCGACCTGTTTCGAGTCATGCGGGACGCCGGCCTCGTGGTCAGTTTCACCGAGACCGGACAGGGATTTGCGCTGAAGCCTGGTGCCGAACTGGCCATCTTCCGCATTCTGCAGAGCGCGCTGGCGAACACCCTCAAGCACGGCGGCATCGGCACCGAGGCCCGCATCTCTTTCACGTGGACCCAAGACGGCCTGCAACTGTTGATCGACGATGACGGCATCCGTGCCGCTGCGCGTCGTGAGAGCGCCGATGCCGGCGAGTTCGCCGCCCGCACGAGCTACACGATCGACGACGACCTCAAGGCTTTGAGCGAGAACATCGCCGGCGCCGGTCTCACCCAGATGCGCGAGCGCACTCAGCTGTTCGGTGGCGTCTTCAACGCCGTCACGGTTCCGGGGGTGGGTTTCACCGTCTCCGCCGTTTTCCCGTCTCTTCGCTTTCACAACGGTGTGCATGGTGTCGACCTCGCCCAGCGCTGATCTCGACGCTGAGGTCGGCGCCCTCACCCGTCAGCAGGCGACCAGGGCATCGCTCGCTGTGGGCATCGCCACCGCTGCCTATGGAATCTCGTTTGGTGCGCTGGCAGTCGCCTCGGGTTTGGATATCTGGCAAACCTGCTTTCTGAGCCTCGTGATGTTCTCCGGTGGGTCGCAGTTTGCAATGATCGGAGTGCTCGCATCCGGAGGCCTTGCGGCCGGACCGTCGGCAATCGCCGGTGCCGTGCTGCTCGGTACCCGCAATAGCATCTACGGGATGCGCACGTCCTCGATCGTCGGACCGGGATTCTGGCGGCGCGTGGCGGCGGCCTGGATCACGATTGACGAGTCAACAGCGGTTGCGCTGGCACAGCCGACGCCGCGGAGCCGATCGATCGGGTTCTGGGTGACCGGGCTGATCATCTTCGTCGGGTGGAACCTCACCACTCTGCTCGGTGCTCTGATCGGCGACGCCCTCGGCGATACGAGCGCCTACGGGCTCGACGCTGCTGCGGCGGCCGCTTTCGTCGGGCTTCTCTGGCCGCGGTTGAAGCGACTCCAGCCCGTTGTTGTTGCCGTGGCTGCGGCGGTAGTTGCAGCGTTGCTGACGCCAGTGCTGATGCCGGGACTGCCGATTCTCGCCGCGGCGGTCGTCGCGATTGTCGTCGGCTGGTTCAACTGGTTCGGTGAACCGGCGTCGGCCCGGGTGGGGGAGGCGACGCGATGACCCTCTGGCAAATCATCATCCTGGCGTCGATCGGATGCCTCGTGCTCAAGCTCGCCGGCTACCTGGTTCCGCCGTCGCTGCTGACGAAACCGGCGCCGGCCCGCATCGCGGACCTGCTGACGGTGGCCCTGCTCGCGGCGTTGATCGCGGTGCAGACGCTCGGGGCAGGGCAGGCGATCGTCTTCGACGCGCGGATTCCCGCCGTGCTCGTCGCCGTCGTGCTCTTCGCCCTGCGCGTGCCGTTCATCGTGGTGGTGATCGCGGCGGCCGGAGTGGCCGCCGCGATCCGTGCGTTCGTCTAAGCCTTAGCCCTCGAGGTCATCGACGCCGGGCATCCAGCTGAGACCGTCGACGCCCCAGCCGTTCTTGCGGCGCACCTTGACGGCGATCTTCGCGTAGTGGTGCTCCAAGCGGTCCACATAGAGAGTGCCGTCGAGGTGGTCGAATTCGTGCTGGAAGATGCGGGCGAGCCAGCCGTCGGCATGAATTTCGAACGGCTTCTGGTCGAGGTCGACGGCCTTCAGAATTGCCGATTCGGCTCGGCGAAGCGGAAAGCGTTCGCCGGGGAACGAGAGGCAACCTTCGACGTCCTCGTCTTCATCGGCCTCATCGGCCGGAACTGGGGTGATCCACAGTTCGGGGTTGATTGCGACGCCTCGCCACGCCACATCGTCGTCGTCGACGTACCCGAAGGTGAAGAGCCGCAGGGGCACTCCAACCTGGGGGCCGGCCAATCCGACGCCGGGGGCGGCATCCATCGTCTCGAACATGTCTTGCACCAACTCGCGCAGTGTGTCGTCGAAATCGACGACGGGTTCTGCGGGGGAGTGAAGAACGGGGTCACCTGAAATTACTATCGGTCGTACGGCCATTCAGCAAGAATATCTCTCCCGCGCTCGATAGGGTCGTTGAGTGACCCCCGACCTGATCAACCTCGCCGTGGACATTCCTATCGACCCGCGTCAAGCCATCGGAATCCCGCTGGCCCTGATCGGAGCTGTCTTTCTCTCGCTCGGCGCCCAGTTCCAGCATCGTGGCGTGACCAAGGTCGAGGCGCACACCGAAGAGGTCACCGGCGGACTCAATGTTCGTCAGCTGACACTGCTTCTTGCCCGGCCGTCGTGGGTGTTCGGAACGATCATGCTCGGGCTTGCGATTGTCTTTCAGCTCACGAGCCTCTACTTTGCACCGCTCATCGTTGTGCAGCCGCTTGGCGCGGTCGCCCTGGTGATCACGGCGATTCTGAATTCACGAATTTCGAAGGTCAAGCTCAACCGGTCGTCGATCATTGCGATCTGCATGTGTGTCGGTGGTGTCGGTCTCTTCGTCACGGTTGCGGCATTCACCGCCGTCGACAAGCCAGTGACCGACCAGAATCTGGTCACGATTCTGATCATCCTCGCGGTCGTGCTGCTCATCGCCGGCGTGGCCTTCTTCTTTTTGCGCAAGAGCTTCAAGGCAATCTTCTACATCATCGCGGCCGGGGTGCTCTACGGTTTCGTGGCGACCCTGGCGAAGGTAGTGCTCAACCGCGTCCAGCACGGCAATGTTGAGGTACTCACCGTGCTCTGTCTGCTCGGTCTGCTCACGGCCGCGCTGCTCGGCGGCTACTTCGTGCAGAACGCCTACGCCTCTGGGCCGCCAGACCTCGTGATCGCCGGTCTCACCGTCGTTGACCCGCTGATCGCGGTTGGTATCGGAATCCTTGTTCTCGGTGAAGCATCCCAAGCTCCGCTCTGGGCCGCCATCACCTTCGTGGTTGCCGGCGTCATCGCAATCTGGGGTGTGTTCTTGCTTGCGAGATACCACCCGCAGGCCAAGGACTGACCCCGGATTGTCGGCTCGCCAGGGTTTGCCGGACTCGTTCAGCCGCATCGGATTAGACTGGGACGCGAGCGAAGCTGTTCGGCGGGGGCCGTCGACACTCATTCTTAGCCGGTCGACATTCCCGGCCCACCAACGTAGGGATTATTCCTCTTGACTGATTCGACCGATTTGCCGAGCACCGTGCCTTCTCGCACAGAGCCGGTGGCGAAGAAGCCGATCCGGGTGCTGATTGCCGCTGACACTTTTGCACCCGATGTGAACGGCGCGGCCCGGTTCGCCGAGCGTCTGGCTGCCGGCCTGGTCGCACGGGGGCATGATGTGCGCGTTGTCGCACCGGCCGCGTCACGCAAGCACGGCACCTTTGCTGAAACGCACGAAGGTCAGCCGCTGACCGTGTACCGCCTGCACAGCTGGCGCTGGTACCCGCACGACTGGTTGCGTTTCGCGCTGCCGTGGATCATTCGCCGCAATGCGCGTCAGATTCTCGACACCTTCCAGCCCGACGTTGTGCACTTCCAGTCCCACATCAACATGGGTCGTGGAGTGACCATCGAGGCGGCGAAGCGGGGGATCCGCATCATCGGAACCAACCACTTCATGCCCGAGAACATGCTTGAGTTCTCCATGGTTCCGAAGGCGCTGCAGGACCGGGTGATCAAGGCGGCTTGGAAGGCTGCCCGTCGCACCTTCGGTCGTGCCGAGGCCGTCACCACGCCGACGCTGCGTGCTGCACAGTTTCTCGAGAAGTACACCGGGCTGACCGGCGTGCATGCCATCTCCTGCGGTATCAACGCCGACAACTACACCCCGAATTTCGAACCGCGCACCGAGAATCGCATCTTGTTCGTCGGACGCGTCACCGGTGAGAAGCAGATCGACGTGCTGTTGAAGGCCGTCGCGTTGCTCGATCCGCAGCTGAAGACTCAGGTCGAGATCGTGGGCGGCGGCGACCAGAAACGCAACCTTGAGAACCTGGCCGATGCCCTCGGCATCCGCAACCGGGTCACGTTCACCGGTTATGTGACGGATGCTGAGCTGCGCGCCGCGTACACACGCGCCACCGTGTTTGCCATGCCGTCGATCGCAGAGCTGCAGAGCATCGCCACGATGGAGGCGATGGCGTCTGGTCTGCCGATCGTCGCAGCGAATGCGATGGCATTGCCGCACCTCGTTCATGACACCGAGAACGGCTACCTCTTCGAGCCGAGCAATCCTGACGATCTGGCTGCGAAGTTGACGACGGTGCTCACGGCCAGCCCTGAAGAGCTCAACGCGTTGAAGAACGAGTCGTTGAAACTCATCGAGGCACACGACATCAATCGCACGCTCAACACCTTTGAGAGTCTGTATCGCGGTGAGCCGGTGGCCGAAAACGTCAACAACAGCGCAGCGGCGCACTCAACGGAGTAGCAGGTTCTCGCGAACCTGTATCGTAGGTCTTCGATGGCCGGACCGGCCATCGAATGTCGTGGGCGTCACTGACGCACACGCGGGGCGGTAGCTCAGCTGGTTAGAGCAGCGGACTCATAATCCGTCGGTCATGGGTTCAAGTCCCATCCGCCCTACTCTGAAACATCGATTGACCAGGGTTTCTTGTCCTAGCTGAAAAGACAAAGACTCGATGCGTTTAACGCTTATTCAACGAATATTCGTCGATACCCGCCTCGTGGAGGCCTCTCTCGACGCGGCGCACGGCCCGGTTCGGGCCAGCTGGGGTGGCCTCGAGCACCTACCGGCTATGGACACCGAACGCTTCTTGGGGCTTGGTCTTGAGCCCATTCTCACCACGAGCGAGCTCGCCGAGTATCTCGGCGTGCACGTGCAGGCCATCTACGATCTGCGCTCCGACGGGCGCGGCCCGTCTGGTATTCGAGTCGGCCGGGAAATTCGCTACCGCGTCTCCGATGTCCTCCGCTGGTTGGATGCTCTTCACGAGCCCTCATCCAGCATGAGGACCCGTGAGGGGGCGCGCTGATGGCCGGCCGACCACGCCTGCCGATCAGCACGTTCGGCTCGATCAAAACGACCGAAGTCGGCGCCGGGCGCTTCCGGGCTTGGACCCGCTTCCGCGACTGGGACGGTCAGACACGCCAGGTCACCGCTACCGGGTCGAGCCGGAACGGGGCGGCGACCGCGCTCAAGGTCGACCTTGCCCAGCGCATGCGCGCCGGCGATGCCACCGACTCGTTGGACGCGGGCTCGCCGTTCCCGATGCTTGCCGATGCATGGCTCGAGGACCTGCTGCTCGACGTCGACCGCGCCGAGAGCACGAAAGAGATCTACGAACGGGAGCTGCGGGGCCTCGTGCTGCCGTCCTTCGCGCACTACACAGTTCGCGAGGTGACTGTCGGGCGAGTCGAGCGGTACCTGAAGATGCAGCGCGCGACGTCGTACACGCGCGCGAAGCACTCGCGCACGATCTTGAGCATGGTGTTGGCGTTCGCGGTACGGCGGGAGATCATCCCTCGCAATCCCGTCAAGGAGACCTCGCGAATGAAGAAGCCCAAACGCACCCCCAAGGCGCTCTCCCCGGAGCAGATCGCAGCGATCCGCGCCGCGGCCCGCGAGTGGCGCACGGCGGAGGGCACGAAGGGGCCGAAACCCGACGGCCAGGTGCGTGACCTCATCGAGGTCATGCTCGGCACGGCGACGCGCATCGGCGAGACGCTGGCGCTCCGCAAATGCGACGTGGATATGGCCGCCGACCCGCCCCGAGTTCACATCAGCGGAACGGTCGTGGTTCGGACGGGTGCCGGCGTGCTCCGTCAAACGCATCCGAAGACCCACGAGTCGAACCGGGTCGTCGCAGTGCCGCCGTTCGCGGCCGAGGTCATTCGCCATCGACTGGCGTTGACCGCGGGGGAGGACGCCGAGCACCTGCTGTTCTTCACGCGGAAGGGAACCCCGCTCGCGCCGCACAACGTCAGACGCACCTTCCGCGAGATCCTCAAGGTCGCCGGTCTCGAGGGCATGGAAATCACCCCGCATTCATTTCGCCGGACCGGTGCTACGCTGCTTGCCAACGAGCTCGGTATTCAGGCCGCGGCCGACGTGCTCGGACACACTTCGACGTCGACGACGAAGGAGCACTACGCCGAACCCGACCGCACGGTGAAATCAGAGCCGGCGGCGGTGCTGCAACGGTTGGCGCCGGACTTATAAATTTCAGGTTTGACGGTGCCGCCACCGTGGCGGCACCGTCTGACCTGGCCTTTTACCGATCAATGGTGAACCGGGTGGCTTCCTGACGACGTGCGGCGTCTTCAGCGATGAGATCCCTGACCTCGCGGTACAGGGACGCGGCTTCGGAGCGCGCCAAATCGGCACCGGTGATGAGTCTCTCGACCGCGCCGGTGAGTTGCTCATGCAGCGCATCGATCTTCGCGTCGCGCGCTTCTCGGGAATCTGGCCTTGTGGCCATGTGCGCACCTCCATCGTCTGATCGCCAGAGCTCTGTGACTCTGTGACTCTGTGACGATGAGGTGCGCCAGGTGTGCCAGCCGGACATGGGGATGACGCTACGGCCGCCTCGCAGGACGTCCCAAGTGCTGTCGAACTACCGTTCACTACTTGATGCGCAACCGACGAGAAACCTCGGGTAGCAAAACGCGCGATTCTTCCGGCGCCCATTGACGAAACCCGCTGCCTGAGGAATTCCGCGCGATGAGCGCGTACCTGGAAGCTGAACGGCCGACTCTTTGAAACGAGAAGTGCCCACACTGGGCCCGCGCCTCAGCTGACAAATCGAAGAATTGTGTCACTTTCAGAACGAGTCTGCGCCTGAGCGGAAGGATCGATATGTGTGAGTCAGGCGTGGCCAGGGTTGTTGCGTATGACGCCCCCTCATCGGGCATAATGTCGGGCGGGGTAAACGCGGCGGCGCGCGCCGCCGAGCTCCTCGATCCCTGCAGCTGCGTAGGAGTGTCCGAATGCGGTCCGGCCTACGGGCTGGCCCGCTACTGGGCCCACTGGCGGGCGGCGGTCGGGGGTGGCACTTCAAATAGGGGAGCATTGCCCAGGGTCAACTGTTCGGGTCGAAGCTTCGACTTTGGGCGAGCTTCCCGCCGTGATGCGTAGACGGCCGAGCCATCTGATAGTCCATGATGAGGTCATGCCGCTGTACCCTCACCTTGCCAACCGATTGGCAAATGCCGTTCCTGGCCTGTGCCTTGTTGTATTCGCCGCATCGCAGCTTCCGAACGCGGAAGTCTCGTGGTTCCTCTTCATCATTGTCATCGCCGGGACATTATTAATGATCCGCGGGTACAGAATGGGCGCGCGATGCAACGAGTCCGCGGTAATCGTCTATGGACTCCTCTACACACGCACCATCGCGAAGAGCGCCATCACGTCCGCGCGGACACCGATGTGGATGCTTTCCCCTCTCTCCGTTGGCGAACCACGGGTAACAGACGGAGGTGGACCCCAATTATTGCCTTCTGGGGAGTCAGCCGGGAGTTCCAATCCATCCGCCTGATCAAGTTGCGAAGACTCGAACAACTCCGAGGCTGGCTTGAACGTGGACCGAGGCGATAAAGCAACGTCCACTGAGATCCCCACTACCGGCGGACAGAAAAGTGGTTCTGTGGTCAGATCGACTCGGAATGCGCCAGGAAACCGTCCCGCAAGGGGTTCCTTTCAGGAACGGCGCTCGCTCCCCGGGGACAACGGTCGGGCGGCCCAAGGTGCGTCCGTTCAACGTCAACATCGGGGAATCGTGCTCGCCGCGACCGGCCGGGAGAGCTGAGGCCGCCTGATCTCGAGGTCGCGTGCGGGCCGCGCTCGCGCCGATGTGCCCACCCTTGCCGCCGTCAATGGCACTGAAGTCTCTAGCCCTGAGTTACGGAACTCATTCTTCGGCCGATTGAAGAGTGTGAGGAGCTTTACGACAACCTCGTCAACTACACCTACCAGTGGGGAATTTCGTATGTCATTGAGCGTCAACTTCGCCCCATCGATCGCTGGACTCACCTTGAGTCGAACTTCTGCCCCTCGCCCCATCGAAGAGCCTTCGACCTACAACCTCATGTCTGCCTTGACGGCATCCGATCGAGAGATCGTCTATCAGGCGACCGGACGTCGAGTCGATGAAAACTCAAAACTCGTTTCCATCTTCGCCGTCGAAATCGCGTTGGACCGCCAGTCGGGATACCTTTCCGCCGGTGAAGACATTTCACCTGCCTACCTTCAGCAGATGGCCACCAAGTATGCCGGTGAAGAGTACGCACAATCGTTCGGGGTCGCCATCGGTAACGCATTGAGCTACCTCGCAGGACAGACGGCCCGAACAAGTCTCGACGTCACGGTGTAGCCCTCACCAAAACCTCTGTTGTATGCCGAGAGCAACGCTTCTCGTAGCTGCTAGACAAGTGGACATGAACAAGCAGGTATCCACGCGCTTCTGCGTTGTGGATTCCTGCTCGTTCGTTTTGCCTGTGTCACACTGGCGATCGCACACGACTGTCCTCAGCCAAGCTGAGCGGCGGATCGAGGCCAAGGGCCGCGCAGCCCGCCGGCGTTAACACCGTTGCAATCCGATTCGTAAGTGACGTGTCTCGTAACGTCTATGTGTCGAAACACAGGTTGCGAGACAGTATTGCTTGCGAGACATGTCGCGCTGAGGGTCCCTGCTGCGACACCGAGGCCGTCGGTCCTTATCCGAGTCCACTCAAGAGCCAGTCGCCGGTTCTTTGCATTGAGAAGAGGGAACTTGCGATGACGAGCAAAGCCACGAATGCCATGACTGCTATCAGCCCTCTAGACCGCTTCCAGATACTGAAACCGACTAGTGCGAGGGCAGTGAGGATCGCGATAGTTTGTCCTGCGACTTGTCCAAATGCCATCCGGACATACGCATCCGCGTCCGGCGCCTGCCAGCTGTTCACTGCAACGACGATCAGCATGGGAAGTATCACGATACCCAGGACACCGATCGAACCCAGCAATCGAGTGAATCGAGACTGGGCATCCGGCGACTTCACGCGCGCGCTCTGATCTAACCTCTGGGGCGACATTGGCCAAGCTTGGCATGCTCCATGCTTTCCGAACAATAGTCCTGCGGGAACGCCGACATAATCACCTCGCCATGGAGGTTCCTCTTCGCGGCGCCCTCTCGAGTCAAAGAGCATCATGCTAGACATCGAAACTGCGCTCTCTTGAAACACCCCGATGAGACTCGTTCCCCTCGAGGCTTCTGCTTTGCCCGGAAACCAGAACGGAGGCAAACCTAGACGCGCGGCCCAGCAGAGCCTAATTGCTCGGGCGGCCGGTCTTGGGCCGACGTAGGCCGAGCACCACCAGGATGATGCCGACGACCGCGACGATCAGCCCGATGGAGAGCCACATTCGGTTACCGGTCACGAAACTTCCCGGGATCAGGTTCATTCCCTACCCGGCGAGCACTCGCCGACTCTTCTGTTGTGGATGTGAATGGTCGGGCTAACCGACGGATGTGAGTTCAACAGGAAAGTTGTCAAGCCAGGCCCATCGGTCAAGCGGCCAGGACACGACGAACGCCCGCCCGACGACGCTGCCGAGCGGCACGAAGCCCTTGCTGGGGAGTGATTGTTGCTTGGACGAGTCTTGCGAGTTGAAACGATTGTCACCCATGACCCAAAGGCTCGCTTCCGGGACAACCACATCGAACTGGACTGAGGCCGCATTGATGTCGGTGTCCGAGCGGAGGATGTACGGCTCGTCCACCGGCTGACCGTTGATTTCCAAATGACCCTGTATGTCGCAGCAAACAATGTGGTCACCTGGCAGCCCAATTACGCGCTTGATGAGGTGGTCGTTGCTTTCGCTCGCTCCGAGCCCCACAAACGAGAGGAACGTGCTCGAAGCCTGTTCCCAGAAATTCAGGGTTGGCTCCGGCGCTGGCAGGAGCCATCCGCCCGGGTCTTTGAAGACGACTATGTCTCCGCGCTGGATGGGAAAGAAACGTGGCTGCAACTCATTGACCAAGATGCGGTCGTTTACTTGAAGGGTACTTTCCATCGAACCCGACGGAATGTAGAAAGACCTGACCAGGAAAGTCTTCACCAAGAATGCAACGGTTATGGAAACCAGCACGATAACGAGCAGGTCGCGAGCCAACCCAACAGCACCTGAGCGTCGACGCCTCTTTGGGCGCCTGATGGCCTCAAGCGCGTGAGCCAAGAGCCCTGCCCCCTAGGACCCATTCCAGGGCATTGGCAGTGGCAAAGTGGCCAACTCGCAAGTTTCTGTTCACACTTGGATTATTGCAGTCTCTACGGAGGCGCATCTCCGGTTTCCCGCATCGTGCGACGTCCTGTGCAGGCATTCTCGAGCCATCGATGGACATCCGTTTAGTTGCGCGTCTTCATCGCGAATTTCAGGAAGCCGGGTGCCCTGTAATCCTCGAACTTGGCGTCGGCGACATAAGGAAATGTTGAATGAAATGGGCCGGGTTCACCCCGAAATGAAGGCGACTCTGCCAGGATCACTGTCATGACACCCAAACTTCGAACTGGCGCGGTCGTTTTGACGCTCTCTTTGCTCGTCACTGTGCTCAGCGGATGCGCGGCCACCGGGCCGACCGCCGTCACACCCTCGGCCGAGGCCTCTGAACCAAGTGCGACGGCGACTGAATCCCCAGCTGCGTGCGCCGATGAATTCGACTTCTCAGTTCTCGAATCGGCCTACGATCCCGCCGTTCCTCAGGTGAGCTGGCTTGCAGCGACGAACGAAGGAGAGTCGTCCTGTGAGCTGACTGGGTTCCCCAAGATCACGTTCGAAACCGACGACGCGGCAGCGGTCGGAGTGTTGTCCGAGGCCGACGCATTTCAGCGTGCGGGCGATCCCGTTTCTGTTCCTGCGGGGGGACAAGCCTTCATCTGGACGTGGGTGACAACGGCTGATCTGCAGCAAGACTCCTGCGACGTGCCGACTGCTGTGCGAGCGCTTAACGTAACTTTGCCCGGAGCAACGAAATCCGTGTCCGTAGACAGGTCGTTCACGATCTGCCTTGGTAGTTCTCCCGTCGGCGATATTCAGGTTGGTCCGGTTGATTCGGAACCACGTACGGCCTCCAAGGGCTATTAGGACGCGATGCGTCGGTGGGGGGACACATTCGCGCGAGGGATGCAGCGGATCAATGCACGCCACCCGTGGAGTCACAACGACCACTTCCACGGCTGGATTGTTGCGAACCTCCCCAAGTCCTGCGGTTCAGCGCTCGATGTTGGTTGCGGCCAGGGCGAACTCCTCGCCTGCCTCGCGCCGCACGTTGACCGCGTCATCGGCAATGACACTGACGCCGCGATGGTCGATCAATCGGTAAAGCGCTGTATTGGGTTGCCCAACGTATCGGTCATCGACGGACCGTGGACCGCGGTTGCCGGACCGTTCGACGTGGTCACAATGATCGCAGTACTGCATCACCTCGCGATTGAGGAGGCACTACAAGAGGTGAACCGTCTCCTCGTGCCCGGAGGCCGCTTCCTCGCCGTTGGACTCGCTGTGCCGCGGTCGTTCCGTGACCATCTGTGGGAAGCCGCCTCCATCATCACGAACCCAATCATCGGGTTCGTGAAGCACCCCCGGCCCAGCAAGGCCGAAACTCATCCACCACCGTTTCCTATTCAGGATCCCTCGATCACTTTCAGTGAGCTACGGACCATTCTCGAGCGCGTCATGCCCGGGTCGACCATCAGACATCACTTGGGATTTCGGCACACCATCGCGTGGACAAAGCCATAAAGGATCCACAGGTGCGGGTTGAGAGGTCTGCCTTGCCACATGCCGTAGCCTCCTGCCATGCCACTTTCCTAAGCGTCCCGCTAAGGGTTCGGCTTTCGGGCGCCTCGGCTCAGCGTCGGCGCGAGCCATTTCATGCTTTCTATGCGCCCGCTGAACGTCCGGCGCATTCAACCCATCGTTGCAACGACTGGTTGAATCCGCCAGCCTTTTGCGGACAGCTGGCCAGTTTGGATTCCATCCAGATGCCTCGTCGACTTGCTCATTCCGAGAGGGGGGGGTCAGGCAAAAGGACCTAGGCCCTCTGCGTCAGGCTGGTTAGTCGACGCGGCAAACGCGGTGATCTGCACGGAACCGCAACGCCCGAGGGCGATCTGCAGGACCAATGTCCGGCATATGTCGGCGTCGAGTTCGACAGAAAACGAGAGTTCTCCCGCCATCTGAGAGAGAGAAACCCATGACCACCACGCACGCGCCCGATCTGCCCGGAGTGCTCACCGCCGAAAACCTCCTGGTCAGCGCCGACATGTCCACGTACTGGAACACGCAAAGCTATCCCAACCCTCGCGGCAGGTTCGTGATCATCCAGACCCCGAACGGCTCCCGCATCATCGATTGCCGCACCGAGGAAGAGGCACGCTGATGCTGACCATCACCCACACCCACGCTGCCGGAACCCTGATCGAGGGCACCAACCGAGGCGACGGAACCGCCGACGTGCTCAAAGCTTGCGGTTCGCGTTGGGGGCGCAGCATCAGCGCCTGGTTCGTGCCCCAGTCCCGCGACCGTCTCCCCAAGCTCCACATCATCACCCACACCGAGACGGCGCTGGAAGCGGCGGGCTTCGGCGTCGAGACCAACATCGACACCGCGCACCGCCCGATGGCCGACGTGGAGGCCGGAAAGATCGAGCGTCAGGCCGACCGGGTCGACGCCCTCGCCGCGAAAGCCGAGCGCAAGAGCACCGCCGAAGACGCAGCCTGGACCAAAGCCCGCGCCGCACACGACCGGCTACCCGAAGGAGGCGAACCGATCAAGGTCGGCCACCACTCCGAAAGCCGCCACCGCAACGCAATCGCCCAAGCAGACAACGCCATGCGTAAATCAGTCGAAGCCAGCACCGACGCCACCACCGCCCAGGCACACGCCGACGCCGCAACCCTCACCACCGACGCCCGCTACCGGCCGGTGACGGATTCCAACCGCATCGAGACGTTGGGGCGGAGCTTCGAAAGCTGGAACGACTTATCATCGCACCGCGTTACGACGACGCACGCGGCTACGTCGACGCAACCGAAGCGCAGCAGCAGGCACGCGCGGACCGCCTCACGCCTCACATTGAGGAGAAGCGCGACCAGCTCGCCTACTGGGAAGCCGTGCGCGCCGCCCAGATCGAGAGCGGCACAGCCACCGGCTACGACCGCAACACCGTCAAGAAGGGCGACCGGGTGATGATTCGCGGCCAGTGGCCCGACGTCGTCCGAGCCAACCTCAAAACCGTCAGCGTCACCACCGGTTACACCTGGACCGACACCGCCCCGTATGCGGAGATCCAGCAGCCAGCGGCCCGAGTAACACGGCCCCGCCGGCTGGCCCACACGGGCCGGCCGGCGTGGGGTATCCCCTCACGCTCCCCGCCTTGGACCCAGATGGAGGAGCCGGTGGCTACTTCGTTGGTGTCTCACCCGGTGGGCGGGGTGCGGTGCCTTTGGCGGTCGCTGCGCGAAGTGAGCTCTCCGCGCGGTTTCGTTGTTCGCGGGCGGCCTGACCAGCTTCGGTCGGCCCGCCGGTTTCTACCTTCCAGTCGGTGCCGAGGGCCAGATGGCGGCGCGTCGACTCGATCCAGCCGGCGCTCGTCTTCGATGCGGCCGCGATCGCCTCCGGAGCGGCAGCCGGCGCGAGCCAGCTGATGATGAGGTAGTCCTCGGTCGGTTCCGACACCGTCGCGTCGTAGGCGGTGTCGCGGCCGCGCCCGTAGACGCGAATCCGGTACGTACCGGCGCCTTGCTCGTCCAGGCGCGGGGCGGAGGCCTCCGGGGTGTCGAAGTGGCCGAGCAGTTGGAGGGGGCCGTCCTGCACCTCCACCGAGAACTCGGCGATGTCCTCCCACCCCGTCTCCGGGCGTGCCGGGGCGGCAGGGAGCGAGTCGAGCGTGATCGTCACCGGGCCTGCGGCAACCCCCGTCACCAGTTGGACGCCTGGACCCAGCGGTTCCTCCGCTACGAGGCCGGTGAGACCGAGGCTCGCCTTGAGCTGGGATGGCGACACCACACAATTGAGGAACCTCACCACGTGCCATTCGGCGTGAGGCTCGACAACGTGAGCCGCCATCCCCGCCCTCCTTCTCAGACGATATCCACGTAGAACGGGTCGCCGTCAATGATGCGATACGGCACGTAGAGAACACTGTTCAAGAGAGACCCTGCTGAACTGTTTTCCGCGGCGTCGATCATGCAAATGCTATAACCGGTCGCCCCGGTGGACGGCGGCCCGCTCAGGGTAATTTGGCACCAGGATTGAGTTCGTGCCGTCCCACCACCCGTGTAGGCGCCCTCCCACGAGGAGGCGAATGGGTACTCATCGCAGGATCTGTTCGGATCGGGGTGAGGCACACCGCCGCAAGCTGTGGCGCGGTTGAGGTTTCTGAGCGTCGGATCGGTCAACCTGTGAAGGGGCGACGATGTCACAGATCCGGGCAACCCCGAGGCTTGCGCTCCTGACACGTGGGCTCCGAATTCAATAAACGAGGTTCCGTCGTAGCGAATGAAGCCCGGAGCGTATGGAACGACACACCCAGCGGACGCAGAGCCGGGCAACGCCTGATCGCAGCGAATATCAGGGGCGCTTCGAGTCATCACGGCCGCATTCGCAGTGGACGGCGCTTTGAAGCGGAGAGTCCAGTCGGAGGATCCGAAACCCACATCACCCGACGCACCGAGCCAGTTGTAGTACGACTCACCGCTGGCCGAGACGCCCACTCCGGGAGTCTGCGCCGGGAACGAGGACGACGCGTAGACGCAGCTCCCCGTGCAGAACGGAGTGCCGGTGATCGTCGTGCCCGCGGCGGTGCCGCTGATGGTCGACGGCTGAACCTCAATCTGGTTCGCCCAAGTCGTCAGACTGCCCGACGTGTAGAGGTAGTTGTAGATCAAGAAGTTCATAATGCCGGTGACAGTGGTGACTCCGTTCGTCGTCGACGTCACCGTGAGGGTGCCGTTGAAGATACCGCACGCATCAAACCGCGAAACGTAGTAGGTGTTGGAAACGCCGGCATCGATGCACCACTGCGGTAGACCGACGACAGCTTGGGGTTGCGCCGGTGAGCCGAGCGCTTTGGAGTCCTTACCTACCGGCTCCCCCAGCGATACACACGACTGTGTGCCGGCTGCATCGATCGAGGTACATTGTTCGGCCGCGCCGGAGCGTCGCAACTCGTCGAGCGGGAGCGCTATCGGCGCTCCGCCGGTTTCCACACCGGTTCCGGCATCCGAAGTCAGCGACACTGGAGGCATGAGCGGCGGATCGGAGCTAAAACTGCCGGCTGTTGCCGGACCCGCCGGACCCGCCGTAATCGCAGTAAGAGCGATAAGCGCTGCGGCGGCAATGCCGATACAGGTCAGAAATGTTCGCGGTCTGTTCCGTGCGCTTGCATACATTCGCTTTTCCCCACTAGCTCGTGTTGAGTAAGAGCGACCCCCGCTCTCGTGAAACCGAACCTAGGCCAAGCAGTCTCCCGTCCGCGCCCCCACTATGGGGCTGCTACTTCGCGGGTGGCTCAGCCTATGTGCAACGGGCGGCGCCCTTGGTAGTCACTGCTCGAGGGTGAGCTCGTTGTGTGTCGGCCTTGTTCGAGCGGCTTCGTTGTGAGCGAGCCGCATGGCGTGCTTCGGCCAGTGAAGAGCGTGAGGAAGACCGTAGCGACAGCCATCACAAACGCGATGATCCCGACGATCCCGAACGCACTCAGGGCAAGGGACCGAGACCGCTCATCGAGCGGTATTCCAGAGGTAGAACACGTCACGAAATATTGGCCGCCCGTCTGTGTTCGATGAGGGTTCCTCTTCCGGGCAGGCCTGGCTTTCCGCGGGTGCGGCAGGAGGAATCAAGGTGCTGCACCCAGGTCAATAGCGTGCTGTTGGATGATCTGGACCGTGAACGCGCAGTGATCTCCAGAGCGCGCGCCCAGCCAGCACCCGAGATGAGTCTCTCGGCTGCGCCGGTGATCTGCTCATGTAGCGCGTCGACATTTGCATCCTGTGCTGCCCGGGCATCCGTCCGCGAGACCGATGAGCTGCCACGCTTCTTGCAGATCGAGGGTGCCCTGCGCTGACTGCATCTGATGCGCCCGGCCCCGGCGGTTCACCTTCTCTATGGAGGTGGTGTCGCGGTGACGGTTTCGATGCGGGTGATGAGCGCGGGCGACGGGTACAAGTATCTGCTGCGGACTGTCGCGGCCGGCGATGGTGAGAGATCGCTGTCGACTCCACTCACGAGGTACTACGCCGAGGAGGGATCGCCGCCCGGCCGATGGCTGGGGAGCAGTGTGCGGTCGCTCGGTGACGGTCAAATCGTCGTCGGAGATCCCGTCTCGGAGGAGCAGCTCCAGCTGCTCGTCGGTATGGGCCGCGACCCCATCACGGGCGAGACATCCGCTGCAATCGAAGTCGAGGAGACGGCCCGCGGCACCCGCCGCGCAGTTGCGGGGTTCGACTTCACGTTCTCCGTCCCGAAATCTGCTTCGGTGCTGTGGGCGGTCGCCGACGCGGGCACTCAGGCGCTCATCGTCGACGCCCACCACGCCGCGGTTGCGGAGATGGTTGCGTTCATGGAGCGCGAGGTTGCAGCCACCCGGACGGGCGCAACCGGACGCGACGGCGCCATTGCCCAGGTCGACGTCACCGGGTTGATCGCAACGGCGTTCGACCACTACGACTCCCGAGCCGGCGACCCCAACCTGCACACGCACGTCGTCATCAGCAACAAGGTTCGCACCACGTTCGATGAGAAATGGCGTTCGCTCGACGGGCGTCCGATGCACGCGGCCGTCGTCGCGCTGTCCGAGCTGCACGAAGCCGTGTTCGCCGATCACCTCAGCCGCGCGCTCGGCGTTGAGTGGGAACAGCGCGAGAGAGGCTGTGACCGCAACCCGTCCTGGGCGATCTCGACGGTGCCCGCGGAGATCGTCGCAGAGTTCTCCAGTCGGTCTCGGCACATCGACACAGAAGCGCGTCGCCTCGTCGAGGAATGGGCGGCGGCGCACGGGCGGCAACCCTCGAATGCCACGATCATCCGGCTGCGTCAGCAGGCGACTCTGACGACCCGCCCGGAGAAGGAGGTCAGGTCGCTTGCGGACTTGACGGCGGGGTGGCGTGAGCGCGCGAGCAACCTGCTCGGTCAGGATGCAACACGATGGGCGCGCACCGTCACCAACCATGAGACTCCCGTGCTGTTGCGTGCGGATGATGTGCCGTTGGACGTTGTCGCCCACCTCGGGCAGTCGGTTGTCGAGGCTGTGGGGGAGAAGCGCTCGACGTGGCGGCGGTGGAACCTGTATGCGGAGGCGGCACGGCAGACGATGGGATGGCGGTTCGCCAGCACTCGAGACCGCGAGGCCGTCGTCGGGATGGTCGTGGATGCTGCCGAGGCAGCCTCCATGCGGCTCACCCCGCCGGAGTTGGCGGCCAGCCCCGCGGTGTTCCAGCGCCCCGACGGGACGAGTGTGTTTCGGCCCAAGCATTCCGTGGTCTTCTCGTCGGAGGCACTTCTCGCCGCCGAGGACCGGCTTCTCGCACTTGAACATGACAGGAGCGGCCCAGTCGTCGGGCCCGACGTGGTGGAGCGGATCACCGAGCGCCCGGATGTGCGGGGCCGGCTGCTTGGTGGGGATCAAGCTGCCGCGTTGGCGTCCGTCGCGGTGTCCGGGCGCGTGATCGATGTCCTGGTCGGACCGGCGGGTGCGGGGAAGACCACGGCGATGAATGCGCTGCGCCGGGCGTGGGAGGTCGAGTACGGAGCGGGTTCCGTCGTCGGACTGGCACCATCCGCGATCGCCGCGCAGGTGCTCGCCGATGACTTGGGTATCGCCACGGAGAACACCGCGAAATGGTGGCAGAACCACCTCACTCACGGCACGACCTTCACCGCCAGACAGCTGGTCATCATCGACGAGGCATCTTTGGCCGGGACGCTCACCCTCGACCGTATCGCCGGGCTCGCGGCGGATGCCGGAGCGAAAGTGCTGCTGGTCGGTGACTGGGCGCAACTCCAGTCCGTCGACGCGGGTGGGGCGTTCGCGATGCTCGTCGGCGACCGAGACGACGCCCCCGAACTCGTCGACGTCCACCGCTTCACCCATGCCTGGGAGAAGACCGCCTCGCTCGGCCTCCGGCATGGCCGCCCCAGTGCGATCGACACCTACGCCGACAACGACCGGATCATCGGCGGCGATACCGAGGAGATGATGACCGCGGCGTACATAGCCTGGCGGCACGACCGCGCCGCCGGCTTGGCGTCCATCCTGATCGCCGAGACGGGGGAGGCCGTCACCGAGCTGAACAAGCGCGCCCGCGCCGACCTTATCCTCGACGGGATTGTCGAAGCGAGCCGGGAGGTCGGGCTGCGCGACGGTACTGCGGCCTCCGTTGGAGACATCGTGATCAGCCGCCAGAACGACAGGCGGCTGCGCTCGGGCCGGGATTGGGTGTGCAACGGTGACCGCTGGCGCGTCACCGGCGTGCGGGGCGACGGCTCGCTGACCGTGCAGCGCCCCGGCAGGAGGTGGGGCGGGTCACTCGTGCTGCCCGTCGACTATGTGGTCGCGCATATTGAGCTTGGCTATGCCGTGACGGCGCACCGCGCCCAAGGAATCACCACCGACACCGCCCACGCGCTCATCGGGCCGACCACCACGCGCGAGAACTTGTATGTGGCGCTCACCCGCGGTCGGGAGTCGAACATTGCCTATGTCGTGGTCGACCGGCCCGACGACGTTCACGCGATGCCGCGTCCCGGCGACCCGGCGGATGCGACGGCGCACAGCGTTCTCTACGGGGTACTCCAGCACGTCGGTGCCGAGCTGTCCGCGCACGAGATTATTGATGCCGAGCAGGATGTCTGGGGATCGATCGCACAGCTGGCTGCGGAGTACGAAACCATCGCCGCGGCAGCCCAACACGACCGGTGGGCGGCGTTGATCCGGGCATCCGGCTTGTCGGATGCCGACACAGAGGATGCGATCGCATCGGACGCGTTCGGGCCACTGGCTGCCGAGCTGCGCAGAGCCGAGGCCAACCATCACGACATCGACACGTTGCTCCCGCGGCTGGTGGCCGCGCGCGGGTTCACCGACGTTTACGATATCGCCGCAGTGCTCCACGCACGCGTGGCTCGGGCGACCGCTCGACCCACAGGTGCCGGACGAACCCAGCGCGCGCCGCGGATGATCGCCGGCCTCATCCCAGCGGCAACCGGCGCGATGAGCGCGGATATGCGCCAGGCTCTCGACGAACGCCGTGACCTCATCGAACAGCGAGCTATCGCCCTGGTCGACGCGGCGTTGTCGTTGTCCACGCACGAAGCGTGGATCGACGTAATGGGGGAGGGGCCACGTGGCCCACGGCAAGCTGAGGCGTGGCGGCAGCAGATGCGCGTCGTTGCCGCCTACCGAGACCGATACGGCATCACCGCAGACAGCGCGCTCGGTGCTCCCGCCGCGAATGCGGCCCAACGCACCGACGCAGCGCTTGCACGCATCGCGATGGACCGTGCACGACAGCTGGGCTCCGGTGTCGTTGACGCTGCAGCGCGTGCCCGGCGGGCGGGCGCCGAACGGGGCAGGCCGAGCTTGTAGTTGCGCGGGTCTTCCTGCTCTACGGCCGGGCGTACAATGACGCGCGAGGAAGGCTCTCTTAAACTTCGGGTCCTCCGGGACGTCCCATCGGGCGCTCATACATAGTTGCTTCCTCGGCGGAGTAACACGCGAGTGAAGAGCGACCCGACCACGTTCCGACTGCTTTGCAATTATCGTGTGGTTGGAGGTTGCTGGGCGGAGCACTGGGACTCGATGCGCGCACGTTTATTTAACGCTTATTGCGTCGAGACCGGCCTAGGCGAGCCGAGGCATTGCGATAGAATGAGCGTAGATCGCACAAGGAACACCTGGTCAGGGCGAGATTAGTCTAGGTTTCGGAGTGCAGGGCTGACCGGCGAAAGTGGGTCCGTCGCAATCCGTCGGTCATGGGTTCAAGTCCCATCCGCCCTACCAAAGTTTCATTGGGAACCACGCCTGTCGGCCCAAACGGGGGCAGTGCCGATCCCGTCCAAAAACCGTCCCATGTCGGATGCGACCGATAGTCTCCGAGGATGACACTGGAGTGGGTGCCCTTGGGCGAGGACGAGCTGAAGTACAAAGCGCTGCATGAAGATATCCCGGCGTGGTTAGTACGACCTCTCTGGACTTGGATTTCAGAAGTCACATGGTTTGAACAACGTTTCACCGCCCCTCGATGCAGGGCGATTTTCGAGAGACTCGATCTCGCACTAAGGCAGCCTCATTCTGCAACTGACGCTGTGTTCAGCATTCATGGATTGGATTTCCTCAAGAACAACTTTGACGCGGATCACATTCTGAAGATTGTGGACTTCCTCATCGTCGACAATCTGACATGGGGGAGTACGGCACACAACGATGACCTCGAAGCGCTGCTCAGCCAGGCAGGGTCCGCGTGGAGAGTCGGCCAAAGACGTGGCAACGTCGGGCTGGAACGACGAGTCCCGCTTGGCGTCCAGGAAGCGGCCGAAGGCGTAATGCAGTCAGCGGCGGACGCGGGGGTGCGATTGTCTGAGGCATGGCATGCGGTGTTCGGGCGCACGCCCGATCCTGACAAAGCATACAAAATGGCGATCGTAGCTATCGAGGAAGCAATGCTCCACAAGGTGACATCGCGAGATCTTCAGGGGACCCTCGGAAAGGCAACAACCACCCTTTTTCAGCAGGGCGATTGGAGTCTTCCTATCTTAGACAACCCTTCGAAGTCGGCCACTGACGTGGTGTACAAGTTGTGCAGGGCAATTCTGAACGGCGAGGAAGGAAGACACGGTGGCAACAACTACCGCAAGCCGACGCAGCAGGAGGCTGAAACTGCAGTGATGTTGGCGGTGCCGTTGGTTCACTTCTTCTCGACCGGCCTGGTTGATCGCCGCTCAACGGCGGTGGCCGTTCGCTAACTCACGGCGGCCCCCGCGCGAGCGGCATGCCTGGCGAACAGCGACGCAGAGCCGTAGCAATTTGAGGGTTCCCCGAGCAATGCGATCAGCAACACGCCATGGTTGAGTACGTAGGGGTATGAGACCCCGCTCATCATCAGGCGAACGGGGACCTTTGTCGCGGGAGCGATGACGGTCATGACATCGGTCCTTGCTCGCGGTGCTCGTTGGGGTCGGCGACGTGCAGCACGACGTTGCCGCGCTTGCGCCCGGTGTCGACGTAGCGGTGCGCCTCGACGACGTCAGCGAGGTCATAGCTGCGGTCAATGACGGCCCGGAAGCGCCCCGAGTCGGCGAGGCTGACGAGATAGGCGAGGTCGTCGGCGTTCGGCTTCCCGACGTCGGAGGTGACGAGTTTTCCCGACCTGCGGCTCTGTCCACGGCTTCGAAGCATCCCCCTGAGGTCCGAGATGACCAGGAGGAGGGCTCCGCCCGGGTTGATGGATGCACCGGACCGGTCGAAGGGGGCGTTGCCGACGCACTCGACGACGACGTCATACGTGTCGCCGGCCGTGGTAAAGTCCTGCTTCGTGTAGTCGACTACCCGGTCGGCGCCCAACGAGGTGACGAGCTCGGCATTTGCCCCGCTGGTCACGGCGGTGACCTGGGCGCCGAGCTGCTTGGCGAGCTGGATGGCGGCGGTGCCGACGGCGCCTGACGCACCGTTGACGAGCACCGTGGTGCCGTGCCCGATCGTGACCTTCTTGAAGAAGCCGTGGGCGGTGGTGCCGCCGAACACCAGTGTGACCGCCTCCTCAAAGGTCATGCTTTCGGGAGCTCGCGTGATCGCGCCATCCTGAGGCATGCACACATACTCGGCGTGCCCGCCGAAGGCGCCGGCCATCAACGCGATGACCCTGTCTCCCGGGGCAAAGGCGGTGACGCCGGTGCCGATGGCTTCGACGACACCCGCAGCATCCATGCCGAGGACGCGGTGGCTCGGCCGGATTATGCCGAGCCCGAGCGCGGCGAGCAGCCCGAGGCCGGCGGGGATGTCGCGGCTGCGGGCCCGGTGGTCGGCGACGCTCACGGTGCTCGCATGAACCCTGATGAGCACTTCGCCGGGCCTCGGCGTGGGGATGGCGAGTTGCTCGAGGCGGACAACGTCGGGTGCGCCGAAGTGCCGGTACACGGCCGCGGTCATCGTGGGACGGATGCTGGTTGTCATTGTCATACCTCGATGGTCGTCGCCGCGTCGCCCCCGGGTATCGGCGGAATGGTCAGAATCGGATCGGCCGAAAGTACGGTGTTCGCTGTGTATTGCCAATACTGTGCATTCTTTCGCACCGAGTTGCCGCGTAGTGGTGAGAGAGACTGCGGCGTACGCTGACAGCGCGGGGCTCGGGACCTGCCTGGGCTTTGCGTCTAGGAGGACAACATGAGCGTCATAGTGACGATGAGAGTCGCAGGGGATGCGACCAAGGTTGAGCAGGAAGACGACGCGTCGATGCAGAGCATCCTCGCAAAGGCCAAGGAGCACGGTGTCATTTCCCACCGCTTCTACGGAAACGACAAGGAGATCCTCGTCGTGGACGAGTGGCCGGACGAAGAGTCGTTCCGGCGGTTCTTCGACGCGAGTCCTGAGATAGGCGGCATGCTCGAGCGATCGGGCGCAACGGCCGCGCCTGAAGTGACATTCTGGCGGAGCCTCGACACGGGGGATGCGGTCGGCTGAGTTGTATGCACGGTGTAGTCGCGGTCTCAGAGCCGCCGACACCCGGCTCCGTTGGTACGCGAAAATTCGCGGTGGGCTGGGTGATTAGTGTGACGCCTGTGGCAGCGATCCGGGGTGCGGCTGGAGGAGCGCGCCCTCGACACGGCACGTTGCTGCTGCGGTATCCATGGAGTGTCCGAGCAGGCGAGCCCAGCCTTCCTCGTGCGCCGGGATTCCGTCGTGAACGAGGGCGCTGACCGCTGCCGCGAGAGTCGCGTCGCCTGCCCCCATCGTGTCGATCACCTCGCCGGGCATTTCGGTGATTCCGGATGCAGCGGTGATGCCGGTTGATGTCGTGATCGTTGCACCGTCGCGGCCAGCTGTGGCGAGAACCGTTCGTGTTCCTGCGGCAATCAACCGGTCTCGCAGATCGGCCAGAGAGGAGTTGTAGAGCAACTGCGCATCTTCGTCACCCACCTTGGTGAGGAGGCTCGTGCCGGCCAACGCCTCGAAGTTCTTCACGAACGCCGCCCTGTCGCTGAGCATGCCCGCGCGTGGGTTCGGGTCAAGGACCAGACGAGCCTCTGGTCGCAGAATGCTCGCAGTGAGTAACGCGGATTGCGCGGGGTTGTCGAAGGGAAAGCAGCTGACGACGACGAGTGTTGCGGTGTTAATGGCGGCCAAGACCTCCGGTGAGAAGGTGACTTCGCGTTGTTGGGCGGCCTTGTTGAAGACATATCGCGGCTCGCCGTCGACGCGCTCGGACAGGGCGACGGATGTTCCCAGCGCGGCCGGAGAGGCGAGCAGCGTTACGCCGTGGCCGCGGAGGTGCTCCCGCACGCGAGTGCCGTCGGCATCCGCCCCCAGCGTCGCAACAAGGGTGGTGGTGACTCCGAGTGTGCGGAGGCCGACGGCGACGTTGAGCCCGGCTCCGCCAACGAAGTCCCGGCGCTCGTCGCCGTCGACGATGCGATCGATCAGCGCGTCGCCGATCACGACGACGTGTGCGGCTGTGGGGGAGACGGCGCTCATGACGGGGTGATCTCCCCAGACCCGCGGGTGATGAGTTGGGTCGGCACTGCGTAGTTGCGTGCCGGTGACTCATCGCCATCGAGGCGCGCGAAGATGCGCTCCGCTGCGAGCTCGCCGATGCGCTGCGGGTTCTGGGCGACGACAGTGATGCCGGGTTCGAGCAGATCGGCGAGCGGGATGTCGTCGAAGCCGACAATTGCCACACGGTGCTGCAGGCCCCGCTCGCGGAGCGCGCGTACCGCCCCGATCGTGACGAGGTTCTGGCTGCTGAATACCGCCGTTGGAGGGGTTGCCGAGTCGAGCAGCGCGAGAAGTGCGATGCGCGCCGTCTCCTCATCGTGCAGGCCGTCGATCACGGGGATGTCTGAGGTGGCGACGCCCGCGCGGCCGAGCTCCTCGAGAAAGCCGCGGCGGCGCTCTTTGGCGCTTTGAATATCAACGCGGTCGCCGAGGTAGGCAATGCGGCGGTGCCCGTGCTCAAGCAGATGCCGAGTGGCGGTCGCTGCACCGGCCGCGCCGTCACTCGCCACGACATCGGCCTCGACGCCGGCTGGCTCGCGGTCGACGAAGACGACAGGGGTGCCCCGACGCAGTTCGGGCAGGAGATAGGCCTGGCTGCGGGAGACGGTCGTGAGAATCAGTCCGTCAACCCGCCGCCTCAGAAAGGCGTCGACCATCAACTCCTCGCGCTCGGGGTCGTCGTCGAGGCTGGAGGCGAACACCGCGATGCCGCGCGCGAGTGCTGCTTCCTCGACGGCGCGGTGCAATGCACCAGAGAAGGGGTTCGCGACGCTACCGACCAACAGCCCCAGTGTTTTGGTGCGCCCGTCAGCCCTGCGTAGGTTTCCGGCGTGCAGGTCCGGCTGGTAATTGAGGCTCGTCGCTGCCTTCATGACGCGCTCGATCGTGGCCTCAGAGACATTCGGCTCGCCGTTGATCACGCGCGACACCGTCTTGATTCCCACGCCGGCAAGGGCGGCGACATGTTTCATCGTCGGCCGGGGCTGCGTGTGGTGCGGCTCAGGAAGATGTTTTGACAACGATGTCACGTTTATGTCTCCAATGTGCTGAATGGACTTGACTCTAACAGTATCGATGACATAGAACTACCTATGACATCGTTGTCAGGGAGTTGAACTCCCTTCAAACCAAGGAGAGATTCACCGATGAATCGCACACCAAACAATCGATTCGCCAAGCGCCTTCTCGCGGCCGGGTCGATCACGGCAATTGCAACACTCGCCTTCACTGCTTGTTCCTCAAGCACCCCGGAGGCCGCCGGCGCCGCTGCCGACGCCGGATCAGACGCCGTTGGTGTCTCGCTCATCGTCAAGACCACGGCGAACCCCTTCTTCGTCGCCATGCAGGATGGCGCCAAGGCCGCGGCCAAATCGGCTGGAGTCACTCTCACCCTCGCTGCCGGCAAGACCGATGGGGACGAGGACACACAGATCCAGGCGATCGAGAACGCCATCTCCAAGGGCGACGCCGGAATCTTGATCACTCCGAACGGCCCTGGTGTCGAAGACGCCCTCGTCAAGGCACGCGATGCCGGACTCTACGTGATCGCGCTCGACACGGCGCCGTCCAACCCCGACTCCGTTGACATCACCTATGCCACAGACAACTTCCTCGCCGGCCAGTACATCGGCGAGTGGACGGCAGCCAAGCTCGGCGGCGAGAAGGCAACAATCGCCATGATCGACCTCTTCGACGACAAGATCGTCTCCGTCGACGTCGACCGCGACCAGGGCTTCCTCGACGGCATGGGCATCGACCTTGCCGATCCCGCGAAGAACGGCGATGAGGCCGACAGTGGAAAGTACAGTGGCGGCGAGTACGAGATCGTCGGCAATGCGGCCTCGCAGGGCGCTGAGGACGGCGGCCGTTCTGCCGCAGAGAACCTCATCAGCAAGAACCCGAAAATCAACGTCGTTTACACGATCAACGAGCCAGCCGCCTACGGCGCATCCCAGGCGCTCAAGGCGGCGGGAATCACCGACGCGATCGTGGTGTCGATCGACGGCGGATGTGCCGGCGTCGGCCAGGTTGAAGAAGGCATCATCAACGCAACGAGCCAGCAGTACCCGGTGAAGATGGCAGAACTCGGTGTGCAGGCGATCGTCGACCTCGTCGCCAACGGCACCAAGCCGGAGGTCACCCAGGGCCTCGACTTCTACAACACCGGGGTTGCTCTTGTCACCGACGACCCGCAGGCCGGCGTCGACTCGATCGACTCGACCGAAGCACAGACCATCTGCTGGGGCTAGCCACGCCCCGCCACGAGTAAAGCGGGTTCGGGGCGCCGCCCACGCGGTCCCCGATCCCCGCCGCCTCACCACCACCGCACGAAACCATCGGAGTTTTCACGTGAGTCAACAAACCAGCGCGGTTGCACCAGAAACCGCAGCGATTGATCTGGCCGAGGAGTTCCTCGACCGCACGACGCCCCTCAGCCGCGTTCGAAATGCGCTGCACCGCTACCCGGCAATCAGCCCGGCCATCGTCCTTGTGCTCGCGGTGATCGTGTTCGGGCTGCTCAACGAGCGCTTCCTGAATCCGGCCAACCTCTCGCTGATCACCCAACAGGTCGCGGTAGTCGGCACGCTGGCCATTGCACAAACCCTCATCATCTTGACGGCCGGAATCGACCTCTCCGTCGGAGCCGTCATGGTGCTGAGTTCCATGGTCATCGCCCAGAGCACCGTACAGGCGGGGCTGCCCGCCATCCTCGGGCTCGCCGCCGGCCTTCTCGTCGCCCTCGGCGCCGGCGCCCTCAACGGGTTCCTGGTGACGAAATTCCGTCTTCCACCATTCATCGTCACCCTCGGAACGCTCAACATCTTCGTGGCGCTCACGCTTCTCTACTCATCCGGTGCCACGGTGCGTGGCGCGGAGATGCCCGCGCTGCTCACGTGGACGGGCGAGACCTTCCAGGTCGGAGGAGTGAACTTCACAATCGGCGTCGTATTGATGCTCGCGGTTTACATCATCGTCGCCTTCATTCTCGGTCGAACGGCCTGGGGGCGTCACGTCTACGCGGTCGGTGACGACAAAGAGGCAGCACGTCTCGCTGGCATCAGTGTGAACCGAGTGCTGATGAGCGTGTACTTGGCCGCCGGTGCGATCCTCGCCATCGGCGCGTGGATTCAGATCGGCCGGAGCAATGCGGCTTCCCCGAACGCCGGGCTCGACCTCAATCTCGACTCCATCACCGCCGTGGTGATCGGAGGAACCAGCCTGTTCGGTGGCCGCGGCACCGTCTGGGGCACCCTGCTGGGTGCGCTCATCGTGGGCGTGTTCCGCAACGGCCTCTCCCTCGCCGGGCTTGACGTGCTCTGGCAAACCTTCGCCGTCGGTGTGCTCATCGTCGTCGCGGTCTCGGTCGACCAGTGGATTCGAAAGGTACGCAAATGACCCTCAGCACGCCCACCCAGCAGGCAGACGATGCCGCGGCCACAGAATCCCGCACGCCCATCCTCCAAGCAAAGCGCCTCGTCAAGACCTTCGGTCGAGTCGTCGGCCTCGATGGCGTGAGCTTGGAGCTCTACCGCGGCGAGGTTCTCGCCATCATCGGAGATAACGGTGCAGGCAAGTCGACACTCATCAAGTGCCTGACGGGGGCCGAGATCCCTGACGAAGGTGAGCTCTTCCTCGAAGGCCAGAGGGTCAGCTTCAAGCGCCCGCAAGACGCGCGCGCCGCCGGCATCGAGACCGTGTACCAGAACCTCGCCGTCTCGCCGGCGCTCGATGTCGCCGCGAACCTGTACCTCGGACGCGAGATTCGCAAGGCAGGTGTTCTCGGCTCGCTGTTCCGCATCGTCGACACCAAGGGTATGAGGCAACGGGCTCGCGCCGAGCTCAACGAACTCGGAATCACGACGCTGCAGGACGTGACCGTTCCCGTGGAGAACCTTTCTGGCGGCCAGCGCCAGGCCGTCGCTGTGGCGCGTGCCGCCGCATTCGGTTCCAAGGTCGTCGTGCTCGACGAGCCGACCGCTGCGCTCGGAGTGCGGGAATCGAACCAGGTGCTGGAGCTGGTCAAGAAACTGCGCGACCGAGGCATCCCGGTCATTCTCATCAGCCACAACATGCCGAACGTGTTCGAGGTTGCCGACCGCATCCACATTCAGCGTCTTGGCAAGCGTGCGGCCACAATCACTCCGCAGTCGCACTCGATGACGGATGCCGTCGCCATTATGACCGGGGCGCAGCGCGCGTGAGCACGCCAGTTTCAACCGGGACGGTCGCCCTCTCTGCAGAGTTCGCGGCCGTTCCGGGGCGCGGGGGTGAAGTCGAGAAGTTGATCGCTGCATTCGCCGACGTAGTTCGTGCGGAGCCCGGCAATCTAGTCTTCGACGTGTATCGCAAAGTCGACGCGCCCGATTGCTTCTTCGTCTACGAGATCTATCGTGACCAAGCGGCGTTTGAAACCCATATCGCAGCCGACGCGGGCGCCGTGTTCAACGCGGCCCTCAACAAACTCACCGTCGGCGACGGATCAACGCTCACCTTCTTGCGCGCAGTCGGCGGGCTCAACTGAGTGGTTGTCGCGGCGTAGTGGTTGTCACGGCGTAGTGGTGCTGCAGAGCGCGGTGCACGCTGACAGTGCGGGGCTCGGGACCTGCTTCGACCGGTTTCGACTCGACTACCGGCGGAATCGCCGCGGGCATCCTGGTGATGCTCGGCGCTGCACTTGCCTTCGTCGCAGCTCGACGTCGCACGGCGTAGCTCGACACTGCTAGTTCGAGATAGTGGGAACAGGCTCGACTCTTCGGAGTCGGGCCTGTTCTGCGTTGCTCTCGGTGATCGAGCTTGTCGAGATCCCGCGAGCCGATGCCTGAACGCGCCCCGGTGATCGAGCCTGTCGAGATCCCGCGAGCCGGCCTCTGAACTCACCCTGTTCTGAGGCTCACTCCTCACGTTTCCGAGCTTGCTCCTCCACAGAACACATGTTAGAAAAGTTATCCACTGATCCTGAGAAAAACTCGTATTCCAGTTCTGATTTTGAGAGAATTGAAGCATGGAATCAGAGCCTGTTTCCCTCATCATTACCCCGACCACCGACACTCCGGTGGCCGCGGTCATGGCGCAGGTTCAGGCGCTTCTGGTCGACGTGATGGCCGACCTTCAGCCCCATTTACTCTCCGACGATGACGTTCTCGGGAGCTTGGGGGCGATGGAGGCCGTGGGCCGCCTGGTTGATGCCGGCCGGGTCGCCCTCGCCGCCGATGTCGACGCGCGCTCCGACACGAGAACCCAGAACGAGTCTCTGGCCCGCACGCGCGGCTGTGCCACCGGCACCGACCTGATCACGATGGTCACCCGGGTCTCCGCCCGGGAGGCGAAACGCCGGGTCAGGCTCGGCGCGAAGACCCGGATCACCCAGGTCGTCGGCGCGACACTGCCACCGCGCTACCCGGTCGTCGCCGACGCGCTGACCGCCGGGATCATCGGCGTCGACGCGGCCGAGCAGATCGTCACCGGCCTGACCGACCTACCCAGCTTTCTCGCCCCGGACGCCGTCGATGCGGCCGAACGCGGTTTGGTCGCCTCGGCGACCGGCACGGTCACGGCCGAGAACGCGGGCCTGCCGAATGCGGGGTTCGCGTTCCCGGCCGACCTGATCCGCGGGCAGGTGCTGCAGTGGAAGGCGCTCCTCGACCCCGACGGCACCGCCCCGGCCGACGGGACCGCAATGGAGGTGCGCAGCACCGTCGGCTTCGGCCAATTCCGTGACGGGCTCTACCCCTTGCGCGGTGGGGTCACCCCGGAACTCCGCGGGGTGATGAACGGGATCTTCGACACCTATCTCAGTGCTCATTCTCAGCCCGTTCCGGCCGAGCCCGGCCGGTTCCCGACCGCCGAGGAACAAGCCACCCAGCAGGCCGAGGAGCAGGCCCGGATCGACGCCGGCGAGGTCATCCCCGGCGCCGACCAGTTCGAGGCGCTCGATACCCGCACCGGCGGCGAGAAGTGCGCCGACATCCTCCGCGGCGTGTTCGATGCCGCCGCGCGGGACGCCGGCACCCCGACGATGGGCGGGGCGGCGCCGACCGTGATGGTGCACGTGAATGCGACCGACCTGATCGATGGCACCGGGGTCGGCTGGGCCGACGGCGTCGAGGCGCCTCTGTCGATCAGCACCGTTCAACGCCTGGTCTGTGCCGGGGGGATGCAGAAGATCGTCTTCGCCGCCAACGGCGAAATCCTCCAACTCGACATGACGACACGGTTCTTCACCCGGGTGCAACGCCGGGCGATCCTCGCCCGCGACGGCGGCTGCGTCATCCCCGGCTGCCTCTCCCCGCCGAACTGGGCGGAGATGCACCACGTCATCCCCTGGTATCGCGGCGGCCCAACGAATGTCAACAACGGTGTCGCGCTCTGCTGGTACCACCACCACACGATCGACACCTCCGGCTGGCTGATCCAACTCGTCGACGGGGCCGTGCAGGTCAAGGCACCACCCTGGATGGGACTCGGCGGAGACTGGCTCCCCGCCAACCAGCACCGCGCCCACACCACACTCGGCCGGTAACGATCGGCACACCGGGTCTCGACAGGCTCGACCACCGGGATGGCCGCGTTCCCGAGATCGGCACACCGGGTCTCGACAGGCTCGACCACCGGGACGACCGCGTTCCCGAGATCGGCTCACGGGATCACCGGAACGTTAGCGCTGAACGACTCGCCACACCTCGAGGCCGACACCGGCAAGCGCATAGATCCCCAGTGGAACCATCAAGCACCACTCCCGCCAGGAGCCTGTGTTGCCGAGAATCGGCAAGGCAAAGTACCCGCCTTTGGACCAGAGGGCCTTGAGCAGTGGAGTCCGAGTGACCAATCGGGGTGCCTTGACTTTCAGCGGCCAGAACAGCGGGAGCCCTCCGGTGGTCAGAAAGTCGCCGGCGAGATGTGCGGCCCAACCGATGGCGATGCAGAGTGGCAGCCACTCCCACTGGTGCGGGCTCAGCCAGCTGATCAACGCCGCGATCGTGCCTCCGATCGCCCAGGCTTGGCACCATCCCGGCACGACAGTCAGCACCTTCACCGCGAATGCCAGTAGCGCAGCGGCGGCGATGGCCGATCCGACGAAGACCGCTCCGGTGCTGTCCTCGGCATACCAGCTCGACTGAGCGAGCCAGAGCGCGGTGCCGAGAACCAGAATCGCGGAGAGCAGTGAATGGGTGCCGTGGCGATGCCCACCTGACGCGGCACGGACGGCTCCGGTCGCGAGCCGTCCGACACCCGGCAGTGAATGGGCGATCGTCGCATTGTGGTGATCGGCATCGGGCAACAACGCTGCGCCGGCGCAGACGACCGCGCCGAGCACGATGCTCACCGGGCCGAGCGGATGCCAGCCCAAAGTCGGAATCTGAGTGGCGGTGGAGGTCACGGCGACCCACGCGGCGGCGCCGGTGATCGCGTGATGGGTTCCCATCATGGTGGTGCTGCTTTCGGGTCAACGGGCTGTAGCTTCGTTGCCCCGGGTTCTCCGGTCACGCCCACCACAAGCATGACAGCCACCACTGACACGACCCATGTGAGCGAGGAGTGCCCGGCCGGAGCCGGCCGAAGTCGGGCGACGTCCTACGCGTCAGGAGTGAAGCGATACCCCATCCCGGCCTCAGTCAGCAGGTACCGCGGTCGTGACGGGTCCGTTTCAAGCTTCTTGCGCAACTGAGCCAGGTAGAGACGAAGGTAGCCGCTGTCACCGGTGTGGTTCGGCCCCCACACCCGTGTGAGTAGCGCCTCCCGCGTGACGAGTCGGCCGGGGTTGCGCAGCAGCTCCTCGAGGATCAGCCACTCGGTGGGCGTCAGCCGCACTGCCTCCGTCTGTTGGCCGGAAGCCCCGTCAACGGTAGCCCCGTCAACCGTCATCCCCTCGCTGGCGGCTCCATTGGCCACGACTCGAGTGACCTGCTTGGCCGCCAAATTGACGGTGATGTCGCCGAAGCTGACCACCGGTTCGTCATCCGGCGCGACAACGCGGCGCGTGAGCGCACGGATGCGCGCAAGCAACTCATCGATCGAGAACGGCTTGGTGACGTAGTCGTCGGCGCCCGCATCGAGAGCGTCAACCTTGTCTGCGGCGCCACTGCGCCCCGACACCACGAGAATTGGAACCTGCGACCACCCGCGCAACGCGGTGATCACCCCGATGCCGTCGATGTTCGGCATGCCAAGGTCGAGCATCACCAGGTCAGGATGGTGCGCGATCGCCGCGTTGAGCGCCGCAGCACCGTCGTCGGCAGTGACGATCTCGTAACCGCGTGCACCCAGGGTGATGCGCAGGGCGCGCAGAATCTGGGGGTCGTCATCGGCGATGAGAATCTTCATGCGTCTGCCTTTGTTGGTGAGCCTGGTGAGCCTGGTGAGCCTGGTGAGCCTGGTGAGCCTGGAGCGTCTGGAGCGTCTGGAGCGTCTGGTGCATCTGGTGATCCCAATGCACCGGGAATTTCTGGAGATCCGGTCGCGACGGCCGGCAGCGAGATCACCATAGTGAGCCCGCCTCCCGGAGTATCATCGGCCTCGAGCGTTCCACCCATCCCCGCGACGAACCCTTGCGACAGAGCCAGACCGAGTCCGAGCCCGGTGAGATTGTCGGTGTCGCCGAGGCGCTGGAACGGAATGAAAACCACATCGCGGCGGTCTGCCGGGATTCCGGGTCCGTGATCGATCACCCTGATCTCCACCGTGCCGGCGAATTCGCTCGCCGAGATGCGGATGCGCCGCCCAGTGGGGGAGAACCTCGTCGCGTTGGCCAGCAGATTGACGATGACTCGCTCGAGCAGCCCCGGGTCGGCCAGGATCAGGCTGAGATCTGCAGGCAGGTCGAGTTCGACGTCGTCGGGCCCGAGCCCCAGCTCGTCGAGCGCCGGAAGGATGACCTCCGCCGCTTCAACCGGCTCGGCCGCAATGGCCAGCGCACCCGCCTGCAGCCGGCTGACGTCGAGCAGGTTCGTGATGAGCGCGGCGAGAGAGTCGAGGCTTTCACCGGCGGTCTCCAGAAGCTCGGCGCGGTCGTCCGCCGAGAGCGTCACATCCGTCGCCCGCAGCCCGCTCACCGCAGCCGTCGCAGCAGACAACGGCCGACGCAAGTCATGACCGACCGCGGCGAGCAAGGCGCTCCGGATGCGATCGGCCTCGGCCAACGGACCGATCTCGCTGGCCGTCTTGGCCAGGTCGTTGTGCTCGAGCGCCGCATCCATCTGGCTGGCAATGACGGTGAGCAGCCGGCGTTCCGACGATTCCAGGTCCGCGCCGTGAAGCTCAAGCACTGCCCGCTCGCCGACCGGAATGGTCGAGGTGTGATCGTCGGCGTGCGACTCGCCGTCTTCATAGACGACCGTGTCGCCGACCCGCAGCTGCACAGCGGTGAGGGAGAACGCCTCGCGCGTGCGGGTGACAAGCGCCTGCAGGGCATCTTCGCCGCGCAGCACACTGCTCGAGACGGTGGCCAGGAGTTCGGACTCGGCCGCCGCCCGCTTGGCCGTGCGCCCTCGCCGCGCGCTGATGTCGACCACATAGCTGACGAGCACCGCGTTGACGATGTAGAGCACGAGGGCGAAAAGATGCAGGGGCTCCGCCACGGTGATCGTGTAAAACGGCTCGACGAAGTAATAGTCGAGGGTGAGCCCCGACAACACGGCGGCGAACAAGGCAGGCCACATGCCGCCGACGAGAGCGACCAGAACGACGAGAAGCTGGTAGCTGAGCACATCACTGGTGATCGACTCGGTCGTGCGAAATGACACGAGCAGCCAGGTGAGGAGCGGGCCGCCGATGAGCGCGAGGGCGAAGCCGAGGATGCGCCGACGCAGCGAGAGAGCACCGCCGAGGCGGGGAAGCGCGAACTTGCCGCCCGCCGCCGAGTGGGTGACGATGTGCACGTCGATGTCGCCGGATTCCCGGATCACCGTCGACCCGATGCCCGGCCCGGTGAAGGCGGCCATCAGCCGGGTGCGCCGGCTGACGCCGAGCACGAGTTGAGTGGCGTTCGCGGCCCGGGCGAATTCGACGAGCGCGCGCGGGATGTCGTTGCCGACGACCTGGTGGTAGCTGCCACCCAGTTCCACAGCCAGGGCACGCTGATCGGCAAGGGCCTGCGGATGCGGCGTGCGCAGGCCGTCCTGACTGATCACGTGCACGACGAGCAACTCGCCGCCGGCCGAGCGGGCGGCGATGCGCGCGCCCCGGCGGATCAGGGTTTCCCCCTCGGGGCCACCGGTCAGCGCGACGACAACGCGCTCCCTGGCCTCCCACTTATTGCTGATGCCGTGCTCGGTGCGATACGCCTTCAACGCGCTGTCGACCTCGTCAGCCAGCCAGAGCAGGGCCAATTCGCGGAGCGCGGTCAGGTTGCCGAGCCGAAAGTAGTTAGACAGCGCCGCGTCGATGCGCTCGGCCGGGTAAACGTTTCCCTCGGCCAGACGGTCGCGCAGCGCCTGGGGCGCCAGGTCGACGACCTCGATCTGGTCGGCCTCCCGCAACACCGCGTCCGGCAACGTTTCGCGCTGCACGACGCCGGTGATCTGTTGCACCACGTCGTTCAACGATTCGATGTGCTGAATGTTGACGGTCGAGATCACGTCGATGCCGGCGGCGAGCAGGGTCTGCACGTCTTGCCAGCGCTTCTGATTCACCGAACCGGGGGCGTTGGTGTGGGCGAGTTCGTCGACGAGCGCGATCTGCGGGTGGCGTTCCAACACCGCAGCCATGTCCATCTCGGTCAGTTCGACGTCACGGTGCGAGACGGTGATCCGAGGGATGACCTCGAGTCCCTCCACCATGCCGGACGTGGCCGCGCGACCGTGGGTTTCCACGATCGCGACGACCACATCTTTGCCTTCCTCGCGGAGGCGTTTGCCTTCTTCGAGCATGCTGTAGGTCTTACCGACGCCCGGAGCGGCGCCGAGCAACACTCGAAGTCGGCCGTGTTTCATCGGTTACTGGTCCATCTCTGAAAGGGCGACGTTCAACTGCAGAACATTCACGGTGGGATCGCCCAGAATGCCGAGGTCCCGTCCCTGAATCTTAGACTCGACGAGGGTTCGCAGCTGCTCTGCGGAGACTCCGCGTGCCGTGGCCACCCGGTCCACCTGCATCAGCGCGTTGGCCGGGCTGATCTGTGGGTCAAGCCCCGACGAGGATGCGGTCAGCGCGTCGGCGGGGATGTCGCCGGGAGCGACGCCGTCCGTCGCGGAGATCTCGGCCTTGCGGGAGGCGATCGCGTCGATCAGATCTTTGTTCTCCGGACCCCAGTTGCTGCCGCTCGATGCTGCGGCGTCGTAGCCGTCGCCCGCGGCCGACGGCCGAGGCTGGAACCACTCGGCGAGCGGCTGACCCTTGTCGTCGGTGAACGACTGCCCGATCAGGGCGGACCCGACCGTGGTGCCCCCGACGGCCACGGCGGAACCATTGGCCTGCCAGGGGAGCGCCAGCTGGCCGATCGCGGTGATCGCGAGTGGATAGACCAGCCCGAGTGCCACGGTGAGAACCAGCATGGCTCGCACGGCGACCCAGTAGTGCCGAGCGGTGGAGCGTTGTGTTGAGCTCATTTTCCTATTCCGTTTCGAGAATTCAGCTGAGAAGTTCCGGTTTAGAAGCCGGGGATGAGGCTGACGAAGAGGTCGATCAGCTTGATTCCGAGGAACGGGGCGATCACACCGCCCACGCCGTAGATCAGCAGGTTGCGGTTGAGGATGCGTGAGGCATTCATCGGCCGGTATTTCACGCCGCGCAGCGCCAGCGGGATCAGCGCCACGATGATGATGGCGTTGAAGATGATCGCCGACAGGATGGCCGACGCCGGGGAATGCAGCTGCATCACGTTCAGCAGCGCGAGGCCAGGGAACACCCCGGCGAACATCGCCGGAATGATGGCGAAGTACTTCGCCACGTCGTTGGCGATCGAGAACGTCGTCAACGCACCCCGGGTGATCAGCAACTGCTTGCCGATCCGCACGATGTCGATCAGCTTCGTCGGGTCGGAGTCGAGGTCGACCATGTTGCCGGCTTCCTTGGCCGCCGACGTTCCCGTGTTCATCGCCACACCGACATCCGCTTGAGCCAGAGCCGGGGCATCGTTGGTGCCGTCACCGGTCATCGCAACGAGGTTGCCGCCCTCCTGCTCGCGCTTGATCAGCGCGAGTTTCTCTTCGGGGGTGGCCTCGGCCAGGTAGTCGTCGACGCCGGCCTCTGCAGCGATGGTCTTCGCCGTCAGCGGGTTGTCGCCCGTCACCATGATGGTGCGGATGCCCATGGCTCGCAGCTCGGCGAACCGTTCCTTGATGCCTTCCTTGACGATGTCCTTGAGGTAGACAACGCCGAGGATGCGGGCGTGGCCGGTTGCCGACTTCGTGGCCACCACGAGCGGGGTGCCACCGGCCAGCGAGATGCGCTGCACCTGGGCGTCGAGTTCGGCCTTGGCCTGCGCCGTGACGGCGTCGGCGTCACGCATGCCGGAGTCACGCATCCATTCGATCACCGCAGAGCCGGCACCCTTGCGGATCTCGGCGCCGCCGGCGAGGTCGATGCCGCTCATCCGGGTCTGGGCCGTGAACGGCACGATGTCACCGCTCAGCGCGGTCGGCCTGACGAAACCCTGTTCCTCGGCCAGGTCGACGATCGACTTTCCTTCAGGGGTCGGGTCGCTCAGCGACGAGAGCGCGGCGGCCTCGATCAGGTCGGCCATCGCCACGCCCGACAGCGGGGCGAATTCTGCCGCACGGCGGTTGCCGTAGGTGATGGTTCCGGTCTTGTCGAGCAGCAGCGTGGTCACGTCACCGGCGGCTTCCACCGCGCGGCCGGACATGGCCAGAACGTTGCGCTGCACCAGGCGATCCATGCCGGCGATTCCGATGGCGGAGAGCAGGGCGCCGATCGTGGTCGGGATGAGGCAGACCAACAACGCGATCAGTACCGGAAGGCTCACCGTGGCGTCTGAGTAGCTGGCGATCGGGTTCAGCGTCAGCGTGACGACGACGAAGACGATCGACAGGCTGGCGAGCAGGATGTTCAACGCCATCTCGTTCGGCGTCTTCTGGCGGGAGGCGCCCTCGACGAGGGCGATCATCCGGTCGATGAATGTCTCACCCGGCTTGCTGGTGATCTGCACGACGATGCGGTCGGAGAGCACCCGGGTGCCGCCGGTGACGGCGCTGCGGTCGCCGCCCGACTCCCGAACGACCGGGGCGGACTCTCCGGTGATCGCCGACTCGTCGACCGAGGCGATGCCCCAGATGATGTCGCCATCACCGGGGATCAGTTCGCCGGCCGTGACGACGACGACATCCCCGAGTTGCAGTTCGGCGGAGGAGAGGCCGCGCGTGGTGGCATGCAGTGCTGCAGGATCGCCGAGCGGGTTGTAGTCGCTGACCCGATTCGCCGTGGTGTCGGTGCGGGTCTGGCGCAGGCTGTCGGCCTGGGCCTTGCCGCGCCCCTCTGCCACCGACTCGGCCAGGTTCGCGAAGAGCACGGTGAGCCAGAGCCAGACGGCGATCGCCCAGGTGAACGAAGGCGGAACGGCGGAGCCGCCCGACTCGGCCGGGCCGCCGAGGAACGGCTCGGCGATCGCCAGAACGGTGGTGAGCACCGCACCGATCTCGACGATGAACATGACGGGACTCCGCCACATGAGTCGCGGATCGAGCTTGGTGAATGCACCGGGCAGCGCGGCCACGAGCTGAGCGACACTGACCGCGCTTTTCTGCGCGGGTCGGTGCGGCGCTTGCGGAGTGCCTGGAGCAGAGTGCTCCGGTGCCGAAGACATGCGTGTGAGCGTTGACATGGTTGTTACTGCAACCCTTCAGCTAGGGGACCTAGCGCAAGAACGGGGAAATAGGTGAGGGCGGTGAACACGATCGTCACGCCGACGAGCAGGCCGACGAACTGCGGCTTGTGGGTCGGCAGGGTTCCGGCGGTAGCAGGCACCTTGTCCTGAGCGGCGAGCGAACCGGCCAGGGCCAAGACGAACACGATCGGGATGAAGCGGCCGAGCAGCATGGCCACGCCGAGAGCGGTGTTGAACCACGGGGTGTTCGCGGTCAGGCCGGCGAAGGCCGAACCGTTGTTGTTCGCCGCCGAGGTGAACGCGTAGAGCACCTCGGAGAAGCCGTGAAGCCCGGAGTTCCAGATCGACGTGGAGAGCACATCCGCTCGCACGGCGGGAATCGCGAAGCTGAGCGCGGTTCCGAGCAAGACGATGGTCGGCGTGACCAGGATGTAGAGGCTCGCGAGCTTGATCTCGCGGGTGCCGATCTTCTTGCCGAGGTACTCGGGTGTGCGACCGACCAGCAGTCCGGCGAGGAACACGGTGATGACGGCGAGCACGAGCATGCCGTAGATGCCAGAACCGACACCACCCGGCGCAACCTCACCGAGCATCATGTTGATCATCGGGACCATGCCACCGAGTGAGGTGTACGAGTCGTGCATCGAGTTCACCGCACCGGTCGAGGTCAGGGTGCTCGTGGTGGCGAACAAGGTCGATCCGGCAATGCCGAACCGCGTCTCCTTGCCCTCCATCGCGCCGCCGGCCGCCATCGGCGCTGTGCCGGCCCCGGCGGACTCCAGCAGGGTGAGCGCCGTGAGTGAGACGACGAAGATCGTTGCCATCGCGGCGAGGATCGCGTACCCCTGCTTGCGGTTGCCGACCATGGTGCCGAAGGTGCGCGGCAGGCTGAACGGGATCATCAGCATCAGCACGACCTGAAAGAGGTTGGTCCAGGCCGTCGGGTTCTCGAACGGATGCGACGAGTTGGCGTTGAAGAAGCCGCCACCGTTGGTGCCGAGCAGCTTGATCACCTCTTGCGACGCAGCGGGCCCGCCTGGAATCGACTGCGTGCCGCCGCTCAGCGTGGTCACCTCGGTGAAACCGTTGAAGTTCTGGATGACGCCGCCGGCGATCAGGATGATCGCGCCGAGAGCGGCGATCGGCAGCAGCAGGCGCAGCGTGCCCCGAGTCAGGTCGACCCAGAAGTTTCCGATTGTGCCCGTCTTGCGGCTGGCGAATCCTCGGATCAACGCGATGGCGATGGCGATGCCGACGGCGGCAGAGACGAAGTTCTGCACGGCGAGACCCATGATCTGCACCGTGTAGCCCAGCGTCACGTCAGGCGAGTAGGACTGCCAGTTGGTGTTGGCGACGAAGGAGGCAGCGGTGTTGAACGAGAGCCCTTCCGGCACCGCCGGGAAGCCGAGCGAGTAGGGCAGGATCGCCTGGGCACGCTGAAGCCCGTAGACGAAAAGCACGCCGATGGCCGAGAACGCGAGAACCCCGCGGAGATAGGCCGGCCAGGTCTGCTCGGCCCGGGCATCCACCCCGATCAAGCGGTAGAAGCCGCGTTCGACTGCGAGGTCTTTCGAGCTCGTGTAGAGGCGTGCCATGTAGTCGCCGAGCGGGCGATACAGGGCAGCGAGGATGACGACCAGCGTGGCGGCCTGGAGAATCGCGAACCACGCGTTCATCAGAACTTCTCCGGTTTCACGAGGGCGTAGACAAGGTAGGCAATCGAAGCGACGGCGAGCGCTGCGGCCAGGATGTTGAAGAAGATCACAGCTTCTCCACCCCCCAAGCGACGAGGCCGACGAGTGCGAACACGGCGATGATGCCGAGAACGTAAACAAGGTCGAGCACGGAAACTCCTGCTGTTTGAGCGACGCGAACCCCCGGTCGGGGTGCGTGCACCACGGGGGTGCAGAGAACGATTAGATACCTCCTGGTAGCGCGTGGCGCTGGTCCTAACGGTTTCCTCACGGTGCCGGCGCAAAACCTAACGGTTCTGTTCCAGCACCGTGTTCTGCGATTCCTTGGAGGGTTCTCCTGGTTCCTTGGCGGGTTCATTGCCCGTGCAGAACGCGCTCAGTCAAGCTCCCTAGATATACCCCCCGAACGGGGGTATCCTTCGCGGCGTCAAGCCCTCGTTGCGTGAAGCGATTGCGAGCCCCCTTCGAGGCATCACCCATCGAAAACAGGGAGGACTCAATGAAAAAGCCGTTGCTTGTTGCCGCAGTAAGTGCAATTGCGCTCGCCGCGATGACCGTTGCCGCACCGGCGCTCGCCGGCGGCCGCGATAGAAGCTCGCCCCCGCAACCAGGAACTCCGGTCACCCTCACGGACGGCCTCACTTCGCCGCTCAGCCTCGCCGTGCAGCGCGACGGAATCGTCTACACCACCCAGAACTTCATCGGGCAGCTCACCCAGGTGACGCAAAGCGGCACGGCTTCGGTTGCGGCGAGCGCGCCCGGTCAGGAGATCGGCGCTGTCTCGGAGCGGGGCGGCACCGTCTACTACGCACAGAACGCGATGGATCACAGCAGCTCTTCACTGATGAAGATGGAGAACGGCGGTGCACCGACCCCGGTTGCCGACCTCTGGGCCTACGAAAACTCAGCAAACCCCGACCAGATCAACACCTACGGGTTTGAGGGGTTGCCACAGGCCTGTGCCGATCAAATCGACCCTTCGGCTCCGCCATACCAACCGGCCAGCTACACCGGCGTCATTGACACCCACGCCTATGGAAGCGTGGCACTCGATGATGCGGTCTATGTGGCCGATGCCGGAGGCAACGACATCCTGAGAGTGGACTACGACGGCACCGTGTCGACGACCGCTGTTCTGCCACCCGCCGATCCGATCGTCGCCACTGCAGAAGTGGTGGCTCAATTTGGGTTGCCGACGTGCACTACGGGATACAACTACCGGTTTGAGCCGGTGCCGACGGATGTCGAGCTCGGCCCCGACGGGTGGCTGTACGTCACCTCACTTCCGGGTGGCCCGGAGTCGCAAGAACTCGGCGCCCGCGGCTCGGTTGTCAAGGTCGATCCTGACAGCGGAGAGGTTGTGAAGGTGGCCTCCGGATTCGGTGGAGCCACAGGGCTTGCCGTCTCGCCGAAGTCGGGAACCATCTATGTAGCCGAGCTGTTCGGTGGACCGACCGGCAGCGGCCAGATCTCGGTCATCCCGCGCGGGGCATCCACACCCTCGGTATTGCTGGCGCTGTCGTCACCGGCAGCCATCGAACTGCACAAGGGCAGCCTCTATGTCACGACCGACTCGTTCGTGCCCGACGCGACAGGGAACCCGCAACCGATCGGCAAGGTCACCATCGTTCCGCTGGGCGGCCCGGGCAGTCATGACGGTCAGGGCAGTCACGACGACAGCGACTAAGGAGGAGGAGCAGGGTCACCGCGGTCGGGAGAACGACGAATGACCCAACGCCCGGTTCAGCGAGTCGGCTGAACCGGGCGGCTTCATGTCTCGTGTTCATGAGTGGGGGTTGCCCATCGTCGGAGAAATCACAAACCGGGGGAGAAAGACCCACTCATGAACACGAAGATTCGAGGAGCACTCGTCGTCGGGGCGTTGGCCGTGCTGGCGCTCGCCGGATGCTCCCAAACCGGTGGGGGTGGTGGCTACGGCTCGACCCCCAGCTCGTCAAGCAGCTCCTCGTCGAGCAGTTCGTCGACGGCCATGCCCGGCGCCTCGACGGCGGCCCTCTCAACAGCGTCGAGTTCGCTCGGCATGATCGTCGTCGACGGCACAGGAATGACTGTCTACGTCTTCGACAACGACACGGCCAATTCCGGCAAGAGCGCCTGCGAAGGCAACTGCCTTGCGAGTTGGCCGCCGGTGACGACCACGGGTACCCCGACGGCTGAGGGAGTCACCGGCACGCTCGGCACCATCACTCTCCCCGACGGAAAAGATCAGGTGACTCTCAATGGGCTTCCGCTCTACCGTTATGCGGCAGACACGGCAGCCGGCGATGTGAACGGGCAGGGAGTCGGCGGAATCTGGTGGGTGGTCGGTCCCGACGGGGCCAAGGTCACAACCCCGGCAGCGGGCGGCGGCTACTGAGTCGTCCCTGGCTCACCGGACTCACCGAGTTCACGTATGAAACGGTCGGGAAGCACCACATTGCTGGTGCTTCCCGCAAAGAGCGGCGCGATCTGGTGCGGCTGGTACCCCGCGATCCCGCAGCCGATCGCGGTGACCAAGAAACGCAGTTCCGGATGCGCCGCGGCAAACTCGAGAAACCCAGCCACCTCCTGCTCGATCACGGGCAAGCCGCTCATCGTGTCGATGCCGTAGCTCTGTCCGTGCAAGCCGTGGCCTTCGCCCCAGACGGCGCCGAATCGCTCCCAGGCCAGACGAGCGGCGCCCCCACCGTGCGCGCCGGCGGCGTTCGAGCCGAAAACGAAGACTTCGTTCGGAGCCAGTGTTGTGATCATCGGTGTCCCTTCAGTCAGGCCTGCTCGTCAGGCACGGTGGGTCACAACGTCAGTGGGTCACAAGGTCAGTGACGTGAGCTTGAAGAATGACCCGCCCGGGTCGGTAGCGCCGGCGAGCCGACCGAACGGAGTGTCTTCGGCCTCTTCGACGATGCTTCCGCCCAACTCGACGATCCGTGCCAGGGTGGCATCGACATCCGCTGAGCCGAAATAGACCTGCCAGCTTGACGGCACGCCCTCCGGCAGAAATCCGTGGGCGTCCATGATCCCGGCCAACTGTTCGGGCCCGGAGACCTGCACGGTGTAGCGGAATTCGTCGGTGTCTCCGGTGATCTCCGTTTGCCAACCGAAGACCTTCTGATAGAACGGCACGACGGCCGGGTAATCGCGGGTGTGCAATTCATGCCAGTACGCCGTTCCCGCCAGGCCATGTGCGGCGAACCCGGTGAGCTCATTCGGTTCCCACACTCCGATCGAGGCGCCGCCGGGGTCGGCGATCACGGCCATCCGACCGAGCGTCACCACGTCCATGGGCTGCAGCAGGATGGTTCCGGCCGCCGACTCCGCAGCGGACACTGTCGCATGGATGTCGACGCTCGACAGGTAGGTAGACCAGCCATCGGGATACCCGGAATCTGCCTCGTTCTTCATCAGCCCGGCAACGATGGCGTCGCCCTGGTACAAGCTGATGTAGCCGCCGTACTCCTCGCCGCCCTGTTCAGCGCGCCAGCCGAAGATGTCGCCGTAAAACGACACGGCACGATCGGTGTCAGAACTCATCAGATCGATCCAACACGGTGCGCCAAGAGGGGCGGTATATCGAGGTGCCATGGGAATCTCCTTTGACTCGTGGTCAGGGTAGCGGGGCGATGCGGACCGAGCGTAGCGCCCCCTGTCGTTCCTCTCAACCCGGGCTAGGCTTTCGACAAGGAAGCGAAATGGTGATGTTCAGCGACCGCAGACAAGCCGGGCGTCGACTCGCGACGCGACTTGTCGCGTTGCACCTCGACGATCCGATCGTGCTCGCCCTGCCGCGCGGCGGCGTTCCGGTCGCCCTGGAGGTGGCGCGGGCACTGGCAGCGCCATTCGATCTGCTGATCGTGCGAAAGATCGGTGCCCCCGGGTATCCGGAAGTGGCGCTCGCGGCAGTGGCGGATGCGGCGGATCTGCCCGGCGGCGCAGCGCGCGACGGTCTCGCTCACGACGCTGACGCGTGGGACGCCGATGCTCGGGACGATGCGGCACTCCCCGACACCGAGGCGCCGACCATCGTGAATCTCGACGTGTTCCGGGCCACGGGCAGCGACGTTCAGGGACTCGATGCGGGCCGCACCCGTGAGCTCGCGGAGATCGAGCGGCGTCGGCGACGCTATCGCGGTGACCGCCCGACTCTCCCGGTGCGCGGACGGGAGGTCGTGGTCGTCGATGACGGGGTGGCGACGGGCGCCACGGCAAAGGCGGCGGTTGCCGTGTTGCGACGGGAGGGCGCCGCACGGGTCGTGCTCGCGGTTCCGGTTGCGCCGGCCGATCAGCTCGATGAACTGGCTGAGGTGGTTGACGCCCTCGTGGTCGTGGAGGCGCCCCATGTCTTCTGGGCCATCGGGCAGTTCTATTCGGACTTTCACCAGTTGAGCGATGAGGAGACGTTGGCCTTGCTCGCGGAGGCCTGGGGCGAGAGCTGACGGGTCGAGCCAACGTTCAGACGTGTGGTGATGCCGTGTCAGTGGTCCGGGAGAGAATTGCAGTGTGTATCGCGTCGTGAGTGAGTCGGGTAGTGGGGGAGTCCTCGTGCAGAGCGTCGAACTCACCGCTGACGGCGTCGCTCCATCGGCCGCGCCCCAGACCTTCACCGAGGCGGAGTTTCACGCGTACGTGCTGGGCGAGGAGCCCGACGCCACCCGGTGGGTCTGGGACGACACCGCACGGTGGTATCCGGGATTGCTGCGGGCGGGCATCCGTGTGCAGCGCGCCCACGACTTGCGACTCTCTCACGCAATCCTGCGCAACTCCGAGTTGACCGCAGACAGCGGTCTGGCTCGTGCCGCACCCACCCAGTGGGATGGCGCGTCGGCGATCGCCGACGCCTCCGCCGTCGCGCCGGCCACACTCTTCGATTTCTTCGCATCCGAACCCGGCTCAAGCGACTCCGATGATTCCGAATCCGCCGACGGCGATGCTCTGGCCGAGTTCACCCGCCAAATGGATGCCGTCGCGACGTCGGCAGAACCGGCCGGACTGCGTCTTCTCCTGGCCGCGGAGTCGGTGGGCGCCCTGATCGCGGCAGAGATGCAGTTCGCCGGGCTTCCGTGGCGCACCGACATCCACGCTCAGCTGCTCACCGCTGAACTCGGGCCCCGGGTGCCGTACGGCACCCGGCCGAGCCGGCTCGAGCAGTTGGCCGGCCAGATTCGCACGGCACTCGGCGACCCCGTGCTGAACCCCGATTCGCCGCAAGACGTCTTGAAATCGCTGCAGCGGGCTGGGCTCCGGGTGACGTCCACTCGAGCCTGGGAGCTGCAGGAGCTCACGCACCCGGTCATCGCGCCGCTACTGGAGTACAAGAAGCGCTCGCGCCTGCTCACCGCGAACGGCTGGTATTGGATGGACACCTGGATCGTCGACGGCAGATTCCGGCCAGACTACGTTCCGGGCGGCGTCGTGACCGGGCGCTGGGCAGCCAAGGGCGGCGGCGCCCTCCAGCTACCCAAGCAGGTGCGCGGAGCCGTCGTCGCCGATGACGGCTGGAAGCTGGTGGTGGCCGACGCCGCGCAGCTGGAGCCGCGCATCCTTGCCGCGCTCTCCCGTGACATGGCGATGGCTGATGCCGGACGCGGCACCGACCTCTACGCCGGAATTGTCGCGCGTGGCGTCGTTGAGACGCGCGATCAGGCGAAGATTGCGATGCTCGGCGCCATGTACGGGGCGACATCCGGCGAGAGCGGCAGGCTGCTGCCGAGCCTGGCGAAGGCGTACCCGCGGGCGCTCGCGTTGACCGAGGCCGCGGCACGTGCCGGCGAACGCGGCGACGTCGTGTCGACCCGTCTCGGTCGCTCCTCGCCGCGCCCGGGCGAACGATGGCTGGCCACCCAGGCGCAAGCGTACGACCCCGCCGCCTCCTCGACCGACGAGCGGCGTGCACGCAGCGAGGCGCGCGATTGGGGACGCTTCACCCGCAACTTCATTGTGCAAGGAAGCGCCGCGGAATGGGCGCTGTGCTGGATGGCCGAGATTCGCAAGGCGTTGCTCGTGCTCGGCGTCCAACATCCGCAACCGGAGTCAACGGGCGCAGCGGCCGGGCCCTTCAGTGAAGCACCGCACCTCGTCTTCTTCTTGCACGATGAGGTGATCGTGCATGCACCGGCCGAACGAGTCGAGCAGGTGGTGGCGCTCATCCATGAGGCTGCGGCCCGGGCCGGCCGGTTGTTGTTCGGTGATTTCCCCGTTGACTTTCCGCTGACCGTCGCCGTCGTCGACAGCTACGCAGACGCGAAGTAGCAGGCGGGCGAACGGTCAGCCCGCGCTCTCCTGCACGTCGGTCACGTGTGCCGGCCGGCGGCCCCGCCGCGGGCGTTCGTCGCTCAGCTCACGCTCGAACGAACCGGGTTCGGAGGCACTGATTGCCGTCGCAGCCGCATCCAGCCAGGCCAGCGCCGCGGCGGCAAGGGCCGTCTCTGCCGCGGCGACCAGCCGTTCCTGTTCGTTCTCCGCCGGGCGCTCAGGGCTGGCCGACCAGGCTCGGCGGTAGGCCGCAATGATCTCAAGCGCATCAATCTCGGGCAGCGACGAGGCAATCAGCACTCGGTCAAGACACTCCGACCATTCCTCGCCGGCCACACTTGACGTGTCGTGTAGCCAGGCGAGCGCTTCACGGCGGCCGGGCTCGGCCAGCCGATAGAGCGGCAGGCCGTCATCGGTCACCCCGGCGGCGTCTACCGCTCCCTGCGTGACCAGGCGGTCGAGGGTGGCGTAGATCTGACCCACATTGACGGTCCGTCGCGCTCCGGTGCGTGAGCGCAGTTCAACATGAAGTTGAAATCCGTAGGCCGGGCCGAGAGTCAGGATCGCGAGAAGACTGCTTCGAACTGACATCGGGGCTCCTGATCAACTGACCGCTGAATATATACCGAATATACATAATTGCGCGGGTGCGGAGCTGAACGTTGCAGAACTGACGACGACACGCAGGTACATTTCCGCGGTTGTGGTCCTCGGAAGCGGTAGGGCATAATCAGCTAACGGCCTCACCGCCGCATAATTTCACAGCATTGCCGAATCAGATTCGTTTCGAGGTCGTTGGGGAAGACGCACCTCACCAGAACGGAGAAATTGATGACGGCAGCACAAACCCGTCAGGTACCCACTGCACGGGGAGTTATTTATGTTCACTCGGCACCGCGAGCGCTCTGCCCGCACGTCGAGTGGGCGGTTGGTCGAGCGCTCGGCGAGGCGGCGAATTTTGCCTGGTCTGAGCAACCGGTCCTGAAGGATGCCCAGCGCGCCGAGTATTACTGGGAGGGCGTACCCGGTACCGGGGCCTCTCTCGCGTCAGCCCTGCGCGGTTGGGAACACCTCCGCTATGAGGTGACGGAAGATCCCGGTCCCGGCACGGATGGCGGGCGTTGGCTGCACACGCCCGATCTCGGGATCTACTTCGCTCAGACCGACGCGGTGGGCAACATCGTGATCCCCGAAGATCGGCTGCGCAGTGCGCTCGAGCTGGCCGGGATGAACGTGCGCGAGTTGCATCGGGAGCTCCGCTTGGTGCTTGGTCAGGCCTGGGACGACGAGCTTGAGCCGTTCCGGCACGCCAGTGACATGAACTCAATTGTCTGGCTGCACAACGTGGGCTGAGATCGAGTATTCTGCCTGAACTTGCGGTTCAGGTTGCGTGGCGTCACATGCGCAGGTCGGTGGAAATGTCCCGGTCGTACACAGACGAAACGCCCTGAACCGCATCGAAGAAAAGACCCCGCCGGTGGCTTCCCGGCGGGGTCTTTCTGTGGGTGCTCCAGTCGGAGCGTGGCGGTGCGAGTGTTCGAGGTTAGACGCTGCGGAACGCGACGACCGCGTTGTGTCCGCCGAAGCCGAAGGAGTTGCTGATCGCCAGCAGGTCTCCGGCCGGCAGTGCACGCGGCGACGTCACAACATCCAGCGGAATCGCCGGGTCCTGCTCGGTCAGGTTGATCGTCGGCGGGGCCATGCGCTCGTGCAGGGCCTTCACGGTGAAGAGGGCTTCGATCGCTCCGGCGCCACCGAGAAGGTGGCCGGTCGAGGCCTTCGTCGCCGAAACGGGGATGCCGTCGAGCAGGTCGCCGAAGACGCGACGCAGTGCGTTGTACTCGGCGATGTCACCGACCGGGGTGCTGGTGGCGTGGGCGTTGATGTGGGAGACATCCGCCAGGCTGGCACCGGCGTTCTGGATAGTCGTGAGCATCGCCCGTGCCGCGGCGGAACCCTCGGGATCCGGCGCGGTGATGTGGTACGCGTCGCTGGTGATCGAACCGCCGAGCAGTTCGGCGTAGATGCGAGCGCCGCGGGCGAGAGCGTGCTCTTCGGTTTCGACGACGAGCGCAGCTGCGCCCTCGCCGAGCACGAAGCCGTCACGTGTCAGGTCGTACGGACGTGAGGCGGTGGCCGGGTCGTCGTTGCGCTTCGACAGCGCCTGCATCGCGGCGAACGACGCGATCGGCAGCGGGTGAATCGCGGCCTCGGAACCACCGGCGATGATCACATCGGCCAGGCCCGCCTGCAGGCGGTCATACGCGTTGACGAGGGCTTCGGTGCTGGACGCGCAGGCCGAGACGACGGTGCGGATGCCGGCACGTGCGTGCAGGTCCATGCCGATTGCTGCTCCGGGGCCGTTCGGCATGAGCATCGGAACGGTCATCGGCAAGACACGGCGGGGACCGCGTTCGCGCAGGGTGTCCCACGCGTCGAGCAGGGTCCAGACTCCGCCGATGCCGGTTGACCAGTCAACGGCGAGGCGTTCGGGGTCAACCTCAGGCGAGCCGGCATCCGCCCAGGCTTCACGCCCGGCGATCAGAGCAAACTGGCTGGAGGGGTCGAGGCGCTTGGTCTCGTGACGTTCGAGCACAGAGCTGGGGGAGACCTTGGCCTGAGCGGCGAAGGTCACCGGGAGCTGCGTTTCAGCAACCCACGGATAGTCGAGGGGGCTCGCGCCTGAGGCGCCGGCGAGCAGGGCGGACCAGCTGTCGGCGGCCGTGCCGCCGAGCGGGGAGGTCGCACCGATGCCGGTGATAACGATCTTTTTGGTCATAACGGTCAACTCTCCAAGGAACGGGGTAACACGAAGGGGCATGCCCCAGGGAGAGCTGGCCGACCGGTTTCCCGGCCGACCCGCTCTCGATACGAGGTCTTAGTCCTGTGCCTTGACGATGAACTCGACGGCGTCGCCGACGGTCTTGAGGTTCTTGACCTCTTCGTCGGGGATCTTCACATCGAACTTCTCTTCTGCGTTGACGACGATGGTCATCATTGAGATGGAGTCGATGTCGAGGTCGTCGGTGAACGACTTACCCAGCTCAACCGAGTCGGTTGCAATGCCGGTCTCGTCGTTGATGAGCTCGGCCAGGCCGGCAAGAACTTCTTCGGTGGACAATGCCATTTTTTTCTCCTTGGGGGGTGTCTCGTTTGACCGAGACCTAGTTTAGGGGGACGGGGGAGGCCTTAAGGCAGAACGACGACCTGCGCGCCGAAGACAAGACCGGCTCCGAAGCCGATCTGCAGGGCGAGACCGCCGCTGAGTTCAGGGTTTTCTTCGAGCAGACGGTGGGTTGCCAGCGGGATCGAGGCGGCCGAAGTGTTGCCGGTGGTTGCGATGTCACGGGCGATCACGACGGATGCCGGCAGCTTCAGCTGCTTCGCGAACTCGTCAATGATGCGCATGTTCGCCTGGTGCGGAATGAATGCGGCCAGGTCGTCGCTGGTGATTCCGGCGGCGTCGAGCGCCTGCTTGGCCACCTTGGCCATGTCCCAGACTGCCCAACGGAAGACCGTCTGGCCTTCCTGGCGCAGCGTCGGCCACTCGGATTCGCCGCGACGGAACTCGGCCAGCGTGTGGTTCATCGCCACAGCGCCGGCCTTCGATCCGTCGGAGCCCCAGACGGTGCTGGAGATGCCCGGGAATTCGCTCGGACCGATGACGACAGCGCCCGCGCCGTCGCCCAGAAGGAAGGAGATGCTCCGGTCGGTCGGGTCGACGACATCCGAGAGCTTCTCGGCGCCGATGACGAGCGCGTAGTGAGCGGCGCCGGAACGGATCAGCGCGTCGGCCTGAGCCACCGCGTAGGCGTAGCCGGCGCAGGCGGCGTTCATGTCGTAGGCGGCAGCCGGGTTGGCACCGACGGAGTCGGCCACGACGGCGGCGATCGACGGGGTCTGCTGAATGTTGCTGATGGTGGCCACGATCACGAGGTCGATGAGCTCGGGGGCGATGCCGGAGCGTTCGATGGCCTCACGGGCGGCATCCGTGGCGAGGTCGACGGCGTTGATGTCGCGGCTCGCACGAGTGCGGGTGATGATGCCCGTGCGCTGCTGAATCCACTCGTCGGAGGAGTCGATCGGACCGACCAGCTCGTCGTTCGGAACGATCAGGTCGCCGCGGGCGGCGCCGACGGAGAGGATGCGGGTGAACGCGGGGCCGTGCGACTGTACAAGGAGGGGCTTCGTCATGGGTATCTCTTGGTCGAGGGCTGGGTGGGCCGGGCTGTGTGGGCCGGGATGGGGGAGGAGCGATCAGGCGTGCTGATCGATCAGCTCCCAGGCGGCGGGAAGGTCATCCGGAGTGCGGATGGCCACGCTGGGAATGCCCTTCAATGCACGTTTGGCGAGTCCCACCAGGGCGCCGGCGGGGGCGACCTCGATGATTCCGGTCACGCCGGCCTCCGAGAAGGCGGCCATGCACAAGTCCCACCGTACCGGCGACGACACCTGGCCGACGAGAAGCTCGACGAATCGGGAGCCACTTGTCACGCGGCTCCCATCGTTGTTCGTCCAGATGGGAAGAGTGGGATCGTTCGTCTGCAAACCGGTCGCGACCTCGGCAAGACGCTCGACGGCGGGCTTCATATACCGGGTGTGGAATGCGCCGGCCACCTGAAGGGGAATCACTCGGGCGCGTGTCGGCGGGTTCTCGGCCAGGGCGGCGAGGGCGTCAGGTGCGCCGGCGACGACGATCTGTCCGCCGCCGTTGAAGTTGGCCGGTTCGAGACCGAGCTCGTCGAGGCGCGTAAGAAGTTCGGCTTCATCGCCGCCGAGGACCGCGCTCATGCCGGTCGGCGTCAGAGCGGCGGCCGCCGCCATTGCCGCACCGCGCTCGCGCACGAAACGCACGGCCTCAGCATCACTGAGGATGCCGGCACCTGCTGCGGCGGTGAGCTCGCCGACCGAGTGCCCGGCGATGCCGGCGACACGCTCACGACGGCCGTCGGCGAGCAGCGCTTTGAGGGTGAGGAGACCGGCGGCGACGATCAGCGGTTGGGCAATTGCTGTGTCGCGGATGGTGTCGGCATCGCTGGTCGTGCCGTGGGCAACCAGATCGAGTCCGACCGCGTCGGAAATCGCGCGCAGGTCTGCGGCGAAATCGGGGCGTTCCAGCCAGGGTGCGAGGAAACCGGGGGTTTGCGAGCCCTGTCCAGGGCAAACGACGACAATCACCTGACTAGTCTCTCAATCCTGTCGGAGGACGGTGTGTTGACACTCCACCAAGAATTGGCGTATCCCTTGTGGGAACACTCAGACGCTCGGTGATCGAGCCACTCCGGTGATCGAGCTTGTCGAGATCCGGTGACCTGGTCTCGACAAGCTCGACCAACGAACGCTAGCGCCGCCGCGTCGACCCGTCGTGATCGCTGATCGAGCCGAGAATCAATGCCGACTGCAGGATCAGCGCCTCCCGGGCGCCGGTCGCGTCGTAGCCGATCACCTCGGAGACCCGCTTCAGGCGGTAGCGCACCGTGTTCGGGTGCACGAAGAGCTCCCGCGCTGTCGCCTCAAGTGAACGACCGTTGTCGAGGTAGCACCACAGTGTCGTCAGAAGTTCGGTGGAGTGAGCCTGTAGCGGTCGATAGATGCGGTGAATCAAGGTGGCGCGAGCGAGCGGGTCGCCCGCCAGAGCGCGCTCCGGCAGCAAGTCGTCTGCCTGCACCGGCCGTGGAGCGTTGCGCCAGGAACGGGCGACGGCGAAACCGGCAAGGGCCGCCTTGGCGCTCTTCGACGCATCGACGAGGTTCGGAACCTCGTGGCCGAGCACGAGATGCCCCGGCCCGAAGTTGGGCTCGAGTGCCATCGCGATTTCCATGAAGGTCAGCGTGGCTGCGGTGCCGATCGCGTCGTCGCTGTCGACCGGGGTCGGGTGCGCGCGGCCGATCACCAGAACCAGCCGGTTGCCCTGCACTCCGATCAGAACGTCGGCCGACATGTGGCGGGCGGCGCGACGCAACTGGTCGACGTCCAGCATTTTGGGGGTGGTGCCGACGAGCACACACGCTTCGCCGTGACCGTGCCAGCCCAGAGCAGCGATGCGGCTCGGTAGCTCATCGTCATATTCCCCGGAGAGAATGGAGTCGACGACGAGGGCTTCAAGGCGGGCGTCCCAGAGGCCGCGGGCCTCGGCGGCGCGAGCGTAGACATCCGCCGAGGCGAATGCAATCTCCCGGGAGTAGAGCAGGATCGCTTCACGGAGAAGCTCGCCGCCCTCCTTCACCCGTTCTTCGACGACCTCGACGGTCACACGAATGAGTTGAAGAGTCTGCTGCAGGCTGATCGACCGCAGCAGTTCACGTGGGGCGGCGCCGAAGACGTCGGCAGCAATCCAGGGTGTCGACTTGGGGTCGTCGAACCAGGAGATGAACGAGGTGATCCCCGCTTGCGCGACAAGGCCGACGGCGGACCGCCGCCCTGGTGGCATTTCGCCATACCAGGGCAGCGTGTCCTCGAGTCGCTTGAGTGTCGCTGTCGACAGCTCGCCTGAAATCGTTCGAAGCCAGGCGAGCGTCTGCTCTTTCGTCTTGGGCGCCGGTGCCACGGTGTGAGTTAGCTCTCGCCCCCGGCAGAGCCGGTGGTTCCAGCGTTCACGTCGTGCAGCTGGTACTTCTCGATTGCTGCGGCGACCACGCTGCGGTCGATCTTGCCCTGACGGGCGAGCAACTGGAGGGTGCGCACGACCATCGACGGGCTGTCGATCTTGAAGTAGCGACGTGCTGCGGCGCGGGTGTCGGAGAATCCGAAGTCGTCGGCACCCAGCGTTGCGAAGTCGCCGGGAACGAACTGGCGAATCTGGTCGGGTACCGCGTGCATGTGGTCGGAGACCGCAACGAACGGGCCTTCGGCTCCGGCGAGCTTCTCGGTGACGTAGGCCGTGCGCTCGGCAGCTTCGGGGTAGAGGAAGTTGTGCTCCTCTGCCGCGAGGCCGTCGCGACGCAGCTCGGTCCACGAGGTGACAGACCAGACATCGGCCGATACACCCCAGTCGTTGGCGAGAAGCTGCTGGGCTTCGAGGGCCCACGGCACCGAAACACCGGATGCCATCAACTGCGCCTTCGGACCGGCGACGGTCGACTGGTTCAAGCGGTAGATCCCGCGCAGAATGCCGTCGACATCCACGTTCTCGGGCTCGGCCGGCTGCACCAGGGGCTCGTTGTAGAGCGTGATGTAGTACATCACGTTCGGGTCGGAGTGGGTGCCGCCGTACATGCGGTCGAGGCCGGCGCGCATGATGTGGCCGATCTCGTAACCGTAGGCCGGGTCGTAGGAGACCATGGCCGGGTTTGTCGAAGCGAGCAGGTGCGAGTGGCCGTCGGCGTGCTGCAGGCCTTCACCGGTGAGGGTGGTGCGACCGGCCGTGGCGCCCATGATGAATCCGCGAGCCATCTGGTCGCCGGCAGCCCACATGGCGTCGCCCGTGCGCTGGAAACCGAACATGGAGTAGAACACGTAGATCGGAATGAGAACTTCACCCTGGGTGGAGTACGAGGTTCCGACATTCGTGAACGCAGCCATGGCGCCGGCTTCGTTGATGCCGACGTGCAGGATCTGGCCCTGCGGGCTCTCCTTGTACGACAGCAGCAGTTCGCGGTCGACCGAGGTGTAGTGCTGGCCGTTCGGGTTGTAGATCTTGGCGTTCGGGAAGAACGCGTCGATGCCGAACGTGCGGGCCTCGTCGGGGATGATCGGCACGATGCGGTTGCCGAACTCCTTCGACCGCAACAGGTCTTTCAGCAGACGAACGAACGCCATGGTGGTGGCGATCTCCTGCGTGCCGGAGCCCTTCTTGGCGATCGCGTAGGTCGAGTCGTCCGGCAGGTTCACCTGGGTGTACTTGGTGCGGCGTTCCGGCAGGTATCCACCGAGTTCGCGGCGGCGTTCGTGCATGTACTCGATCGCCGGGTCCGACGCGCCGGGGGTGTAGTACGGCGGCAGGTAGGGGTTCTCTTCAAGCTGAGCGTCGGTGATCGGCACGTGCATGCTGTCACGGAAGGTCTTGAGGTTCTCCAGCGTCATCTTCTTCATCTGGTGGGTCGCGTTGCGGCCCTCGAAGCTCGGTCCGAGGCCGTAGCCCTTGACGGTCTTCGCCAGAATGACGGTCGGCTGGCCCTTGTGCTCTGATGCAGCCTTGAACGCGGCGTAGACCTTGCGGTAGTCGTGGCCACCGCGCTTGAGGTTCCAGATCTGGTCGTCGGTGTAGCCCTCGACGAGCTTGAGTGCACGCGGGTCGCGACCGAAGAAGTTCTCGCGGATGTATGCGCCGCTCTCGGCCTTGTAGGTCTGGTAGTCGCCGTCGGGGGTGACGTTCATCAGGTTGAGGAGGGCGCCATCGGTGTCGCGGGTGAGCAGGTCGTCCCACTCGCGGCCCCAAACGACCTTGATGACGTTCCAGCCGGCACCGCGGAAGAAGCTCTCGAGCTCCTGAACGATCTTGCCGTTACCGCGCACCGGGCCGTCGAGGCGCTGCAGGTTGCAGTTGATGATGAAGTTGAGGTTGTCGAGACCTTCGTTGGCGGCAACCTGAAGCTGACCGCGGCTTTCGACCTCGTCCATCTCGCCGTCGCCGAGGAAGGCCCAGACCTGCTGGTCGCTGGCATCCTTGATGCCACGGTTGGTCAGGTACTTGTTTGCCTGTGCCTGATAGATCGCGTTGATCGGTCCGAGACCCATCGACACGGTCGGGAACTGCCAGAACTCGGGCATCAGACGCGGGTGCGGGTAGGACGACAGTCCGCCGCCGACGTGTGACTTCTCCTGGCGGAAACCGTCGAGCTGGTTGGCGCTCAGGCGTCCTTCGAGGAAGGCGCGGGCATACGTGCCGGGGGAGGCGTGACCCTGGATGAAGACCTGGTCGCCGCCGCCGGGGTGGTTCTGGCCACGGAAGAAGTGGTTGAACCCAACTTCGTAAAGCGCGGCAGACGATGCGTACGTGGCGATGTGGCCACCGACGGCAATACCGGGGCGCTGGGCGCGGTGCACGAGCATCGCTGCGTTCCAACGAATCCAGGCGCGGTAGCGGCGTTCAACGTCTTCGTCGCCGGGGAACGCTGGTTCGTTCTCTGCGGCGATCGTATTGATGTAGTCGGTGGTCGGCACCATGGGCACGCCCAGGTGAAGTTCTTTGGACCGCTTGAGCAGGCTGAGCATGATCTCTCGACCTCGCTCATGGCCATGTTCGGCGACAAGCGCATCCAGCGATTCCGACCATTCGGCCGTTTCTTCTGGATCTGCGTCGGTGTTGTCCATCGAGTACGGGTCCTGGTCGTTGACAGTCACACTCGACCTCTCTGTGTTGGGCAGGTCGTGCCTGGGTTTCGTGCCGCATATCTGGGTGGGTCGGATCACGACCATCGGCACCACCCGCCAGCCTACTGATTCTTGCTGAACTCCGCGTACGCGCCGCAGCATCCTCGGTGCTCCCAGCGACCGTTCTTGGTTCCCGCAGCTGCCCGGACTAGGCTGTGCAGCTTGGCTTGCCACGGGTTCACCGTGGCGCGGAAAGGACGTTGCGCCATGGCACTGGAGAACGACACCCAGGCACCCGATTTTGTACTTACCAACCAGTTCGGACAGTCAGTCCAGCTCAGTCAGTTCCGGGGTGAGAAGTCAGTCGCGCTGGTCTTTTTCCCGCTGGCATTCTCGGGAATCTGTAGCAATGAGCTGTGCGAGCTGCGTGACAATCTGTCGCTCTTCGCCGACAGCGGCGTCGAACTGATCGGCATTTCCGTTGACTCCCGGCACACCCTTCGTGCGTGGGGCGAGCAGGAAGGCTATGAGTTCAGCCTGCTCGCCGACTTCTGGCCGCACGGCGGCGTGGCGAAGGAATACGGAGTGTTCCTTGATGCAAAGGGATTCGCTAATCGCGCGACCTTCCTGATCGACCAGAGCGGCATCATCCGTGCCAGTTTCATCACGGCCCCCGGTGAAGCACGTTCACTGGCCGCCTACCGGGCGGCGCTCGACGAGCTGCAGCCGGCCTAGCTGCTACGCCTCCGAGCCGACACGCTCGGCCGCGAGCAAGCGGTGCAACTCGGTGATCATCTCAGTCTGACCATGAGCGATGGTCATCAACTTGTCGATCGAAGCTTTGGCCGCGAGGTTCGTGTCATAGTCGTGCTGAGCCAAAGCGGCAGAGATTCCGTCTTGTCTTTTCGCGGCGATGAGCAGGATTGCGCCCTGCAGACCCGCCAGCATGCTGAGAAACAGGTTCAGCAGAATGAATGGGTAGGGGTCCCATTTGCTGTCATTCGGGAGCGCAATATTGATTGCGGCCCAGATGAGCATGATGCCGATGAATCCGCCGACGAACGGCCAGCTGCCCATGCCGTTGCGCATGATGTCGGCCGCACGAGCCCCACGACTCAGCGATTGGTTGTGTTTGGCGTGCCAGGTGAGTCCGTTGGTGGTCATGCGTCATCGTAGAACACAGCGGCGAACGTGCTGGAGTACACCCTGCGACGCGCGCGAGTTGCGAGCTCGATTCTGATCGGGCCCGGCGGATTGGCTAGGATGTAAACAACCTGATTCGCCACGTGAGTGGCTGGTTGTCAGGGCCTTTAGCTCAGCTGGTAGAGCGCCACGTTTACACCGTGGATGTCATCGGTTCGATCCCGGTAGGGCCCACAGCAGGAAGAAAGAATGGTCAGAGGCGGTGTTTCCGCCTCTGACCTTTTCTGTTTCCGGAGGCGGGAGTAGCCTCACCGCCATGACAAGTCGGGCCATCACCTCGTTTCTGGCCGCAGGAGCACTCCTGACGGCACTGATCACCTCCGGATGCACGATGAGCGAACCGCCCACGGCATCACCGGTGGCTTCGCCGGCGGTGTGTGGCGCGGTCGAATCGCTCAAGCAGTCGGTCTCTGACGTCAAGAACGTCGCGCTCGACCAGGGCGCGCTGGCGGAGCTGCAGACCAAGCTCACCCAGGTGCAGACCGACCTGAGTCAGGTCAAGGCCGACGCCAAAGATCAGTACGCCACCGAGATCGACGCCGTCGAGCAGGCTTCCGCATCGGTCGGCTCAAGCATTGACGCGGCCACGGCCGCGCCGACGGTCGAGTCTCTGACCGCCGTCGGCACAGCGGTCAAGACACTGGGCACCTCGTTGACAACGCTGACGGATGCGGTGAAGAGCACCTGCTGAGCGGGCCGAAGCCGCGATTCCCGCAGAAACGTACGCGAGATGCCGCGATCGACGACACGCCCTCGCAATATCGTGACAGGCGAGCGATGCTGGGAATAGCCTGAGCACAATTGCTCACCCGTTGCTGCAGGAGGTTTCAGATGTCCACTCAATCCGGTTCGGCTCTCGGCGGGTACTCGTTCACTTCAGGCGACCTCACCAAGTCCGCTGTCAACGGCATCCGCATCGCCCTGGGCGTTGGCGGAGTCGTCACTCTCCTCATCGGCCTCTTGATCACGTTTCAGCCGCAGGCCGCTGCAGCGACGATCGCCATCCTGTTGGGGATCTACTTCATCGTCGCCGGCCTGGTATACGTCGGCATCGGCATCTTCGCCCGAGGCATCTCAGGTGGGGCCAGGGCGCTCGACATCATCCTCGGCGTCCTCTTTCTGATCGGTGCCGGCCTCGCATTCGGGAACCTGTCGGGCACGGTGGAGTTCCTCGCCGTCTTCCTGGGAATCGCGATCGGCATCCTGTGGATCATCGAAGGTGTCGCGACACTCGTGCAGCTCGGCGATGCACCGTCGAAGACCTGGGCGGTCATCCTCGCGATCGTCAGCATCATCGCCGGTATCGCACTGCTGTTCGCACCGCTGTGGGGCGCGCAGCTGCTCTTCCTCTTGACAGGGATCGCGCTGATCGTGATCGGTGTGGTGCAGATCGTCCGTGCGTTCACGTTCGGACGCGGGATCACCACAACGGCCTAGGTTCCGCTCACCTGCAGGATTCCGCCAGGGCCAGGTCAGAAGCAATTCTGACCTGGCCCTTCTGCGTTGCCCTGGGCATCCTTCTACCCGCCGAACCAGTCCGGATTGTGCGCCGCGACGATGACGACGAAAACGACCAGGTCGAAGAGTAGGTGCACGGTCACCACATAGCTGAGTGAACGGGTCATGCGAAAGATCGCGCCCTGCACGAGCGCGAACGGGATGGTGAGCAGCGGCCCCCAGCTCTGGTAGCCGAGTTCCCACAGAAATGAGACGAAGATCGTGGCCTGCAATAGATTCGCGAGCCAGACCGGAAAATGCCGGCAAAGCAGCGTGAAGACCGTGCAGATGAAGAACAGCTCGTCCCAGATGCCGACCGCATTCACCCCGATGAACAGCCGGACAACCTCATCAGGCTCGTGCACCGCCGGCCAGTTCTGGTAGGAACCGGAGCCGATGAAGTAGGCAGGCAACAGCACGATGGCGGCCACCACCACGACGGCGATGTACCACCATTGCGCTCGCGTCCACGGCCAGGTTCCCTTCCACGGAAACCGGATGACCCTCTCACGGTAGACGTAACGCTGGATCAGGAACGGCACCAGAACGGCGGCGGACAGCACGACTCCGAAGAGCACCATGTTGGGGTAGTCGATGTTGGCCTCAAGCGAGATCGTGCTGATGATGCCGAGGCCACTGGCAATGAGCAGCAAGTCGCGAAACAGCGGCCGGTCGATGAACCAGGCGAGCAGGAGGCCGAGCACAAGCACCCCGTAGCCCGCCACGGGAACTTGCACGCCGAACAGCAAAACGGCGGAAGCCGAGATGAGCACAGCCGGCAGCAGCCGCCAGGTGAGGGCCGTCGGGGTTGCAGTGACGTTGGAGTCGAGCACGAATCCAGTATCGGGCCTGCCCGCCTCAGAGCGCGGACAGAATGAAGCCCGGCGCGGTGGCGAGTAGAACGTTTCTACTGGGTATCTGCTTAGGTGAAGTAGCGGTGAGTTGTGACTGACATGAGCGTTTCGGGTCCGCGATCCGGTGTCGACTTTCCATCGACGTTTGGTGAGTTCCAGGAGCGTTTCTCTTCGCAGCGCGATTGTCTTAAGTACCTTGCTGGCCTTCGGTGGCCGGCGGGCTTCGTTTGTCCGGCCTGCGCCTCGACGCGGTTCTGGCGGACTGGAGATGCTCTGTTTATGTGTCGCGACTGCGGTCGACGCACGTCGGTGACGGCTGGCACGATCTTCGACCGGACACGTACGCCGTTGCCGACATGGTTTGCGGCGGCGTGGTTCATCACTTCAGAATGGCGTCTCTGCGTTGGGGTTGCAGAGAGTGCTAGGTCTGAAATCGTATGAGACGGCGTGGGCGTGGATGCAAGAGCCGCGGACTGCTCTTCTACCGACTCCTCCAGCAATGCGTTGCCACGGGTCCACATCCGATCGAGACACTGGTAATCGTCCACAGACGGCGCAGGACGTGCCACCGTGGACCCATAACCATCCGGTGCGCATCTCGGAGAATTGCGGGTCCCCAGGTAGTGCTCGGGGCGGTGACTTCAGCGGTCGTCATAGGGGTTCTTGCTAAGCCAATAGCAAGGTGTTCTCAAATCGGCTCCTGCTCGACTGCCCTTGCGGGCTCGGTATCATGGGCGAATGATCGCTCTCACCGCATCAGCACGAGCGCTCAGAGTGTTCCAAGTCATGTGGGTGATCGGCTTTCTCGTTGGAACAACCACTCATACGGCGGATCTGATCGTCGGCGGATTAGACGCCTACAGCGCCTTCCCGCTCGGCGTCCGGCTGTTCTGGGTGACACTAACGATCCTGGATCCGGCCACCGCTGCGCTGATCATCTTTCGACGGCGCTCCGGCATCGTGCTCGGCAGCACCGTGATCATCGCCGACATCGCAGTGAACTGGACCGTCTTCGCTACGGTCGGCGGACTCTCGTCCTTCGGGGTCATCAGTCAAAGCCTTTTTGCGGTGCTCATCTTCGTCACGGCTCGACCCCTTTGGATATGGTTCGGGCAATCTTCTACACGAGAACGCGGCAACGTGACCAGAGAGGCCTGACCGCCCACGATTGCGAGACGGTTGACCGGGGCCCGAGAGCTAGGTGAGCTGACTAACGCTGCCAGAGTCAGACAGCCATGGCGACAGGCGACATCGTCGAAAAGTTCCGAAAGCTGAGTTAGCCCAGGGCTACTTCACCTAAGCAGATATCCAGTACGTTTCTTCTTCCCATTAGGGTGAGATCGGCGGCCGCTGGAGGCCGCATCAGCCCGGCTTCTGCCGAGGTGGCCGACAGGTGGGGGGCATGATGACGTCAGCAGCAGCGACTTCGACGACGAAGGGGTCAGGCACATTTCTCGACAAGATCGAGAGGTTGGGCAACAAGGTTCCGAACCCAACGATCATGTTCGTCTACCTGATTCTGCTCATCGCCATCATCTCCGCGATTCTCTCCTGGGCCGGAGTCAGCGTCACCGATGAGGTCGTCACCCCCGTGCCGACCGAACAACTTCAGCAGCTCAACGACGCGCTCGGTGGCACGTTGGTGCCCTTCGATACGAACACCGACGCGTTTGTGACGCTTCCCGACTACACCGCGAGCGAACAGACCTTCGCTGTGCGCAGCCTGTTCTCGAGCGACGGAATCCAGTTCTTCTTCTCCTCGTTTGTCGACAACTTTGCGGGCTTCGGCGTCGTCGCCGTGACCCTGGTCGCAATGGCCGGTGTCGGCGTGGCCGAACAAGCGGGCCTGATGGGCGCACTCATCCGCAAGGTCGTCAAGGTCGCCCCGCGCTGGTCGCTCGCCTTCATCCTCATCTTCGTCGGCGTGCTGTCGTCGGTCGCCTCCGATGCCGGATACCTCATCCTGATTCCACTGGCCGCCGCCGCGTTCCTCTCGGTCGGGCGTCATCCGCTGGCCGGTATGGCCGCCGCGTTCGCCGGTGTCGGCTCGATCTTCTCGGTCAACGTGCTCATCACACCGGTCGACTCGATGCTCACCGAAATCACCAACGAGGCGCTCGGCAGCATCGGCCTGCAGCCGCTCACCGTGACGGCCAACTTCTTCTTCAGCATCGCCTCGTCGATACTGATGGCGCTCATCGCCGTCGTCGTCACCGTGAAAATCGTCGAGCCGCGTCTGGGCGTCTACGAGATGGCCGAACCGGTGGATGTCACGACGGGCGAGCCCGTCAATGACGCCGGCGAAGCCCGTGGCCTGCGCCTGTCGATGTGGGGCCTGCTCGTCGTCGCGGCCATCGTGCTCGCGTTGAGCCTCCCGCCGGGAGCGCCGCTGCGCGATAACGCCACCGGCGAGCTCATTGGCGCCACGCCGTTCATGGCGAGCCTCATCTTCATCATCTCCCTCGGCTTCTTGGTGTGCGGCGTGTGCTACGGCATCGGGGCGAACACGCTGCGCGGCAGCAACGCCGTCGTCGGAGCCATCGCGAAGACTTTCGCCGGACTCGGCGGCCTGCTGATCATGTTCTTGATGATTTCGCAGTTCATCGCCCTCTTCAACTGGACCAATCTCCCCACCGTCGCTGCCGTCGAGGCGGCTCATGTGCTGGAGCAGGCGAACGTTCCCGCCGTCGTGCTCCTCGTCGCCTTCGTGCTCGTCATCTTCGTGCTCGACATGATCCTGCCCGGCGTTGTGCCGAAGTGGGCGATCTTCGCCCCGATCTTCGTGCCGATCTTCGCGTCGCTCGATGTGGCCCCGCAGACCCTGCTCGCGGCCTACCGCGTCGGTGACTCGCCGATGAACGTGCTGACCCCGCTGATGGTCTACCTGCCCTTCATCGTCACGATCGCGCAGCGCTACAAGAAGGATGCCGGAATCGGCACCATCATCGCGTTGATGGTGCCTTACACCGTCTGGATTCTGATCGGCTGGATCGTTCTCTTCGCCGCCTGGTTCCTGCTCGGTATCCCGTGGGGACCCGGCTCGCCCGTCAGCCTCTAGTTCTTCACTGCTCGGCGAGCTCGCCGCGCGTGGGGCGATGCGACATTGAGCACGCTCACGATGCGGTCCATCGTGTCGAGGCTGAGACGGCCGCCGGAGTTCGCCGAGAGAGCGCGCAGCGGCATTCCACCGACCACGGCGTGCATCATCGCCTGGGTGTCCTCATCGCCGGCGGGAAGCTGCTTGGTGATTACGCCGAGCAGCGCGCCGTGGAGACGCCGACCGAGCCATGTGGCGTGCAGATCGGCGACGGGGGAGTTGATGCTGAACGGCAAGAGCGCCTTCGCCAGCGGAACCGGGCCACCGAGTAGCCGTGCGAACTCGTCAGTCGTTGCGACGGCGCCCACGGGTCGCGCAACGGGGGTCACGGTCTCGCCACTGTCGAGGCGGATGCTCGTCGTCGCGCGGATGTCGCGGGAGGACGAACCGACGCGGATCTCGTAGTCGCCGGATTCCGCGGCCCACCGGGCACTCGCAACGTCGTAGATCGCGAAGGAACGGTGTCCGAGCACCAGGCTCACGCTCTGCGTCTCGCCCGGTGCGAGGTGCACTTTGGCAAACCCCTTGAGCTCTTGCTCGGGGCGGTGAACCGAGGAGCCTGAGGCGTGCACATAGAGCTGCACGACCTCTGAGCCCGTGCGATCACCCGTGTTCGTCACCAAGACGGTGATGGTGCGGTCCACGCCCTCGCCGGAGACCTCTGCTGCGCCGTATTCGAAGCTCGTGTAGCCGAGGCCGTGCCCGAACGGGTAGCGCGGGGCCACAGTGAATGTGTCGTGAAAGCGGTAACCGACGTAAAGGTTCTCGCGGTACTGCACCTGGGTCGGCGTCGTGGTCGGAAAGTGAGCCGCCGCGGGCAGGTCGGCTGCCGCGACCGGGAAACTCTCGCCGAGACGCCCGCCCGGCTCCGCGTCGCCGAAGAGCACATCGACGATGGCGGGGCCGGCCGCCTGACCGCCCAAGTAGGCCTCGAGGAGTGCGGCAGGTTCATCCGCCCACGGCAGCTCGAGCGGTGAGCCGTTGACAAGCACGACGACGGTGCGCGGGTTGGCCGCCGTCACCGTGCGCACCAGTTCGTTCATGGCGGGCGGGAAGACGAGGTGCTCGCGGTCGACCCCCTCAGCTTCTTTTCCGGCCGGGATCGCAAGCACGAGCACGGCGACATCGGCCGCGCGAGCAGCCGTCTGCGCTGCGGCAGAATCTTCGGCGCTGACGGCGCCCGATTGAGCATCGTAGCCACGCACAAAGCTGTACTCGGCGCTGTCGCCGAGTCGCGCGGGCAGCGCGTCGAGCACGGTCTCGACCGTGATTGCGTTGACGCTGGCACTGCCGACGCCCTGGTAGCGAGGCGTCTCAGCACCGGCGCCGATGATGGCGATTGTGCCTTCTGCGCAGAGCGGCAGGATGCCGTCGTTGTGCAGCAGAACGGTTCCGGCGGCGGCCGCACGGCGGGCGAGAGCGTGGTGGGCGTCGAGGTCGGCCGTGACGGCGGGGCCGGCCGCCTCGGCGGCGGCGCGCAGTGCCAGTTCGGCGACACGGGTGGCGGCGGTGTCCACGGCAGCCAGAGAAAGAGTGCCGTTGTCGAGCGCTTTCTTGACGCGCCCGGTCCAGAGCCCGCCATTGCCCGGCATTTCAAGGTCGAGACCGGCGGCGACGGCGGCCGGACGATCGGAGATCGCGAACCAGTCACTCATGACAAGGCCGTCGAAGCCCCATTCTTCGCGCAAGATCGTGCCCAGCAGGCGGGACGATTCGTCGGGGTGTTCACCGTTGACGAGGTTGTACGAGGTCATCACCGTCCACGGATCTGACTCCTTCACTGCGATTTCGAACCCGGTGAGGTAGATCTCGCGCAGTGTGCGCTCGTCGATGATGGAGTCCAGCCGCATCCGGAAGGTCTCCTGGTTGTTGCCGGCGAAGTGCTTGATCGAGGAGCCGACGCCCTGCGATTGCACTCCGCGCACAAGAGCGGCGGCGATCTTGCCGGCCAGGAGCGGGTCTTCCGAGAAGTACTCGAAGACGCGTCCACCGCCGGGGTGGCGCTTAATGTTGAGACCGGGGCCGAGCAGCACGCCGACGTCTTTCGAGCGGGACTCACGGCCGAGCGCCACCCCGACCTCTTCAACGAGTTCTACATCCCACGAGGAGGCGAGCACGGAGGGAGAGGGGAAACACGTGGCGGGCAGCATCTCACCACCGCCGACGTGGTCGCCGGCCGATGCCTGCTTGCCGACCCCATTCGGTCCGTTGGCGAGGAACGTCGAGGGAATCTCGCCCACGCTTGCAGTCGCCCACATATTTGCCCCCGAGAGAAGCAGGAGTTTCTCATCCAGGGTGAGCTGGGAGACGAGTTCGGCGGCGCGGGCGTGGTGCGATGTAGTCATTGGTCTTCCTTGATCAGAGTGCTGCAAAATCGGCGCACTCTATGTCTACTACGTCAAACCAGCACGATGCTCGGTTTTCGGAAGATTCACCGTCGAATTGTGGCTGCGAATTATGGCTGCGGCTCCTCGGATCCTCCGTGGGAGCACGGTGGGCCGGTCAAGCGTAGCCTGGGGTTATGCCGAGTGCATCGCGTGTGATTATGATCAACCGTCCTATCGACGTGGTGTTCGCCTTCTTCACCGAACCGGCGAATGACCCGCGGTGGCGCTCACATGTCGAGACCATCGCGGCGGAGGGACCGCCCGCCGTCGGTCGACGCATCGCGCAGACCGTCGCCGGACCCGGCGGGCGTCGCATCCAGGCCGACATCGAGGTGACAGACTACGACCCGCCTCTGCGGTACGGCTTCCAGGTTGTCGCCGGGCCGGTGCGACCCCACGGCGATTTTCGGTTCAGCGCGACCGATTCCGGTACAGAGGTCACGTTCTCACTGAACGCCGACCTTTCCGGCATCAAGAAGCTCGTGATGAGCAAACCGGTTCAGGCCTCGATGGACAGCGAGACGGCCGGCCTTACCGTCGCGAAGACACTGCTCGAGACTGCGGAAAGCTGACCGGGGCAACCGACGACTCCCCGTGAGAATTTCCGAGAGCTGAGAGCCCTCCGGGCGTACTCTGTGCAGGTGAGCAAACTGCGAACGCAGAGCACGGGTTTTCGTGGCTGGATGCTCGACGGCCTGGTCGACAAGACCGGATCGCACGTTGGCCCGCACGCCAAGGCCGTCGAGAAGACGCACGCATGGTGGCGCGTCATGTGCCTCACGGGTGTCGACTACTTCTCGACCCTGGGATATCAGCCGGCCATCGCCGCGCTGGCTGCCGGCCTCATCTCGCCGATCGCCACGATCGTGCTGGTCGCCCTGACCCTGTTCGGTGCGTTGCCGGTATACCGTCGCGTCGCATCCGAAAGTTTCAAGGGCTCTGGCTCGATACACATGCTCGAAAATTTGCTGCCCTGGTGGGCCGGCAAGCTGTTTGTGCTGGTGCTGCTTGGCTTTGCGGCGACGGACTTCATGATCACCATCACGCTCTCGGCAGCGGATGCTTCCGCCCACTTTCTCGAGAACCCGTTTGTGCCGAGCTGGCTCAATTCGCAGATGATCGTGACGCTGGTGCTGATCGCTTTGCTCGGGGCTGTCTTTTTGCGTGGATTCAAAGAAGCAATCGGGATCGCCGTTGTGCTCGTCGCCATCTATCTCGCGCTGAATCTCGTGGTCATCGCGGTCTCGATCGGTGAGGTGCTGCAGCATCCACACGTCGCCACTGATTGGTGGGCGGCGCTGACCACCGAACACGGCGATCCCTGGATGATCGTCGGAATCGCACTTCTGGTCTTTCCCAAGCTTGCGCTGGGTCTCTCGGGATTTGAAACCGGGGTCGCGGTGATGCCGCAGGTCAAGGGAGGCGCGGGGGACACCGACGAGAACCCGGCGACGCGGATCCGCGACACCAAACGATTGTTGACCACATCAGCGCTCATCATGAGCGGATTCTTGATCACCTCGAGCATCGTCACAACGTTCCTGATCCCGCAGAAGGACTTTCAACCCGGGGGACCGGCAAATGGACGCGCGTTGGCCTACCTGGCCCACGAGTATCTCGGCAACGGGTTTGGCACTGTCTACGACGTGAGCACCATCTGCATCCTCTGGTTCGCCGGGGCGTCGGCAATGGCGGGTCTGCTCAACCTGGTACCGCGATACTTGCCACGTTACGGAATGGCCCCGCAGTGGGCGCGGGCGGTACGCCCCCTGGTCCTCGTCTTCATCGCGATCGCGTTTCTCATCACCGTCGTTTTCGACGCCAACGTCGACGCCCAGGGTGGGGCATATGCCACCGGTGTTCTGGTGCTGATCACCTCGGCATCCGTCGCCGTCGCCCTGTCGGCGCGGCGCAAACGCCAGAAGTGGCGCACTGCGGGATTCGGCCTGATCTCGTTGATCTTCGTGTACACGACCATCGCCAACATCTTCGAGCGCCCGGACGGCGTGCGCATTGCGGCGCTTTTCATTCTCGGCATCGTGGGAATCTCACTGATCTCGCGCGTGCGGCGTTCGTTCCAGCTGCGGGCGACCTCTGTGGTGCTCGACGCGAATGCGCTCGACTATGTCATGGAAGACACGGAGGAGTACGACGCGGTGCGGCTGATTTCCCACGAGCCCGGTGTCGACACGGATGCCGAGTACCGCGACAAGAGTCGCGACGAACGCCGGTACGGGCACATTCCGCCGGGGTCGTCGGTGATTTTTCTCGAGGTGTACCCGTCGGATTCCTCAGACTTCGAAGAGGATCTCCTCGTTGAAGGGGTGGCGGCGCACGGTTATCGGGTGCTCAGGGTGACGAGCGGAAACGTGCCGAACACGATCGCGTCGGTGCTGCTCGAGATTCGCGATCAGACCGGAATCATCCCCGAGATCTACTTCGAGTGGACGGAAGGCAATCCGATTTCGAACATGTTCAAGTTCTTGATCACTGGTGCGGGGGAGATCGCGCCGGTGACACGCGAGGTGCTCCGGGCCTCCGAACCGAACGCGAAACGACGGCCGTCGATTCATGTGAGCTGACGGACAAATTGACGCTAACCAGCTGATTTGAGGATTTCTCACTAGAATAGTGGGATGTCAGATCGTGGCCCAGAGGGGCAGGATGGCGTCGAACCGACGGAACCGCCGACCGAGGCGGATCTGGCCATTATTGTCGGCGGTGATCCGGATGCCGTGACGACGACGTCGCATGACATCATCAAGGCCGGATTCGATGATTCGCTCGACGACGACGCCGACGATGTCGCCCTGGTTCCGTCGCAGCCGATCGCGAGTCCGCGCGTGAACGAGAGCGAGCATGTCGTGCCGTCCGCTCGCCGACGCTGGTGGTTCTCGCGCCATCACCACCACCGGGAGACGGACCACGGAAAGCGCGGCCACTACGACGAAAGCGTTCCGAGCGAGGACGTAGCGCCGCCGGTTGCGGCGGCGGGGTCCGCGGCGGATCCGCTGGCGTGGCTGCAGGCGGAGAAGAAGCCGCAACCGGGGGAGGCGGCGACGCCGGACGTGAAGCCCGACGTGGCTTCTGCGGTCGTTCCCGAGCCCACGCCTGAGCCCGCTCCCGAAGCTGCCCCGAATGCTGAACCGGTCTACGAGACGCGCGCGTCGCGGAAAGCGAAACGGCGCGAGTGAGTTCCACGGCCTGCATCTCCACAGGCGGCACGGTTGATGCGACCGGTAGGCTGGCAGGGTGTCTCTATCGCTCGCAGAAGTAACCTCAGTCATCCATGAACTGTGGCCGCTGTCCGGCGCGGAGTCCTGGGATTCCTCCGGGCTCGTCAGCGGAGACCCGGCTCGCCAGATCTCGTCGATTCATCTCGCCGTTGACGCCGTGTCCGACACCGTCGACGAGGCAATCGAAGCCGGGGCCGACCTCCTTCTTGTGCACCACCCGCTGTTGCTGCGCGGTGTGACCACGGTGTCAGAAGACCGCTACAAGGGCGCGCTTCTGGCCCGGTTGATCCGCGCGAACTGCGGACTGCTTGCTGCGCACACCAACGCGGATGTCGTCACCGACGGGGTCTCCGACATCCTGGCTCAGCGCCTCGAAATCCAGGACACACAGCCGATCACGTCGAGTGTCGAGCCGGGGACCGGCATCGGCCGGGTCGGCCGACTCGCCCGGCCTGTCACGCTCGGCCATCTCGCTCGTGTGCTTGCCGACCTGCTTCCGGCGACGGCATCCGGTGTGCGGGTGTCCGGTGACTACCAGCAACTCGTCGAGGTCGTCTCGCTCTGCGGCGGCGCCGGAGACTCGCTGCTCGCCCACCCGCTGGTGCTCGCTTCCGACGTGTACGTCACCTCCGATCTGCGACACCACCCGGCGTCGGAGTCGCGCGAACAAGCGAAAATCAGCGGCGGCCCCGCCCTCATCGATGTCTCCCACTGGGCCAGCGAATGGCTCTGGCTCGACACCGCGGCCGCACAGCTGCGCGCGGCGCTCCCCGGCGTCACGGTGAACGTCAGCGACCTGCGCACCGATCCGTGGGACTTTGTCGTCATGCACTAATTCTTCACCCGCCACCCCGGCACCACCGCCGGCCCCTCAACTCATTCACACTCAACATTCGTAAAGGTCAGGACATCGTGAAGGCAACTCCCGTAGAACAGAAAGAGCTTCTTCGGCTCCAGGCCCTCGACATCAAGGCCCAGCAGCTCGCGCACCAGACCACGGCGCTGCCGCAGCACGCCGAGCTGGCCGAACTGGGCAAGAAGGCCGACGCGAGTCGCCAGAAGTTGACCGCGCGCACGGGCGAGCTCGAGGATGTGCGCACCGAGTTGCGTCGCATCGAGTCAGACGTTGAGGTTGTCGAGAAGCGCATCGCACGCGACACCGAGCGCATGCAGCAGAGCTCGTCGGTCAAAGACATCCAGGCCTACGAGGGCGAGGTCGCTGCGTTGAAGAAGCGACAGGGTGACCTCGAGGAGATCGAGATCGCTGTGATGGAGCGCGTCGAGGAGCACGAAGCCGCCGTCGCCGCGATCGAGGTTGAAGGCGCGGCAATCGCCGAGCAGATCGCCGAGACCGAGCGCGTGCGCGACGAAGCACTGGTTGTCATCGATCAGCAGCGTGCCGAGGCCATTCGCGACCGGGCCGCCGTCGCGGCATCCGTCGCCCCCGAACTCGTCGAGCTCTACGAGAAGCGCTACATTGCGGGTCGCGGAAACGCTGCAGCGCTGCTGCGCGCTCGTACCTGCAGCGGATGCACGATGACGCTGACCGGAAATGACCTGGAAGCCGTGCGGATGGCTCCGGCCAACGACGTCATCTTCTGCCCCGACTGCGGCGCCATCCTCGTGCGCACCGAAGAATCGGGCATCTGAGCTAGGCTTAAGCAAAGAATGGGTCGGCAAGACGGTCGCGTTGTTCGTTTGTTTTTCAAACGGATGCCGAGGAACGTCCGGGCTCCACAGAGCAGGACGGTGGGTAACACCCACCCGGGGTAACCCGCGAGACAGTGCCACAGAAAGTAAACCGCCGCAGGGCGTTTTCCTCGGAAAACGCCCTGCGGTAAGGGTGAAACGGTGGTGTAAGAGACCACCAGAGGCCAGGGTGACCTGGTCGGCTCGGTAAACCTCGTCCGGAGCAAGGTCAGACAGAAAACGCTAAGGCTGCTCGCCGAGTTTTCGGGTAGGCCGCTAGAGGGTTGCGGCAACGTAGCTCGTAGATAGATGACCGTCGAGGGTGCGTGCGTTTCGACGCAGGCACTGAGACAGAACCCGGCGTAATAGCCGGCCCATTCCTCAAACTGTCACGGTTAACGAGTCGTCGTCGCCGGCACCTGTTCATCGACGAGTGGTCCCCGGGGCGTCGTCGGAAATTTCACGGCCAGGGCTGCCGCGCCGAGGATGCCGGCATTGTTGCGGTGTACGGCCGGGATGATGCGGGTCGAGAGATTCAGCAGGGGCAGAAACTCTTGGTAGCTCTTCGACACTCCGCCGCCGACGATGAACAGATCGGGCGAGAAGAGAGCCTCGAGAGCCGAGTAGTAGGTCTGGAGCCGATGGGCCCACTTTTCCCAGCTCAAGTCCTCGCGTTCCTTCACCGAGTACGCGGCACGCCGTTCGGCATCGTGCCCGTCGATTTCAAGGTGGCCGAGTTCGGTGTTGGGCACGAGCACGCCGTCAATCAGCAGCGCCGAACCGATACCGGTTCCCAGCGTGGTGAGGATGACCACGCCAGGCTCGCCCTTCGCCGCGCCGAACTGTGCTTCGGCGTAACCCGCAGCATCCGCGTCGTTGACAAAGTGGATCGGGTGACCGAGCCCCTTCTCGAAGCGTTCTTCAGCGGCGAGACCGATCCACTTCTCGGACACGTTCGCCGCGGACATCGTGTGCCCGTGCTTGACGACGGCCGGAAAGCAGACGCCGATCGGCAGGGAACTCGACCCCTCGGAGACCTTCTCCAGAATCTCTCGCGTGGTCTCGATGATGTCGTCGGGGGCGCCGCCCTTGGGGGTGGCCAGCTTCACCCGCTCCGAAATCAGCTCACCGGTAGACAGGTCGACCACCGCTCCTTTGATGCCGGTTCCGCCGATGTCGATTCCGATGGCTGTCGTCGCGCTCATGCAGCCAACTTATCGCGCACGACGCCTCTCGGGCGAAGTCTCGATGCGGCGACCGACGCGGCGCCCGGCGCGGCGAACTACCCGGCGCGACTAAATAGACTGTCTTCATGCGCATCCACATCGCCACCGACCACGCCGGCCTCGATTTCAGCCGTCACCTGATCGACCACCTCACCGGTGCCGGACACGAGGTCATCGACCACGGTCCCCAGTCCTACGATGCGCTTGACGACTACCCGGCCTTCTGCATCAACGCGGCCCAGTCCGTTGTCGATGACCAGGCCGCGGGCATCGAAGCGCTCGGTGTGGTCTTCGGCGGATCGGGCAACGGCGAGCAGATTGCCGCGAACAAGGTGACCGGGGCCCGCGCCGCCCTCGTCTGGAACCTGAGCACGGCCAGACTCGCTCGGGAGCACAACGACGCCAACGTCATCTCGATCGGGGCTCGCCAGCACACGATTGAGGATGCGACGAGCTTCATCGACGCCTTCATCGCAGAGCCGTTCTCCGACGAAGAACGCCATGCGCGTCGCATCGCCCAGCTCGCCGAGTACGAACTGACCGGCGACATCGCGGGCAAGGGCATTCGGCGCTAACAGTGCCTGAAGGTCATTCAGTCCACCGCATTGCGCGACAGTTTCAACGCAACTTCGTCGGCAGCCGGGTGTCGCTGTCGTCTCCCCAAGGCCGTTTCGCACTCGGCGCGGCTCAGCTCGACGGCTTGGTGATGACCGACGCCCGAGCGGTCGGCAAGCAGATGTTCCTCGAGTTCGACCACCGGGTCTGGCTGCGCGTGCACCTCGGCCTCTACGGCGCCTGGGATTTCTCCGGCGAGATTCTGATGGATGCGACGATCGCTTCAGCGAACGGACGGATGGGCCAGACGAACCAGCAGGGCACGGTTCTCGATCCGATCCATGACTCGGCCGGCGAGAACTCCCTGCACTCAATTGGGGCCCCGCGGCGCACCCGGGTGCGCATGTCGGAGCAGGAGAAAGAGACAAACGCTCCGGAGACCTTTCCGCCCGACCCGATCGGGCAGGTGCGGGTGCGTTTGCTGACCGAGACCGTCTGTGCTGACCTCCGCGGGCCGACCGCCTGTGAAGTGCTCGACCCGCAACAAGTAGATGCGGTGATCGCGAAGCTCGGACCCGACCCGCTACTCGATGCAAGCCCAGAAGCCGAAGACCGCTTCACCGCGGTCGTGCGCAAGAAGGCCACCCCGATCGGTCTCATCTTGATGGACCAGAACGTCATCAGCGGCATCGGAAATGTCTACCGGGCCGAACTGCTTTTTCGCGCCAACCTGAACCCCTATGCGCCCGGAAAATCGCTCTCCGAAGACACGGTGCGCGCGCTCTGGCGGGACTGGGCACACCTGCTGAAGATCGGTGTCGAAACGGGGCAGATGATGACCATGGACGACCTCGACGGTGACGACTATGTGTTGGCCATGGCCAATCGAGCCGACCGGCACTGGGTCTACAAACGTGAGGGCCTGCCCTGTCGGGTCTGTGGTACTCATATCACGCTCGAAGAGATGGGTGCCCGCAAGCTGTACTGGTGCCCCCGCTGCCAGTCCTGACGGCTCTCTGGACTGCGTGAGCTGCGACATCCGCTCGACCCGTAACATCCTGATTGACCAATAGCATCCTGCTCGACCTGTGGCGCCCCCGATGAAGTGAGGAATCCATGAGACAGAACCCCAGCTTCGTACTTGGCGAGATCGCCGAGATCAAGCGGCTTATCCGGGAAAACCCGTGGGTGACCATGGTCAGCAACCCCGACCAGGGCGGGCTGGTGGCGTCGCACTACCCGGTGATCCTCGACGAGACGTCTGACGAGATCGTCGTGCTGAGTCACGTCGGGCGCCCCGACGAACAGCTGCATGAGCTGGGCGCCCACGAACTGCTGCTCATCGTTCAAGGGCCGCACGGCTACATCTCGCCCGGCTGGTACGACGCGAAGCCCGCGGTTCCCACCTGGAACTTCGTGACAGCGCACCTCTATGGAACGCCGGAGCTGCTGAGCAACGACGACAACTTGGCGGTTCTCGACAACCTCGTCGACCACTTCGAAGATCGCATGGACGAGCCCCGTCGCATGAACGACACTCTGGAGAACGCCGAGTATGCCGCGCGGATCGTGAGCGGAACCGTGGGATTCCGGATGCGCGTCGACCGGTTCGTGGCGAAGAGCAAAATGAGCCAGAACAAACCGGCCGAAACGGTCGAGCGCATCATCGGCGAACTCGAGGGCAGCGGGCCGTACGCGAGTCAGGCTCTCGCCGCAGAGATGCGCCGGGTGCATGGTCGGCTCGGCCGGTAGTCCGTGCACTCGGCGCGGTCAGACGTTCAAATCTGAGAGTTTCTGAGAACTATTCAACTTGGATTGAATCGATTGCTGACCAGGCAGATTGCTGGTTTCCTCGCAGCGCATTGGCACGTCAAAATGATGACTCTCTCAGTTTCGCCCACGTAGGGTCGCTGGGTCGCCCCACCCCCCTCACAGGGGTCGAGGCGACTCAATCTGAGAGGGAAAGTTGTGATTCAAACCGCTCGAAAATGGTTTCGCCGCCATCCGAAAACGACGGGAACCGTGGGGGCTGCTGTGCTCGCCCTCGTCGTTGCCTCGACGCTGGGCGTGAACGCGGCCTCAGCCGAGGCAGACTCACGAAAGGCATCCGCACGCACTGATTCGTCGCGCGCCTCCACAGCAGACGGCCACCGTGACTACGGAACGAAGTCGTCCCAGACTTACAAGCACAACAAGAAGAAGCCGACAGCCACTCCGGCACCGAAGCCCAGTCCTTCTGCCACCGCAGTGCCGGTCCCCACCCCGCCTCCGGCGCCGGTGGCTCCGACGGCACCCGTCGCTCCGCCGGCCTCCACGGGTACCGGCGCCAGCACGTATCCGCTGCACACCGGGATCGTTGCGACCACGTTCTGGGTGGGCGAGATTTTCGATGCAAATGCTGAAGACGGAAGTCAGATGCTGTCGACCTACGACGCGAACTGGTTCGCCAACTTCGGTGGTTGCGATGGGATCGCCTCGAGCGGATCGTGTGAGACCGAGAAGCGCGTCGCCGCGAACGGATTCTTCCCGACGTCGATGTCGCCCAAGCAGAACCCGTTCTACCTCGATCTGCCCTACGACGACGTCAACGACTCGACCGGGTTCGCCAATCGCGGTTCGGTGATTCCCTGGGCCAACGATCCGGCCTACGCCGGCAAGGCAGGCGACGCCTCGGTCAGCCTGATGAAGAACCGTTGGGTCAAGCTGACGAAGGATGGCCAGACCTGCTACGGCCAGATCGCGGACGCCGGCCCCGGCGAGTACCACGACTCGGCCTACGTCTTCGGAGGCAACGACGCACGCCCGGCCAACGCTCGCTACGGCGGCGCGGGCATGGATGTCTCGCCCGCGCTGAACGGCTGCCTCAATTTCGCTGAACTCGACGGAGACGCCGACAAGGTCGATTGGCAGTTCGTCGAAGCAGCTGATGTTCCGGCCGGACCGTGGCTGACCGTATCGTCAAGCGACAACAAGGTGATCAACTAGCACCGTCGTTCACACCACGAGCACGCCAGCGTGCACGACAGAAGCCCCGCCGAACTTCGGCGGGGCTTCTGTCGTGATGAGGAGTCGTGATGAGGAGTCGTGATCAGGGGGATCTGTCGTCATGCGGGGGTTTGCCCCCGGAAGAAGTCGGATGCCCACCGGATCACTCTGCAGCCGCCCAGCGACCAGAGTTGAGTTATGTCGTCGAATACCGAGCCACCGTCTGCCACGCTGGAAAGCGTGCAGACCCATCCTGATCCCGCCACGCCAGCTGACACGGGGAACCCCACCGCGTCGAACACCACGGCCACCGCAACCACCACCGTAACCACCACCGCAGTAGCGGCCACGCCGCCGGCATCGCGCCGCGGCTATGGTGCGCTCTGGCGCGGAGTACCGAAGGAGCTCGGGTTCCTGCTGCTCACCCTGCCGGTCGTCATCATCGCGCTCTCGGTGCTCTCCACCGTTTTCTTCACCGGCGTGGGCATGATCGCCATCTTCATCGGCCTCTTCATCATCGTCGCCTCCCTCTACATTGCCCGCGGGTTTGGCGTGGTTGAGCTGGTCCGACTCCGCTGGGCCGGCCAGCCGGAAATCACGCAGCCGGCCTGGCAGCCGCGTGGTGTCGCCGCCACCCCGATGCGCACCTTGCTCGGCCCACTGATCAACGGGCACTACTGGCTGTACCTGCTCCACGGCATGATCGTGAACTTTCTGGTCGGACTCGTTTCCTGGGTCGTCACCGTCGTCTGGCTCTCGGTCGGCGTCGGCGGAATCACCTATTGGATCTGGGGTCGCTTCACCAACGGCGACACCGACGAGAGGATTTGGCTGAACCGCACCATCCTCGATTGGATGTTCCCCGGCAACACCATCAGCATCGACCCGTTCGTCGGCGAGACACTGCTCTTTCTCGTACTCGGCATCGTCTTTCTACTCACGCTCCCGCTCGTCACCCACCTCTTCGTGCGCGTGCACCAGGGAGTCGCCAGAGGCATGCTCGGCGCCTGGGGATCCGAAGCGTTGCGCCGCGAAGTGGCCGACCTCAGCGCGTCGCGCGGAGCTGCCGTGGCCGCAGAGGACAACTCGCTGCGCCGCCTCGAGCGAGACATCCACGACGGCCCGCAACAACGCCTGGTGCGTTTGCAGATGGATCTCGCGAGCGCCGAACGCAAGATCGACACCGACCCGGATGCCGCTCGCGCACTTCTCCAGGAAGCCCGCGGTCACGCACACGACACGCTCGAAGAACTGCGTGCGCTCTCGCGGGGGCTCGTGCCGCCGATCCTGCAGGACCGGGGCCTCGTCGCCGGCCTCGAATCGCTGGCCGCGCGCAGCACCGTTCCAGTGATTCTGGAGATGCGACTGGACCCCGAGCTTCGGCTTCCGTCAGAGATTGAACGCAGTGCGTATTTCGTCGCGGCCGAGCTTTTGACGAATGCGGCGAAGCATTCCGTGGCCACGAGCATCCGTTTGCACGCCACACTGCGTGAGCATGTCGACGGCAGCACCTGGCTCGACCTGTGGGTGATCGACAACGGCGTGGGTGGTGCGGTGGTCGCCCCCGGCCACGGGCTGGCGGGTCTCGACGAGCGACTGCGGGGTCTCCGCGGGATTCTCAGCATCGATAGCCCCGTCGGCGGGCCGACGACGATCGGAGCGCACATCCCGGTGGGCGAGACGGTCGCCCGCACGACCAGCGCGGGTTCCGCGGCCTGAGTCGTTTCGCAAGGCGGCAGCTCCGCGCCCTATCCTGAATGAATGTCTGACACGAGTGAACCCGGCGGCGACCCGACGATTTCGACGCCGCCGGCGAAACTCCGGCTCGTGCTGGCCGAGGATTCGGTGCTGCTGCGCGAAGGCCTGGTTCGGCTCTTTGACGAGGCCGGCTTCGAGACGGTTGCCGCCTACGGCGATGCCGACGCCTTGCTCGCCGAGGTTGAGGCGCTTGCCCCCGACCTGGCCGTGCTCGACGTGCGGATGCCGCCCACCTTTCGCGACGAGGGGGTGCGCGCCGCCCTCGAACTGCGCCGTCGGCTGCCGGGGATCGGCGTGCTGCTGCTCAGCCAGTACGTCGAGGGCACGTACGCGCAGGAGCTTCTGTCGGCCGGCGATGGCGGGCTCGGCTACCTGCTGAAAGATCGCGTCGCGTCGCTCGACGAGTTGAAGGATGCCGTGGCCCGGGTCAGCGCCGGCGGCACCGTGCTCGACCCGCAGGTCGTGCGGGAGTTGCTCGCCCGCCGCACCGACCCGCTCAGCGCGCTCACCCCGCGCGAGCGTGATGTGCTCGGGTTGATGGCGGAGGGACGCACCAACACCGGGATCGCATCCGCCCTGGTCATCGGGGTCGGCGCCGTCGAGAAGAATGTGACGGCAATCTTTCAGAAGTTGGGTCTCGAGGACTCGGGCACCGATCACCGGCGGGTGCTTGCCGTTCTGGCGTTTCTGCAGCGCTAGTTTCAGCCGCGTCAGGTTGGCGGTGCCGGGGGCGTCGGCGGTGCCTGGGAAGACTGCGGGGTGGGGAACATTGGAATGTGCCGCTTCCAGAATGTGAAGTAGCGCCGGCTGCCCCGCCAGAGCGATAGCGCAAGCAGGGCCACGCCGAACAGTGCGCCTACCGCCGCGGCGAGTGCGGTGGACGCTGTGACGAAACCGGCCGCCGCCGCGGTCAGCAGGCCGAGAAGTGTCGAGTTGACCGCCATGATGAACATCGCGCTACTGCCGAGAAGTTGGCTGGGACCCCGGGGACCTAGAAAATAGTAAGTCTCCCGTGACCCGGCCATGTCGTCGAAGCGGGATTCCATGAAGTAGCGTTCAATGCCCGGGTCGAGTTCGGCGTAGGCGGCGCGCAGCCGGTTCATAGCGAGCACATACTGCAGATCCTCCATCATGGTGTTCATCACACGCAGCTGGGTGAGCAGGCCGACGAGAAGCACGATTCCGAGCACCACGATTGCGAAGCCAGGGAAGATTCCGCTGAACTTGCTGGCCTGTCCGACAAGGGCGAGGCTTACGAGAGCGGCGGAGGTCAGGGTGAGGAACATGCCGATCCGGCTCAGCACCTCGCTTTGTGTGGTGCCGCGGGCGGCGAGCAAACCCCAGTGCTCGGTCGCGAGCAGCTGGGCGCGCACCGAGGCGGGAACCGGTGACTCGGCATCGGATGTGGGGGCATCCGGTGCATTGCCGGATGGGGGAGCATCCGGTTCATTCTCGGAGGGGGGATCCGCCATCTCTGGCATGGACCCATTCTGCTCCGGGATGCGTCATCGCGACACGGTGCCGGCGTGGCCCGCGCGCGACTACGGGCGCGGGTCGAGCGCGTCGTAGTGCCGGAAGGTGCGCTGCGCACGCACCAGAACCGAGACCAGCACGATGATCGCGAGGCCGCCGACAAGTGGAGGCAGCCAGAGGGCGCCAAGGACGGCGACCGCTCCGACATAGATGTCGCCGAGGCGCGGACCACCCGTGACGACCACCGTGAACACGCCTTGCAGCCGCCCACGCATGCTGTCGGGAACCGCGGTTTGCAGCATCGTCATCCGGAAGATGGAACTGATGTTGTCGGCCCCGCCGGCACCGGCCAACAGAACGGCGGCGATGACGATCGCGGGCACGTTGGCCCTCTCGATCGACGGTCCGACCGGGCCGAACCATCCGGTCGCCAGCACGGCCAACAGCAGCCCGAACCCGAGGATGAAGGCGCCGTAGGCGATGATGGCGCGGGAGATGGCCTGGCCCTGCATGCGAACGTGACCGAGGCGTCCAGAGAGGATGCTGGTGGCCAGCGCCCCGATCGCCCCTGCCGCGATCAGGATGCCGACGGTGATCGCGCCGCCGCCGAGCACGAGCGCGCCGACGGCGGGAAACAGCACGCGGGGCTGGCCGAAGGTCATGGCGATGATGTCGACGATGAATGACATCCGCACGTTCGGCGCGGTCTGGAGGAACCGGAATCCGGACACGAGCGAGGCGAGGCCCGGCTTGTCGACGTCGCCTTCCGGGGCCAGGCGGGGGAGTGCGAGGATGCCGAGGAACGAGGCGACGAAGAGGATGGCGTCGATCGTGTAGGTCCAGCCGAACCCGACGGTGGCCACGAGCACCCCGGCCAGCGCCGGGCCGACGGTGACCATCACCCCGACGCTGATGCCGCCAAGCGCCGACGCCGCCGGCAGCAGGTGTGTCGGAAGGATGCGCGGGATCACCGCGAAACGCACGGTGCCGATCACCGTCGCGGCCACCGCGTTCACCGTCGTGAGCAGATAGAACGGCCAGACCGTTTCGATGCCCAGCCAGGCCAGTGACGCGAGGGCGATAGTCGAACCCCAGGCGATCACCGAACCCCAGATCAGGATGAGCCGTCGGTCGAACGCATCGGCGAGCATCCCGCCGTAGAGACCGGCGAAGATCATCGGGATCAGCGCGAACGCGCCCACCAGGGCGACGGCCATCGTGGACTCGGTCAACGCGTAGATGTGCAGACCGACCGCGACGACGGTCATTTGGGCACCGATGCCGGATATGGCGCCGCCCGCCCAGAGCCGGGCGAACGCGGGACTCTCACGCAGCGGACTGATGTCGACGAGCAGCCCGCGGCGTGCTTGTTCGCGGGTCGGGTTCGTGGTCACCGTTTCGAGTATGCCATTCGGCTGCGCTCGGGCCGACGCCGGCGTGGTCGCACTCTGCGCCGCTGACGACCGGTGCCCCGCGCGATAGTCTGGCGAGCGAGATGAATCCAGACGAATTGACCGCCTTCCTGCTCGACCTGAACGGCGCCGAGGAAACCTACCCGTTCGGGCCAGAGGCCCGCGTGTTCAAGGTCGCCGGGAAGGTCTTTTCGATTGACGCACCGGATGCTCCCCACCCGAGGATCACGCTCAAGGCGTTGCCGGAGAACGTGCCGCGGCTGATCAAGAGTGTGGATGGCATCTACCCCGGCTATCACATGAACAAGAAGCACTGGGTGACGGTGAGCCTCGATGGCACCGTGCCCGACGACCATGTGCGTGAGCTCATCGCCGAGTCGCACGCGATCATTGTCGCGTCGCTGCCGAAGAGCATCCGGTTGGGTCTCGAGGGCTGACGTCGCTGCCGCTTCAAGAACCCTCGGCGCGGCGACGAACACACATGTCAGGGCCTTGTCGGCCGGACCTGGATGGGTCCTGGTGCCGCAGTTGCCGCGGTGATTGAATTGCGCCATGACGCGCAGCCTGCAGGCTGACTACCTCGTCGTCGGCGCCGGTGCCTCCGGTATGGCGTTCACTGACGCGCTGATCGATCACGCCGACGTTCGCGTGGCCGTGGTCGACCGACGTCACAGCGCCGGTGGGCACTGGTTGGACGCATATCCCTTCGTCCGTCTGCACCAGGCCTCCGCCTTCTACGGTGTCGCGTCGACGCCCCTGGGCGGCAGGGTGCAGGCGCATGGGCCGGAGGCCGGCCTGCACGAGCGGGCTAACGTCTCAGAGATCTGCGCCTACTACAGTCACATCCTGGGTGACCGGATGCTGGAATCCGGCAGTGTCGAGTTCTTTGCCAACTGCGAGTACGACTCGGCAGGTCAGATCGTCTCGCGCATCTCGGGTGAGCGGATCGACGTGTCGCCGCGCTGCCGGATCGTGGACGCGCGGTACCTCGCGCCCGATATTCCCGCGACCACGCCGCCCCCGTTCGACGTTGCGACCGACGCCCGGGTGATTGCGGTCAATGACCTTGCCCGTCTCAGCGAGGCGCCAGGGCAATACGTGATCGTGGGGTCTGGCAAGACCGCGACCGACGCCTGCATCTGGCTCCTGTCGCATGGTGTGGATGCCGCAGCGATCTGCTGGGTGAGACCGCGCGAGCCGTGGATGCTCAACCGGGCGGTAGTGCAGCCGGATCCTGCCGTAGTCCTCGGCATGGCTGCCGACACCATGGAAGCGGCAGCGGCCGCGACATCATTGGCGGAGCTGTTCCTCAGGCTGGAAGATGCCGGCATCATGCTTCGCATCGACCGGACGGTGATGCCGACGATGGCGAGGACGCCGACGCTGGCCGGCTGGGAGCTCGAGCAGCTGCGCACGATTGAGCACGTTGTGCGCCTGGGGCACGTGCGGCGGGTGGAGCGCGGGCGTATCACCCTGGAATACGGGGAGACAGCGATCGCGAGGGACGCGCTCGTCGTGCACTGCGCGGCGTCCGGTCTGAAGACTCCGCCACGCGTACCGATCTGGAGCCCGTCAACGATTACTCTCCAGCCGATCCGAGCCGGGTTTCCGTGCTTCGGAGCAGCTCTCGCCGGATACGTGGAAGCGACTCGTCGGGACGAAGAAGAGAAGAATCGGTTGTGCCCACCGACCCCGTACGGGAACTCGCTGGCCGGATGGGCGAACATGACACTCTTGGGCGCCCGCGCCACGCAGTCGTTCGGAGCCGAACCCGACATCAAGGTTTGGGCTGACGGCGTCGCGCTCAACCCGGCGCGGGTGCCGCCCGAGTACATGCGATCTGCAGAGCTGGAGAACACTCTGAGCCGTCTGCAGGCGGGGCTTCCCGATGGGCTTGCACGGCTTGCTGAGCTCAGCCAATCAGGCTGAGAGTGTTCAGTCCTCGGACGAACTCGCCGGCCGGATGCCATCGCGTGAGGGGGCGCACATCGACCTTCGTGGCGCCAACGAAGGTCGATATGCGACCCCTCACGGCTGGTGCTCCGGGCACTTGGTGCGAAACCGCCCCGGAAGCGGGGTGGTCGCATTCTTTCTGGGCCAGGGCGTCGTGCTTATCGTGCTGTTCTACTCGGAACTGGGCGTGGCTTGCCCCGATTGTGTCAATAGCCGGCAGCGTCGCAGCCTGCTTGTACTTTGTGTCGACGTTTCACGCGGCCCCACCCGAATTCGGGGGCTGAAGCGGGGAAGGGACGGGACGACGCAACCGTTAAACGAGTAAGACCCCCAACCGGCCCTTCGGGGCGATTGGGGGTCTTATTTATGTGGAGGGGATGACGAGAATCGAACTCGCATCATCTGTTTGGAAGACAGAGGCTTTACCACTAAGCTACATCCCCGCGACCCGGTAGAACCGGGCACTCAAATTATCGTAGTACACGTTCGGGGGTAGTTCGTGCCACGTCCTGCGTCCCGCGTGTGTCGCATCCCGTGCACCCCGGCACCTGCAACAGTGCAGTAGACTGACCGAGGTCAATCCGCACGGCACGTGAATTACTGCGCGTCTGTGGGTGGCTCAATCGGGTTGAGATGGCGATCCGGGGCGTAGCTCAGCTTGGTAGAGCGCTCGGTTTGGGACCGAGAGGTCGCAGGTTCGAATCCTGTCGCCCCGACCATCACCCCAGTACATCGTTCAGATACAGGAGAGTCCCCACGTGAAGTCCACGGTCGAACAGCTGAGCCCCACGCGCGCCAAGCTCACCATTTCGGTGACGCCCGAGGAGCTGAAGCCCAGCATCACCCACGCCTACAGCCACATGGCTGAGAGCATCAACATTCCCGGTTTCCGTAAGGGCAAGGTCCCGCCGGCAATGATTGACCAGCGCATCGGCAAGTCCGCTGTGCTTGAGCACGCTGTCAACGAGGGCCTCGACGGTTTCTACCGCGCTGCTGTCACCGAGAACAAGCTGCGCCCCCTGGGCCGCCCGCAGGCTGACATCGTCACCTGGCCGAGCGACAAAGACTTCTCCGGCGATCTGGAACTGGCCATTGAGGTCGACGTTCGTCCCGAGATCGAGCTGCCGAAGTACGACGGCCTGAAGATCGAAGTTGACGCCGTTGAGGTGTCCGACGAAGAGGTCGCCGAAGAACTCGACACCCTGCGTGCTCGTTTCGGCACCCTGATCACCGTTGACCGCCCGGCCAAGACCGGCGACTTCGCCCAGATCGACCTCGTCGCATCCATCAAGGGTGTTGAGGTCGACACAGCCAGCGGTATCTCCTACGAGGTCGGCTCCGGCGACTTGATCGACGGCATCGACGAGGCGCTCGACTCCCTCACCGCCGGCGAGACCACCACCTTCAACTCCAACCTGATGGGTGGAGACCACGAGGGCGAGACCGCTGAGATCACCGTCACCGTCAACGCCGTCAAGGAGCGCGAGCTTCCGGCCGCCGACGACGACTTCGCTCAGATCTCCAGCGAGTTCGACACCATCGCCGAGCTGACCGAGAGCCTCAAGACCCAGGTCGAGCGCTCGAAGGTCTTCGGCCAGGGCAGCCAGGCCCGCGACAAGATGGTTGAGCAGCTGCTCGCCAAGGTCGAGGTCCCGATCCCCGCCGCAATCATCGAAGACGAGGTGCACCGTCACCTCGAGGGCGAGAACCGCCTCGAAGACGCTGAGCACCGCGCCGAGGTCACCGAGTCCAGCGAGAAGACCTTCCGTCAGCAGATCCTGCTCGACACCATCGCTGAGGCAGAAAAGGTGCAGGTCAGCCAGGACGAGCTCACCCAGTACCTGATCCAGGGCGCCAGCCAGTACGGCATGGACCCGAGCGAGTTCGTTCAGGCCCTGTCCAGCAACGGCCAGATCCCGTCGATGGTTGCCGAAGTTGCTCGCAACAAGGCTCTCGCCATCGCACTCGGCAAGGCAACCGTCGTTGACACCAACGGCAAGAAGGTTGACCTCTCCGAGTTCACCGCCGTCGCCGACGCTCCGGCCGAAGACGCTGCCGACGCAGCTGCTGAGGCTCCCGCCGAAGACGCTGCCGAAGAGGTAGTCGTCGAAGCGAAGCCGAAGAAGAAGGCTGCAGCCAAGAAGGCTCCCGCAGCGGAGTAAGTTCCCACGCGTGTCGCACGCGTAGTTTCGCACAGAGCGAACGAGGGCCGGATGTCACAGACATCCGGCCCTTTCGCTGTCTTCGGGGCCTTCAGCGAGGCGAGTTTCCGCCGAATCGGGCCCTGGCAATCTGCCGAGGGCGAACAGAGCAGTTTGTGTGCGTTAGCTCCTATAGATTCAATTCGAAGCGATAACTGAAACGGAGCTTGACATGGCCGAACAGACACCCACACCCGGTGTTTTTGACCGACTGCTGAAGGACCGCATCATCTGGCTCGGCTCAGAGGTCCGTGACGACAACTCGAACGAGATCTGCGCGAAGATCTTGCTCCTTGCCGCAGAAGACTCGGAACGCGACATCTTCCTGTACATCAACTCGCCCGGTGGCTCGATCACCGCAGGCATGGCCATCTACGACACGATGCGTTTCGTGCCGAACGACATCGTCACGGTCGGCATCGGCCTGGCCGCCTCGATGGGCCAGTTCCTGCTGTCCTCCGGCACGAAGGGCAAGCGTTACATCACGCCGAACGCCCGCGTGCTGCTGCACCAGCCCTCCGGTGGCTTCGGCGGAACCGCCGCGGACATCCAGACTCAGGCCAAGGTCATCCTTGACATGAAGAAGCGGATGGCTGAACTGACGGCAGAGCAGACCGGCAAGAGTGTCGAGCAGGTTCTGATCGACAACGACCGCGACAACTGGTTCACCGCACAGGAAGCCCTTGAGTACGGCTTCGTCGACCACCTGCGCGAATTCGCGTCCGAGGTTGTCGGCGGCGGCGGAACCGACGATTCAGCGAACAAGAAGTAGGGACGGGCAGCAATCACCATGGAATTCACCAACTTCACGCAGCAGTCCGGCGTCGGTCAGTTCGGCGCGGGGCAAGCCGGCGGCCTGGCTCGCCCGGCTGAAGCCCGCTACATTCTGCCGACCTTCGAAGAGCGCACCGCATACGGCTACAAGCGTCAAGACCCGTACGCCAAGCTGTTCGAAGACCGCATCATCTTCCTCGGCGTGCAGATCGACGACGCCTCGGCCGATGACGTCATGGCCCAGCTTCTCGTTCTCGAGAGCCAGGACCCGGACCGCGACATCGTCATGTACATCAACTCACCCGGTGGCTCCTTCACCGCGATGACGGCCATCTACGACACCATGCAGTACATCCGTCCGCACGTGCAGACGGTCTGCCTCGGCCAGGCGGCCTCGGCTGCTGCCGTGCTGCTCGCCGGTGGAACGCCCGGCAAGCGCCTCGCGCTGCCGAACGCCCGCATCCTGATCCACCAGCCCTCGGCCGGTAGCCAGGGCGGCGGACAGGCTTCGGACATCGAGATCCAGGCCGCCGAGATTCAGCGCATGCGCACGTGGTTGGAAGAGACGATCTCCCACCACTCCAACCGCACTGCTGAGCAGGTGCACAAGGACATCGACCGCGACAAGATCCTCGGCGCCGCTGAGGCCCTCGAGTACGGCCTGATCGACCAGGTGCTGACCAGCCGCAAGAACGTTCCTGCGCTCGTCAAGTAAGTCAGTTCGATGAGCACGATTCGGCGTGTCGCCTCAGGGCGGCGCGCCGTTTCGTTTTTGTGTGCCGGTGCGCGCAAGTGTCGGGGCCACAGGATAGGCTCGTTTCAACAGCACCCACGATTGACCCGATGAAGGAGGCTGACAGATGGCCCGTATAGGCGAAAGCGCCGATCTGCTGAAGTGTTCCTTCTGCGGAAAGAGCCAGAAGCAGGTTCAGCAGCTCATTGCGGGCCCCGGCGTCTACATCTGTGACGAGTGCGTCGAGCTCTGCAACGAGATCATCGAAGAGCGTCTGGCCGAAGCGGGTGCCGAAGAGGCAACCGGCGAATTCGAGTTGCCGAAGCCCAAAGAGATCTACGGATTCCTTGAGGAATACGTCATCGGCCAAGAAGCTGCCAAGCGCGCTCTCGCCGTGGCCGTCTACAACCACTACAAGCGCGTGCGTGCACGCAGCACGCTCACTGCGGCAGAAGCCCTCCACGACGACGTCGAGATCGCCAAGTCGAACATCCTGCTGATCGGTCCGACCGGATGCGGCAAGACCTACCTCGCCCAGACGTTGGCCAAGCGCTTGAACGTTCCGTTCGCCGTGGCCGATGCGACCGCTCTGACTGAAGCCGGCTATGTCGGCGAAGACGTCGAGAACATTCTGCTGAAGCTGATCCAGGCCGCCGACTATGACGTCAAGCGTGCCGAGACCGGCATCATTTACATCGACGAGATCGACAAGATCGCCCGCAAGGCCGAGAACCCGTCAATCACCCGCGATGTGTCGGGGGAGGGCGTGCAGCAGGCGCTGCTGAAGATTCTCGAGGGCACCGTCGCCTCGGTTCCGCCGCAGGGCGGGCGCAAGCATCCGCACCAGGAGTTCATCCAAATCGACACAACGAACGTGCTGTTCATCGTGGCCGGTGCGTTCGCGGGTCTCGATGACATCATCTCGTCACGGGCCGGCAAGAAGGGCATCGGTTTCGGCGCCCCACTGCACAGCAAGGGCGACGACGTCAACCTCTTCAGCGAGGTGCTGCCCGAAGACCTGCACAAGTTCGGGCTGATCCCCGAGTTCATCGGTCGTCTCCCCGTCGTCACCACCGTCACGCAGCTGGACCAGGCGGCGCTGATGCAAATCTTGACTGTGCCGAAGAATGCGCTCGTTCGGCAGTATCAGCGCATGTTCGAACTCGACGGCGTCGAACTCGAGTTTGAGCAGCCCGCGCTCGAGGCGATTGCCGACCTGGCCGTGCTGCGCAAGACCGGTGCCCGTGGCCTCCGCGCCATCATGGAAGAGGTGCTCGGCCCGATCATGTTCGAGGTGCCGTCCAGCACCGAGGTCGCCCGCGTCGTCGTGACCCGTGAAGCGGTTCTCGACAATGCGGCGCCCACGATCGTGCCGCACAAGATCCACCGCGAAGAGAAGTCGGCCTAAGCCGCGCTGCTCGGCGTTGCGCATCGGTTCTCGGGCCGATGCGCTTTAGTCTGATGCCCTGACCGCGGTCGCTCAGACGTGCGCACCTGTGCCGGCGTGTGGCGCCGCGGCCTTCTTTTCGAGAAAGGGCGGCTCACCATCATCCAGCCAGTCTTCGCCGGAATCGTCGCGGCGATCACCGGGTTCGCGAGCTCCTTCGTGCTGGTGATCGCCGGCCTTCACGCGGTCGGCGCAAACGACGCTCAGGCCGCCTCCGGACTACTGGTGCTCTGCCTGCTCGTCGGAGTGATCTGCATCATCCTGCCCTGGTACTTCAAGGTGCCGATCTCGTTCGCCTGGTCGACACCGGGCGCGGCCCTGCTCGTTGCGGCCGGCAGCACGACAGACAACTTCGGGGCGGCGGTCGGAGCGTTTCTCGTCTGCGGCATTCTGATCGTGCTCACCGGGCTCTGGCCGGCACTGGGCCGGGCGATCACCCGCATCCCCAAGCCGATCGCCAGTGCGATGCTGGCGGGCATCCTCTTCCCGATCTGCCTTGCCCCGGTGACCGCTGCCGTCGAACAGCCGGCGCTCGCGCTTCCGGTGATCGCCGTCTGGCTGATCCTGCTTCGGTTCGCACCGCGCTGGGCAGTCCCTGCCGCGATGGTCGTGGCAGCGATCGGAATCGCGTTGACGGCGGGAACGGCTTGGCTGACCTCGCCGGCGTCCCAGCCGGCGTTGATCTTCACCGCTCCGGTGTTCGACCCGTTGGTCATCGTCAGCCTCGGTTTGCCACTGTTCATCGTGACAATGGCCGGCCAGAACGTTCCGGGCTTCGTCGTTCTGTCTACCTTCGGCTACCGCCCGGCGCCACAGCCGATTCTGATCGGTTCCGGAATCGCGACCGCCGCCGGGGCCGTGTTCGGTGGGCACGCGATCAATCTCGCCGCGATCACCGCTGCCCTGATGGCGAGCCCGGAGTCGCATCCCGACAAATCGAAGCGCTGGGTCGCCACCGTGACCTCCGGCATCGTTTATCTGGTGCTGGGTCTCGCCGCCGGATTCGCCGCGGCGCTCGTTGCGGCGTCGCCCCCCATCCTGATCGTCGCGGTCGCCGGTTTAGCCCTGCTCGGCGCCCTCGTGACCAGCCTGACCGGCGCACTCGACGACCCGCACCACCGCATCACCGCCATCGCCGTCTTCCTGGTGACGGCCTCTGGCATCGCGCTTCTCGGCATCGGCTCCGCCTTCTGGGGGCTCGTCGTCGGCGGGATCGTGATGCTCTGGTTGAACGTCGGACGCCCCCGGCCCGACCTGCATCCCGGCCAGCCTCCTGCGGACGACGAACCCGTCCAGAGACCGAGCTAGTTCAGGCCGCGACGGTCGAGTAGCGGCTGGATGTCGGCCTCCCGGCCCGCGAAATCACGGTAGGCCTGCAACGGGTCGCGTGAGCCCCCGACGCCGAGCAACCGGTGCCGGAACCGGTCGCCGTTTGCCCGGGTGAGCCCACCGTTCTCGGTGAACCAGGCCACGGCGTCCGCGTCGAGCACCTCGCTCCAAATGTAGGAGTAGTAGCCGGCGTCGTAGCCTCCGGCAAAGGTGTGAGCGAAGTAGGTGCTCGAGTACCGGGTGGGGACGACCGGATTGTCGAGGCCGACCTCCGCGAGGGCCGAAGCCTCGAATGCCGCGACATCCGAAACCTCTGCATCGGCGTCGATGCGGTGCCAGGCCTGGTCAAGCAGCGCCGCAGCGAGGTACTCACTGGTCGCAAAGCCCTCGTTGAAAGTGGTCGAGGCGTCGAGGCTGTCGATGATCTGCCGGGGGAGCGGCTCGCCGGTCTGATAGTGAGTGGCGTAGTTCGCGAGCACCTCCGGCCAGAGCATCCACATCTCGTTGACCTGACTCGGAAACTCGACGAAGTCACGGTGCACGTTGGTGCCGGCGAACTTCGGGTAGGTCACCTGCGCGAACAGGCCATGCAGCGCGTGGCCGAACTCATGAAAGAGCGTGTTCACTTCATCGAAACTGAGCAGGGTCGGCTCGCCGGCGCCCGGTTTCGGCACGTTCATCGAATTGGTCACGATCGCGGGCGTCTGCAGCAGATGGCTCTGCGACACGAGGGAACTCATCCAGGCGCCGCCGCGCTTGGAGTCACGCGTATAGAGATCGGCGATATACAGGCCGAGCGGGGTGCCATCGTCATTGCTGACCTCGAAGACGCGGGCCTCCGCATGCCAACCGACCAGGTCAGGGCGCTCCACAAACGTGATTCCGTAGAGCAGGGTTGCGGCGTAGAAGACGCCGTCACGAAGCACCCTCTCCAGCTCGAAGTACTCACGCATCGCTGCGGTGTCGATGTCGAAGTTGGCCAACCGCACCTTCTCGGCGTAGAAAGCCCAGTCCCATGCGCGGAGTTCGAACGACTCACCCGCGTCGTCGACGTGCGCCTGAAGCGTGGCTTGCTCGGCGCGGGCGTTGCGCCGAGCGGCGGGGGCGAGACGCTCCAACATCGCGGCCACGGCCTCAGGGGTCTTGGCCGTCTCGTCAGCAGTGACCGAAGCCGCATGTGTGGCGAAACCGAGCAGGCGGGCACGCTCGGCACGCAACCGAGTGATCTCGAGAACCAGTTCACGATTGTCGTGAGGGCCGCCACGGATGCCTCGTTCCCGGGATGCGGTCAGCACACGTTCGCGCACAGCCCGGTTCGTGAGAGCCGCCAAGGCCGGCTGGGAAGTCGGAAGCACCAAGGTGAGCAAGTAGCCGCTCGTCAGACCGCGTTCCTGTGCCGCGGCTGCAGCCGCAGAGACTTCGCCGGCGGTAAGTCCATCGAGCTCACTGACCTCCTCGACCCAGACGGCCAACTCGTTGGTGTCGGCCAGCAGGTTCTTCTCGAACTGGGTGGTCAGCGACGAAAGACGCTGGTTGTAGTCGCGCAGCGCGGCCTTGTTGTCGTCGGAGAGGCCCGCCCCGGCCAGGGTGAACTCAATGTGATACCGCTCGACGAGTCGGCGGGACTCGGCATCCAGACCCAGTTCGTCGCGCTGATCGTGCACGGCGGCGATCCGGGCATAGAGCTCGGGGTTCAGCGTGATCGCATCACGGTGGGCGGCCAGTAGCGGGGCGAATGTTTCGTCAATCGCTTGGATGGCGGGGTTCGAGTCGTTCGATGTTTTGGTCCCGAAGGCCACGAGCGCTCGCATCAACGTGCGCCCGCTCCGCTCCAGCGGGATCAGTGTGTTCAGAAAGCTGGCCGGCGCGGGATCGGCCAGGAGTGTCGCGATCTCGGCGAGCTGTTCGCGCATCCCCGCTTCAAGGGCCGGGGCGTAATGTTCATCGCTGATTTCGGCGAACGGCGGCAGCTGAAACGGCAATGTGCTCTGAACGAGGAGGGGATTCACGAAGTCGGCCATGTCACCAGACTAGTTATCACTTCAGAGAACCGGCCGGAGGTTCTAGGCTCACTGCATGACCGACGCACCAGAGCACGCGGAAACTGCACCCCGTGATGAGCCCCGAGATGAGTACATGCACGGTCATCACCCGAGTGTGCTGCGATCTCACGCCTGGCGCACAGTGCAGAACTCAGCAAGCTACCTCATCCCGCATCTGGGGCTCGGTCAGAGTGTTCTCGACGTCGGCTCAGGCCCGGGAACCATCACCGTCGACCTCGCTCGACGGGTGGCGCCCGGTCAGGTGATCGGGGTGGATGCCTCAGCCGAGATCGTTGATCAGGCGCGGGCGCTCGCCCACGACGAGGGCGTTCACAATGTGAGCTTTCAGGTCGGCGACGTCTCTGAGCTCGACTTTCCCGACAACTCGTTTGACGTGGTGCACGCGCATCAGCTGTTGCAGCACCTCGTCAACCCGGTGGAGGCGCTGAAGGAACTGCGCCGAGTGCTGAAGCCCGGCGGCGTGCTGGGTGTTCGTGAGGTCGACTACGGCGGGGTGACCTGGTACCCGCAGCTGCCCGGCCTGGCGATATGGATGACCGTGTACCGAGAAGTTCACTACTGGAACGGCGGCGACCCCGACGCGGGGCGTGCGCTGAAGGCCTGGGCACGATTGGCCGGGTTCGAGTCGGTCACGGCCAGCGCGTCGATCTGGTGCTTTGCCTCAGACGCCGAGCGCGAATGGTGGGGTTTGTCCTGGGCCGAACGCGCCACGGAGTCGAACTTCGCCAGCCACGCGATTGAGTCGGGAGCGGCAGATCTCGCCAGCCTGAAGGCCATTGCCGAGGCCTGGCGCACCTGGTCGAGCGACCCCGACGGTTGGCTCGGGATACCGCACGGCGAGATCATCGCCCGCAAGAAATAGTGGTTGGCCCGAATTCTGACAGCGTCGACGGCCGCCGCGTCTCCACAGGCGCACCCGAAGTTCGCGCCGGTAGGCTGGCCTGCTGATGCCATTTCTTGACCAACTCCAGCGCTGGGCCGACCTGCGCCCGGACGATTCGGCCGTCGAAGTCGACGGCCACCGGCTGAGTTTTCGCCAGCTGCGTGATGCGGCGACAGCCCAGCTCGCCGCAGGAGACACACGCGAGGGCGTCACTGCCCTGGCGCTCCCGAACGGAACAGAGTTCGTGGTGCAGTTTGCTGCTGCTGTGGCCGGCGATTCGAGCTGCGCGGTGCTCGACCCTGGTCTGCCGGGTTCGGTGCGGGAGACGATCGACCAACGGCTGAGCCAGGTTGCGACGGCCGGTGGTTCGGCAGTCGGCACCCCGACGGTGACGAGCCAGACGCCTCCTACGCTCCGAGACGGCTCCGGCGATTCGGTCTTTCTCTACGGATTCACGTCGGGCACCACCAGCGTGCCCAAGGCATTCACCCGCACCCGGCGATCGTGGCAGCTGTCGTTCGAGGCGAGCGCTGCGTATTTCGGGCTCTCCGCCGCCGACCGTACCCTGGCCCCAGGTCCGTTTTCCTCCAGCCTCACTCTCTATGCGCTCTGTGAGTCGCTCTTCGTCGGCGCGGCGTTCATCGCATTGCCTCGCTTCGACGTCGGTGCAGCCCTCACCTGCTTGCGCGAGGGCGGGATCACGCGGCTCGTCGCCGTGCCGTCGGCGTTGCAGCTGATTGCCGAGCGGGACGAGAACGGCCCGGCCGGATCGGATCTCCGGAGCATCGTCAGCGCCGGCTCCAAGCTGACCGGTGACACTCTCGAGTTGTTGCGCCGGTGGGCGCCGAACGCGACCATCTTCGAGTATTTCGGTGCAGCCGAACTCGGCTTCGTGACCGCGGTGGTGCACGGCCCGGCGTCGCTGCCTGAAACCATCGACAGTCGGGATGTCGGCGACCACGGCTCCGCCGACCAGGCGACTGCGGTCGGCATGGCCTTTCCGGGTGTCGAGGTGCAGATTCACGACGACGAGGGCGCTGAGCTGCGCGCGGGCGAGATCGGGAACATCGTGGTCAGGAGCCCGCTGGTCAGCGACGGCTATGCCTGGGGCGATGACGGAGCGGCATTCCGGCGTCGGGGAGACTGGTGCACCGTCGGCGACCTCGGTTCGCTCGACCACCACCGGGTGCTGCACTTTCTGGGTCGCCGAGCCGACATGGTCACGACCGGCGGGCACAACGTCTACCCGCACGAAGTCGAGGCCGTGCTGCAGGCCGTCCCCGGAGTGCACGCCGCACTTGTCACCGGCCTGCCGGACCTGCGGCGTGGGCACCGACTCGTCGCCGGCATCCGGGTGGACGACGACGGCGCCGACGTTGCTCTGCTGCGCGCCGAATGCCAAGCGGCACTGGCCGTGCCCAAACGGCCGCGAAACTACTACGCCCTCACCGAACTGCCGCTCACCGCATCGGGCAAACCCAGCCGAAAACTGTTCGCCCGTTGGATTCAGGATCGAGACCCCCGTGTCATACCCCTCTAGCCGTCACCGTTCCGTCACCGAGCAGCAGGACCCGCGGCGGATTCCCGTGGTCGTGCTCGGCCGGCGCACCCCGTTCGGACGCACTCAGGGTCTGTTCCGACAGCTGAGCGCCGCCGAACTCCTGACGCCGGTGCTCGTGGAACTGACTGCAGAGATCGCTGAGCGCGACGCCCAGAGGGGGAGAAGCGCCGTTGCCGGAGACGTGAACCCGGCGCGCATCGACGACGTCATCATCGGCAACGCCGTCGGTGGCGGCGGCAACGTGGCCCGCTTCGCCGCACTCGACGCCGGCCTGGGCGTCACCGTGCCCGGGCTCACGATCGACCGGCAGTGCGGCTCCGGCCTGCAAGCCATCATGCTGGCCTGCCGAATGGTGGCTGCCGGAGCCGGCACCCGATATCTCGCCGGGGGCGTCGAGAGTTGCAGTACCGCACCGCTGCGCGCGCATCGGCTGAGCTCTGAACCGGGCCGCCCCGACTTCTTCGACCGTCCGGCCTTCTCGCCTCCGTCGCTCGGCGACCCGGACATGGGTGTGGCCGCGGAGAACGTCGCCACCCGGTACGGCATCGACCGGGACCGGCAAGACGCCTTCGCGTTACGGAGCCATCGGCTGGCCGTGGCAGCGACGGATGCCGGCGACTTCGCCGACGAGATCGTGCCCGTCACGACAACGGCCGGCGATGTGGGCGCCGATGAAGGTCCGCGCCGTCGCCTCAGCGCGCAACTGCTCAGCCGGTTTCCGGGAGCGTTTCGCCCGGGCGGCACGGTCACGGCCGGCAATTCGTGTGCAGACGCCGATGGCGCGGTGGCGGTGCTGGTCACCAGCCTGGCTGACGCGCAGGAATCCGGGTGGAGCACCATCCTGCGCTTTGTCGATGACGTCGCGCTCGGCTCCGACCCCACATTGCTGGGCATCGCCGGCGGCGAGGCGGCACGCCTGCTTCTCGACCGCCACGGTCTGCAGGGTGACGCCCTCGGCCGAGTCGAGTTCAATGAGGCTTTCGCCTCCCAGGTTCTGGCCTCACTCGATCTGATCGGTGTGTCAGAGAACGAAGCCAACCGGCAGGGTGGTGCGCTCGCGTTCGGTCACCCGTTCGGCGCATCCGGAGCGATGCTCGTGCTGCGTTTGTTGCAGCAGCATCGCTCCGGTGGCGCGGGCGCGGGCCTCGACCTGGCTGCGATCAGCGTCGCCGGCGGAATCGGGCTGGCGTCGCTGTGGAATGCGGAGTAGTGCGGACGATCTAGTGCTGATCAGCTCGTGCTGACGAGTCGGCTCGCGCGAGGGGAATCGCGCTAGACCCAGTCCTCTTCGTCGTCGGCCGGACCCATCGGCTGCGTGATCGTGGCGCTGTCTTCGCTCGGGTTGTAGCGAATCACCGTGCCGTCATCGAGCTCGATGACCGGCTTGCTTTCAAGCCAGGTCAACGTCCAGCGCCAGGTGCTGACGTCGTCGCCGATTGCCTTCAACTCTTCTTCGACCGCCTGCACGGCGATTTCAACCACATGCGGCAGTCCGGACGGGACCGGGTCGCCGATCGGCCAGCGTGTTCCCAACTGCATGGCTAGATCGTGATTTCGTAGGTGACCCACGACGTGCGGGTTCCCATGTCGTCGTAGAGGCGCTGAGCGCTCTCATTGTCGGCTGCGGTGATCAGCTGGATGCTGCTGAGCTTGTGCTCGGCCGCGTAGCCGCGCACGAAGTCGATCAAAGCGCGACCGACACCGGCGCCGCGGGCGTTATCCGCGACGAAGAGGTCGTCCAGGAACAGGCCGGTCGTGGCGCTCAGCGTTTCGGGTACCTTCCGAAAATGGGCCAACCCGACGAACGTGCCGTCGTCGTCCACCGCGACTGCTCCTTCGAGCTCGTGGTTCTTGTCGATGATCCAGCTCCACACTTGCAGAGCCTTCTCATCGGTCAGCTCGCTCTTGTAGAACTCGCTGTAGCCCTCGAAAAGACCCAGCCACGAAAAGAAGTCCTTGTCGCCCAGCGCTCGTACCTGTACTGACATCCGGTTTCCCCTAACTTTCTGACACCGTGACGAGCACGATATCTGTAACAGCCAACTCGACGCCAGCAACAAACGACAATTCGTTGATTCTGCCCACAGCCTGAAGATCGGCGGCGGCCAGCTGCAGCAGCGCAATGTCGTCGGCCGGCCCGCTGATGAGAGCGGAATCGACGGCAGCTTTCTGAGACGCCTTGGCGTCGGTCTTCGCCCGGCGGATGTTGGTCAGCGCGCGGCTGGCCAGGTCGAGGAGCGCGGCATTGCCACTCGTCGCACCGGTCTGAAGTTCGCTGGCGAGCGGCCAGGAGGCGAGGTGCACCGAGTCGTCATTCGACCAGGACCAAGCTTCTTCGGTCGCAAAGGGAACGAACGGGGCGAACAAGCGCAGAAGCGTCGACAGTGCGGTGCGCAGCGCAGCGACAGCCGAAGCCTGTGCGTCGCCGCTCTCGCCGTAGGCGCGCTCCTTGACCAACTCGAGGTAGTCGTCGCAGAAGGTCCAGAAGAAGCTCTCGGTGGTCTCCAGCGCGCGGGCGTGGTCGAAGTTGTCGAAGGCGGCGGTGGCCGTCTCGACAACGGCGGCCAGGTTGGCCAGCATGCTCGCATCGATCGGCTCGGTGATGGGGGCATCGGCTGAGCCCTCGAAACCGAGGATGAACTTCGACGCGTTCAAGATCTTGATCGCCAGGCGACGGCCGATCTTGATCTGCGTCGGGTTCTGCGGGTCGAACGCGGCGTCGGTGCCGAGGCGAGACGACGCGGCCCAGTAACGCACCGCATCCGAACCGTGCTGCTCAAGCATTCCAGCCGGGGTGACGACGTTGCCCTTCGACTTCGACATCTTCTTGCGGTCCGGGTCGACGATGAAGCCCGACAGAGCGGCGTGCTTCCACGGCGAGGTGCCGTGCTCCAGCTCGGCACGCAGCAGGGTGGAGAACAACCAGGTGCGGATGATGTCCTGGCCCTGCGGACGCAGCGAGTAGGGGTACACGAGGTCGAACAGCTCGGGGTCGCGCTCCCAGCCGCCGGCCAGCTGCGGGGTGAGCGACGAGGTCGCCCAGGTGTCCATCACGTCGACTTCGCCGCGGAAACCGCCGGCGACGCCGCGCTGGTCTTCGGTGTAGCCGGGAGCGGTGTCGCTCGACGGGTCGACCGGCAGCATCTCGCGGGTCGCGACGATCGGCTCGTCGAAGACCGGGTTGCCGTCGGTGTCGAGCGGGTACCAGACGGGCAGCGGCACACCGAAGAAACGCTGGCGGGAGATCAGCCAGTCACCGGTGAGGCCGTTGACCCAGTTCTCATAGCGCACGCGCATGAAGTCGGGGTGCCATTCGAGGTCGTTACCGTGCTCGAGCAGGCGAGCGCGCAGTGCCTCGTCCTTGGCGCCGTTACGGATGTACCACTGGCGGGTTGAAACGATCTCGAGGGGCTTGTCGCCCTTTTCGAAGAACTTGACCGGGTGCACGATCGAGCGCGGCTCGCCGATCAGGTCGCCGCTGGCCTTCAGCAGATCGACGACGGCGGCTTTGGCCGAGAAGACGGTCTTTCCGGCAAGCTGCTCATAGGCGGCGATTCCGGTCTCTGAGGTGATGACGTCGGGCGCTTCGGTGATGATGCGGCCGTCGAAGCCCATGATTGCGCGGTTCGGCAGGTCGAGCTCGCGCCACCAGACGACGTCGGTCACGTCGCCGAAGGTGCAGATCATCGCGATTCCGCTGCCCTTGTCTTTCTGGGCGAGGTGGTGCGCGAGGATCGGAACCTCAACATCGAAGAGCGGGGTGCGCACGGTCGTGCCGAAGAGCGGCTTGTAACGCTCGTCGTCGGGGTGTGCGACGAGGGCGACACAGGCAGGCAGGAGTTCGGGACGCGTGGTCTCGATCTCGATGGTGCCGCCGTCGGTCTTCTCAAAGGCAACGCGGTAGTAGGAGGCCGGCTGCTCTTTATCTTCGAGCTCGGCCTGGGCGACGGCGGTGCGGAAGGTGACATCCCACAGCGTCGGGGCCATGGCCTGGTAGGCCTCGCCGCGCTCGACGTTGCCGAGGAACGCGAGCTGCGAGGTGAACAGGGCCTCGTGACCGATGGTGCGGTAGGTCTGGGTCCAGTCGACGCTCAGGCCGAGCGTGCGCCAGAGTTCTTCGAACTGCTTCTCATCTTCTTTGGTGAGGCGGTCGCAGAGTTCAATGAAGTTGCGGCGGCTGATCGGCTTCTGATCGGCGGCCTTGATGCTCTTGCCGTCTCCGCCTTCGTGCGGAGGAACGAACTCGGCGTCGTAGGGCAGCGACGGGTCGCAGCGCACGCCGTAGTAGTTCTGCACCCGGCGTTCGGTGGGCAGGCCGTTGTCGTCCCAGCCCATCGGGTAGAACACGTTCAGGCCGCGCATGCGCTGGAAGCGGGCGACGACATCCGTGTGGGTGTACGAGAACACGTGGCCGATGTGCAGCGAACCGGATGCGGTGGGCGGCGGAGTGTCGATGGAGAAGACGGCGCCGGTACCAACGGTGGTCGAGCCTGTCGAGCCCGCGCGGGCGGCAAGCGCTGCCTCACGGTTGAACCGGTAGGTTCCCTGGCCTTCCCAGGCGGATTCCCATTTGGCTTCCAACCCTTCGAGGGCGGGCTTTTCGGGGACGCGGTCGGCGGCACTCATAGTTCTCCGGTTCGTTATGTACGGCACCGTGTCGATGGTGAGGTGCCTCAAGTTTCTACTGTTAAACCTACCGGTCGCGCGCTGGCACGCGAAGTTGGCCGACCAGCAAACCAGCGAACTCGCCCGGAATTCCGCGGGCACGACATATTTCGACACACAGCAGCGCGCCTGATGGCAGGCGGTTGGGGCCGCCGCGAGTCGCATCGATGGCACGGCGTCTGGGGCAACGGAGGGGGCCGGTATCCTCAGCTGGTGCCCGCTGCCGGGCAATGGAATTGGGAGAAATCGTGAGCGAGCTGAGCGAAGACGGCCGAACCGGTTCGGAATTGAAAGCGGCGACGCTGGAGGATTCCGTGCGTATCGAGGACGGCGCCGTTCTCATTCTCGACCGACGTGTCTTCCCCGGCGAGATCAGCTGGGTCAGGTGCACGGATGCGTTCGAGGTCGCCGAGGCGATCCGTGCGATGGTGACCCAGAGCTCCGGACCGCTGTATGCGGCCTGTGCCGGGATCGAATTGGCCGCGCTCCAAGTCAGAGAGCTTTCGCTGGACGCGGCGCGCGCTGCCCTCACGTCGGCCGGTAACGCTCTCGCCAACGCCCGGCCCACGAACAATCATCCGCTGGAAGCCGTCGAACGGGTGCGCGCAGCCGGCGCGGGTGCCGGCAGCACCGCGGAGCTGGTGGACAGCGCAATCGAGGCTGCGCGCGCCGGTGCAGCGCTGTACCGCTCCCGCAGTCGTGCGCTCGGCGAACATGCCGTGCAGCTGCTCCCTGACGGCGCGCGACTGCTCACCCATTGCTGGATGGACACCTACCTCACCGAGCTGGTGAGGGCAGCCGCGCGTGTCGGCCGCCGGTATGAATGGATTGCAACCGAGACCCGTCCCTACCTTCAGGGAGCCAGGCTCACGGCCCACACACTGCGGGAGTTCGGACAGAAGGTCACCCTGATCACGGATGGGATGGGCGCCGCAGCTCTCGCCCCCGGCTCCACGATCGGCCCCATCGACGCGCTCGTCACGGCTGCCGACCGGGTCAGCCTCGACGGAACCGTGGTGAACAAGGTCGGAACCCTCGGGCTGGCCATTGCCGCCCACGCATTCGACGTTCCGTTCTATGCCCTGGTTCAATCACCGGACCCCGCCGCACCGACCGGCGCAGACATCCGGATCGAAGATCGAGACGGTCAGGAGGTGCTCTCCGCGCTGGGACATCGCACTGCGTCACCCCTGGTCGAGGACACGTGGTACCCGGCCTTCGACGCCACTCCGCCGCGTTTCGTCACCCGCGTCGTGACCGATCGCGGGGCGTTCGCGTCGAATGAGCTGGCCGGCTACTTCGACCCGTCGGCCGAGCGGCTCAGCGTATGAGTGACTACGAGCTGCTGGCCACAGAAGACGATGTCGTCGACTACCTCGTGACGGCCGGACTCCTGACGGGGCTGGCGGGGAGCAGGGACCAGGTGTCGGTGACCGAGGTGACGGCGGGGAACATGAACCGCGTCTTCATCGCGGTCGGACCGCTCGGGAGCCTGGCCGTCAAGCAGGCGCCGCCGTTCGTGCAGGTGGCCGGCCCGGGTTGGCCGATCGACCCCGCCCGGATCGGTGCAGAGGCGCGCGCCTATGAGGTGCTCTCCCGGATCGTGCCGGAGTCGGTGCCGCTGGTACTGCACTGTGACCTCGACCGGTTCATCCTGGTGATGGAAGACCTGTCGGAGCTTCGAGTGCTGCGCGACGAACTCGTCGACCAGATTCGCGCGGCGGCGAACGGTCACCCGGTCGCGGCAATCGATTTCGAGCATCTCGGCGCTGTCGTGGGGCGATTCATCGGTGAACTCAGCCGGGCCACGAGTGCCTCGCAGCTGGGCGCTTCCGCGCATGCCGAGCTGGTGAGCGTCTCGGCCAACCCCGAACTGTGCGATCTCACGTTCGACGTTGTACTCGATGAGCCGTTCCGCGAGCACGAGCACAACCACTGGCACCCCGCTCTGGAGTCGAGGGTGCGCGACCTCTATGCCAGCAGCGATGTCGAGAACGCCGCTCTCGGCCTGAGAGCGACGTTCCGCGATGCGGAGCAGGCGCTTCTTCACGGCGACCTGCACTCGGGATCTCTCATGGTCGGACGGGCGCTGGAGACAGCGCCGCACTCCGCCCAGGCCGCTGCGTCGGCTCCCGCCCAGCAGGTGCGGGTCTTCGACCCCGAATTCAGCTTCGTCGGCCCGATCGGACTTGACCTCGGCCTGTTCTGGGCGAACCTCGACATCGCCGCGGTTGCGGCCGCCGCGATCGGCGCGGATGACCTCGCCACCGCCCGGCGTACGGCCATCGACGCCAGCTGGGCCGAGTTCGCCCGGGTCTGGCAGCCGCACGCTGACCAGGATTGGCTGGACTCGGTGCGGGAAGACGCCTGGCGTTTCGCCGGTGCGGAGGCGCTGCGCCGCGTGGTGGGGTACTCCCACGCCGCCGATCTTGAAACTTTGCCGCTTGACGTGGCGGCGACTGCCCAGCAGAACGTTTTTGACCGCGCACGACACTGGCTCGTGACTGGAACCCCGAAGGAGTCCCTGTGACCCATCCTCTGCGCCTGAGCGCACGCATCCTCGTTCTCGACCTTGAAGGAACAACCAGTGCGGCCGGGTTCATCCTCGGCGACCTCTACGACTACGCCCGGCCACGCCTGGCGGGTTGGCTCGACGACCACGCTGACGATGCGGCTGTAGCCGAGGCGCGCGCCCAGGTCGTGGCCGAAGCCGGTCTGCCGGGGGAGGCGAGCACGGCCGAGGTAGTGGCGGAGCTGCACGGCTGGATGGAACAGGACATCAAGTCCACCCCGTTGAAGACCCTGCAGGGGCAGATCTGGGCGGAGGGATTTGCGCGGAACGAGATCAGTTCGCATTTCTTCGACGACGTCATCCCGCAGCTGCGGGCCTGGCACGAGAGCGGCGTGGTGCTGGCCGTGTTCTCGTCCGGCTCGGTCACCTCGCAGGTGCCGTGGTTTCGGCACTCACCCGACGGCGACCTGACCCCGCTGATCACCGACTACTTCGACACGGTCAACGCCGGTCCAAAGAAGGTCGCGTCGTCATACGACACCATCGCAGCCCAGCTGGGAGCGGAGCCAGGGGAGATCGTCTTCTTCACCGATCATCCTGACGAGGTCACGGCGGCTCGGGAGGCCGGCTGGCAGACCGTCGCATTCTCGCGTCCCGGAGAGCCGTGGTTCGTCGCGGATTTCGGGCCGTCGCCGGTCGTGTCATCATTTGCCGACGTCGAGGTGGTCGCCCCATGAGCGTCTTCTCGATCGAGTCGCTGACCCCGGAGGTGATCGAACGTGCGGGTGCGGCGCTTGCCGCCGAATCCGCCCGGTTCGCGGCGCGCGGGTGGATGCCCGGCACCGCCGGAAACCTGTCGGTCACCCTCGGCCGCGATCCGCTTCGCTTGGCCGTCACGGCATCCGGCCTCGACAAGGGCGAACTCACGGCCGGCGACATCGTGATCATCGATGGGCACGGTGACGGAGTACGCGGCGAGGGCGGATCGGGCAAGCGTCCCTCTGCTGAAGCCGGACTTCATGCGCGCATTGCGGCGAGAGCCGGTGCGGGAGCGGTGATTCACGTGCACGCGCTTGCGGCGGTGACCGCGGCACATTTCTGGCCGAATGGCGTCGTGCTCCGCGACCTCGAAATGCTCAAGGGCATCGGCCACGCGGCGCACGACGAGGAGGTTGTGATCCCCGTCGTGCAGAACTCCCAGGACATGAATGCGCTCGGTGACGCGTTCGAGCGGCTCTATCGGCCCGCGACGGACCAGACACGAGACGTTCCGGCGCTGATCGTCGCCGGGCACGGCATTTACGCCTGGGGTCGAGACCTCCGCGAGGCTCGGTGGCACCTGGAGCTCACCGAGGGCCTGTTGCAGATTGCGCTGGCAACACGGCTCTGACCCCGGCTCTAACCACGGCTCTGACCCCGGCCCGGCTCCGACCTCGGCCGATTGTGTCGTTGCGTGACGAGGCGGCAGAATGCGGCTGAGAACCCGCTGATAGCGTGTGAATCCACCCGATCCCCTGTGATCGCCGGCGCGTTTTCTTTCCACCCTCATCACAGCCCTTGAGGAGACCTCCATGCCCAAAATCGTCCACCGCGTGGGTGCTGCAGTTGCTGCCGCCGCACTGATCGGAACCCTGTCAGCCTGTGCCAGCACCCCCGATTCTGGCGCCGCCGCATCCGACCCGAACGCGAAGTCGATCATCCTGATCACGCCCACCGCGGTCGGTTCAAACAACTTCCTTCAGCTCGCCGTCGACGGAGCGAAAGCAGTGGGCACGGAGTCAGACGCCTCGGTCGATGTGTTCGAGAGCAAGGACCCGGCATCCATCCAGCAGAACCTGGATGAGGCGATCCGCACCGCCCCCGACGTGATCATCGGCGTGTCATACAGCGTGCTCGACCAGTTCACCCAGGCCGCCGCCGACAACCCCGACCAGCAGTTCCTGCTGATCGACACCTCCGCCGAGAAGCCGACGCCGAACCTCACCGCCGCAGTCTTCAAGGAATATGAGTCGAACTACCTCGCGGGCGTCGAAGCCGGACTGCTCTCCACCTCGAAGAACATCGGCGTCGTCGCAGCGCTCGACACCCCGTTCATCCACCGGTGGGTCGACCCGTTCTTCGCGGGCGCCCAGAGCGTCGACCCGGCAATCGCCACGGCTGTGCAGTATGTGGGCGGGGACAACCCCTTCGGTGACCAGGCCAGGGCCAAGGCCCAGGCACAGATCCTGGCCGACTCCGGCGTCGACTACATCAACGCAGCCGCCTCAGGTGGCAACCTGGGTGTCTTCGAGGCCGCGGCAGCAAACAAGATCGCCGCATTCGGTGTGGACACCAACCAGTGCCTCGACTCTCCGGGAAACGTCGTCGACAACTCGATCAAGCGTGTTGACGTGGCGCTGAAGAACGCCGTGACCGACATCTTCGCCGGCAAGGGTGGTGGCTTCAAGGCCTACGGACTCGCTGAAGGCGGGGTTGGCCTCACCGGCCTCGAGGACAACGTGGCTGATTCGAAGTGCCTCATCGCCGATCACCCCGACGTGATCGAAAAGGTCGCTGCCGTGCGCGACCAGATCATCTCCGGTGCTGTCGTCGTCGTGGACCCACTGACCGCCGGATGACGTTTCCCGCCGTTGAGCTGACCGGAATCAGCAAGAGATTCGGCGCCGTCGTGGCCAACGACGGCGTCGATCTCGTGCTGCGTACGGGAACCGTGCACGCCGTGATGGGGGAGAACGGCGCCGGAAAATCTACACTCATGTCGATCCTGTTCGGCCTCGTGCGACCGGATTCCGGCAGCATCGTCGTCGACGGCCGCCCGGTCAGTTTCGCCGGGCCGCTGGATGCGATCGCGGCGGGCCTCGGTATGGTCCACCAGCACTTCAGGCTGTTCGATGAGATGACGGTGGCCGAGAACGTCGTGTTCGGCGCGGAGCCGCGTCGGCGTGGCCTTCTCGACAAGCAGGCGGCCGCGAATCGGGTGCGCGAGCTGGCCGCCCGATACGGTCTGGACACCGATCCCACCGCGCGGGTCGGCGGACTCTCGGCCGGTGCCAAACAACGCGTGGAGATTCTGAAAGCCCTGCACCGCGACGCACGCATCCTGATCCTCGACGAACCCACGGCAGTTCTCACCCCGAGCGAGGTGACGTCCCTGTTCACTGTCATCCGCCGAGCCGCGGATGACGGCGCGACCGTGGTGCTGGTGACCCACAAGATCCACGAGGTCTTGGCGGTCTCCGACGAGGTGACGGTGCTTCGTGACGGCCGGGTCACCGGTCGCTTCGACGCCCGTAGCGCTACCGCAGAGGCGCTCGTGCACGCCATGACCGGCCGCACGGTGAACGATGTCGCCCACCCGGGAACAGGCATCCCGGGGGAGACCGTGCTGGAGGTCGACCGACTGTCGGTGACGAACGCGTCGACCACGCTGGTCTCTGACGTGTCGCTGCGGGTGCACGCGGGAGAGATCGTGGGCATCGCCGGGGTCTCCGGCAACGGCCAGCACGATCTCGTCGCTGCGATTCTCGGCACGCAGCAGGTGGCGTCAGGCAGTGTGCGGCTGCTCGGCCGCGACGTCACGCACGATCCGGTGCAGAAGCGCCGGGCACACGGCCTCGCCGTCATCCCAGAAGACCGTCGCGGCGAGGGAAGCGCGCTCACCATGTCGATCACCGAGAATGTGATGCTCGGACACCACCGCCGCCCGCCCATCGCCGCGGCCGGCGGCGTGACCCGCGGCTGGATGTCCCTGGCCGCCGCGCGCCGGATGGCCCAGGACCTCATCGCTGCCTACGACATACGCACCTCAGGTGAGTCCGTTCCAGTCGGCTCGTTGTCGGGCGGCAACGCCCAGAAAGTCGTCGTTGCCCGGGAAATGTCTCACCGGGCGCCACTGTTGATCGCGGAACAACCCACCCAAGGGGTCGACGTCGGGGCCATCGAAGCGATCCACGGCCGTCTGCTCGACTACCGCTCTGACGGCGGGGCGATCCTCCTGGTCTCCCACGAGATTTCAGAGTTGCGCGCTCTCGCCGACCGAATTCTTGTGATGTACGGCGGCGCCATCGTCGCCGAGTTCGACCGCCAGGAGGCAACTGTGGAACGCATCGGAGCGGCATTGGCCGGCGCCAGGTTGAGTTCAGAGACGGTGCGGTCGTCAGATGCGGTGCCTGTGTCAGAAGCGACGCCTGTGCCAGAAGCAGCGGTGGCCGAATGAGCATCCCCGCCCTCTCTCAGCGCGTGATCCGGCATCCGTCGGTCGTGCCGGTCGGCGCCGTGATCGCGGCCATCCTGATCGGCGCGGTGATCATGCTCGCTGCCGGCCTCAACCCGATCGACGCCTACGCCGCGGTGATCGCCGGCTCGCTGAATCTGCAGAACCTCGACTACACCTTCTCGGTCTGGGGCTTCATCTGCGGCATGGGCCTGGCCGCCGCCATCCCGCTGCGGATGGGCGAGTTCAACATGGGCGGCAACGGCCAACTCGTGCTCGGTGGCATCACCGCCTACATCGTGGCCGGGCAGCTCGGGCTTCCCGGCGTCCTCGCCGTTCCGCTCGCCATCGTCGCGGCGATGCTCGTCGGTGGCGGCTTCGCCGCGGTGTCCGCTCCGTTGTCAAGCCGGTTCGGTATCCCGATCATCATCTCGACGCTGCTCCTGTCTCCCGTCGCGGTCGCCGTGGCCTCCTACCTCGTGCGGTTCCCGCTCGCTGACCGCGGGTCCGGTGTTGCACAGACTCCGCGCCTGCCGGACGACGCCCACATCTGGGCATTGGGCGGGCTCCGTTACACCTCGGTCGGTCTCCTGCTCATCGTGGCGATCATGGTCGTCTTCTACCTGGTCGACTCGCGTTCCGCGGTGGGCTACGAGCTGCGCGTTGTCGGAGCGAACCGCAGGTTCGGTGCCTATGGTGGGCTCGTCTCCGGGCGTTTGGCCCTCGGCGCCATGGCGTCGGCCGGTGCCGTCGCCGGGTTGGTCGGGGCCATCATCGTGCTGTCGTCGCCGTTCCGTTTCATCGACGGCGCGCTCGTCTCGCCGGGCTATACCTTTGCGGGGCTCGCCGCGGCGCTTTTGGCCGGCGGCCGGCCGGCCCTGGTGCCGGTCACCGCCGTGCTCTTCACCATCCTGCAGGTCGGTGGCGCAGCGATGGAGCGCACGGCAGATGTGCCCCGGCAACTCTCCGATGTCGTGCAGGGCGTTGTCATCGTGATCCTCGCTCTCCGCGTGGTGCTCGAGGCGAAGCGCTCCGGCGCAGGGAAGGACGACTGATGGGCATTCTCGAGTGGGGATTTGTCGCCGCCGTGTTCACCGCAGCCACCCCGATCCTGTTCGCTGCCCTCGCCGGTGCGCTGTGCGCCCAGGCGGGCGTGTTCAACATCGCCCTCGAGGGGCAGATGCTCTGGGGCGCGTTCACTGCGGTGGTGGGCAGCTATCTCACCGGAAACGCCTGGGCCGGCGTGCTGGTCGCCATCCTCTCCACCGCCCTCTACTCCCTGGTGCTGGCCGTCGGCACCGCCCGCTTCAAGGCCGACCCGATCATCATCGCCATCGGAACGAACCTGCTGGCCCTCGGGTTGACCGGGTTCTTGCTGCGAGCGTGGTTCGGCGTCTCCGGATCGTTCGCACCGCGCGGCCTAGCCGGGCTCGGCACCATGCCCTGGCTGGAAGACGTGCCGATTCTCGGGCCGGTGTTCGCCGGACAGACGGCCCTCGTCCCGCTCGCTCTGGTCCTGATCGTCGCTGCCGGCCTGTGGCTGCGGATGACGCCGCGCGGCCTCCGCCTGCGTGGCGTCGGCGAGCATCCGGACGCCGCGGAGAGCCTCGGCGTGAGCGTGCGCAGCCACCAGTTCTGGGTCACCGTGCTGGGCGGCGCGCTCTGCGGCCTCGCCGGGGCGCAACTCTCGCTCGGCAACGTGACCCTGTTCACCGAGAACATGACAGCCGGGCGAGGCTGGATCGCCGTCGCTGCGGTCATCCTGGTGGCCAACAAGCCGCTCTGGTTGCCGCTGGTCTGCCTCGGCTTCGGCGCCGCAGAAGCCATCGGCTTCCGCCTTCAGGGCATCGGGGCGCCCCAGCAGCTCACCGACGCTGCCCCGTACGCCATCACCGTGATCGTGCTGGTGCTCACCCGCATCCGTTTCACCAGACGCGCCGCACCGACTTTGGTGTGACACCCGGTGGTCTGACCGCCTCATTCGCATTCCTCACCCCGTAATCCTCTTCACCCCGCAATCCTCTTCACCCCGCAATCAAGGAGCACCGCCCGTGACGCACGCCCAGCCCACCGACATCCGCCACGTGATCGTGGATACCGACACCGGAATTGATGACGCGCTGGCGTTGCTCTATCTGGCCGGCCGACCAGATGTCGAGATTTCGGCGATCACGAGTGTGTACGGAAACACGCCAGTCGAGGATGCCGTCAGCAACATCGCCCGGGTCCTCGCGGTGATCGGGCGAGAAGACATCCTGGTCGCCCGCGGTGCGGCAGGCCCGATTTTCGGGGAACCCCGGATCGCAGAGCACGTGCACGGCACCGACGGGCTGGGCGACCTCTGGGCCGAGAAGCTGGAGCCGGCCAATCTGTCACCGCTCAGTTCCGCCGAGCTGCTGGTGGAACTCGCGCGTTCCCGGCCCGGCTACTACGACCTGCTTCCAATCGGACCGCTGACCAATCTCGGTCTGGCCCTCGAGATTGAGCCCGATCTGCTGACCCTTTTCCGTTCAACCGTGATCATGGGCGGTTCCGGTCCCTTCCCGCCGTTGGGCGGCGTGCAGATGGTGGACGCGAACATCCACAACGACGCGGAAGCCGCAGCCCGGGTGTTCGCCGCGCCGCGCACCTCGCTGGTCATGGTCGGAGTGAACGTCACCGCGGGGACGATCATCGACGAGGCAGCCGTTCAGGCGCTCCACCGCGCGGGAACCGAGTGGGGCACGTTCTCGGCACAGATCCTCGAGGCGTACATGGACTTCTACCAGTACGCCTGGGGCCGCCGCGTGTCGCCGGCCCACGACGGCCTGGCCGCTGCGTTGTTGGTGCACCCGGAATGGATCACGAAGTCGGTGTCCGGCCCAGTGAACATCACGACGGATGGCTTCTTTACCCGTGCACACCTCGTGCGCACCGCTGAGGGGATGCCGGTGAGCTGGAGGACACAGGATGCGCCGGACACCCTCGTCGTGCTCGACGTCGACCGCGAGGCTTTCCTGAACGAGTTCGTGGGAGTGTTGGCCGCCGGTCGCCCGGAGCTGGTCTAACTGCTGGCCTGACTCTCGCGGGTGGCGGTCGCACGCAGGATGCGTGAGGTCGCCTCCGTGAGGGTCTCCACCGTGTCCGTCGAGAGACGGGAGAGGATGAGCGCCCGTCCGGCCTGGAGCACACCCCGGGCGGCGCCCTCGCGGAGAACCGGTTCCAGCGATTCGATGTCGCTCGCCTTGGCGAATCCGATGATGCGGCGTACCGCCTTCGCTCCCGCGTACGTTCCGGCATCCTTCCGGATGTCGTCGAGGAGCGCCTCACGAACGTCATCCGACCAGACCCTCTGATCGATCCTGCGGGGCCACAGGGCGCGGAACTCCGCCTCGAAGGCATTCCACAACTGCGCCGGAAGGGTGAGGATCAGATCGGCGCGTTCCGATTCGCCGAGCGCTTCTGCCCGGGCGGCGGCCAGCACGAAATTCGCCCACAGTGCGCCGAGATCGAAGCCGGTGGGACCGTAGAAGCCGAACTCGCTGTCGAAGGCCCGCGCCGATGCCGGCCGCTCGACCGTCGCTGCCCGCACGAACACCGAGCCGGTGTGCAGGTCGCCGTGCAGCAGCGACTGGGCGGTGGTCATGAAACGGTACTTAGCCAAGCCGATCTCGCGGAGCACCTGCTGATCAGAACGCAGAGCAGCGACATCCGGTGCATTGGCGGGCAGGACGGCGTTGTGCTCATGTTCAACGTAGGGCTCGGTGAACACCAGGTTCTCGGTGATCTCGCACAGCTCGGGGTTCACTGCGCGCGCGACCAGTCGCTTCTGTTCGATCGGGTCCAGGCCGAGCACCGAGGTGAAGAAGGCGGTGCGGGCAATATAGCGGCCGATCTCCGCGGCCGCCCACGGCTGCACTCGACCGGTGTTCAGCTCGGTCCGCCAGACCGCGTGATCCGACAGGTCCTCGATGGCCAGAACATAGTTCTCCTGGTCGAAGTCGTACAGTGCAGGCACATGGGTGGCATCCGCCTGCTCGTGACGGGCCAGTACCAGCCACTCGCGGGTCGTGCGCTCCCTGGTCATCGGCCAGCTGGGGTCGGTGCGCACATGGGGCAGGGATTGCTTGAGCACAATGGATGCCCCACGGCGGTCCCGCACGATGAAGACCAGGTTGAGATTCCCGTCTCCGACCTCCACGACCGAGACCAGCGCGGAGGCGTCAATGTGCGCGGTGAGCGCCGGGCGGCCGGCCAGATAGCGCGGAATGCTGTCCAGGGTCAGCTGGTCGAAGTCGGAGACAGTGCGAGTCACCATGCGATTTTCCTTCTGAAGCGAGTCGTGGGAATGAGTACCGACAAGTGGGATGGTCGCGGTGCGGGCGACAGGGCCATCGGAAGCTTAACGACCTGACACGTGCGGATCACGCGTCGTGTGACGCCGTGTTACTTCGGGAGGTGTCGGGTAGAGGGGGTCACGGCGGGCACGTCATTACGATTGCCCCATGACTCTTGTGACCGTGTGGAATGAATCCGACCCAGCGACCGTAGTAGTGCAGACGCGCGATGCCGAAGAGATCACTCGGATCCTCGCCGGACTCGGCGCTCGGTTCAGCCGGTGGGAGGTCAAAGAGATCTCCACTGATCCGACCCAGGAGGAGGTTCTCGAGGCCTATCGTGACGAGATCGCGGCGGTGAACGCCGAGCAGGGGTACACCCTCGTCGACGTGATGACACTCGTGCCGTCGGAGACGCCTGAGTACCGTGACAAGGCTGCGGCTGCCCGCCCGAAGTTCCTCAGCGAGCACCGCCACGATGACGACGAAGACCGATTCTTCGCCCGCGGAAGCGGCGTGTTCTACCTGCACGCCAATGAGAAGGTGCACGCGGTGCTCTGCGAGGCGGGCGATGTCATCTCCGTCCCGGCCAACACCACGCACTGGTTCGATATGGGGACCCGTCCCGACTACGTGTCCGTGCGCTTCTTCCACGACGATGACGGATGGGTCGGCAACTTCACCGGCAGCGACATCGCCGCGTCGTTCGCGAGCTTCGACGAACTCGCGGCCGTTCCCGTCTGACCACGCCTCACTCGGGTCTCGTCCCCTGCCCGGTGATCCTCAGCTGAGGCGAGGAACTGCCGCGAGCAGGCTCTGCGTGTAGTCATGTCCCGGGCGGGTCAGCACGGTCTCGGTGTGACCGATTTCGACGATTCTGCCGGCCTGCATCACGGCAACGCGGTCGCTGACGTGTTGGATCACACCGAGATCGTGCGAGATGAAGAGCAGGCTGAGGTCCAGCTCGCGCTGCAGATCGTCAAGCAGGTCCAGCACCTGCGCCTGCACTCCCACGTCGAGGGCCGACACCGGTTCGTCGCAGATCACGATCTCCGGGCGGGACGCCAGGGTGCGGGCGATGCCGACGCGCTGGCGTTGCCCGCCGGAGAGGTCGAGCGGTCGCCGGGCGAGCAGGGTGGGAGACAGTCCCACCCAGTCCAGAAGTTCGCTGGGCGTCGGCGCGGACGATCGGGGCGACGGGCGCAGTGCGCCGCGGGTCGCCGGGTGAGTCGCAGCGTGAGTCACGGCGTGAGTGCTGCCCGGCCGGACACCGATCGCGTCGCGGAGGATGTCGTCGACGCTCCACCGCGGATCGAACGATCCGAGCGCATCCTGATAAATCGCACCGATGCGGGGGCGGAGCGGACGGCGACGTTTTTCGGTCAGCGTGCTCCAGTCCTCGCCGAATAGACGCACCTGGCCGGCGTCGGGGCTCCGCAGGGCGAGGGCGAGCCGCGCCGTCGTGGTTTTGCCGGAGCCTGACTCGCCGACCAGGCCGAGGGTCTCGCCGCGCACCAGTGAGAATGACACGTGGTCGACGGCGAGGCGGTGACGGCCGTCGGGCCCGCGGAAACCGGCGACGAGGTCGATCGCCTCGAGTACGACCTCAGCTGCGCCCGCGGGTGGCGCGGCGGGGTGCGTTTCGAGTGTGTGCGGCGCGGCGGGTGACTGCACTAACGCGGGTGACCGCACCAACACTGGTGGTGACGGCGTCAGCGCCGGTGCCGCGGCCGGCAGCCGGGCCGGGCTGAGACGGATGCCGCGGGGCTTGTCAACCGGAACCGCCTGCAGCATGCGGCGGGTCAGCGAATGCGTCGGTGCGCCGAGCACCTCGTCCGTCGGGCCGGTCTCCACGATGCGTCCGTCGTGAAAGACCGCGACCCGGTCGGCGATCCGGCTGACGACGGCCAGATCGTGGCTGATCAGAAGCAGGCCGGTTCCGGCGGCGGTGAGTTCCGCGAGCAGATCGAGAATTTGGGCCTGCACCGTCACGTCAAGCGCCGTCGTCGGTTCGTCGGCGATCAGCACGGGCGGGTCGAGGGCGATCGCCGACGCGATCAGTGCGCGCTGACGTTGCCCACCCGACAGAGTGCCGGGAAGTTGCGCGGCACGCAGCTCGGCATCCGGCAAGCCCACCCGGCGGAGCAGTTCGACGACCCGGTCGCCGCGTTCGGCCGCGCTCAGCGAGGTGTGCAGACGCAGGGAGTCGGCGACTTCCCGCCCGACCGTGCGCAGCGGGTCCAGCGACACCAGGGCGTCCTGCAGCACGAGTCCGATGTCGAGGCCGCGTCGTCGTCGCCACGCCGCGTCGGAGAGGCCGAGCACACTCGCCCCACCGAGTTCGAGCGTGTCGGCGCTCACCTGGGCGTGGCTGCCGGCCAAACCAAGCAGGCTGCGCGCGGTGACGCTCTTTCCCGACCCCGACTCCCCGACGAGGGCGAGACATTCACCGGGGCGCACCTCGAACGAGACGCCGCGCACGACTTCGGTCAGTCTGGCGCGACCGGCAAAACCGACCCGGAGGTTCTGCACCGACACGGCGAGCGCGGGGTCAGCGGGCCGCCCGGGTTCTGCAACAGGCGTGGGGGTCATGCGTGACGCATCCTTCGTTCGATGCTGCGGCCGAGTGCGGTGGCGGCGACGGCGGTGAGCACGATGACGAGGCCGGGAAAGAAGCTCATCCACCAGGCCGAGCCCAGGTAGATCCGGCCGGCCGCGAGCATGGCGCCCCACTCGGCGGCGGGCGGTGCGGCACCGAGGCCGAGGTAGCTGAGCGCTGAGGCCCAGACGATGGCCTGTCCGAGGCCGAGGGTGGCCAACACGAAGAGGGGGGCGAGCGTATTCGGCAGGATGTGGCGACGGAGGATGCGCCGGCGGCTGTGGCCGAGCACGGTGGCGGCCTCGACGAACGATGCGGATTTCACGGTGATCAATTGCGCTCGGATGATCCGGGCATAGCCGGGTGCCGTCGCGAGTCCGACGGCGACGGTTGCCGTGGCGACGCCCGGGCCGAAGATCAGGATGACGACCAGGGCGAGCAGCAGACCGGGAAAGGCGAAGAGCACCTCGAAGAACCGGTTGAGGGTGAAGTCGACGACTTTGCCGCTCATCCCGGCCAGTGTGCCCAATACAATGCCGAGGCCCAAGCCGATCACCGTCGCCAGGGTGCCGATGAGCAGCGAGCTCGCGGCGCCGTGCACGACCCGGGTGTAGACATCCCGCCCCGACTCGTCGGTGCCGAACCAGTGGGCTGGGGAGGGCGCGGCGAATGCCGAGAGCGGGTCGATGGCGAGCGGGTCGGCGGGTGCGAGGAGCCACGGGACGAAGGCGGCAAGCACGAGCAGGAGCGCAAACACTCCGGCGAGCGCCTCACCGACGCCGATGCGTGCTCCCCGGAGCGGAGTGATCGTTCGGCGGCGTGCCTGGCCGAGCCCCGCCTGGATGCCGAGATCACTCATGCGCGTGCCTGTCGGGGCTCTGCTGGTTCGGACTCTGCTGGTCGAGACTCGGCCTGTAGTGGCTCTGCTTGGCGAGGGTCAACCAGCCGCGTCACGACATCGGTGGCCAGGGTGACCAGGATGTAGACGACGGCGACGACCATCACGACACCGATCACCACCGGCACATCGCGGGCCGTCACGGCGTTGAGCAGGGTGCGGCCAAGGCCGGGCCGGGCGAAGATCGTCTCGACCACGACGGCGCCGCTGATCAACGAACCGAATGCCCACCCGGTGAGGCTGATCGCCGGGACGGCCGCGTGACGAATCGCGTGCAGGCGTCGCACCCCGCCTTCGCTCTCGCCGCGGGCCCGGGCCGACAGCACAAACGGTGATTCGAGCGCGGTGAGCAAAGCCGGCCGCATGATCTGACTGAGAAAACCGGCCAGTGGGATTGCCAACGCCAGCACCGGCAGCACCAGACCCGCCGGGGTACCGGTGCTGATCGGCGGCAGAACCCCGAGCCACAAGCTGAACACGATGATCAAGGATGTCGCCAACCAGAAGTGCGGCAGTGCGGCGGCGACCACGTCAAGCCCGGAACCGATCGACGCGGCAATCCGCCCGCCCCTGGTCGACCAGATGGTGAGGGTGAGGGAGAACAGCCAGGCGACGGCGAGCGAGAGGATCGCGAGGGTCAGCGTGCCGACCAACTGAGGGAGGATCACCTGGGCGACATCCTGATTCAAGGCATAGGAGCGCCCGAGATCACCGGTGGCCAGCTTGCCCAACTGCATCAGGTACTGCACAAAGAGCGGCTGGTCGAGGCCGTTCTCGGCGCGCACCAAGGCGAGCGCCTCGGGGGAGGCCTGCGACCCAGGCCCGCCCAGGAGGGCCAGGGCCGGGTCGCCGGGAATCAGGCGCACGGCGAAGAAGGTCAGCGTGGCCACGGCCCAGAGCACGCCGATGGCTCCGGCGAGGGTCACCAACACATGGGTGATCGTCGCACGGGACCCCGACATCCGTTTCACCACCCCCAACTCACCACCCCGTCTATTCCTTCATTGCCGTCAGACCTACCGATTCAACCAGGCGCCCTGGAATGTCGGAGTCGACACGGTGGGCATCGCCCGCACGCCTTCGACGTCGGAGCGCAACAGGAAGTGATTCTGCTGGTCGTAGAGCGGCAGGATGTAGAAGCCCGACAGCAGCAGGTTCTGCGCATCCGTCTCGAGGGTCTTACGCTCGGCGGGATCTGACACCTGGCCGGCCTGGGTCAACAGGGCGTCAAGCTTCGGGTCGCTCACCTGCGCGTTGTTGGCGAAATAACCGCTCGGCGCCGGAACAATACCGCTCGAGTGATAGAGGATGCGCAGCACGTCGGGTCCGACCTTCGTGTAGGGCGCACTCACCGCGTTGTACTCGTGGTTGCCGAGAGCCGCATACCAGCTGCCGAGATCCATCGGCTCGAGAGCGACTTCGAACCCGGTCTGCTTCGCCGTCGCCTGAATCTGCTCGAACAACGACTGCTCGGCCGGAATCGACTGGTTGGTGCTGACCGGGAACTGCACGTGGAGGCGTACGCCGTCCTTCACCCGGTAGCCGTCGGTGTCACGCTCGGTCCAGCCGGCCTCGTCGAGCAGCGTGTTTGCTGCCTTCTGGTCGTAGGTGAAGAGCTCAGGCTTCGACACGGCGAGCGGCTCGACACTCGAGAGGGCGGAGTACGAGCGTGTTGCCGTTCCCTGGAACAGGCTTGATACGGCATCGTCGACGTTCGCGGAGCGGATGAACGCCTCCCGCACCTTGACGTCGTTGAACGGCGGCTTGCTCGAGTTCAACTCGATGCGGTTGGAGGCACCGGGACGCGGGGCGTCGAGGTGCTGCAGGGAGCCGCTCTTCTCCGCCTGCACGATCGTGTCGGGCTGGGCGTTGTCGATGACGTCCACGTCGCCGGCCTGCAGCGCGGCGTAGCGCGACGCCGATTCAGGGATGAAGCGCCAGGTGATGCCGTCGAGGTAGGCCGGCCCGGTGTTCGTGGCGTCGGCCGGCGGAGAGTTGTACGCATCGTTACGGGTCAGGGTGACGGCGTTCTGCTTCACCCACTTCGTCACGACGAAGGGGCCGGTCCCGACTGGGGCGGCGCAGTTGTCGTCTTGACTGCGCTTCAGCGCGGTGGGGGACTCGATGGCCAGCCACGGCTGGGACAGGGATTCGAGCAGAGCGCTATCCGGCTCGCTCAGGGTGAACTTCACCACCTCGGGGGAGACCGCCTCGGTGGAGACGACCTTGCCCAGGGCGAGGTAGCCGGTCGACGACCCGGTCTCCGGGTTCTGCAGGTGTGCCACATTCGCCTGAACCGCGGCAGCATCAAGCGGGGTTCCGTCGGTGAAGGTCACGTCGGGCTTGAGCGTGAACTCCCAGGTCAAGCCGTCGGCGCTGGTCGTCCAGGATGACGCCAGCCAGGGAACGATCTCTCCGCTCTTATCGCGGGAGACGAGTGACTCCAGGAACTGGGTGCTGAGCAGAGCCTGGGGGTAGTTGCCACCGACATGGGGGTCGAGGCAGGTGGGCTCGGCGTCACCGGACGCATAGGTGAGGGTGCCGCCCGTGCGGGGGCTGCCGGATGCCGCATCGGGGGTGGGCGCGGTGCATCCGGTCAGGGCGAGAGTCGCAATGGCGAGTGCTGCGACAGCGGTGAGGGTTGGAGCGTGGCGGGAGACAGTGCCAACTGTTCGGCGACTGCGGGGGTTCGTGCGCATCGGGGTTCTTTCTCATCGGCAAACTGTGCACCTGGTGGGGCGTGCACGTGGGGGCTGTACAAGCGAGGGGACCAGGCAGTTACGGGAACTGTGCAATTATTGGACTCAGTCCATTAACTGAGGAACTCTTTCTATCGTAGAGCCAGCACCGGGGAGCCATGAACCACACCGAATCAACCCGGGCCGGACGCCCGCGCGGCTCGTCACGCGCCATGCTGCAAGAGGCGGCGGCCGAGTTGTTTCTCGAGCAGACCTACCCGAGCACCACGATCGAGCAGATCACTCGACGTGCGGGGGTGAGCCGCAACACTTTCTTCAACTACTTTTCGGCGAAGAGCGACCTTCTCTGGGTCGAGGTCGACGGTTGGCTGACTGGTCTGCCCGCCGCACTGGAGACGGCGCTCGCCGAGGTGGCGGGTATGCCGACCGACGCCATCCGCGCGGCCCTGCTGGCGCTCGCCGAGGGGATCCCGGCCGGTGACGTGCCCTGGGCGCTCACGCAAACCGAGCTGATGGGAACAGCCCTCGACTTGCAGGCGTCAGCCCTCTCCCGGTTCACCGCTCAGGGTGCCGTGCTGACCCGAGCCGTTGAGCGGGCGACGGCTCGACCGCAGGGTGATCTGCTCCCTTCGGCATTCGCGGTGGCGGCGCTCGCCGCGACGTGTGCCGGGGCCCTCGCCTGGGCGGGGGCCGGCGTGGCACGGGGCAGCTTGGTTCCCTTTCTCGATCAGGCGCTCAGCCCGGTCTGTGACGGATTCCGGCCGCTGCTGCCAGCAGGGTAGAAGGAAACACTTAATTCTGGCGGGCGATTTGCGGAGCGCTCGACTGGTTACGTCAGACCTGCGAATCGTGGCGAAGGCTCTGTTTGTTCGCGTTCGTGCTGCGGATATATCGCGTGACGAGGACCGCCTCGACGATTGTGCCGAAGAAGACGCCCACAAATGCACTGGGCGTCCCGGAAAGGGCGACGACGAGACAGAAGGTCAGAAGGACCCCACAAAACACAATGTTGAAGAGGGAAGCGCGTCTGCCAAGAGAAGGCAAGCGGTCTCGTTTTGTTCGGCTGGTCATGTTCTAAGTATGGTTTCCTGGCGACCGCTCAGATCGAGATCACCACAGCTGATGATTCACTCCCCAGAAAATACTCCGAGCGCCGGGGGTGACACATGGTTGTGTGGCGGTATTCGACCGCGGGCCCCCGCTAATCAGGGCAGCGCGGGCAACGCTACTGGCCAACCATCATTCAAGAGGCGCGTGGAATCCATGAATCCAGAACTGGTAACGACAATCGTGCAATTCCTCGGAGGCGCCCTCGCCTTCACGATCGGTGTCTACATCCTGGCAAAACGCCAACATGTCTTCGATCAGATACGACGCAGCATGAGGGAAAAAGTCGGCAAGGCTGGGATGTTCGTCATCCAGTTTGGCAAACCACGTGACCTCATTTATCCCGGAATAGGCGGGATCGGCATTGGTGTTTTCCTCGTCATCTCGGCGGTCGCGCGCATGGTCGGCGTCTAGGCGAGCCCGCCAGAAAATTGACTTTGGGGCGTTGCGGACTGAACACTTTGCATCGAAGATCAGAGCGGGGTTCACCGCCAGCCATTGTGTACCTTCAGAGCACAGCACCTTTCGGGAATGTGCGAGACAGGCAATTCCGCCCACAAACGGACGGTAGAATTGCTCACACTGACACTGATCCGGCCATCACCGGGGAGTTTTCGGAAGAACGAAACATCGCTTCGGCGCTGTTTTCAGTAGAGCCGAACGGTTCTGGCCCGTCATAGCCGGTGAATAAGCGGTCGTCGGCTGATCTGAATCTGGGTTAAGCGGCGGCAAGCGAGGTGGTACCGCGGCGGTTCTCGAGGCGAGAATCGTTCGTCCTCGTGGAACAAGGGCTGCAGAGCCAACTCGTCCAGGAGAACCATGACGTACCCCCAGGGTCAGACCCCGAGCTCTTCAGATGGCTCAACCCCCGCTCCCGAGTCGATGGGCGCATTCGGCCAGGCTGTTCAGCCCGGCGTTGTCGCCTCGCCGAACTTTCCGGAGATCGAGACCGAGGTTCTCGCCTACTGGAAGCAGGACAACACCTTCCAGGCGTCGATCGACAACCGCGAGGATGCCCCGGAGTGGGTCTTCTACGACGGCCCGCCCTTCGCGAACGGGCTGCCGCACTACGGCCACCTGCTGACCGGCTACGCGAAAGACCTCTTCCCGCGCTTCCAGACCATGCGCGGCAAGCAGGTGCACCGCCGCTTCGGCTGGGACACCCACGGCCTGCCCGCCGAGCTCGAGGCCGAGCGGCAGCTCGGAATCACCGACAAGAGCCAGATCGAGGAGATGGGCCTCGCCGCCTTCAACGAGGTCGCACGCGACTCGGTGCTCAAGTACACGCACGAATGGCAGGACTACGTCACCCGCCAGGCGCGCTGGGTGGACTTCGACAACGACTACAAGACGCTTGACATCACCTTCATGGAGTCGGTGATCTGGGCGTTCAAGCAGCTGCACGAGAAAGGCCTCGCCTACGAGGGCTACCGTGTGCTCCCGTACTGCTGGCGAGACCAGACCCCGCTGTCGAACCACGAACTGCGCATGGACGACGACGTCTACAAGATGCGCCAGGACCAGACGGTCACCGTCACGTTCCCGCTGATCGGCACGAAGGCAGAAAGCCTCGGCCTGACCGCCGTGCGCGCTCTCGCCTGGACGACGACGCCGTGGACCCTGCCGACCAACTTCGCCCTCGCGGTGGGCCCGGCCATCCAGTACGCTGTGCTGCCGGCCGGACCGAACGGCACACCGGATGCGACGGTGCTGCGCGAAGACGCTGCCTCCTCACACGACGGCGGAGCCACCGAGGTGCTCGGCGCCGAGTACATGCTGGCGATCGACCTCGTCGGCAACTACGCGAAGGACCTCGGTTACGACAGCGCAGAAGAGGCACTCGCCGCCGTTTCGCGCACCGTCTCGGGCAGCGAGCTGGAAGGCGTCTCCTACGACCGCCTGTTCGACTACTACGCCGACACCGCGGAGTGGGGCACCGAGAACGCCTGGACGATCCTGCTCGCCGACTACGTCACGACCGCCGACGGTACCGGAATCGTGCACCAGGCTCCCGCCTACGGTGAGGAAGACCAGAAGGTCTGTGAGGCCGCCGGTATCCCCGTCATCCTCTCTCTCGATGACGGCGGAAAGTTCCTGCCCGAGGTGACCGAGGTCGCCGGCCAGCTGTGGTCTGACGCCAACAAGCCGCTCACCCAGCTGCTGAAGGCCGAAGGGCGCCTCCTCCGCCAGGCCAGCTACGAGCACTCGTACCCGCACTGCTGGCGCTGCCGCAACCCGCTGATCTACAAGGCCGTCTCGAGCTGGTTCGTGCGCGTGACCCAGATCCGCGACCGCATGGTCGAGTTGAACCAGGACATCAACTGGGTTCCCGACAACGTCAAAGACGGCCAGTTCGGCAAGTGGGTCGCCAACGCACGCGACTGGTCGATCAGCCGCAACCGGTACTGGGGTTCGCCCATCCCGGTCTGGAAGAGCGACAACCCCGAATACCCGCGCATCGACGTCTACGGTTCGCTCGACGAACTCGAAGCCGACTTCGGCGTGCGCCCCACCGACCTGCACCGCCCGTACATCGACGAGCTGACCCGGCCGAACCCCGACGACCCGACCGGCCAGTCCACCATGCGCCGCATCAGCGACGTGCTCGACGTCTGGTTCGACTCCGGTTCGATGCCGTTCGCCCAGGCTCACTATCCCTTCGAGAACCAGGAATGGTTCGACAGCCACAACCCGGCCGACTTCATCGTCGAGTACATCGGGCAGACCCGTGGCTGGTTCTACGTGCTGCACGTGCTCTCCACGGCGCTGTTCGACCGTCCGGCATTCAAGAACGTCGTCAGTCACGGCATCGTGCTCGGCAACGACGGCCAGAAGATGTCGAAGTCGCTGCGCAATTATCCCGACGTCAACGAGGTCTTCGACCGCGACGGCTCGGATGCGATGCGCTGGTTCCTGATGAGTTCCCCCGTGCTGCGTGGTGGCAACCTCGTCGTCACCGAGGAGGGCATCCGTGAGGGCGTGCGTCAGGTGATGCTGCCGCTCTGGAGCACCTGGTACTTCTTCTCCCTCTACGCCAACGCGTCGGGCGAGAACGGCTACACCGCCACCTGGCGCACCGACTCGACCGATGTGCTCGACCGCTACCTGCTGGCCAAGACCCGGGACCTGATCGACGAGGTCGGCAATGACCTCGAGCTGCTCGACAGCACCCTCGCGGCCGGCCGCCTGCGCGACTTCGCCGACGTGCTGACCAACTGGTACGTGCGTCGCTCCCGCGACCGGTTCTGGGATGGGGTCGCAGAAGACGGCACCGGCAGTGACGCCTTCGACACCCTGTACACGGTGCTGGAAACGGTCACCCGTGTCGCCGCCCCGCTGCTCCCGCTCATCTCCGAGCGCATCTGGCAGGGTCTGACCGGTGGGCGCAGCGTGCACCTGACCGACTGGCCCGACGCCTCGGCCTTCCCGGCCGACGCCACCCTTGTCACGGCGATGGACCAGGTTCGGGCGATCAGCTCGACCGTGCTGTCGCTGCGCAAGCAGGCCGGCCTTCGCGTGCGCCTACCGCTGGCCACGCTGACCGTCGTCACGTCGAACATCGCCGCACTCGCCCCGTTCGACGCGATCCTGCGCGAAGAGCTCAACGTCAAGAACATCGACCTCGTCGAGCTCGCCGACGACAGCGCCTCCGCCTACGGCATCACGTCGAAACTGACCGTCAACGCCCGTGCCGCCGGACCCCGTCTGGGCAAGAACGTGCAGCAGGTCATCCAGGCCGCCCGCACGGGCGACTGGAGCGAGCTCGACGGCGTCGTCACCGCCGGTGGAATCGCGTTGGTGGAAGGCGAGTACGAACTGGCGCTGGCCACCAGCCAGGAATCCGGTGCGGCAGACTCTGCCCTCGCGCTGCTTCCGGGTGGTGGATTCGCGCTTCTCGACACCGTGACCACGCCAGAGCTGGAGTCTGAAGGTTTCGCCCGCGACGTCATTCGTGGCGTGCAGGACACCCGCAAGTCGGCCGGCTTCGAGGTGAGCGACCGCATCCGTCTCGACCTGGTCTTCTTCAGCCAGGATGACGCCGACTCGTTTGCCCGCGCGGTGAGCGTCGACGTGGCGGGGGAGACCTTGGCCGTCGACTTCAGCGTGCACAGCGCCTCGACCGGGTTCGACGCCGCCGCCGTGGCGAACGTCGTGCCGTCGGAATGGCTGCCCGCGGTCACCGGAGCGGTGGTCGAACACTACGTGCGTTTCGACGCAGAGCACTACGTCAACCAGGGACCGCTGATTGTTGCAGTGGCCCGAGAGAACGGACTTTTCAATGTCTGACGACCTGAACGACGACTGGCGTGAGGCCGGGGATGCCGTGTTCACCGCATTGCTCGCCCGGGTCGGCGAGTCTGCTCCGCAGCCCCGCCTCGAGCCCACCCGTCGGGTTCTCGATCTGCTGGGCGACCCGCAGACCTCGTACCCGATCATTCACATCACCGGCACCAACGGCAAGACGAGCACCAGCCGGATCGCCGAAAGCATCCTGCGCGCCTACGGCCTGCGCACCGGATTGATGACCAGCCCGCACCTGGTGCGATTGAACGAGCGCATCGTCATCGACGGTGAGCCGATCAGCGACGAGATGCTCGCCGCGAACTGGGCCGACGTGACCCCGTACCTGCAGATGGTCGACGCTGAGTTGATCGCCGCCGGCGACGAGCCGCTCACTTTCTTCGAGGCGCTCACGGTGTTGGCGTTCGCCTGTTTCGCCGACGCTCCGGTGGATGTCGCGGTGATCGAGGTCGGGATGGGCGGCGAGTGGGACTCCACGAACGTGGCCGACGGCCAGGTTGCCGTCTTCACCCCGATCGCGCTCGACCACATGAACCGACTCGGCAGCACGCCCGCCGAGATCGCCCGCACCAAGGCGGGAATCATCAAGCCGGCGGCGGCGATCGTGTCGGCACGTCAGACCAGCGACGTGCAGAGCGAGTTGCAGCGCGCCGCCGACCTGACCGAATCGCGTCTCTCGGCCGAAGGCGACGCCTTCGAGCTTCTCGACTCGAAGATCGCCGTCGGTGGGCAGCTGATCTCCGTGCGCGGCCTCGCCGGCACCTACTCCGACCTGTTCCTGCCGATGTATGGCACGCACCAGGCGCAGAACGCCGCGGTGGCGATTGCGGCTGTCGAGTCGTTCCTCGGCGCCGGCACGCAGATGCTCGTCGGCGACCTCCTCGCCGAGGGGCTGGCCACGGCCAGTTCGGCCGGACGCCTGCAGTTGGTCGGCATCGAGCCGACGGTTCTGGTGGATGCCGCGCACAACCCCCACGGGGCGGCGGCACTCGTCGACGCCGTCGGCAGCTACTTCGACTTCGACGAGATCGCGGTCGTGCTCGGTGTGCTCACCGACAAGGATGCGGCCGGAATTGTCACGACGCTCGCGCCGATGGCCACCCGCTTCCACGTCACGCAGTCGCACTCAGAGCGAGCGATCGCGGTCGACGAACTCGCCGACCTGGTCGCTGAGCTGACCGGAGACGAGAACACCTTCCGTCACGGCGACATCGCCGAAGCCCTCGAGGCTGCACGGGACTGGGCGAGCGAGGTGCCGCGCCGAGCCGTCGTCGTCACCGGATCGATCACCCTGATCGGTGAGGCGATTGCCGTGGCAGAGTCACACGATTGGATGGCCAAGTGAGTTCAGACGCCAGCGGCGCCTCCGGCGCTCCGCGCCCCGCCCGGCCCCGTTCGGTCAAACGATCGTTGGCGTCGATCGTGCTCGGCTTCGAGACGATCGTGGTCTTCCTGGCCGCATTGGTCTTCTTCGGACTCGGCGCATTGCCACCCGTCTTCGCGCTCGGTGGCGGAGCGCTGCTCTGCGTGATCATGCTCGCCACCATCGCGCTGCTGCAGTACCAGTGGGCGTACGCGGTCGGCTGGGCCATCCAGGCGATCATCGTTTTGTCCGGATTCCTCAATCCGGTGATGTTTTTCATTGGCGCAATTTTTGCCGCCATGTGGGTCTACTGCATGGTCAACGGCTCGAGAATAGATCATCAGAAGGAGATCGCATGAGTACCCAGATCGAAGAAACCCTGGTTTTGGTGAAGCCCGACGGCGTCGCCCGTAACCTGACCGGCGAGATCCTGCGTCGCATCGAGGCCAAGGGCTACTCCCTGGTCGATATCAAGCTGATTCAGGCCGACCGTGCGCTGCTCGCCACTCACTATGCCGAGCACGAAGGCAAGCCGTTCTACATCCCGCTCGTCGAGTTCATGGAGAGCGGTCCTGTCGTCGCGATCCGCGTCGCGGGCAACCGCGTCATCGAGGGTTTCCGCGTTCTGGCCGGCACGACCGACCCGACGCTGGCTGCGCCGGGAACGATCCGTGGCGACCTGGGCCGCGACTGGGGCCTCAAGGTTCAGCAGAACCTGGTTCACGGTTCCGACTCGCCCGAGTCGGCGACTCGCGAACTGGCCCTCTGGTTCAAGTAGCCTCAAGCCCCGCAATACCTCCGCGAGACTGCAGTTGTGGTCGCTCTCACTCGTTCAGAGAGACCACAACTGCAGTCTCGCGGGCGTTAAGCGCGGATCAGAGTCGGTGCAAGACGTCCATTTGGAGCTGCGCGAAGATCGCGACGACGATGTAACAGGCGATGGTGATCACGAAGATCCAGGAGTACGCGATTTCTGCTCGGCGCCTGAAGAATTCCGGAACCGGAATATGTCCGGTTTTCAGGTTGTACAGCGTGACCGCCAGGAACGTCGGGATCGTCACCGACCAGGTCACCATGCACCACGGGCACAGGATGTCGAGCACGTAGATGCTCTGAATGATCAACCAGATGACGAAGGCAAGCGCGCCGGTCACCCCCACGTTGAAGCCGATCCAGTACCAGCGGGCGAACCGCGCCCCGGCGAGAATCGCCACTCCGATCGTGATGACGACGCTCCAGGCGGCGATCCCGATCAACGGGTTGGGGAATCCAAACAGCGAGCCCTGCCACGAAGCCAGGTTGGTGCTGCAGCCGATCAGAACACTGAAATTGCAGGAGAGCTGGGCGTCGGGGTTCTCGAGCAGATGAATTTTGTCGAGAGTCAGGGCGAACGCTGCTCCGAAGCCGATGACGCCGGCGATGATGAGAAAAAGGGCAAGGCCGCGCGGGCGCTTGGACAGTTCGCTGAGGGACACCCTGGGATTATGTCATGTGGCGCGCGCACGATCTCACGTTTGCATGCGATAATCGAGGAAGTCGCTTGAGCCGCGCTCAAGCTGACGCCAGAGAAGGCTTAATGGGCTGTAATCGCCCAGATTCATTGGTCCCACGACCAAAGGTATTAGCAGCCAGAGCCAAGAGCCGGTTGCACACGAAATATAGGATTCGCGGGGGAGACGCGTAAGCGACAACTCCGCACGAGAGAGTACCCGGATGGGCGGCGCGGTTGCCCAGACCGGTCAAGGAGCACACCAGTGATGGTGGAAGACAACGAAATCAAGAAGCGCAAGGGCCTCTTCGGCACGCGCAAGTCAGCACGTAAATCCGTACCCGCAGTCACCGCTGAGCAGCAGCCTGAGGCCGCCCCGGCTCAGTCGGCTCTCGTTGTTCAGCCTGGCTCGTTGGACATTGAGCACGATCCGGTGGCACAAGCATTTGTGGCCGCCGCCGCGTCGGCCGACAAGCCGACTCCCGATGCGAACCAGGGCGTGACTGTGACCGATGAAACAACCGCCGACGCCGAGACTGTAGCCCCGGTGCGCCGGCCGACGACGTCGCTGATCTTCCAGGCGCCCGACATCCTGCCGCTGCCGCCGCGCACGAGTGCGCGCCGCGACGACGATGACGATGAAGAGTCGTCGACGGTTCGCCGTCGTGCCCGTCGCCGCTCCGGCGACGAAGGCCGGTCAGGCTCTGACGACCCGGCCAACACCGTGGTCAAGGTGCGCACCCCGCGCGAGCCAGAGCTCATCACCGAGCCGCAGCGCATCAAGGGATCGACACGCCTCGAAGCCAAGAAGCAGCGCCGTCGTGACGGCCGTGACGCCGGACGCCGACGTCCGGTCATCACCGAGGCTGAGTTTCTGGCCCGCCGCGAATCGGTCGACCGCTCGATGGTCGTGCGTGCCAAGCACAACAAGATTCAGATCGGTGTTCTCGAAGACGGCGTACTCGTCGAGCACTACGTGGCCAAGAACCAGGATGCCTCGCTGATCGGAAACGTCTACCTCGGCAAGGTGCAGAACGTGCTTCCGAGCATGGAAGCTGCTTTCGTCGACATCGGACGCGGCCGCAACGCGGTTCTCTACTCCGGTGAAGTCGACTGGGATGCCGCGGCCGAGAACTCCACAACCGGCAACCAGGCCCGCCGAATCGAACTGGCGCTGAAGCCGGGCGACAAGGTTCTCGTACAGGTCACCAAAGACCCGGTCGGTCACAAGGGTGCGCGTCTGACCAGCCAGATCTCGTTGCCCGGCCGCTACCTCGTGTACGTGCCGAACGGATCGATGAACGGGATCAGCCGCAAGCTTCCCGACACCGAGCGCGCACGTCTGAAAAAGATCCTCAAAGAGGTTCTTCCCGACAATGTGGGCGTCATCGTGCGCACCGCCGCCGAGGGTGCGACCGACGAGCAGCTGACGCTCGACGTGAACCGCCTGACCGCCCAGTGGGCCGTCATCAGCAAGATGGTCGACACCGTGCAGGCTCCCGCCTTGCTGCACAGCGAACCCGACCTCCTGATCAAGATCGTGCGCGACGTCTTCAACGAAGACTTCCAGAAGATGGTCATCTCGGGCGAAGATTCCCGCGAGGTCATCGAGAGCTACCTGCGTCAGGTCGCCCCCGACCTGCTCGAGCGCGTCGAGAAGTACGACAACCCGACCCAGGATGCCTTCGACGAGTTCCGCATTTCGGAGCAGATCGAGAAGGCGCTCGACCGCAAGGTCTGGCTGCCGTCGGGTGGCTCGCTCGTCATCGACCGCACCGAGGCGATGACCGTCGTCGACGTCAACACCGGCAAGTTCGTCGGTTCGGGCGGAAACCTCGAAGAGACCGTCACCAAGAACAACCTCGAAGCCGCCGAAGAAATCGTTCGTCAGCTGCGCCTGCGTGACATCGGCGGCATCATCGTCGTCGACTTCATCGACATGGTGCTCGAGTCGAACCGCGACCTCGTGCTGCGTCGACTGATCGAATGCCTGAGCCGCGACCGCACGAAGCACCAGGTTGCCGAGGTCACCTCGCTCGGACTCGTGCAGATGACGCGTAAGAAGCTCGGCCTCGGCCTGCTCGAGTCGTTCAGTGAGAACTGTGAGGTCTGCGCCGGCCGCGGAATCATCGTTCACCACGACCCCGTCATCAAGCACCGTCAGACCGCGCAGCCGAGCCTGGAGCGCCGACCGCGCTCCAAATCGGGCAACAGCAACAGCAACGGTGGCAACGGCAACTCCAGCTCGGGCAACAACGGCAACGCCGGCGCTGGTTCGTCCGCTCCGCACGCCGACGCGGCCAAGGCCGGCAACGGCACCCACGGAATCACCGAGGATGCCAAGCACGCCCTCGCCCTGATCGCGGCCAGCACCATTCCGCACACCCACACCGGTTCGGTGCCGGTCGTCGGTGCAGCACCGGCCGTCGCCGCTGTTACAACCGAGGCTCCGGCATCCGCCCCCGCCCAGGCAGCTGCGGTCGCCGAGTCGCTCGAAACGGAATCGGTCGAGATTCTCGACATTCCGGTGCGCAAGTCGCAGCGCGGCAAGCGCACGGTGAGCAAGCAGGTCACCGACCAGCTGCTCGACTCGGTGCTCGATGCGCTTCCTGAGCCCAAGCAGCCGGGACAGGGCCGCTCACGCAGCCGTCGCGTCAGCACGGCCGGTGGCCCGACGCAGACGGCCCAGCCGGTTGTCGCACCGTCGACCGAGGCGAAGAACTCCTAAGGTCGCATCAGAAAGGCGGGTCCGTGATTCTCACGGGCCCGCCTTTCTGCGTTAAGTGGCGCTGACTGGCGCTGAGCTGCGTTGCGCGGCGTCTAGCCGTGTTTGCGCTGCTTACCCGAAACACGCAGACCGCTGGCGGCGAGGCGCGTCACGAGCTCCCGGATGCCCACCGGAAGCGCCCCAGCGGCCACCAGAGCGTCGTAGCGCGCTTCCGGCACGTCGTAGTGGTCGAGATCGAATGCACGCCGCGGAATGCCGTTCTGCGCCGCGAAGGTGTGAAGTTCCTCGATTGAGGAATCACTGACAAGATGTGACCAGAGCGTGTTGTGCGCGGGCCACAGTGGTTTGTCGATCAACACGGTCATCATCGAATTCTACGGATGTGCGTCGGTTTGACCGAGGGGCATTTGTACCGCTAAAGTTGACCCTTGGCGTGTGTTGGACGTTTAGGTCCACACTTTCGCCAAGGTTTTCTGAAAAGCAATGAGTCAGTCTGACTCGTTCATCCCAGTGACTTTCCACAATAGGAATCGGGACCCCCCGGCTCCCCAGAGATAGGTACGTTAAAGTGGTTTACGCAGTTGTGCGCGCCGGTGGCCGGCAGGAGAAGGTAGAGGTCGGAACCATCGTTACGATGGACCGAATCAAGGCTGACAAGGACGGCATCGTCGAGCTGGCCGCTGTGCTTCTCGTCGACGGCGACAAGATCACCTCTGACTCCAAGTCACTGGCCGACGTCAAGGTCACCGCCGAGGTTCTCAACGACCTCCGCGGCCCGAAGATCGTTATCCAGAAGTTCAAGAACAAGACCGGTTACAAGAAGCGTCAGGGGCACCGTCAGGAGCTCACGCGCGTTCAGATCACCGGCATCGCCTAGGTCTGAGGAGAAGTACAGATGGCACACAAAAAAGGCGCGAGTTCCACTCGCAACGGTCGTGACTCCAACGCACAGCGCCTCGGCGTGAAGCGCTTCGGCGGTCAGGTTGTCAGCGCGGGCGAGATCATCGTTCGTCAGCGTGGCACCCACTTCCACCCCGGCGTGAACGTCGGACGTGGCGGCGACGACACCCTGTTCGCTCTCGAAGCGGGCTCGGTACAGTTCGGCGCAAAGGGCGGCCGCAAGGTCGTCAACATTGTGGTGGCTGCCGAATAGGCACCCACAAGTTTTGAACGTAGGGGCGGGCTTCGGCTCGCCCTTACGTATTTTTACGCCACCTGAAAGGGGCACATCATGGCCACATTCGTTGACCACGTCACGCTACATCTGCGAGCGGGCAACGGTGGAGACGGCTGTGTCTCTGTCAAGCGCGAGAAGTTCAAGCCACTAGCCGGCCCCGACGGCGGCAATGGCGGCAGCGGCGGCGACCTCGTTCTTGTCGCAGACCCGCAGACCACCACCCTCCTCGGTTACCACCGCTCCCCGCACCGCACCTCCGACAACGGCGGTCCCGGCATGGGCGATCACCGCAACGGCCACAACGGCGAGATGCGTGAGCTGATGGTTCCGCTCGGCACCGTTGTCAAGGATGTCGACGGCAACGAGCTGATGGACATGAACGAGCCCGGCCTGCGACTCATCGTCGCGCCAGGCGGTCAGGGCGGGCTCGGCAACGCCGCGCTGGCCTCCCTCAAGCGCAAGGCCCCCGGCTTCGCACTGCTCGGCACCCACGGCTGGGAAGGCGACGTCTACCTTGAGCTGAAGACCGTCGCGGATGTCGCACTCGTCGGCTACCCCTCGGCCGGCAAGTCGAGCCTGATCGCAGCAATGTCTGCCGCCCGGCCCAAGATTGCCGACTACCCCTTCACCACCCTGCAGCCGAACCTCGGCGTCGTGCAGGCGGGGGAGACCCGCTACACCATGGCCGACGTTCCCGGCCTCATCGAAGGCGCCAGCGAGGGCAAGGGCCTCGGCCTCGAATTCCTGCGCCACGTCGAGCGGTGCACCGCGCTGCTCCACGTTCTCGACTGCGCGACGCTTGACCCGGGTCGCGACCCCATCAGCGACCTCGACATCATTCTCGGCGAACTCGCGGCCTACCCGGTTCCCGAGGGCCAGAAGCCGTTGCTTGAGCGCCCGCAGCTCATCGCCTTGAACAAGATCGACGTTCCGGAAGCCCGTGAGCTCGCCGAGTTCCTGCGCCCCGACCTCGAGGCGCGTGGCTACCGCGTCTTCGAGATCTCGACGGTCACCCACGAAGGCCTCAAGCAGCTCAACTACGCCCTCGCCGAAACGGTTGAGGCGGGTCGCGCTGAGGTCGCCGCCGCCGAGGCTCGGAAGCCCCGGATCGTGCTGCGCCCGGTTGCTGTCGACGACGGCGGCTTCGTGATCAAGGTCGAGGGTGGCACCTTCGGCAACACGTACCGCATCCTCGGCACCAAGCCGGAGCGCTGGGTACAGCAGACCAACTTCACCAATGATGAGGCCGTCGGCTTCCTCGCCGACCGTCTGGCCAAGCTCGGCGTCGAGAACGAACTGTTCCGCGTCGGTGCCGTCGCCGGTTCGACCGTGATCATCGGGCCGGGCAACAGCGGCGTCGTCTTCGACTGGGAGCCCACTCTCACCTCGACGGCCGAGCTCATTACCGCCCCGCGCGGTACCGACACCCGTCTCGACGAGAGCACCCGACGCACGAGCAACCAGCGTCGCGAGGAGTACTTCGGTCGCATGGATGCCAAGGCTGCGGCTCGCGCCGAGCTCATCCGTGAGCGTGAGGCCGGACTCTGGCCGAGCGATGGCGAGGAGTTCTCCGGAAAGTCAGCGTCTGATTCCTCTGATGCGTCGGTTCCGGCCGCCGCCAACAGCCAGGAGGGCGACTCGGAGTGAGCGTGACCGAGCGGGAACACATTCGAAACGCAGCCCGAATTGTCGTGAAGGTCGGCTCCTCGTCGATCAGCGGTGACAATGCCGGAGCCATCGCGTCGCTCGTCGACGCCCTGGCCGAGGCTCACGGCCGCGGTTCTGAAGTTGTTCTCGTCTCGTCTGGGGCGATCGCCACCGGCATGCCCTACCTCAACCTCGATGCACGACCGACGGATTTGGCGACCCAGCAGGCCGCTGCATCCGTCGGTCAGAACCTGCTGATCTTCCGTTATCAAGACAGCCTCGACCGTTACGACATTGTCGCCGGTCAGGTGCTCTTGACGGCGGGAGACCTGGAGAACCCGGCGCACCGCGGCAACGCGCAACGGGCGATGGAACGCCTGCTTGAGCTGCGCATCCTGCCGATCGTCAACGAGAACGACACCGTCGCCACTCACGAGATCCGGTTCGGCGACAACGACAGGCTGGCCTCGCTGGTGGCCACGTTGATCCGGGCGGATGTGCTCGTTCTGCTCAGCGACGTCGACGCGCTGTACACCAAGCCGCCGCACCTTCCGGGTGCGGAACGCATTGAGCGTATTGCGGCCGGCGACTCGCTGCCCGGCGTCGAGTTCGGCTCGACCGGCGCTTCGGGCGTCGGCACGGGCGGGGCCAGCACGAAGGTCTCGGCGGCGCGGATCGCCGCCGACGCCGGAACCGCCGTTCTCGTCACCTCCACCACACTGGTCGCCCAGGCTCTGCGCGGCGAACACGTCGGCACCTGGTTCGAGCCGGCCGCCGTGCCGAGCGGTCACCCGCTCCCGTAAACTGGCGGCATGTCGCCGTCGTCTTACCCCGTCACCGTACTCACTCCGACTCTCTCGGCTGCCCGCACCGCGTCACTCGCTCTCGCCTCCGCACCGACCGAGGTCAAGAACCGGGCATTGGTCGCCATTGCGACGGCGCTGCGTGCCAACGTCGCGGCAATCGTCGAAGCGAACGGGCTCGACCTGACCGCCGGCGTCACGAACGGACTCAGCACCGGGCTTCTCGACCGGCTGCGGCTTGACCCTGCCCGCGTCGAATCCCTTGCCGTCGCCGTGCTCGATGTGGCCTTGCTCACCGACCCGGTCGGTCAGATCGTGCGCGGCAGCAGCCTGCCGAATGGCATCAAGATCAGCCAGGTGCGTGTGCCGTTCGGGGTGGTCGGCGTCATCTACGAGGCACGCCCGAACGTGACGGTCGACATTGCCGCTTTGGCGTTGAAGAGCGGCAATGCCGCGGTGTTGCGCGGCGGTTCGGCCGCCGAGAACTCGAACCGGGTGCTCGTCGCGCTGATTCAGGATGCGCTGGCATCCGTCGGTCTGCCGGCCGAATCGGTGCAGACCATCGACCAGTTCGGGCGCGAGGGGGCGAACCTGCTGATGAAGGCGCGTGGCGGCGTCGACGTGCTGATCCCGCGGGGGAGTGCGAACCTGATCAACACGGTCGTCAGTGAGTCCACGGTGCCCGTCATCGAAACCGGCGCCGGCGTCGTGCACATCTTTTTGGATGACAGCGCCACGCCGGAGTGGGCTGTCGAAATCGTGCACAACTCCAAGGTGCAGCGCCCGAGTGTCTGCAATGCACTCGAGACTCTGCTCGTCCATGAGAACGCTGCGGCCCGCCTGCTTCCGGCCGTGCTGGACCGGCTCGCCGCCAGCGGCGTCACCATCCACGCCGACGAGCGCGCACGTGCGTTCTTCCCGGATGCCGTCGCCGCCACAGACGAGGACTGGGCCACCGAATACATGAGCCTTGACCTGGCCGTCGCCGTCGTCGACTCCCTCGACGACGCGATCGACCACATCCGTCGGTACTCGACCGGACACACCGAGTCGATCATCACCAACGACCTCGCCAACGCCGAACGATTCTTGAACGAGGTCGATTCGGCCGCAGTCATGGTGAACGCCTCGACACGGTTCACCGACGGCGGCGAATTCGGTTTCGGAGCAGAGGTCGGGATCTCGACTCAGAAGCTTCACGCGCGCGGACCGATGGGCCTGTCGGAGCTCACCAGCACCAAGTGGATTGTGCGTGGCAGCGGACAGGTGCGTGCGTAGCCCCGCTAGGATAGTTGCGGCGACACCGTCTCATCGCCGTTTGTGAATGGAGAATTTCATGTCCTTCGTGACCACTGTTCTGGCCGAAGCCGGGCACGTTGAACTGCCCATGCCGACCTGGGCCTACGGTCTGATCGCCCTGGTGATCTTCATCGCGCTCGGTGCTGTGCTCTGGACCTACCGTGACGTGGCCAACCGCCACCAGGCCAAGGCAGACGCCTACGCGGCAGCTCACGGCGGCACCCACGGCCACGGCGGCCACTAAAGCGTCGCTCGTTTCGTGACTGTGCGTCGGCCGCGTATTGGTGTGATGGGTGGAACGTTCGATCCGATTCATCACGGCCACCTGGTTGCCGCGAGTGAGGTCGCACAGAGCTTCGATCTCGACGAGGTCGTCTTCGTGCCGACCGGACACCCGTGGCAGAAAGAAGATGTGACGCTCGCTGAGCATCGCTATCTGATGACGGTGATCGCAACGGCGTCGAACCCGCGGTTCACCGTGAGCCGGGTAGATATCGATCGCACCGGCCCGACCTTCACGATCGACACCCTGCGCGACCTGCACGCCGAACACCCCGACGCCGAGCTCTTCTTCATCACCGGGGCCGACGCCATCTCGCAGATTCTGAGCTGGAAAGACGTTCAGGAGCTGTGGGATCTGGCACACTTTGTGGCTGTGAGTCGCCCGGGACATGAGCTCAGCGTTTCGGGATTGCCTGATCAAGACGTAAGCTTGCTGGAAGTTCCGGCTTTGGCGATCTCTTCGACAGACTGCCGGGCTCGAGTCAATCGGGGATTTCCGGTTTGGTATCTGGTTCCCGACGGGGTCGTCCAGTACATCTCAAAGCATCACCTGTATCGGAGTGTGGCATGACGTTGGGTAACAACCCGCAGCCACTGACGCGACGCCAACTTCGCGAGTTGGCCGCTGAGCAGGATGCCTCTACATCTTCCGACGAGCCGGCGACGGCGTCGATAGCGATTTCAACCGAGCCGCGTGCGAGCTCGACCGAGTCATCGTTCACCGAACTGATCCAGAAGGCCGAAGCCGCCGCGAAAGCTGCCGCTGTGCCCCGAGCGGGCGAGCGCCGAGTCTCGGTTCTTCCTGATTCACTGCGTCCGGACTCAATGCTTGCTGACTCAATGCTTGCGGACTCCTCACTGTCGGAGTTGACCGACGCCGACTACTTCGATTCGCTCGACCGCACCCTGACCCGCCGGGAGCTGCGTGCTCTGAAGGCCGCTCAGGAAGAAGCGGGCGAGGGCGCGGATGGCGTCGACAGTGTCGACCTCGTCGACGACGCCGACGACATCGACGACGCCGAACTCATCAATGACCTCGATCTGGTTGATGATGTTGACCCGGTCGACTCGGACGACGGCCCCCGCGAGTTGCACCCTCCGGTCGGGCATTGGTCGATTGACCCCGACGATGACTCTGAAGCTGTCGCTGAACACACTCGGACTCTCGACCAGGTTCACCAGTTCGACCAGATCATCGCTCTCGGCCTCGGCGCCGGGGGAGTTCCTACCACCACCAATGCGCTCATCCTGCCCGACATGTCGCACCAGGATCGCACCGCGGGACCTTTCGCCAGTACGGGCGAGATCCTGATCACCGGTTCGATCGACCTGCCGCGCAGTCTCGGTTCGACCGGTGCGCATCCTGACCGGTTTGACTCCGCAGATGTCGACCACATGCTTGACCAGCTCGACGAGGCCGGCGCGGGTTCCGACGTCGCCCCGGTGAGTGCCAGTCGCGCCGTCAGCAGCCACACCTCAACGCGCGGCGTCATGACCGCACCGAAGAAAGAAATCGTTTGGCTGCCGACGGTGCTTGCCGTCACCGCAGCCGCACTCGCACTGGGCGTCATCGCCTTGTTCGTCGGTGCCTTCGTGTTCAATATTTTCTAATGCCATCCATATCAGCACCACAAACTCAGGGATTTATTCGATGACCGCTTCTGCCCACGCTCTCGAGCTCCTCCAGGTGGCCGCTGCCGCCGCCGACTCGAAGGCCGGGGAGGATCTCGTTGCTATCGACGTGTCCGAGCCGTTGCCCCTTGCCGACATCTTCCTCATCGTCACCGGCCGCTCAGAGCGCAACGTTGTTGCAATCGCCGGTGAGATCGAAGACAAGCTGATCGAGGCCGGCCACAAGCCGTTGCGTCGTGAAGGCCGCGCTGAGGGCCGCTGGATCCTCGTCGATTTCGGTGACCTCGTCGTGCACGTTTTCCACGAGGAAGAGCGTGTTTACTACGGTCTCGAGCGTCTGTGGAAGGACTGCCCGGTCGTTCCGATCGAGCTTCCGGTTCACGACACGCGCGAGTAACGCGCCGGTTTTCGCTTCGCTCGCGGAGTGTAGTAATCTAAACGAGTTGTTCCGGAGAGATCAGGAACAGCACGAGGGTCCATGGCGCAGCCCGGTAGCGCACCTGCATGGCATGCAGGGGGTCAGGGGTTCGAATCCCCTTGGATCCACACTCAGAAGAAAAGCTCGGCACACTGTGCCGGGCTTTTCTCCGTTTAACCACGTGTGACATCCGTGGGGAATTGGCCAACGCACGAAAACATCAGGTTGATCGATGAGTGGCATACATCGTGATGTTTTGGCGCCGGACGTGCAATCTGTGATGGTTTGGTTTTGCGGGCCGGGTGGTAGTGAGGCGTTCGACACGGGATCCCGGGCCCATCCCTCTGGGCGAGACGATCAGTCCGCCGCCCGTGCGGCAGCGCAGGCGGGACACATGGGTCGGGGCGGGGGTTGGCCCTCCGGCTGACTTCCGGGTACTAGCGGTCATGCGCACGTTGATTTGACGGCGGTTCGACGCGCCACGCTCCTTGCGATGAACCTCGGTTATGCCGACCGACCGGCCCGGCGTTCCTTGGCCGTTTCGCCCGATCCGGGACAGCTCGTTGACGAGCAGGGCCTCGACAAGATCGGTGCAAGGCGAAGCACAATAACTGTTGTGCAATAGTTCTTGTGGAATTATCCTGATTGCATGGTTGAAGAACAGCATGGCGAGTCCGCGGTCAAGCGCTCCGTACTTTCGCTGACGAGCGCTAAGCAGATGCGAGCGTTGGCGCATCCGCTTCGCCTGCAGATTCTGGGGGAGTTGCGCGTCGGCGGCCCCCGCACGGTCGGACTGCTCTCGGAGGTGTTCGATGAAGCGCCGGGAACTCTGAGCTATCACGTGGGCAAGCTCGCCGAGTTCGGCTTTGTAGAGGAAGTGCCGGAGCTCGCTTCGGACAGGCGAGAACGCTGGTGGCGCGCTTCTCATGATTTCACCGACACTTCGCCGGCCGAAGCGGGTGCCTCGCCGAGCGTTCGGCAGGCTTCGGCAGCCATGCGGCACCAGATCGTGGATGTTTACGCGGCTACCTTGCACCGCGTCATTGAGGTGACAGAGGAATTGCCCGAAGAGTGGGCGACCGCGGCGACTTCCGGCGATACCGTCGCCTATCTCACTGCCGTTGAGCTTGCCCAGGCGGGCGCAGAATTGGATGCGGTCGCTGAGAAATGGCACGCTCTGGGCGACCGATCGCGGCCCGGAACAGAGGCGGTTCAGCTCATGGTGCACGCGTTCCGTCGACCGTGAACGCCCAGCTGGGGGCCGGTCGGTCCGAGCCGCTCGTGAGGCGGCTCCCACTGATCGGATTGCTCGCGGCTCGGGGTTTCTCCCTGGCCGGCAACGCGATCACCTTGATCGTTGTTCCGCTCTATGTTCTCCAGGACACCGGTTCGGTGCTGGCGACGGGGGTCGCCGGTGTCTTCGTCACCGTTCCCGTCATTCTCGGCGGGGCGTTTGGCGGTGTCCTCGTTGACAGGCTGGGATTCCGCCTGTCGGCAATCATCGCCGACCTTGCCAGCGGCATGACGGTGCTTCTCATCCCGCTTCTGGCGGCCACGGTTGGTCTGCCATTCTGGGCTCTCCTGACTCTTGTCTTCCTCAGTGGCTTGCTCGACACGCCGGGAACCACCGCGAAATCCGCACTCCTGCCCGATCTGGCGGAGGGCGCGCGCATCCGTCTCCCCCGGGCGAGTGGGGCCGAAGCCGCCATCTCGCGCAGCGCCACACTGGTCGGCGCCTCGGCCGCGGCGCTCTCGCTGGTCTGGTTGGGCCCCGTGAATTCACTCCTCCTCAATGCTGCGACGTTTGCCGTCTCTGCACTGCTGCTGTGGTTGTGCGTCCCAGAGCGAGGAAAGAAGCTGGCCGGGCAGCAGATAGGCCCGGGGAATCCTCGGTCAGGCTACTGGCGGGACTTCTCGGTCGGGATTCGGTTTCTGACGTTGAATCCTCTCCTTCGCAATGTGGTCCTGCTTGTCATGGTCACGAACTGCCTCGACTCCGCCGGGCTGATCGTTCTCTTCCCCGTCTACGCCCGCACCGTCACTCCCGACGGCGCGCTGCTCGCCCTGATGGTCGCTGTCTTCGCCGGCGGTGCACTCGCTGGATCCAGCCTCTTCGGCTGGCTCGGCCACCGACTCCCTCGGCGCAGCACGCTCGTACTCTGCTTTCTTCTAGCGGGCACCCCGCCTTATGTCGCTATGGCGGCCGGGGTGGATACGCCCATTCTGCTCACTGTGTTCGCACTTGCCGGCCTGGCCGCGGGCTCGATCAATCCGTTGCTGTCCACCGTGCTGTATGAGCAGGTCCCGCGAGAGATGCGCGCCCGGGTTCTGGGCGGAATGACCACCGGTGTCGCCGCCGCCATGCCGATCGGCAGCCTGCTGGGTGGCGTCGCGGTCAGCCAGGCTGGCCTTGTGCCCACGCTGGTCGCCGTTGGCGTGGTCTACGCCGCGATCGCCCTCACCCCGCTGCTGGGCAGATCGTGGGGGGAGCTCAACACCCGGAATTTCGCCGACTCGGCAGTGCCTCTCTCGGCCTCAGCGACAGCTACCCGCTGATTTCGCCGAGAAGAATGATTTCTTCGTCCCGGGTGAGACCAGACCGTCGCCCTCTATCAAGTCCCCGTGTCCGTTCGTCCGCGAGCACGTCCGCAAGTGTCTGCTTCAGGTTTCGCTCGGTGCCGCCAGCGGCGAGGAATCGGCTGCGACTGCGTTGGGCAAACGCGAAGTCGCGACGGGGAAGCCAGAGCGGCAGGGAGCGGGGTCCAGCCCAGTAGTTGACGTTGTGTGCGGTGAGCCAGTCGTCTTCGGCCGAGATGAGTTCGCCGGTATGGCCGGCGATCTGAGCGGCATCACGCAGCAGCATGGCGAGTTCGCGTTCGCTGCCGACGGCGTTGTAAATGCCGGTGAGGCCCCGGCGGCCGGCAGCAATGAGCCAATCAGTCAGGTCCCGAATGTCGATGAACTGCACGGCGCGATCGTGGACTTCGGGCACGAGCACGGGTTCCTGCGAAGCCAGGGCCAGTCGCGATACCCAATAGCTGAACCGGTCGCTGGTGTCGCCCGGTCCAGCGATCAGGCCCGGTCTTGCGATGAGCAGGCGATCGCCGAGCGCCGCGGACGTGGCCCGTTCAGCTGCGACTTTTGCGTGCGCATAGTTCGTGAGGTCGGTCGGCTCCACGAGGGCGGCGTCTTCATCGGCTCCCGATTCGGTGTTGCTTGCGTACACAGAGACGGACGAAACCAGTGTCCAGTGCTTCGCGTTGTCAGCCAATGCATCAAGCGCCCCGGTGACGAGGTCGGGCTCAGAGGCGAGCTCGATGATCTCGTCCCAGTCATCGCCTGTGACCGAATCGTATGCTCCAGGTGCTCGCCGGTCAGAGCGCACGAACATCACACCGCTCGGGGCCGCTCCGGACTCGCCCCGTGCGAGGCACGTCACATCCTCTCCTTCGGCAACCAATTGCTCGGCAATCGCGCGACCGAGCCAGGCCGTCCCCCCAAGAATGAGTGTGCGCGTCATGACCTCAGCTAATCGCAACAATGGCGCCAATGGCGCGGGGTTCGCCCTGAGCGCAGAGGGTGGCCCGACTGTCGTGACCCAAGGTTGCGGTATATCTGCGCCCTGGAAGATGCTCATCACGACACCGGGTGGCGCTCAGCGTACTCCCAGCCATGTCCCACCTAGGCTGGGTTGGTAAGCCCGGGGCGTCACGGTACCCCGGCCAATCGCAGGAGGACTCGATGTCGGTCAGTAGCGCACAGGCTGTGTCATTCGCGGGGGCGCTGGCGGCCATTCTGCTCCTCGGCGGCTGTGCTACGGATGCCGGCTCCGCGCCCGAGGCGACCGGCCAGCCGGGTGCGACCCAGGGCGAGGACGGCTCCTCAGCCGTCCCGTCTGCGCAGCAACCCGCATCCGTCAACGACGTTGACCTGCACTTTCTGGCGATGATGACTCCTCACCACGAGCAGGCCGTGACCATGAGCGATGTTGTGCTGGCCGCCGAGGGCGTGTCGTCTGAAACTCGCGACCTGGCCGAACGGATCAAGGCCGGACAGCAGGATGAGATCGACGTGATGGTGGGGTGGACGACAGCCTGGAACCAGGGCCCACTGCTGGCGGAGCACTCCGTGCACATCGCCAATGGAATGGTCACTCCCGAGCGGATGCAGGCACTCGGCGCTCTGACCGGCGCTGAGATGGAACGCACGTTCTTGACGGAGATGAAGTCCCACCACGAAGGTGCCATCGCGATGACCCAGGACCAGATCGACAACGGCGGTTTCGACGAGCTGCGTGCCTTGGCCGAGCAGATGATCACGGTGCAGAGCTCCGAGGTCGTCGAAATGAACACACTGCTGGGCAGCTGATGGCACCGGTGACGCTCGAACGCTGCCCGTGCCTGAGCGGCGAGAGCTACGCCAACTGCTGTGGCCGCTACCACCGCGACGGCACCACTCCGCCGACGGCGGAACTGCTGATGCGCTCGCGCTACTCGGCATTCGCGGTCGGCGACACGGCCTATCTGCTTCGCACCTGGCATCCGCGCACCCGCCCGACCGAGCTTGACTTCGACGACGACCTGATCTGGCGACGGCTCGACATCGAACGCAGCGAGCGCGGCGGGCTGTTCGACACGGACGGGATCGTCGAGTTCACCGCATACGGCCGGCAGAACGGCGAGCGGGTGCAGCAGCACGAGACGAGCCGTTTCGTGCGAGTCGACACACGCTGGGTCTATCTCGACGCCGTGGACGAATAGAAGCTCCGACGAGTAGCGGCCCAGTGGGGCTCCGACGAGTTGAGACTCCGGTGAGCAGGGGCCCGACCACGGAGTAATCCGCCGCCAAAATTTCTGTGGTGCGCGACGCTCTGCCGGGGTACGCTTCCGCACATCACGCTGAACGCCGAGGTCGGCGGCGCGGCGAAACGCTCACCCGAAGAGTGGAGATTGTGATGGCGCGCATCCTGATCGGTGTCATGCCGTTTGCCGGTCACGTTGCACCGATTCTTGCCGTCGTCGAGCAGCTCGTCGCTCGCGGGCATCGCGTGCGGGTGTACACCGGTTCCCGATATCTCGACCAGTTCAAACAGGTCGGCGCCACCGGGATTCCCTGGCGCCACGCCCCGGACTTCGACGAACACGACCTGCATGCGGCATTTCCGGCCCTGCCCTTTCGAACCGGTCGGCGCGCGCTGCTCGGCAACCTCGAGCATGTCTTCGTGCGATCGGCCGCCGGGCAGGTCGCCGACCTGCGTGAGGCGTATGACGCCGAGCCCTGGGATGTGATGGCCGGCGACCAACTCTGCTTAGGCGTGGCTCTGGCCGGGGAGCTACTGGGCTGCCCGTGGGCGTCGATCTCCCTCATTCCACTGTCGCTGCCGAGTCGTGACCTTCCGCCGGCCGGTCTGGCGCTGCAGCCGGCGGAGACAATCGCCGGTCGGCTGCGAGACCGGCTGCTGCGCGCGGCCTCTACCGTCATGACGCATGGTGTGCAGAAGGCCTACGAGCAGACCCGGGCGGCGGTCGGGCTCCCAGTCGCCGCGGAACGTCTGGACCGGGCCTGGTGGTCGCCATACCTGATCTGCGCGACCGGGGTCCCAGCGCTGGAATACCCCCGGCGCGACCTGCCACCCCAGGTGCACTTCGTCGGAGCGCTCCAGCGCCCGCTCGCGGCGCGACGTGCGCAGCATCCGCCCTGGTGGGGCGACGTCTTGGCCGCCGAGCTGCCAGTCGTGCACGTGACCCAGGGCACCCTGCACACCGAACCCACCGAGCTGCTCAAGCCGACACTCACCGCCCTGGCCGACGAGAACCTGCTCGTGGTCGCGGTCACGGGCCGCCCCGGCGTGACCACCCTGCCCTTTCCGGTTCCGGCGAACGCACGTGTTGCCGATGTGCTGCCCTACCCGGAGCTGCTTCCTCTTGTCTCGGTGATGATCACCAACGGCGGATGGGGCGGGGTGCTGGCCGCGCTGGCCCACGGCGTGCCGCTGATCGTTGCCGGGGGAGACATCGACAAACCCGAGATCGCCGCACGCGTCGCGGCAAGCGGAGCCGGGATCGACCTGCGCACCGGCCGGCCGCGCCCGGCGGCCATCGCCCGTGCCGTCGACGCGGTGGGTGAAGACCGGTTGTTTCGGGTGAATGCGGCGCGGGTCGCCGCACAATTGACCCAGCACGACGGCGTGCGGGAGGTCGCGCAGCTGATCGAACGCCTCCAGGTGCTGGGGCTTCCCGTGGTGCGGAGCACCCCAGATCCATGGACCGATGATCGGATGACGATCAGCAACGGATGATGGCAGTCGGCGGAGTTCAGGAATATCCGGGCCGACCCCTCGGTTCCCCTTGGTGTATGCATTTGCATAGAAGTATGTGGTGAGCAGAATTGACTCGAGAGGCGATCACAGCGTGGCGCAGACACTTGAACTTGGACTAGACACTTTCGGCGACGTGACGTTCGACGCCGACGGGCGGCTGCTGTCGCAGCCCGAGGTGTTGCGCAATGTCGTGGAAGAAGCGGTGCTGGCCGACCAGGTCGGACTCAACTTCTTCGGTGTCGGCGAACATCACCGTGAAGACTTTGCGATCTCGGCCCCCGAAGTTGTGCTTGCGACCATCGCCGGCCAGACCAGCCAGATCCACCTGGGTTCCGCGGTCACTGTTCTGAGTTCCGACGACCCGGTACGCGTGTTCCAGCGATTCTCCACCCTCGACGCGGTGTCGAACGGTCGCGCGGAGGTCATCCTCGGCCGCGGCTCATTCACCGAGTCGTTCCCGCTCTTCGGTCTCGACCTCAGCGACTACGAGCGCCTCTTCGAAGAGAAGACCGAGCTGTTCACCGAGATTCTGAAAGAGCAGCCCGTCACCTGGTCGGGCAGCACCCGCGGTGCGCTCGAGAACCAGTCGGTGTTCCCGCCGACGGCATCCGGTTCACTCCGCACCTGGGTGGGCGTGGGCGGAAGCCCGCAGTCCGTCGTGCGCGCCGCCCACTACGGCCTGCCCATGATGCTCGCCATCATCGGTGGCAATCCACTCGCCTTCGCGCAATTCACCGACCTCTACCACCGGGCGCTCGAACAGTTCGGCAAGCCGACCCAGCCGATCGGCGCCCACTCGCCCGGCTATGTCGCGGCGACGGATGCCGAGGCCCTCGACGAACTGTGGCCACACTATTCGGTGATGCAGGCGCGCATCGGCCGCGAACGCGGCTGGGGTCCGATGACTCGCGAACGCTACGAGGAAGAGGCGGGTCCACAGGGCGCGCTCATGGTCGGCTCGCCCGAGACCGTGGCGAAGAAGATCGTCACCGTGGTGCAAGGGCTCGGCCTCAGCCGGTTCGACATGAAGTACAGTAACGGCACCATGCCGCACGCGAAGCTGATGAACGCCATCGAGTTGTACGGCACACAGGTCGCACCGCTCGTGCGCGAGATGCTCGGGGAGAGCAAATAGCGCCAAGCGCTGCCGGCGTAATCAGCTGATGCAATGATGTCAGACTCCCTGAGAAAGTGGGACAACTGACCCAGTCGCTTGACTCACTCGCATTTCTCCCCGAGTATGAGAGGGTTCCGGCGCGGTCGGCGCGGAACGAGCCGAGGCGTCAGGTCCGAACAACGCAAAGTCGCGTGAAAGGTAGTCAATGTCGAACTCCGCATTCCCCTCACTTCCTGCTTCATTCGTCTGGGGGGTGTCGACGGCTGCCTACCAGATCGAGGGTGCCGTGACCGAAGGCGGCCGGGGGCCGACCAGCTGGGACGCGTTCTGCGCCGAGCCGAATCGTGTGTTCGGCGGCCAGACGGGCGAGGTCGCCTGCGACCATTACCACCGCTACCCCGACGACATCGGTCTGATGAAGCAGCTCGGGATCGACGCCTACCGCTTCTCGTTCGCCTGGTCGCGCATCCAGCCCACCGGGAGCGGCCCGGTCAACGCCGAGGGGCTGGCGTTCTACGACCGGCTGGTCGACGGCCTGCTCGAAGCCGGCATCAGGCCGACCCCGACCCTGTTCCACTGGGACACCCCGCTCGCGCTCGAGGAGGCAGGCGGCTGGCTGAACCGCGACATCACCGACCGGTTCGCTGACTACGCCAGCATCATGGGCACCCACTTTGCCGATCGCATCCCGCAATGGATCACCATCAACGAACCGGTCGTGCTGACCATGCTCGGCTACGGCGCCGGCATTCAGGCACCGGGCCAGCAGCTAGGCTTCGGCGCGCTGCCGGCCGCCCACCACCAGCTTCTCGCCCATGGCCGTGCTGTCACCGCGTTGCGCGCCGGCGGTGTCGACAACATCGGAATCGCGAACAACCACGCCCCCACCTGGGCGGCCAGTGAGAAAGAGGAAGACCAGCAGGCGGCCGGGCTCTACGACGCCATCGCCAACTGGGTCTTCGCCGATCCGATTCTGCTCGGAACGTACCCAGAGGAGCTTCTGCCGTTCCTGCCCGAGGGAGCGCAGGATGACCTGCCGGCGATCAGCGTGCCGATCGACTGGTACGGCATCAACTACTACAACCCGACGAAGATCAGCGCACCGGGGGAGTCGAATGGACTCGTCGACGGCCACGAGATCGACGGCTCGCTGCCCTTTGCGATTCAGGAGATCGAGGGCTACCCGACCACCGACTTCGACTGGCCCGTCATTCCGGCCGGCTTCACCGAACTGCTCACCTCGTTCAAGGCTCGCTACGGCGACGCGCTTCCGCCGATCTACATCACCGAGAACGGATGCGCCATCAACGATGGGCCCGACGCTGACGGCGTCGTGGCCGACCAGCGCCGCATCGACTACACCGGCGCGCATTTGGCCGCCATCGCCGACGCGGTCGATGCCGGTGTCGATGTGCGCGGCTACTTTCACTGGTCATTGCTCGACAACTTCGAATGGGCGGTCGGATACTCTCAGCGCTTCGGCCTCATCTACACGGACTACGAGACGCTGGAGCGCATTCCGAAGCAGTCCTACTGGTGGTACCGCGACGTCATCCGGAACCACCGATGACAGTGGTGCCCGCCACGTCTACAAGATCAGAGGGGTGCGGTAGGCGGCGCCACGTCGTGGTTTCACCGGGCGACCTGTAGCGTGAAAGCACCATGGGACTTTTTCTTTCGCCTGCTTCAGCCCGGGCGCTGGCCGAGCTGACCGCTCTGGATGCCGACCCCGAGTCTGCCCCGCTGGCCCGGCTCCGCGCACTCCGCCGTCTTCAGATCGCGTTGGACGCCGACCCGGCAGCCCTGGCAAGCGCACGCGCTGCTGAGAGCGCCGGTGCCGGTTGGACTGAGATCGCCGAGGCCGCGGGGCTCGGGGCCGCTGCCGCCAAATGGCGGTGGCAAGGAACCGACGAGGAGATCGCCGCCCGGCATGATGCCGGACGCAAACGGGCGGCTCGCCCGAGCAGCGTTCCGACCGACCTACCCGGGCTCTCGGTCGCCGAAGCCGCGGCACAGCTCGGCGTCACCGCCCAAGCGATCTATCTCAAGGTGAGCCGCGGCGCACTGGCGAGCCGCACGGTGGAACTTGCCGACGGGCGCAAGTACAAGAGGGTGTTCCCGAACGGGGATCCCGACGGCGCTGCGGCTGGAACGCCCGCCGCCGCCGCCCCGTCGAGTTCCTAGCCCAGGAGCGCCGCCGTCTCGGCCTCCAACGTCTGCATCAGGGAAGACGCCGATCCGGCGCGCGCCAACGGCGCCGCTTGACCGGCCCAGAGCGCCATGAGGTCGGTGTTTTGCCGGGCGATCGCCGCCGCCTTGATCCGGCCGGACAGCCAGTTCTGGGCGGGGAACGGCGCCAACCTGGAGGTCTGCTCGCTTAGTTCGGCGAACATCCGGTTCGGGATGCCGCGGGCCAACCGGCCGCTGTAGACCCGGGTCAGCACGGTTCTGGCCGAGTCCGGACTGAGAATGCGTTCCCGGTGGCCCGGCGAGATCGCCGATTCGTCGGTGGTGAGAAAGGCCGTGCCGAGAACGGCGGCATCGGCGCCGAGGATGAGTGCGGCGGCGATTCCCCGGCCGTCGGCGATGCCGCCGGCGGCGATGACGGGCACACCGACCGCATCGACGACCTGCGGCAGCAGAGAGAACAATCCCATCAGCGAGTCTTCGGCGCTGCCCAGGAACGAGACGCGGTGCCCGCCGGCCTCGAAGCCGCTGGCGACGATGGCGTCGATGCCGGCGGCATCCAGGGCCACGGCCTCCGCCACCGTCGTCGCGGTGCCGACGGTGCGGATTCCCGTCGAGCGGCAGCGGTCGAGCATGTCGGGCGAGGGCACGCCGAAGACGAAGCTGACGACCGCCGGTCGCGCTTCAACGACCGCATCGAACTGCTTCTCGACAGTGGGCAAGAAGTGATCGGGCTTGCTCGGCGGTGCGACATCGAGTTCGCGAAAGTAGGGGAGCATCGGTTCGAGCCAGGCGGCGAACTCGGCGTCGGTCGGCGCCAATGCGGCAGCGTTGTCAGGGTCGAGCCACAGATTGAGGTTGAACGGCCGATCGGTCAACTCGCGGAGCTGCTCGGCAGTCTGGCGGATGCGCTCGGCTGCGTAGCCGTAGAGGCCGAACGAACCGAGTCCGCCCGCGTTACTGACGGCCGCGGTGAGCGAGACGGAGGAGAGCCCGCCGAACGGTCCGAGCACGACAGGGAGCCGCAGCCCCAGCATCTCGGTCAGCCGTGTCTCTCGCCAGCTCGACGTGCCCCGGTGTGTCGTCATCTGCATCCTTTCGCTCGCACCGAGAGCCTAGACGAACCGCCAAGCTGCGGATGCGACCTGCGCCACCCTGGCTTCGGTACTGCCCTGCACCCTCTGGCCGAGGCGCAAAGTCACACCATGGACTCACGAAGCGCGCGCAGGTAGTGGTTCTTCGGCCAGTGCCGGATTGCGCGGGGGAGAAGCGGGTACACGGTGGAGGTGAATCGCATCAGTCGGTCAAACCGTCGCTGCGAGCGTGGTGTCCAGGGCAGCGCGAAATCGGCACGCAGTTCGGGCGGCAGAAATCCGGTGGTGAGTAAGCGCCCCGTCGGCATCGCGGCACGCAGCCAGAACGGGCCGGTGCGGGGGTGGAGCAATTGGGCCGCGACATTGCGCGTCGTCTCATCGGTCTGCAGTCGTGCGAGCTGATCGTTCCAGTAGGCGGCAAACGCCGCGCGATCGGCCGGCCAGAGCGTGCGCGGAACTTGAAGCTCCGCACCGAGTGCCGCGTAGTCGAGGTACATCTGGTCGGCCTCGGCGTCGCTGAGCGGGCCGAAGACGTGATCGTGCACGGTCATTGCCGAGTCATACAGGGTCGCCGCCACCCACAACTGAAGCTCAGGCGTGAACGCGTTGTACGCCGGATGGTCGGCGGATTCCTCGGCGTGGGCGCTGTGAACCGGAACATGAGCCTGGTTGACCCGGCGGCGCACGGCCTTCAGTTCTGCCGGGGTACCGCACGAAACGGCATAGACATACGTCAGTGTGGCATGCAGACGGTCCAGAGGCCGATTGGTGAAGTCGCTGTGATGGGCCACGCCATGACCGATGGCCGGGTTGGCCAGCTGCAGCAAAATGGCGCGCCCGCCGCCGGCGATCAGAATCGCCTCAGCCGCTTTCTCATTCGTGAACACGCCGACCTCCCGTAACGAGAGCCTAACGGGCCGCGCTGAGACCGAAGCTGCAAGGGACGCGCCCCAGAACCGGATGTTTCGAGAAATTCGAAAAAGATTTGGGTGACATCGGAATATCTCGAGACTCTATGCGCTTGCATACATCTGTGGGAGGCGAAAACCTCTCGATTGACTTACACCTGTCACATAAGGAGAACGCATGACCGACACGATCACGACCACCATCCCGGGCTACAAGGCTGGCACCTGGACCATCGACCCCACGCACAGCGAGGTCGGCTTCAGCATCCGCCACATCATGATCAGCAAGGTCAAGGGCACGTTCGACAGCTTCAACGCCACGTTCGTCACTGCGGAGAACCCGCTCGACTCGACCGTCACCGCATCCGCCGTTGTCGCCTCGATCAACACGAATGAAGCGAACCGCGACGGACACCTCCGTACCGGCGACTTCTTCGACGCCGAGACCTACCCGACCATCGACTTCGTCTCGACCGGCGTGCGCGAGGTCAAGGGCGACTTCTTCATCGACGGCGACCTGACGATCAAGGGCGTGACCAAGCCCGTCACGTTCGACTTCGAATTCGGCGGCTTCGGCAGCGACCCGTACGGCAACTACAAGGGTGGCGCAACCGCCAAAGCCGTCGTGAACCGTGAAGAGTTCGGTCTCACCTACAACGCCGCGCTTGAAACCGGCGGCGTGCTGCTCGGTGACAAGGTCACCATCACGCTCGAACTGCAGGCAGTGCTCAACCAGGACTAATCGTCGGTTGTGAATGAGGGGCCCCGCTTCGGTGGGGCCCCTTTTCTCATGCCCGGCATTCTCAACCCCGGTTATGACTACTCGCCGGTGATTTCCTCACGCACGCGACGGAGATCTTCCATGAGCGAGCCGATCAGGATCCAATGCTGGGGTGGCGGGGCGGCGATCACCAACGGCGCCGTGAGCGCCGGGTCCTCGGCCAATACCCAGTCCTCCTCGGCCGGAACGCGCTCATCCGGGCGTTCATCCTGACGCGCAAGCAGGCGCAGGTCATGAGCGGCACGCTCGAGTTCGAGCGAGAGCGCCTGCACGGTTGGCTCACGGTAGAGCGTGTCGTCGTAGTGGTCGTGGAGTGCCCTGGTCATGCCGATCGCGCGCGTCACGAGTGCCTTCAAACGTTCGTATCGCACCGTCTCCGCGTCGAGGATCACCCGGTAGGACGCCTGTCGCGGATTCAGGGTGAGGCTCTCCTCGGCCTGCACGATGGCCTTCTCTGCCGACCCGAGCATCGGGCGCAGCAGCCGCGCCTCGATCATCATCTCAGCGAGTGCTGCGTTGGTCTGGGGTGCGCGGAGCGCCCTGGCCACCCGGTCGAGCGTGGTGGCGACCTCCCGGGCCAAGAGGGTCAGCGAATCATGTGCCGGGGTCAACAGCACCGGCGGCACGATCAGAATGTTCACGACGAGGGCGATGCCGGCCCCGATGAACGTTTCGATGATGCGGTCGAACGCGTAGGCGGGGGTGGTGGCGCCGATCGACAACACGAGCATCGCGCTGATCGGAAACTGGTTCGACGACCCGGGATTCAGGCGAAGCGCCCAGGCGAGGAAGATGCAGAGCACGACGGCCATCAGCACGATCCAGCTCGAGTTTCCGAAGAGCAAACCGATGCCGTAGGCGACCAGCACGCCGCCGACCACGCCGAGCGTGCGCTCGATTGCCTTTCCGAGCGACTGGTTGATGCTGGGCTGCACGACGAGCAAGGCGGCGATTGCCGCGAAGATCGGAAGTTCGGTGGGCAGCAGCAGCTGGGCGACGAACCAGGCGAGGACGGTCGCCACTGATGTCTTGACAGCCTGAAGCAGCGGCACTCGGTTGTTGCTCTGGAACCTGGCAGTCAATCGCACTCTTCCAGGCTAGTGCTGCCTGTCTTGCACCCCGGGCGCGTCTCGGTCTGCCTTCGCTCCTCGCCGGCCGGAGAGGACAACTCCGCCACCCGGGCGTGGGGAATCCCTGTCGGCGTGCGCCATCCCGCACGCCCAGCGGGATTCCCCACACCGGGACGCCGACTGCCGGACGCCGTCCGCTGGGATGCCGCACTTATCCGTTTCGGTGGTCGAGCTTGTCGAGACCCGGTGCGCCGACCTTCGAACCCGGCCATCCCGGTGCCGTTCTAGCTCGGTAACCTTCTGCAACGGCGAAGCTGATGACCACATGGGGCCGTCACGTGATGGACTGAGTCGCCATCTCGACGAGCTGCACCGGCGTGCCGAGAAACGTCTGGTACTCCCGGATGCTGCGCGCGAAGCTCGCCTGTTGGCGCCCGGTCAGCCCGGCGAAGGGTTGCGGCTCGACAGTCACCCTTGTGCCTGTCTTTTGGCGGCGCCAGGTTCCGATCACCCGACCGCGTTCCAGAATGAGCGGCAGAAAGATGCCGTTCTTGCCCGGCACAACGCGAGAGAGGTCTTCATCGGCGACGGCGAAACTGCGATCGGTGTAGCCGAGCAGCATCTCGTCGAAGCCGCCGAGTGCGAGCACGGGGGAGCGTTGCCCGGGAGGGCTTCCCCAGGAACCGGTGTCGGCCTCAGCGGGCAGAAAGTAGCTCACCTCATCGAGCCGAATCTCAATGAGCCTGTCCCGCGCCACAGCCAAGCCGACCTTCGCATCGGCGACGGTGAGCTTCGCCCACCAGGCGAAGTCTTTCAACGTCGCCGGGCCGTGCCCGGCGAAGTACCGTAGAACGAATTCCCCGAGGGCTTCGTCACGCTCGAGTCGGCGAGGGGCGGGCACCCACTCGTCGAGCAGAACCAGAGCCTGTGCGTTGCCGATCCGCGGACCCCAGCAGAGCGTGCCGCTTTGTGCGAGGTGCCAGATCAGGTGATAGCCGCGTTGATTCGCCGTCGCAATGCCGTTGGACTCAAGCAGGGCAAGAAACTCGGCCCGGCTGAATGCGCGTCCACCGGCCAACGCCTCCTGGGCAACCACTCGCGCCTTCTCGATCGCTGCCAGATCGAGGTCGAGTTGCATGCGCCGGGTCGTCGTACCAGCCATGAGCCGCGAGGTCGTGAGCTGCAGCATCCAGTTCAGGTCGGCCGGTGGCACGAAATGCAGGGTCCCACGCATCGGCCAGGAACGCAGAATGCTTCCCTCGTCGATCGCTCGGTCGACGTCGGCCCGGCTGATACCGGGGGAGCGCACGCCGAGCGCCCAGGCCGCTGCAGGGAGATCTTGTGCCTGCACCGCGAGCAAACGCTCGACGACATCGGCCGGAGTGCAGAGCGGGCCGTTCAGCCCGGTCGCATCAGCAGCGACGGCGGGACCGAGCCCCTGGCATGACAGGCGGATGCGGATGACGTCGCGTCTCGATGCCGCAGTCGGCGCCGCGCTCACGATTCCACACCGAACTGCGGCCGCCGAGTCATCGGCAGCCGCAGAAGCGTGAGGAGTCGACCGTTAGGCCAGGTCGTCGTCGCTACGGGCGCCGAAAACAATCTCATCCCAGCTGGGCATCGAAGCACGTCCGCGTTTGCCGAGGTTGCCGGTATTGCGAGCCTGGGCTTTCGCCGCCTGAGTCGCCCAAATGTTGGGTGCTGCGGCCGGAGCGGGAGTTTCGTCTGGCTCGGCAGTTGCCGTACCGGCGTCGATCCGAGCGGATTCCGCGGAGGAGGAACCGGTCGAGTCCGAGTCCGGCACTGCTGACGAATCCGACACGAGCCGCATGGCGGCCGGCGTGGATACGGGAGCAGAGCCGGCGGCATCGTGCTCACTGTCGACATCGGTGGTCGAGGCCGGGCTGATCGACGGAACGTCGGGAGCCGAGATGTTCGGCACCGCGGTGGGCAGCACGGTCGGCAGCACTGTGGGCAGCGCTGTCGGCGTCGTCGCAAAGCTCGGGGGCAGGGTCGGCAGTTCCATCGTTTCGTTGTACTGCGGAGCGGCGGCGGCTTCACGCTCACCGCGCCGGCGACGCAGCGCTTCGAGGAGATCGGCGGTCTCAGAGAGAGTTGCCGCCGGTTCGACGGCCCGCTTGATTGCCGCGTTGGCGACTGCGTCGGTGGTGCTGCCGGGGCGGGCGTAGGGCACCGGGTCGAGGATCGGCGCGGTGTCGTTCAACACCTCGTCGTTCTGCAGCTCTTTGAACGTGAACGCACCGCTGTCAAAACGAGAGATGTCTGCGGGACTCGTCTCAGAACCGACCGCGCGAAGCCGGGGGATGAGCGCACCCTTGAGTTCGCCCTGCTGCGAGAGCGCGATGGCCTCGCTGCCGATCGGGGTCAGCGAGTTCTTCTTGGGTTCGAAGCCCCAGCGTGCATCGTGATCGATGTCGTCAGCGGTGAAGGAGAGCTTGATGATCCAGCCTCCGGCCGGTTCTTTCCAGCTCGCCCACCGTTCATCGGTGGCGCCGAGCGACGCAAGACGCTCGCGGATGACGTTGCCGAAATTGGCGTCGCCGTCGGTGGGGTCGGGGTCGATCGCGGTGTGCACCGGCACGCTGAGCGCAGACGAGACGATGTATTCGCGTTCGGCGAGCACCGGCCCCTCGAAACGACGCACGTAGTCGAGCGACGCACCCGTCACATCGGCGACATCTTCAGCCGACATCCCAGAACGGATGTGCGACTGAATTTCTCGGGGCGATAATTTCGCCCCATTCGACGGTTCCGATTGGGTTTGGCGAAGTCTCGATTGGAGAACTTCGTCGATGGCAATTCGAAAACGATCACCCTCTTCGCTCGCTGCAAGCAGCGCGCCGTTCTCGACACCGATAACTTTCAATTCCTGCATGGCGAAAGCCCTCTCGCGATCACTGTTAGGCCCCAGAATGTCACGGATTCACGGTTTTAACTGGGAATACACCGGGCGTGCCGGAAGTTGACCCCACTGTTAGGCACAAGACCTGAAAATAGGGTTTGCTATTCGGCGGGGATTGTTGCAAACTATGGCCGCCGATTTCGTTTATCGGCGTTACTGAAATGGATGGGCATGGCAACCGATTACGACGCACCGCGAAAGACCGAAGACGACTCTGAGTCGATTGAGGCCCTCAAGGAGCGTGTCCCTGACAAGATGTCCGGAGTCGTGGATGTCGACGATGCCGACAACCCCGGTGGTTTCGATCTGCCCGGCGCAGATCTGTCCGACCTCGACCTCGACGTTGTTGTACTGCCTCCGCAGGCCGACGAGTTCACCTGCGTTGAGTGCTTCCTTGTGAAGCACCGCTCACAGATGGCTCGTGAGTCAAAGCTCGGCCCTGTGTGCAAGGAGTGCGACGCTTAGTCACACACATTGATCTGACGCTCGCTTTTTGAAGCTAGCCGTCTGAGACTGGCCGTCGCGATCCTTCGATCGCGGCGGCCAATTTTTGTGGGTTCCGCGTCGAAATGATCCAGTACGGAGCGGGGTCGTTGGGGTCGGTGATCTCGATGCGCACGATCGACGTGATCCACCCGCGAATCAGCAACCAGGCGCGCATATCCATTCGGGGGCCCCGCTCGGCCGTTGCCTCTGCGCCGTCGAAACACTCGACTTCGCCGAGCTGATCGATCGAGATTCGCGCGTGCCCGGCGGTCAGAATGCCGTCAGCCACCTCAATGCGCGGTGACGTCAGCGCCAGAACGAGCACGATTCCGCCGTAGAAGACAATGGCGGTGACGATGCCGGCAAACAGTGAAATGGGGAGCAGAACCAGCAGGCTCGCCGGGATGACAAGGGCAGTGGCCAGGAAGACCCACGGGGAGGGCCAGAGTTTTTCGCGATATTCGTGCATGGCTCTATTCGATCAGACTTCTGCACTACCCTCGACACGTGACAGAAAGCGTCGAAGTACTGATTACCGCCTCCGTTGTTCCGACCTACGCGCATCCGGGCGATGCCGGGGCCGATCTTCACTCAGCTGAATCCCTCACACTTGCGCCCGGTGAGCGCGCACTTGTGGGGACCGGAGTGTCGATTGCCCTTCCCGACGGCTATGCCGCGTTCATCGTTCCCCGTAGCGGCCTGGCCGCCAAGCACGGAATAACCATCGTGAACTCGCCGGGCACCGTCGATGCCGGCTATCGCGGCGAGATCAAGGTTGCACTGCTCAATACCGATGCGACGAAGTCATTCGACATTGAAATCGGCGACCGGATCGCCCAGATCATCGTCATGCCCGTCACCCGCGCCACCTTCGTTCCCGTTGACCGCCTTCCGGGCAGCCAACGCGGACACGGCGGATTCGGCTCGACGGGCGTCACTGCCTTTACGTCCACACCCCTGTCAGGAGAAGCCCTGTGAGTGACATTGTGAACCCCGACGCCACGCCGGAGAACATGCCGAAGTCCGCGCCGGAAGACCGCGAGACCGAAGGCCCCCTCGATGAGGCCGAAGCCAACCCGGTTCGCCCCTATGTCGACCTGGGTGGAGTGAAGATCCTTCCCCGCGAGGGACTGCACCTGCGCCTTGAGATCGAAGAGGGTAGCAAGCGCGTCGTCGCCATCGGCCTCGACTACGCCGGCTCGACGCTGCAGGTGCAGCCGTTCGCCGCCCCCCGCTCGAGTGGCCTCTGGCACGAGATTCGCGACCAGATCGCTGATCAGATCGGCAAGCAGGGCGGTACCACGACCCTGCGGGAAGGCCCCTTCGGCCCGGAGCTCGTTGCCGAGATCCCCGTTGCCGCAGGTCAGGACACCACCGAATCCACGCGTCTCGCCCGTTTCATCGGCGTCGACGGACCTCGCTGGTTCCTCCGCGGTGTCATCGCCGGCGAAGGCGCCGTCAATGAAGAAGCCGCACTGCAGATCGAAGACCTGTTCCGCAGCATCGTCGTGGTGCGCGGCTCCACCCCGATGCCGCCACGCGACCTGATTCCGCTGCGCATGCCGGCAACACCGGCCGGTCCGTCAGAGCCCAACGAGATTTAGTCAGGCAGGAGCACGTGTCGATGACGGATGCCCGCGATGAGCAGCCAGCAGGCGACCCGGAGGATTCCGGCGTTGAACCGCGGAGCTCGGGCGACGCTCCCGAATCGTTCTCGAACGCGCTCGGCCAGGGGCTCGCTGCGGCGGCCAAGCGCAGCGGTCTCGGCGGCGTAGCCGACGGGCAGGCACCGACCGGTGCCGCCCTGCTCGCGGCGATGGGCGGCATCCGCGGAATGGCCGAAACCATCCTGCCGGGCCTCGTCTTTCTCGTGCTCTACTCCTTTACCTTCAACCTGCCGCTCGCGCTCGGGGCATCCGTGGCGGTGGCCGTGGTGTTCACCATCGTTCGAATCGTCGGTCGCACGCCGATCACCCAGGCTCTGGCCGGACTCATCGGCGTTGCGGCGTCTGCGGCCCTCGCGCTGTTCAGCGGCAAGGGCAGCGACAACTTCGTGCTCGGGTTGCTGACCAACGCCGGATATGCCGCCGTGCTGCTGATCTCGCTTCTTGTGCGCTGGCCGCTGATCGGGTTGGCCGTCGGCTACCTGATGGGCGATGGCGTCGCCTGGCGTGCGAACAAGAGCAAGTACCGTGCCATGCAGCTGTTGACGCTCGCCTGGCTCGGCATGTTCGTCGCCCGGCTGGCCGTGCAGCTTCCGCTCTACCTGGCCGACAACGTGGCCGGGCTCGCCGTGACCAAACTCATCATGGGCATCCCGCTCTACGCACCGCTTCTTCTGCTCTCCTGGCTGGTCGTGCGGGCGATCTATCGTCGTGATGCGCCGACCGGCCCCGCGGCCACGGATGCCCCGGCCTGATCCCTCCGGAACACACCGACCAGACCTCTCCACGCGGGTCGCAGCTGCTGCTAGAGTTATCTCGACATCGAGATACTTTGGGTATCTCGAACAGCCGGGCCTGCAGGCCCGCACTTAGGCTAACCTTGCTGGCAACAGTGGGGGTTCGGCAGCAAAGATTGGATTGAACTGGTGGCTTTCCACCGGTTCTCCACGAAGGAGAGGGCACCGTGTCGGAGCTTGGAAAATCAGCGGTCAACAGCTTTGGGGCAAAGGACACCCTCCGCGTCGGCGAGACAGACTACGAAGTCTTTCGTCTTGACGCGGTAGCGGGCTTCGAAAAGCTCCCATTCAGCCTGAAGGTGCTGCTCGAGAACCTTCTCCGCACCGAAGACGGCGCCAACATCACCGACGCACACATCCGTGCTCTCGGCGAGTGGGTTCCCACCGCAGAGCCCGACACCGAGATCCAGTTCACGCCCGCCCGCGTGATCATGCAGGACTTCACCGGCGTTCCTTGCATCGTCGACCTCGCCACCATGCGTGAGGCAGTCGAAGCCCTCGGCGGCGACCCCAAGAAGATCAACCCCCTCGCTCCGGCCGAGATGGTCATCGACCACTCCGTCATCGCCGACCTCTTCGGCACCGAGAACGCCTTCGAGCGCAACGTCGAGATCGAGTACGAGCGCAACGGCGAGCGTTACCAGTTCCTCCGTTGGGGCCAGACCGCGTTCGACGACTTCAAGGTCGTCCCGCCCGGAACCGGCATCGTTCACCAGGTCAACATTGAGCACCTCGCCCGCGTCACCATGACCCGCGAGGTCAACGGCGTTCTCCAGGCCTACCCCGACACCTGCGTCGGCACCGACTCGCACACCACCATGGTCAACGGCCTCGGCGTGCTCGGTTGGGGCGTCGGCGGAATCGAAGCCGAAGCAGCGATGCTCGGCCAGCCCGTCTCGATGCTCATCCCGAAGGTTGTCGGCTTCAAGCTCAACGGCACCATCCCGACCGGCGTCACCGCAACGGATGTCGTGCTCACGATCACTCAGATGCTGCGTCGCCACGGCGTCGTCGGCAAGTTCGTCGAGTTCTACGGAGCCGGCGTTGCCGCCGTTCCCCTGGCGAACCGCGCCACCATCGGAAACATGAGCCCGGAGTTCGGCTCCACCGCTGCCATGTTCCCGATCGACGACGTCACCCTCGACTACCTGCGCCTCACCGGCCGCAGCGCCGAGCAGGTTGCCCTCGTCGAGGCGTACTCCAAGCTGCAGGGCCTCTGGCACAACGCAGACGCTGAGCCCGTCTTCAGCGAGTACCTCGAACTCGACCTCGGCACCGTCGTACCGTCGATCGCCGGCCCGAAGCGTCCGCAGGACCGCATCGAGCTGTCGAAGGCGAAGAGCCAGTTCGAGATCGACCTCGACAACTACGCCTCGACCCCGATCTCGGGTGTCGACGCGGCCATCGAGGGCACCTTCCCGGCCTCTGACCCGATCGGTCTGACGCCGCAGGATGAAGAGACCGCTCACCGCATCTCGCACCAGTCGGGCGATTCGCACCACGCGAGCCACGCGCCGGTTTCACACACGCAGCCGACCCAGGTCGCCCTGGCCGACGGCCGTGAGTTCACGATCGACAACGGTGCTGTCGCCATCGCCGCCATCACCTCGTGCACCAACACCTCGAACCCCTCGGTGATGCTCGCTGCCGGTCTCCTGGCCCGCAACGCCTCGCTGAAGGGCCTGAAGTCGAAGCCGTGGGTCAAGACCACGCTTGCTCCGGGCTCCAAGGTCGTCACCGACTACTACGCAAAGGCCGGCCTCAACGGCTACCTCGAAGACCTCGGTTTCTACCTGGTCGGTTACGGCTGCACGACCTGCATCGGTAACTCCGGTCCGTTGGAAGACGAAATCTCCGCTGCGATCAACGAGAACGACCTGGCCGTCACGGCAGTTCTCTCGGGCAACCGCAACTTCGAGGGGCGCATCAATCCCGACGTGAAGATGAACTACCTCGCCAGCCCGCCGCTGGTCATCGCCTATGCACTGGCCGGGTCGATGAACTTCGACTTCGACACGGATGCTCTGGGTCAGGACCACGACGGCAACGACGTATTCCTCAAGGACATCTGGCCCGACGCGGCCGAGGTGCAGAAGACCATCGACGAGTCGATCGACTCCGGCATGTTCGAGACGCAGTACGCGGGCGTCTTCGAGGGTGACGAGCGCTGGCGTTCGCTGGAGACCCCGACCGGTGCCACCTTCGAGTGGAACCCCGAGTCGACCTACGTGCGTCGCCCCCCGTACTTCGAGGGGATGACCATGGAGACCACGCCGGTCACCAACATCGAGGGCGCGCGCGTTCTCGCGAAGCTCGGCGACTCGGTCACCACCGACCACATCAGCCCCGCCGGTTCGATCAAGGCCGACAGCCCCGCCGGCCGTTACCTCGACGAGCACGGTGTCGCTCGCATCGACTACAACTCCTACGGCTCGCGTCGCGGAAACCACGAGATCATGATTCGTGGCACCTTCGCCAACATCCGTCTGCGTAACCTGCTGCTCGACGGCGTCGAGGGTGGCTACACCCGCGACTTCACGCAGGCCGACGGCCCGCAGTCGTTCATCTACGACGCATCGCAGAACTACCAGGCAGCCGGCACACCGCTGGTCATCTTCGGTGGCAAGGAGTACGGCTCCGGTTCGTCGCGTGACTGGGCAGCCAAGGGAACCAGCCTGCTGGGCGTCAAGGCCGTCATCACCGAGAGCTTTGAGCGTATTCACCGCTCGAACCTCATCGGTATGGGTGTCGTGCCGCTGCAGTTCCCGGCCGGCGAAAGCTGGGCGTCGCTCGGCCTCGATGGCACGGAGTCCGTCACGATCACGGGCATCGACGAGCTGAACAACGGCACCACCCCGAAGACGGTGCACGTTGCCGCCACCCCGACCGAGAACTCGCCGGCCGGCAAGGCCGTCGTTGAGTTCGACGCCGTCGTGCGCATCGACACCCCGGGTGAGGCTGACTACTACCGCAACGGCGGCATTCTGCAGTACGTGCTGCGCTCGCTCGTCGCGTAGTCACACCCCGTAGCAACTCGATCCTGTAGAAACTCAGAGGGCCGGATTCCGAATGGAATCCGGCCCTCTGTGCATCTCCGGCCAGGCGTGTCCTAGTCTCAAATGATGGGGAATCGAAGCGTGAAGCGAATCGGCACGTTCACCGTCGGGGCTGTGATTGTGGCGGCGGTCTTCGCTTTCTCGCCGTTGATTGTCCCGATGATTTCGTCTGCTCCGGCTTCGTTCAGGGCCATGCTGGACTCAGCCACGGAGGGCGGCAGTTCGGAGGCACTCACCCCGAATGCCGAAAGCGGGGCGGTACCCGGAGCGGTACCGGCGGATGTCGTGCCGGAGGAGGCCGCCGGTGCCAGCGGTTCTGACGTCCCTGCCCGCCCAGCCGATGCCATGGTGATGACCGTTGACTATGTGCACGACGGCGACACACTCTTTCTCCTGCCTGCCGATGCTGCCACGTCGGACTCCGGCAGACTCAAAGTGCGTCTCCTTGGACTGGACACACCCGAGATCGGCGACAACGCCGAATGCTACGGCAGTGAAGCGACGGAGCAGCTGCGTGCGCTCCTGCCGGAGGGGACGCAGGTTGCTGTCACGGGCGACATCGAGCCGCTCGATCAATACGGCCGCAGCCTGTTCTATCTGTGGACCGAGGACGGCCGCTTCGTCAACTACGAGCTGGTTGCCGGCGGTGCGGCCGACGAAGTCACCTATGCGCCGAACGACGCCTACGCTGACCTCCTTCGCTCGGCCGAGACCATAGCCCGGTCATCGGGCGTCGGCCGGTGGGGTTCCTGCTCGTAAGGCGGCTGCCTGGTGTCAACGTGACTCCTGTCGCCAGCTACCGCCAGCTACCGCCAGCTCGCCCGCTCGTCTTCACGTGGGGAATGAACGAGCGGGTTGGCCGTGCCATCCCAGACCCGAACCGGGCGGTAGGAATTCCAGGTCGGCCAGCCGGGATCTCCCGTCTTCGCGAAGCGCACCCAGGCGTCGTGCATGTCGGTGGCCAGCTGCTGCGGAGCCGTCGGCCCGGCCATGCCTTGCGCATCGTCGCTTGCGAGGGTGTCGAAAACGAATCCGAGTTCGAGCGCATGGCAGGCGCCGAGGTCGGCGATGGGGGAGCGCCAGGCAAACTCGTAGACGTGCGTGGTCGCCCCATCCGGTTGGGCGAAACGGGCGTCGGCCAGGCGGTTCACCGGCACACGCAACAGCAGATCGGTGGCGAGAGCACCAAAGAGCTCGCCCACGCTGCAGCCGGGCCGGTTGCGCCGATAGCGGCTGACTGTGCGCGGCGAGATGCGAAACTTCAGCATCGCCACGAGGATGTGCAGCCAGCCGACTTTCTGCATCAGTCCGGTCGGGATGAACCAGAGCCGGTACTCCTCAGTGTTCGTGCCGATCAGGAGCGGGATGCCTCTGCCGGCGCCGGCCGTGAGGGCCGTGCCGGGATTTCTCGGCACCAGGTTGGAGTCGAGCGTGAGGGTGTAGGCCGGACCGCCGGTGATCGGCGTCGTGCCGGCCGTCACACGTTTCTGCGCTTCGAGAAGCCGCGTCGCGCTCATGGCGGAGAACGCAGCCCGGTTGGCGGGAATCTGCAGGTCCTTCGCCATCAGATCGGTGATGAGCCGGCTCTTCTTGCGGGGCCGCGAGTCGGGCGGACCACTCTGCATGATGGCGCGATCGAAGAGGGCGGATGCATCGGGGTGCGCGAGCAACGCAGCGATGCAGATCGCGCCCGCTGATTCACCCATCACCGTGACGTTGGCCGGGTCTCCGCCGAACGCGGCGGCGTTGTGCCGCACCCACTGCAGTGCCGCGACCTGGTCGGCAAGGCCCAGGTTGGTGTCGGCGTCGTCGAGCACCGAAAATCCTTCGGCGCCGAGCCGGTAGTTGACACCGATGAACACCACGCCGTCGCGCGCGAAGCTGGTTCCGTCATACGCCGTGATCGCATTCGACCCGCGGCTGAGCGAACCGCCGTGGATCCAGACGATCACCGGATACGCAGCATCGGATGTTGCCGCCCCGAATGTTGTCACTGCGGACGCTGTCGCCGCGGGCTCCGTCAACTCGGCCGGAGTCGCGGCCGGCGCCCAGATGTTCACATTCAAGATCTCGTCGCCCGGGACCGTCACCGTCGAGAGGTAGTTCTCCATTCCGCCGGCATAGGGCAACTGCGGGGGCGTGGCGCCCATCTGCCGACAGTCGCGTTCGCCTTCGTGGGCGGCAACGGGCTGCGGGGCGGCGAACCGATTCGCGCCGACGGGGGCTGCGGCGTACGGAACGCCCAAATAGCGGTCGATCTGTGCGAGGCGCACACCGCGAATTCGGCCACTGGTGATGGTGACGGCGGGTGCGGCATCCGCGCCGATGGTCTCGACCTGCATCCTTGCTCTCCCTCGAACGTTCGACTGCGGTCCATCATGCCGGATGCGGGACTCTGGCGCGCGAAAGGCGATGCTCGGAGTTCAACCAGTCGCACGGCATAGACTTGTGCTTTCAGTTCGACCGGCGTGCCGGTACACGAAAGGCAGTGCATGACCCTTCTTGAGTCGATCACTGGTCCCCGCGATCTCGACGCCCTCTCGAAGGAACAGCTGCTTCAGCTTTCCGCTGAGATCCGCGAATTTCTGGTGCAGGAGATTGCCAAGACCGGTGGTCACCTGGGCCCGAACCTGGGCGTCGTCGAGACGACCATCGCCATCCACCGTGTGTTCGATTCGCCCAAGGATGCGATCATCTTCGACACCGGGCACCAGTCGTATGTGCACAAACTGCTGACCGGACGGCAAGATTTCGCCCGCCTGCGCCAGACCGGCGGCTTGGCCGGCTACCCGCAGCGCTCGGAATCGGTGCATGACATCGTCGAGAGCTCGCACGCGTCGAGCTCGCTCTCGTGGGCTGACGGGATCTCCCGGGCCTTCGCCATGACCGGACAGAACGACCGCCACGTGATCGCTGTCGTCGGCGACGGCGCGCTGACCGGCGGGATGACCTGGGAAGCGCTGAATAACATCAGCGACGACAACACCCGGCGCCTCATCATCGTGGTCAACGACAACGGCCGCTCGTACGCACCGACCATCGGCGGCATGGCCCGCTTCTTGAACACGGTGCGCACCCGCCGCAGCTACCGCAATCTGTACATTTCGAGTCGTGACGCCTTCGACAAGCTCGGCTCGCCCGGGCGGGCGTTCTACCGCGGGGTGCGCGGCGGTCTTCACGGCTTCCTCTCCCGCTTCTCGAACAACGAGGCGCTCTACTCGAACCTCGACATCAAGTACATTGGCCCGGTCGACGGTCACGATCTCGACGCGATGCAAGAAGCCCTCAACCAGGCCAAGGGCTACGGCGCCCCGGTGATCGTTCATACGATCACCCAGAAGGGAAAAGGCTACGAGCCGGCGATCCAGGACACGGCAGACCAGTTCCACGCCGTCGGGCAGATCGACCCGGAGACCGGCGAATCGGTCGAGCTGGCCGGTGCCCCGAGCTGGACCTCGGTGTTCGCCGATGAGTTGCTGCGGCTCGCCACCGAAAACGAACGCCTCGTCGGAATCACCGCCGCGATGCTCCGCCCGACCGGACTGCACCGCATGGCCGAGCGTTTTCCCAACCGGGTGCACGATGTCGGCATCGCCGAACAGCACGCCGTGACCAGTGCAGCCGGGCTGGCCTTCGGCGGCCTGCACCCGGTTGTCGCCCTCTACGCGACATTCATGAACCGGGCGTTCGACCAGGTATTGATGGATGTCGCGCTGCACAAAGCCGGGGTGACCTTCGTTCTCGACCGGGCCGGTGTCACCGGTCCCGACGGTCCGAGTCATCACGGCATGTGGGACCTCGCAATTCTTCAGGTCGTGCCGGGGATCCGTCTGGCGGCCCCGCGCGACGAACCGCGTCTGCGCGAAGAGCTCGTCGAGGCCGTCGCGGTGGAAGACGCCCCGACGGTACTGCGGTTCCCGAAGGGCAGCACCGGCACCGACTACCCGGCGGTGCGTCGACTGGACGACGGGGCCGATATCCTTCGCGAGTCGGCACAGAAAGATGTGCTAATCGTCACGGTCGGGCCGATGGCCGGGATGGGACTCGAGATCGCCGAGAATCTGGCCGCCGCCGGCATCGGGGCGACGGTCGTCGACCCGCGCTGGGTGGTTCCGGTGCCGAAGAGCATCGTGACCCTCTCGGCCGAGTACCGCCTCGTCGTGAGTATCGAAGACGGCATCCGGGTCGGTGGCGTGGGAACTCGCATCCGTCAGGACCTGCGCGAAGCCGGCGTCGACACGGCCGTGACCGAGTTGGGTCTGCCCGACGAGTTCCTCGACCACGGTACGCGGGCTGAGATTCTCGAGCGGGTCGGTCTGACCGCTGAAAAGATCTCGCACGATGTCATCGGGATGGTGCAGGGCAGCAAGCTTCCCCGGGCACGGGCGTTGGCCGCGGATGGCACGAACACCGGCGCAATTCCGGTGATCTTTCACCCGCAGGCGTAGTCCACACCGCCGCCCGCCGCGCCGGCGGGGCCACCTGGCGCGTGAAGACCGAAAGCGGTCGGGACCAGACCTGGTCCCGACCGCTTCTCACATTCACGAGTGCGGCGCCTTCTGTCAGCCGACGATATCGGCGGCCAGGTCGGAGTGGGGTGACTTCACTTTCTGCGTCTGTGCATATCCGAGGTAGAGCACGGTGGGCAGCACGAGACCAACGATCCAGGCGAGGTCTGCGCCGCCGAGGAGCGGGACGAATGGACCGACGAACAGGGTGCTGTTGATGAACGGGATCTCGGCGGCGATCGCGACCAGGTAGATGATGACAGCCGGCCAGTTGACGAGTTTGTACACCCCGCGCGGTTTGAAGAGCTCAGCGACCTCGTAATTGCCCTTACGCACGAAGTAGTAGTCCGTCAGGTTGATCGCCGTCCACGGCACCAGCAGGTACAGCAAGAACAGGGTGATCTGTTGGACGGTTCCCAGGATGTCTCCGTTGGCCGCGATGGTGATCGTGGAGACGATGACGGAGAAGACGATGACGAAGATGGTTCGGACCCTCGGCGTTGCCCGACCGTTTCCTTGGGCAGAGACGGCGCTGATGAAGCTGAGATATGCGCCGTATGCGCCGTTGGCGCCGGCGGGAATGACGCTGATCAGGAGCGCGAACAGGATGACCCCGCTCAGGCCGGGCACCAGGCCGCTCAGAAAGCCGATGGCGTCCTCACCCATGTTCTCTGCGCTGATCGAAGCGGCGAGGGCGCCCAGGATCATCACCCAGGATCCGCCGAGCGTGGAGCCGACGTAGGTCCAGGCGAACGTCGTGCTCGCCGGGGTGTTGGCAGGAAGGTACCTCGAGTAGTCGGAGACATACGGCGCCCAGGTGATCTGCCACGAGATGAAGATCGAGAGCGCGAGCAGCACCGTGCCGAACGCGGGCGGTGGGCCAACCGGAAGCTCACTCGGCAGCTGGGAGAGCAGGGCGATAGTCAGCACGGCGAACAGAATCGTCGAGATAACGGTGACGACTCGGCTGGTGATGTGGATGAGGCGGTAGCCGACGATTGCGATGACGGCGCCGATCGAGGTCTGGATGATCACGGAGCTGGCGAAGGGGATGTGCGCCCAGGTGGCCAACGCTTGTCCGGTGACGACCCCGCCTTCGATGGCGAATCCGGCGTACATGCAGAGAACGATTGCGACCGGGAGGAGCGCACCGAGAAATCCGAACTGCGCACGACTCTGAATCATCTGGGGAACGCCCATCCGCGGGCCCTGTACGGAGTGGTACGCCATGAAGACCCCGCCGATGAGATTGCCGACGACGATCGTGATGATCGACCAGACAAGATCGAGGCCGACGATGACGGCCAGTGCGCCGGTGACGAGACCGGTGATTTGCAGGTTGCTGGAGAACCAGACGGTGAACAGATGCCACGGCTTTCCGTGACGCTCGTTGAGTGGAATGTAGTCGATGGAGCGTTGCTCGAGCGCGCCGGTGCGCGGCTGGTCGGTGCTCATTTGCTCGTCCTTTCGGGGCGATTGTCGGCAGGGCGCGAACCGGTTGCGCGGGAGGCAATGGATCGCAGTGCGTTGATGTGCTGGCTGCTGTGTCCGAGTGGGTCGACTTCGCTGGAGAATTTCGCGATGGTGACTCCGGTGGTCGGGTCGAGCCAGAGGTACTGGCCGAAGATTCCGACGGCATAGAACGAGCCGTGGCCGTCTCCGGGAACCCACCACTGGTTTCGGTAGGTGCCCGGGCGGGGCTCCTCGTCGCTGAACGTGTCGAAGCCGCCGCCGCGGGAGGTCGTGCGGATCCACTCCTCGGGGATGATCTGACGCCCGTCGATCCGGCCGCCATCGAGGATGAGGCGGCCGAATCGGGCGAGGTCACGCAATCGCATGTTGATGCCCGCACAGGCATAGGGCGTGCCGTGGTTGTCGACGGTGATGAGCGCATCAGCTTCGGCGCCGAGGTGCTGCCAGAGTTTCGTCTCCAGAAGCCGCGCATAGGGGATGCCCGACGCCCGTTCGAGCACCCAGGCCAGCACATCCGTGGTCGCGGAGCAGTACTGGAATGCCGCTCCGTGCTCGCCGGAACCCCGTAGGCCTTCGAGAAACGCCCGCGTTCCGTCGGCGTCATCAGCGCGCCGCGGTCGCCAGCCGGCCGAGCGGTCGCCGGCCTGCACTTCGGTCGAGGGATCGGTGTAACTCATGTCGAAGTCAGGGGCGGCGGTCATGTCCAGAAGCTGGCGCACGGTGGCTCCACCGTAGGAGCCGCCGGCGAGCTCGGGGATGTATCTGATGGTCGGAGCGTCGACGTCGAGAAGGCCCTCGCCAACGAGGATTCCCGCGACCATGGCGCACACCGATTTTGAGATCGACATGACGATGTGGCGCGACTCCGGCGTGTTGTCGTCGAAGTATTTCTCGTAGAGAATCTCGTCGTCGTGGAGAACGATGATGGCATCGGTGTTGGTCAGCGCCAGAAACTCGTGCAGCGGTGCCTCGCGCTCGGTTGAGAGAGTCACGGTGCACGCCTCGGGGTTCTGCGGTGAATCCGAGGCGTGCAGGGGGCGGGGCGCGCGATCGCCTCTGGAGATCACATCCGTGGCTACGAGTTTGTCGACCTGGTGCAGTGAAAGACGATTATGTGGCGGCGTGAGCCACGTGTCGAGTGAGAGTAGGGACACAACGACTCCTTTGTCTGAGTAATGGGCTGTCTGAGTTATGGGCGCTTGAGCGTTTGGTCAATCGTTTCGGAGCGGCATTATTCTGTCCAATACCTATTGCTGGGCAATAGCTATGCCTCCATGGCATAATCCAGCTCATGGAGATCAGGCACCTGCGCTACTTCTTGTCCGTCGTCGAGCACGGCACGGTGACCTCGGCGGCCGAACACCTCCGCGTGGCGCAACCGGCGATTTCGAGGCAGCTCCAAGCCCTCGAGAAGGAGCTGGGCGTTGACCTGTTTGTTCGCACAGGCCCGCGGCTCTCGCTGACGCCGGCAGGGAGAGAGATGACGCACGTCGCATCTGACCTCGTGACGCGTGCAGACCGCGTCGAGATGCTCGCCAGGCAGATGGCTAAGGGAACGCTGTCCCGAATCTCTATTGCGGCCGCCGACACGACAATCACCGAGATCGTGGCGCCATTCGTCGCCTCCCTCGACGCCGGCGACGCATTCGTGACGGTGAGGCCCGTCGACCCCGACCGGGTTCACGACGCGGTCCGTGACACTTGCGATATTGGAATCTCGGCCTCACACCCGCCGAGCAGGGGCCTGGACTCGCTCGCGTTGACACGTGTTCCCTTGCGCGCCTACACGTCCCTGGCGCATCCCTGGGCGACACAGCGGGTCACCACGATCAGCGTGGCAGAGCTGTTGGAGGAAGACCTGGTGCTGCCGGCCCAGAATCATCCAACGCGCACCGTGCTTGACGACGCGGTCAACGCTGAAGGCCTGCGGTATGGCTCGTTTGAGCAGGTGCCGTCACCCCGCCTGGTGCAGGCACTTGCTGCCTCTGGTCGCGGCGTCGGTGTGGCAACCGACTTGCCGCGATTCGGCGCTTACCCGGTCTTCATCGCCAGTTCAGCCGGAGAACCGGTGTGTCTGCCGATCCACGCCTGTTGGGACCCTGAGCACTATGCGGTCGCCTCGATCATTGAGTTCGTTTCGCGACTGGCTGTGTTCGCCGACACGTATGTCAAAGACGCAGCCTGGCGCGCCTGAGTATCGCGCGAGCGGTTTGCCGCAGATGACAGGAAACGTCGGTGCGATTCCCGCGAACTCCGACACGACGCATCCAATCACCGCCGAGCTTGACTTGAAGTGCGCTCGAAGTTTTAGGGTTGCCCTATGCCCACTATTTCGAAGCAATTCTCCATTGCCGAAGTTGCTGAACGCACCGGATTGACCACGCACACCCTGCGCTGCTACGAGAGTGCGGGGCTCATGTTGAACGAGATCGAACGGGCGTCGTCGACGCATCGCCGCTACACCGAGCGCGACGTGGCCTGGGTCGTCTTTCTGACGCGCCTCCGATCGACTTCGATGCCGATCGCACAGATCAAGGAGTACGTCGAGCTTGCTCGCGCGGGCGACGGCACCAGCGCCGATCGGCTCGAACTCCTCTTGCGCCACCGCATCAGTGTCGTCGCGCAACTCGACGAGCTGCAACGCAGTCTCGCCGCGATCGACCACAAGATCTCCCTCTACTCAGAAAAGGTTGCACCCTCATGAAAATTATCGATCTCGGTACCACCGGCCTGCAGGTCTCCCGCCTCGGCCTCGGCTGCATGGGCATGTCGGCGTTCTACTCGGGAGCCGGAGCGGATGACGCAGAATCGGTGCGCACGATCCATCGTGCGATCGATCTCGGGGTCACCCTGTTCGACACCGCAGAGATGTACGGTCCGTACCTCAACGAAGAGCTTCTGGGCCGTGCCCTCGCCGGTCGTCGCCACGCTGCCGTGATTGCCACCAAGTTCGGCATCGTGCGAAAGCCGGATGGAAGCCGCGGCTACGACGGCACGCCGGCGAACGTGCGTTCCTCGGTCGAGGGCTCGCTCCGTCGGCTCGGCACCGATCACATCGATCTCTACTACCAACACCGGATGGATCCGGACGTGCCGATCGAAGAGACGGTCGGCGCGCTCAGTGAGCTCATCGCCGACGGCAAGATCAGCCACTACGGCCTCTCCGAAGCGGCGCCGGCGACGATCAGACGAGCACACGCCGTGCATCCGGTCACCGCGGTGCAGATGGAGTATTCCCTCTGGACACGCGACCCCGAAGCGGCGGTGCTTCCGGTGCTGCGCGAGCTCGGCATCGGCCTGGTGCCCTATTCGCCGTTGGGTCGCGGATTCTTGACCGGCACCATCCGTTCGCTCGACCAGCTCGATGAGAGTGACTTTCGTCGGTCGAATCCACGGTTCGAGGGCGAGAACTTGGCCGCGAACATTCGCATCGTCGAGCAGGTCGATGCGGTGGCGCATGAACTTGACGCGACGTCGGCCCAGGTGGCGCTGGCCTGGCTTCTCGCGCAAGGCGACGACATCGCGCCGATCCCCGGCACGAAACGGGTGTCCAGATTGGAGGAGAACGTGGGGGCGGATGCGCTCAAGTTGAGCGCAGACCAGCTTGCGCGGCTCTCGGCGATCGAGGCACCCGCCGGTGACCGCTATGCCGACATGACTCCGTTGAACCGCTAGTCCGTTGGTCGAGCTTGTCGAGACCCGACAGGGGGCTCGACAAGCTCGACCACCGATAACTAATTGCCGATGCCTCGCACCGGCGGGTTGTGGAACGTGGCACCGAACACGCGTTCGCTCGCGCCGACCCGGTCGAGGTACGGCGTCGCGCCGCCCATCTGGAACGGCCAGCCGGCACCGAGGATCATGCAGAGGTCGATGTCTTCCGCCGCGTGGACCACGTCGTCGTCGAGCATCCGCTTGATCTCGTCGGCGAGGCCGTCTTCGACGCGACGCAGAATCTCGTCGGCGGTCATCGGTGTCGTTCCACCGGCGACGATCTTGATCGCGCCCTTGTCGAAGCCCTTGATCTTGCCCTTCGCGTCGCGGTCCAGGATCTTGCCGTACTCGGCGAGCTTGTGCAGGTTCTCGCTCTCGAAGAACCGGTCGGGGAACGCGGCGTGGTGGGTGTCGAGCACATGAGCGCCGACCTTCAGCCCGACCAGTTCGAGCAGCTCGAACGGAGTCATCGGCAGGCCGAACGAGTCGAGTGCGTGATCGACAACCTCAAACGGTGTTCCCGTGTCGACAGCGTGCATCGCCTCGCCGAGCAGCTTGGCGAGCACGCGGTTGACGACGAAGCCGGGGGAGTCGCTGGTGATGACCGCGTTCTTGCGCAGTTTCGCCGCGATGACCATGGCCGTTGCCAACGTCACCTCGTTGGTCTGCGGGGCGTTCACGACCTCGATCAGCGGCATGACGGCCACCGGGTTGAAGAAGTGGAAGCCGACGAGGCGTTCCGGATGCGCAAGCTTCGCACCGATCTTTTCGACCGACAGCGATGAGGTGTTCGTCGCGAGGATGGCGTCGGGCGCGATGTGCTTCTCGATCTCGGCGAAGACATCCTGTTTCACGCCGAGCTCTTCGAAGACGGCCTCGATGACCCAGTCGCAGTTGGCGAAGTCTGACTTGTCGGTGGTGCCGGTCACGAGCGCCTGCAGGCGATTCGCCTCATCCGTCGAGATGCGTCCCTTGCTCTGGAGCGCGGCGATCTCATCGTGAATGTACGCGACGCCCTTGTCGACGCGTGCCTGATCGAGGTCGGTGATGATCACCGGAACCTGCAGGCGGCGCACGAAGAGCAGCGCGAACTGGCTGGCCATGAGTCCGGCGCCGATGACTCCGACCTGGGTGATCTTCTTCGCCAACGCCTTGTCCGGTGCGCCGGCCGGACGCTTGGCCCGCTTCTGCACGAGGTTGAAGGCGTAGATGCTGGCCTGCAACTGGTCGCCGCTGACGAGGGTGGCGAGGGCGTCGTCTTCGCGTTCGAACCCTTCGGCCTTCGTACCGTTCTTGGCAGCCTTCAGCAAATCAAGCGCCAGGTATGGCGACTTTGCGACCGTCCCGATGCGGCTCTCCAGCATTTTGCGGGCAATGCCGATCGCAGCATCCCACTTGACCAGGCGTTCCACCTTGCCGGGGGCGTTCGGGCGGGCCACCTTAGTGGTGCCGGCGATGACGCCGTCGGCCCAGGCAATCGACTTCTCCAAGAAGGTCGCCGACGGGAACATCATGTCGGCGATTCCGAGCGCCAAGGCGTCTTTGCCCTTGAGCGTGCGGTTGTTCTTCAACGGGTTCTCGATGACGACCTTGAGAGCGTTCTCGATGCCGATCAGGTTCGGCAGCAGGTAGGCGCCGCCCCAGCCGGGAATGAGCCCGAGGAAGACTTCGGGCAACGCGATCGCCGCGACGTTCTGGTCAACCGTGCGGTAGTCGGCGTTCAGGCCGATTTCGAGGCCGCCGCCGAGGGCGAGGCCGTTGATGAACACGAATGACGGAACGCCGAGCTCGGACTGCTTGCCCAGCGCGAAGTGGCCGAGCTGAGCCAGCTGCTTCGCGGTGGCGAAGCTGGGAATCTCGCTGACCTTGCTGAGATCGGCGCCGGCGGCCAGGATGAACGGCTTGCCGGTGACGGCGACACCGTGGATCTCGCCGCGGTCGGCGCGAGCCTTCAGCGCCTCCATCGTCGAGGCGAACTCGAGCAAGGTCAGTGGGCCGAGGGTGTTGGGACGGGTGTGGTCGCGCCCATTGTCGAGCGTGACGAGTGCCAACGTTCGTCCGCCGGAGAGCCCGATGTCGCGCACGAGCGAATGAGTGACGACCTCATCGGCCGACAACTCAACCAGGGGGGTGAAGTCGATGGTGGAGTAGTCGGTCATTCTCAGCGTGCCTTCCGGTTGAAGTGCGGGTTTTCCCAAATGACGGTGCCGCCCTGGCCGAGGCCGACGCACATGGCCGTCAGGCCGTAGCGCACCTCGGGGTGCTCGGCGAACTGCGCGGCGAGCTGGTTCATCAGCCGCACGCCCGACGCAGCCAACGGGTGGCCGATCGCGATGGCGCCGCCATATTCGTTGACACGGGAGTCGTCGTCGTCGATGCCGAAGTGGTCGAGGAAGGAGATGACCTGAACGGCGAATGCTTCGTTCAACTCGAAGAGGCCGATGTCAGTGATCGACAAGCCGGCCTTGCGCAACGCCTTTTCGGTCGAGGGAACGGGACCGAGGCCCATCACCTCCGGCTCGACGCCGGCGAAGGCGAAGCTGACCATCTTCATCTTGACGCTGAGGCCGAGCTCTGCGGCCGTGTCGGCGCTGGCGAGCAGGCACGCGGTGGCGCCGTCGTTCAACCCCGAGGCGTTACCGGCCGTGATCCGACCGTGCGGGCGGAACGGTGTCTTCAACGTGGCGAGGCCATCGAGGGTCGTTTCGGGCCGGGGTGCTTCGTCGCGTGTGGCCAAGCCCCAGCCGGTTTCGCTGCGGATGGCGACGGGCACGAGGTCGGGCTGGATCTTGCCCGCAGCGTAGGCGGCGGCGACCTTCTGCTGGCTGCGCAGCGCGAAGCGGTCGGAACGGTCTTTGGTGTACGCCGGGAACCGGTCGTGAATGCGCTCGGCGGTTGCGCCCATCATCAGTGCGTCTTCGCTGACGAGACGCTCAGAAAGAAAACGCGGGTTCGGGTCGACGCCCGATCCCATCGGGTGCCGGCCCATGTGCTCGACACCTCCGGCGATCGCCAGGTCGTAGGCGCCAAAGCCGATGCCGGAGCCCATCGTTGTGACAGCTGTCATCGCGCCGGCACACATCCGGTCGATGGCGAAGCCGGGAACCGACTTCGGCAATCCGGCGAGCAGAGCGGCGGTGCGGCCCAGGGTGAGTCCCTGATCTCCGGTCTGCGTGGTGGCGGCAATGGCGACCTCGTCGATGCGACCACCGGGAACCTGCGGGTTCCGTTCCATCAGGCCAATGATGGCCTTGACCACCAGATCATCGGCACGAGTGCCCCAGTACATGCCCTTTTCACCGGCGCGTCCGAACGGGGTACGAACCCCATCCACAAAGACGACTTCTGCTCTTTCGGCCACAATGCCTCCACTAATCAGTCAAACCAGGATTGATCCTAGGGACGCACCGGAACCGAACAGAATCCTTTGCTTCTTTCTACGAAGCGGGGGAGTCCGTGTCCGGTGTCGTTTGGCGCGCATCCACAAAGGCATCGGCAATCAGCTGTGCAGTTGCGTCAATCTGCCAGGGGCGGGCGCCGAGTTCAGCGAGTGCCGCGGCGATCGATGCGGCGTTCTCACCCGCCGGCGGAGACCAGCAGACGCGGCGCAGAAAATCGGGGGTCAGGATGTTCTCGGTCGGGATCGAGAGCGCCTCGGAGAGTTCGGTGATCGCCGCGCGTGCCGCCTTGTAGCGCAGGTCGGCCTCGGGATTGCGTTCGGCCCAGGCGCGGGGAGGAGGCAATGTGTCGCCGTTCACCCGTGTGTCGGGCAGGTCTGTGGTGGTCAGCCCGGTCGAAATTGCGGTCCACCAGCGGTCGATTTCGGTGCGGGTCGCGCGCCCGCTGAACTCGCGCAGGTTGGCCAACGCCTGCTTGTTTGAGGGAGCGACTCGCGCCGCGGCGACCAACGATGCGTCGGGAACGAGGCGTCCGGGGGCGACATCGAGGTGCTGTGCCAATGCGTCCCGTGACAGCCAGAGTTCGCGGGCGATGGCCAGATTGCGCTGGCCCCGCAGGGAATGAACCCCGGAAAGTTTGCGCCAGGGATCCACGCGGGCCGGCTTCGGCTCTTTGGCGAGGACAGCCTGGAACTCCTGCTCGGCAATCTCGGTCTTCTCGGACTCCGCGAGCAGCGGGACCATCTTGTCGCGGAGGTCAGGCAGCAGTTCGACATCGAGCGCGGCATAGACGAGCCACGCATCGGGCAACGGACGGGTCGACCAGTTCGCCGCGGAATGCTCCTTGGCCAGGTGGATGCCGAGCAGTTCCTCGACAACGGTGCCGAGGCCGACCCGGGGCAACCCGAGGAGGCGGGCAGCGAGTTCGGTGTCGAAAATCCGGGCCGGGTCGAGCCCGACTTCGCGCAGGCAGGCGAGGTCCTGGCTCGCCGCGTGAAGAATCCACACCGCGTCAGCCAAAGCGTCATTCAGTTCACGGAAATCACCGATTGCCGGCGGGTCGAAAAGAAACGTTCCGGCACCTCTCCGAAACACCTGGATCAGGTAGGCGCGCTGCGAATAGGTGAACCCCGATGCTCGTTCGGCGTCGATGCCGATCGGACCGGTGCCGCGTTCAAGCAGCGCGACCGCGTCGAGATACTCATCGCGGGTGCTGATCACATGGTGTTCTGAGGAGGATTCGGTCATGGTTTTAGCCTCGGGGAGCTCGTCGTACAGAGTGGATGCTGATGGCGTCGCCGGTGGGCGGAAGGCCCGCGAGCATGCAGAGCAGGTCGCCCCAGCCGGCGACATGGGCCGCGAGGTCCGAACTCAGCGGACTCCACGATGCGCGCAGTTCGATCTGGGCGCCGTCGCTCTGCTCGGCAAGTTCGCCGAAACCGGACGAGATGATTTTGGTGGCTGTGCCCGAGGCCGCGGTGTATGTGGCGCCGCGAGTTTCGAGAGCATCGACGAGCCAGGCCCAGGCGACACCCGCGAGAAAGGGGTCGAGTCCGATGTCGGTCTCGAGTGGAGCTTGAGCGAAGCAGACGACGCGGAATGCACCACCCCACTCCTCTGGCTCCTCAGGGTCGTACAGCAGAATGAAGCGACCGGTGCCGAGATCCGAATCGCTGCCGTGGCGTGACGGAGCGACGTCAGCGGCCAGTGCGATCGCGTAGGGAGCGAGATTGCCGGGCGCTGATATTTCGGTCATGACAAGCTCAGGCCGGCTCTGCGCACGGTGAATTGCATCTACCGCTCTGGCGAACTCTGGCGGAAGTGTCGACTTGTCCTCTGTTTGGGGCACGAGTGCAGACTAGAGTTTTTTCCGTGCGCTGTCTCAGAGGCACGCCGACCAGCTGGAGGTGCGTATGGCAGCAAAGCGGAATGGCCCGGGCCCGTTGCGGATTCTGGGTCTGGCCGCAGTTGCGGTCTCGGCACTCTCGGCGACCCTTGTGGTGGGCGGCGGGGTGTTGGCCGCGGTCATGGCTCGGGCTGTCGTGACACCCCCCAAGCGTCAGATTGACGACATCCGCGTACTCGCTTACGACCGGGCTGCCGGTACCGTCACGTTGCAGGCGACACCTGACTCCGTGCTGGTGGGCCTGTACGGTTTCTGGTTCTCCGGCGACGCAGGTCATGCTCGGCTCGGAGAGATTCTGTCGCGTGACGGCCAGACGGTGACGCGCGTGGTCGAAGCGGTCGACTTCGGTGATCTGGACCGTGCGACGGCGGGGCGCTGGAGCGGATGGTTCTATCTCGGGCCGTGGGCTCTCGGTGTCGACTATGAGAACGTTCTGATTCCCGCGGCAGTGGGACTCGCCCCGGCCTGGTTGATACCGGCAGAAGCAGATTCGGCTGGAGACAACTGGGTGATTCAAGTGCACGGTCGCGGCGTTCGCCGGCAGGAAACCCTGCGCGCCGTGCCGGCCTTTCGAGAGGCCGGGTACACCTCGCTTCTGGTCTCGTATCGCAACGACGGCGACGCCCCGGCCAGCGCCGACGGCAAGTACGGCTTGGGTGACACCGAGTGGGAAGACGTCGAGGCAGCACTGGAGTTCGCTCGCAATCGGGGTGCCAAGCGTGTGGTGCTGATGGGCTGGTCAATGGGGGGAGCAATTGCTCTGCAGACCCTCGCGCGAGCACGTCACCGGGAACTCATCGCCGGGATCGTGCTCGATTCGCCGGCCATTGACTGGGCAGATGTCGTCGCCTTCCAGGGGCGGCTGCTGAACCTCCCCGCTGTCGTCGCGCAGGGCGCGATGACCGTGATGGGACACCGGTGGGGGCGCGCGGTCACCGGACAAGCAGTACCGATTGCGTTCGCCCGCCTCGATGTCGTTGCACGGGCCGACGATCTCGACGTGCCGATCTTGCTCATGCACAGTGATGACGACGGCTACGTGCCGTCGACGGGGTCACGGGCACTGGCCGCAGCGCGCCCGGACATCGTCACTTTCGTGCCGTTCACCGAGGCGCGCCACACCAAGCTGTGGAACCACGACCCGACGCCGTGGAATGCAGCAATCACGTCGTGGCTCGCGCGCCTCGCACGCCAGAACTCATGAGCGAAGGCTAGAGGGCCGCGACGCGCTCCCGCAGCTGACGCTTGGCGCGAGCGAGAAGAGCGGTCATGCCACGGATGCGCAGCGGCGAGACCGCCTGCGTGAGACCGATCGTCAGTGGGTAGTCATCCGGAACGCTGAGCACCTCGTCGACGCTCAAGCCGTCGAGACCCTGCGCCAGGATCGACGCGAAGCCACGGGTCGTCGGCGATTCACGCGGGGCGGTGGCGTACAGGTGCACGCCGCCCTGCTCGTCGACCTCGACGAAGATGAAGACGGGAGACTGGCATTCGACGACGCGCTCGAAGAGATCGGGATGATCCTCATAGCGTGCAGGCAACGCCGGCAGCTCATTCGAGAACTCAAGCAGCAACAGCAAGCGGTCTTTTTGCTCGAGTTCGAGAAAGTCGTCTCGAATCTCGGCGAGCTGGGTGGGGAGCGCGGTCTCAGTCATCGTGTCAATTCTTTCATGCCCCCGCTACTGACAGGTCGGGTTAGCGCGGCGCCGGCGCGACGCCGGGCTCAGTACCGGTGACGATCGGTACGCGCACGGCGCTACCCCACTCGGTCCACGAACCGTCGTAGTTGCGCACGTTCTCAAAGCCGAGAAGGTGCGTGAGCACGAACCAGGTGTGGCTTGAGCGTTCGCCGATCCGGCAGTAGGCGATGACGGTGTCGCCGTCGGACAGCCCCGCTTCGTCACGGTAGATGGCGTCGAGTTCGCTGCGCGGCTTGAAAGTGGAATCGGTGTCGGCTGCCCGAGCCCACGGAACCGATGCCGCCGACGGAATATGTCCGCCGCGCAGGGCGCCCTCTTCGGGGTAGGCGGGCATCGTGGTGCGAAGTCCCGAATACTCCTCGGGAGAACGCACATCGATCAGCGGATTGCCGAAGTGGGCGAGCACGTCGTCCTTGTAGGCACGGATGGGCGCATCGTTGCGTTCGACCACCGGGTACTCCACCGGGGTGACCACTGTCGCATCCGTCGTCAGCTCGCGGCCTTCTGCGATCCACTTCTCACGTCCGCCGTCGAGAAGGCGCACGTCTTCGTGGCCGAACAGGGTGAAGATCCAGAGGGCGTATGCCGCCCACCAGTTGCTCTTGTCGCCGTAGATCACGACGGTGGAGTCGCGCGACACACCCTTGGAACCGAGCATCGCGGCGAAGGCCTCGCCGCCGATGAAGTCGCGCTCGACCGGGTCGTTGAGGTCGGTGTGCCAGTCGATCTTCACTGCTCCGGGAATGTGCCCCATCTCATAGAGCAGCACGTCTTCGTCGGATTCCACGACGACGAGGCCCGGCGAATTGAGGTGCGCCTGCAGCCACTCGGTGGAGACGAGACGTTCCGGGTGGGCGTAGGCGGCGAATTTTTCAGCCGGATCGAGTTCTACGGACATGGCGAACCTCCAGAAGCACGCCGTCACGGCGCAAAGTTTGGTGTGGGTGCGGATTAGGCTTGGTAGCCTGCCGACAGATCGAATCTACGCGGTGCGGGGGCCGCCTGCATCCGGTGTCATGCTTCGGCACGGATTCTCGACCAACGAAACACGGGTACGACACATGACCGCAGAGGCGGAACAGCACACTCACCGTCAGCCGAACCGGCTGGCCGACCGCTCTCCGGAGATCTCGGGTGCCGAAATTGTCGCCGAGTTGGTGCCGCCGCCGCAGTTCGAGAACGCGTCGTTCGACTCTTACCGTCCCGACGCGAACTACCCGTCGCAGGCGGGGGCCGTCGAACGCCTCCGTGAGTTCGCCGGAGTCTGGCGTGCCCAGCAGCGCCCCGGCGGATTCTTCTCGCGCAATCGCAAGCCGAAGACCGAGCTTCCCGGCATCTACCTCGACGGTGGGTTCGGCGTCGGCAAGACCCACCTGCTCGCATCACTCTGGCACGCGTCACCGGGACCGAAGTATTTCGGCACGTTCATCGAATACACCGCCCTGGTCGGCGCACTCGGCTACGCCGACACGGTCAAGCAGCTCACCGGAGCCAAGCTCATCTGCATCGACGAGTTCGAACTCGACGATCCGGGAGACACCATGATGATGACCCGGATGCTCGGCGAGCTCGTCGCCACGGGCACCCGCGTCGCAGCGACGTCGAACACCCCGCCGAACTCGCTCGGCGAGGGCCGATTCGCGGCCGTCGACTTTCTGCGTGAGATTCAGGCGATGTCGTCGAACTTCGAAACCCTGCGCATCGACGGACTCGACTATCGCCGCCGGGACACCTCCGGACTGGCCGTGGCGACGGCTCCCGAGCAGGCCGAACACCTGGTGGGCGCGCTGCTCACTCGCGGCTCGCGGGTCAGCGAAGACGACTTCGGCGCCCTGATCAAGCATCTCGGCACCGTGCACCCGTCGAAGTACATCAAGATGATCGCCGGCATCGACGTGATCGTGTTGGAGAACGTGTTTCTGCTCACCGATCAGACGGATGCGTTGCGCCTGGTCGCATTCATCGACCGGGTGTACGACGCGGAGATTCCGATCATCGCCAGCGGCCTGCCGTTGCATGACGTGTTCGACACCGAAATGCTCGGCGGCGGCTACCGCAAGAAGTACCTGCGCTCTCTCTCCCGCATGGTCGCGCTGACCACGGGGGAGCTGCCGCCCCACGCGGGCTAGCGCGATCGCTGTCCAACGCCCGTGCGCTCCAAGAGAGCGCATGGGCGTTGTGCTGTCCGAAACATTCTCTTAACCTGCGCGGCCAGCTCGTAACCCGGACGAAACACAACATGCCGGTGTGCGAAACGTCCACGCCCGAAGCTGTTGCCGTACCCGAGTCCGCCCCCGGCGATCTCCAGGAATCGGTCCTCGCGGTGCACCGAAGCAAATTGAGAGTGTGAGGACAAGCTATGGACACGGGAAGCATTGCATGGGGAGTCACAGCCACCGCACTGGTGCTGTTGATGACCCCGGGCGTCGCATTCTTCTACGGCGGACTGGTCAAGGCCAAGAGCGTCGTCAGCATGATGATGATGAGTTTCGGAGCACTCGGTTTGATCAGTGTGCTCTGGATCCTCTACGGATTCAGCATGAGCACGGTTTCGAGCCCGTTGCAGTTTGCGGGCAACCCGTTCGCTGACTTCGGCCTCGGTGCGCTGGCCACGGGCGAGGACTCGAACACCAACCTGCTCGGCGCCACCTTCGGTGCGACATTCGCCATCATCACCGTGGCACTGATCTCCGGCGCGATCGCCGACCGGGCCAAGTTCGGTTCCTGGATGATCTTCGCCGGCGTCTGGGCAACCCTCGTCTACTTCCCGGTCGCGGCCTGGGTGTGGGGCGGAGGCTGGATCATGAGCCTCGGCGACACGCTGGGGCTGCCGAACGTCATCGACTACGCCGGTGGAACCGCCGTACACATCAACGCCGGTGCGGCCGCGCTCGCGCTCGCATTGGTTCTCGGCAAGCGTGTCGGCTTCCAGAAGGGAATCACCAAGCCGCACAACGTGCCGCTGGTTCTGATGGGCGCCGCGATCCTCTGGTTCGGTTGGTTCGGCTTCAACGCCGGCGCAGAGTGGCTGAACGGTCTCGCCAACGTCGGTCTCATCGTCGTCAACACGCTGGGCGCCACCGCCGCGGCAATCCTCGGCTGGCTGATTGTCGAAAAGGTCAAGGATGGCAAGGCGACGTCGGTCGGCGCGGCATCCGGTGCCGTCGCCGGTCTGGTCGCCATCACCCCGGCATGTGCCAACCTCGAACCCGGCTGGGCCCTGGTGCTCGGCGTCGTTGCCGGTTCAGTCTGCGCGATGGCCGTCGAACTCAAGTTCAAGCTCGGTTTCGATGACTCACTCGACGTCGTCGGCATCCACCTGGTCGGCGGAATCATCGGCACGCTGTACCTCGGCTTCTTTGCCATCGACACCGGTCTCTTCACCGGCGGCGGCCTCGGCCAGCTGACCGTGCAGGCGATCGCCGCCTTCTCGGTGCTGATCTACTCCTTCGTCGTCGCACTACTGCTCGGCTACGCCATTGAGAAGACGATCGGCTTCCGGGTCAAGAACGAAGACGAGATCGCCGGCATCGATACCTTCGTCCACGGCGAAGAGGGCTACGCGCTCGAGCGGGTCTGACTGCGTGACGTGGTCGCGCGGGTGATCGCCGAGCGGATGCGCCGGCGCACGTCGGCAGCCACCGATTGAGGTCGCGGGAGGTGAGGTAGTGTTCGGGTGTGTCAGGCACCCAACGCTTCCTCACCTCCCTTCTCTCGTTGTTCCGCCCGTCGCGCGGGCCGCACACCGAGCCGCCACCCGCACGGCGACCGCCGGCATCCACGCGGGACACGACGCCGTCTGAGGCGACCCCCGGTCGATCCGGCCCCCGAGCCACCATGGAAGTCGACCCGCACCGCATCCGGCCCGTGCGGACGACCTACTCACCGAACCCGGACAGAGATCCCGACCCCGGCGAGATCGTTTGGACCTGGGTGCCCTACGAGGAGAACGACGGGCGTGGCAAAGACCGCCCGGTGATCATCGTCGCCAGAGAGAAGCCTGGCTCGCTGCTGGCGGTGCAGCTGACGAGCAAGGATCACACCGGTGAAGGCGGCTTCGTCGAGCTGGGCAGCGGTCCGTGGGATCGGGAGGGCCGGCCGAGCTGGGCGAACATCGACCGGGTCTTCCGCGTCTGGCCGGACGGCATGCGCCGGGAGGCGGCTGCGCTCGACGCCCCACGTTACGCACGAGTGCAGGCAGCGCTGGCTCGCCGTTACGGCTGGAGCTGATCCATCATGGTCGTCATGGATGTCAACGAATTCGCTGTGCCGGAGGTACGTTGGTCGATCGTCGTATCGAACCCGGTGACGGGTGACCTGGTGTGGTCGCTCGCACCCGATCTGGTGCTGCAGACCGCGAGTGTCGGCAAACTGTTTCTCTTGATCGAAGTGGCGAGGCAGCTCGACGCGGGCACACTTGACCCGGCCGAACTGCTCACTCGCACAGCCGACGACTTCGTCGCCGATTCCGGGGTCTGGCACACGCTCCAGGCCGAGTCGCTCAGCATCGTCGACGCCTGCGCGCTGGTGGGCGCGGTCAGCGACAACCTCGCGACGAACGTTCTGCTGCGCCGGGTCGGACTCGACGCCGTCACGTCCATGACGCGATCACTCGGGTTCAGCCGGTCGGCATTGCTCGACCGGGTGCGGGGCGTTCGCCGGCCCGAGCATCCGCCGACGCTGTCGCGGGGGAGCGCTGTCGAACTCGCGCAGCTCGTGGGGCGACTGCATACCGGCGACGTGGTCTCTCGCCCGGTTTCCGACCAGGTCCTGGCCTGGATGATGCTCAACACGGATCTCTCGATGGTCGCGTCGGCGTTCGGGTTCGATCCACTCGCGCATGCGGGCACCGACCGCGGTTCACGTCTCTGGAACAAGACCGGAACTGACAGCACGGTGCGCGCAGACGTCGGGATCATCGAGGCGGCCGCCGGCACCTATGCCTATGCGGTGCTGGCGAACTGGTCTGAATCCGAGTCAGCCGATGGCGATCCGCGTGATGCGGTTCTGCAGCGGATGCGCCTGGTCGGCCAGCGCCTGCGGTCGCACCTCGAGCGCGCCGAGCTCGTTCAACCCGCCGCGCCACGCTGACCCGCGAGGCGCTGAATCCGCCCGGATGCGGGCTGACTCCGCCAGGATGAGCTGCATGACCACCCCGAAGACCACCCCGCGCACCAACCCGCGCCCCAGGATGGACCGCACTCTTGTGGTGATTCTTTCCGTCATCGCAGCCCTCGTCATTATTGCTCTGGTCGTCGTGTTCTCTCGCGGTACGCCACAGAACCTTGATGCGGCAACCCCGCAGGGCGTCGTGCAGCGTTACGCTGCCGCCGTCATCGCCGGGGATGAATCTGCGGCGCAGCAGTTTCTCACTCCTGCAGTGCGCGCGACGTGTGACCGGTTCGAGAACGTCTACACCGACGACCTCAGAGTGGTCCTGGTCGATACGGCGGAGCGGGCCGACTCTGCCGACGTGAAGGTCTCGCTGGTCACCTCGTACAGCGGTGGTCTGTTCGGGCCGTCCGAGTATGAGTCCGCAGATGAATTCGGCCTGACCAAGATTGGCGACGAATGGTTGATCGAGAAGACACCGTGGGAGCTCACGATCTGCGGGGAATCGGGGCTCTGATGAGCGACGTTCACACCTCGGCCGCTCCGTCGGTCGGTTCAGCCCAACAGACCGTGCGTCGCGTGATCGTGTACGTGCTGCTGTTCGCCCTTGTGACCATCGGCGCCATCGGGCTCAGCGGTCTGCTCGCACGGCTGCTTGAGACGGGCAGCGACCTGGCAGACGGCGGCACCACCGGTCTCGCGCTGTCCCTCGCCTTCACCCTGGTCGGCGGGCCGCTCGCTGCCCTCCTCTGGTGGTCGGTCTGGCGAAAACTGCGGGGTGAGGCAGAGCGGTCGTCTTTGACGCTCGGACTCTACCTGGCCGGTATGTATGTGGTCTCCCTCATCACGTTCTCACTCGCGTTGGTGGCCACGGCATCCGCACTCGTCGACGGGGCCTGGGAACCCAGGGAATTCGCCACCGGCATTGTCTGGGCGGGGGTCTGGCTCTGGCACCGCTGGATGTGGAACCGGCCGGAACTCGGCCAGGTTCGACTACGCACTGTGCCGATCGTCCTGGGTTCGGTGTACGGCCTCGTGCTCGGAGTCGGCGGTGCCGTCAATGCACTCGGATACCTGTTCGACACGGCGATCCGAGGTTCCGCGACCGCGACACTGGCGGGAATCCCCTGGTGGCAGACTCCGCTCCCTGCGCTCCTCTCGGCCATCGCCGGGGGAGCGATCTGGTGGTGGCACTGGACGCACGACGACGCCAAACATCTGAAGACCGGATTCGCCGCCGTGGCCTTGATCGTCGTCGGGGTGCTCGGAGCAAGCATCCTGACTCTGACCGGGATAGCCACGGTGCTGTTCGTGCTGCTCCGGCTCGCGTTCGACCGAAGCGAGCCGGTCAACACGCTCCTTGACCCGCTGGGTGAGGCAATTGCCGCAGCGGCAGTCGGTTCCCTCGTGTGGTTCTATCACTGGGGTGTCGCACGGCTCCGCTCCGACGCCACTCGACGGGCCGGCGCTCTCGTCACGTCGGGTGTCGGCGTGGTGGCGGCAGCTGCGGGGGTCGGGGTGATCCTGAATGCGGTCCTCGCCTCGACGACGACCACCCTGGCCGGCGCAGACGCCCGTTCGCTGCTGTTCGGTGGAATCAGCGCGCTCGTGGTCGGCGGTCCGGTCTGGTGGCGGATGTGGAGGCCGACGTCGCCCGTCAGCGCAGACGAGGCCGGATACTCCGGACGTCGGGTGTATCTGGTCGCGATGTTCGGTCTGAGTGCCGTGGTGGCGCTCATCGCACTGTTGACGGTCGGATACCGTGTTTTCGAGTTCGCGCTCGACAGCGGGGTGGACGGCGGCCTGATCGAACAAGTGCGGGCGCCGTTGGGATGGCTCGTGGCGACAGGGCTGGTCGGTGGCTACCACTTCAGTGTGTGGCGGCACGATCGGGCGGTTCTCGCGGTGGAGCGCCCGACTCGCGAGCGATTGATTGACCGCGTGATCTTGGTCACGGGCGCCGACGCGGATGCTCAGAAGCGCGAAATTGAGAACGTCACCGGGGCATCCGTCACGGTGTGGCGGCGCGCTGCGGCGGTCGTCGGTGCCGGGTCGGAGGCAGCGACCGGACCGGCCGTTGGGTCGGGAGCTGCGCCCGATGCCGGCGAACTCGCCCGGGTCTTGGACGGAGTGGCGGGCAAGCGCGTTCTCGTGCTCACCGGTGAGGGAGGACGTGTCGAGGTGGTTCCGCTGGCGGACTGACCGGGTGCCGGCGTCTGATCGCGCGGGAAACAAAAAACCCCCGGGATAACCGGGGGTTTTGTTGTGGGCGATACCGGACTCGAACCGATGACCTCTTCGGTGTGAACGAAGCGCGCTACCAACTGCGCCAATCGCCCTCATGCGGTGAAAGCTTCTTCAACCGCGATTCACGATACTAGCCCACACCGCACGGTGAACGCACATCGGCGGTTTCGGCGACGCCGTCCGAATGCGGTTGAGCGACTGACAGGCGAATTGGTCGGGAGGGGTTGGCTGAGTGTGACGGCAGAAGCACGAAAGAAATCATGACCTCAGAATGTTGGCCAGCCCAATGAATCACTGGCGACGGAGGCGGGAACGAGCTCGGGAACGGCAATCGCGACACGCCAGGGTTTGCTCAGTTTGAATGTTGGCGGCGGAATCGGTTAGAGTCTTCAACGCACGCAGAAATGCGAGCGAGTTGCGGATGTGGCGCAGTGGTAGCGCATCACCTTGCCAAGGTGAGGGTCGCGAGTTCGAATCTCGTCATCCGCTCGAATGGAATGGAATCGCTTCGAAAGAAGCGGTTCTCTTCATTTGGTGGTGAACCCAACACGGTGGATTGGCCGAGAGGCGAGGCAGCGGCCTGCAAAGCCGTATACACGGGTTCGAATCCCGTATCCACCTCCATTCTTGAGACTAGTTCGCAAGATATGGGCGATTGGCGCAGCGGTAGCGCGCTTCCCTGACACGGAAGAGGTCACTGGTTCGATCCCAGTATCGCCCACAGAGAAAAACCCCCGGTAAAACGGGGGTTTTCTTCGTTCAGCTCAACAAAACACGCCCGGCGTGCACTGCTGAGTTGAACACATGCGGATGTGGCGCAGTGGTAGCGCATAACCTTGCCAAGGTTAGGGTCGCGAGTTCGAATCTCGTCATCCGCTCAGAAAAAAGAAGCCCACCAGGGAGACCTGGTGGGCTTCTTGTGTTTGCGGGACGTCCCGTCGGGGGAGCGGATGCGCAGGCCAGATAGGCTCAACCGAGTGCAACTCACCTCGATGCCCTCAACCATTCGCTCGCTCGCCCAAACCCACGCGGTCAGGGTCGAGTCCCGGGCCATCATCGTGGCGGCCGGCGCCTTTCTGCTTTCCGGCCTGGTCGGACTTCTCGTCATGCACGGCACGTTCCTGCCGATCTGGAAGGAATGGTCGGTCGGCTTGCTGGCCATCATCGTTGGCGTCGTCATCGGTGCGGGCGCCTATAGCCTGAGCGCCGTCGACTCCCGCCGTCGGGCGCGAGAATCTGGCACCGTCCTACGCACGCTCCCGCGCTTTATCTGGGACACCACCGCACTGACCTTCACCCATGTCGCCATTCTGGCGATGCTCGGCCTCGTGCTGTTCTCCACCCTGCAGCAGGCCTTCCAGGGACTCGAGGTCGACACGTTAACCGGCACGATGATGGTTGCGTTGAGCGGCGCAGCCAGCGCCTACTTCCTCTACCTCTCGGCCGCGACGACGACGGCGAACAAGATGTCGACGCTTCTCTCCGTCTTCCTCAGCAGCGGCATTCTGCTCAGCATGACGACGACGACCGATCCGCACTGGTGGCAGGCCAACTTCAGCATTCTCGGCACGACCCGCGACTTCTCAAGCCTCACGTTCAATCTGACGCTGATCATCACAGGTGCGACGATCACGATTCTCGCCGACTACGTGACGAGCGACCTGGCCATCTGGACCGAGAATCTGGTCGGGCGCGCGACCCCGCACATCCGCCTGCTGAAATGGGCGCTGGTCGCTATCGGCGTGCTCCTCGCTTGTGTGGGGCTCGTGCCGGTCAATCAGGCGCTGATCATCCACAACACCGTGGCCACCGGAATGGTGGTCATCTTCGTCGTGCTGATGATCGCGCTGAAGCGACTCCTTCCCGGCTATCCCCAAACGTTCTTCTCCCTCGGCTATGCCTTTCTGATCTGCATCGGCGTTGCCGCGTTCATGTTCTTTCCGGTCGGCTACTACAACCTCACGGCATTCGAGCTGATCGCCTCGGCGCTCATTTTCAGCTGGCTTGTCATTTTTGTACGCAATACCGCTGCCGTCACCGCGGTGTCCAGCTCCCGCTAAAGTTGAGGAGTACATCGAAACAGGGAGTTTTAACGTGGCTGACGGCTTCGCGCTTTTCACCGACCGGTCTGTTGTCGCAATGCGCGTCAACGGTGAGCTGAAAGACCTCGCGACCCAACTCGAGACGACGGATGTCGTCGAGCCCGTCACGATCGACTCGCCTGACGGCCTCAACATTCTTCGCCACTCGGCCGCCCACGTGCTCGCCCAGGCCGTGCAGACCATCAACCCGGAGGCGAAGCTCGGCATTGGCCCGCCCGTCACCGACGGTTTCTACTACGACTTCGACGTGAAGAACCCCTTCACCCCCGAAGACATGAAGGCGATCGAGAAGGCGATGGATCGCATCATCCGCTCCGGCCAGCGTTTCGTGCGCCGGGTTGTGACGGATGACGAGGCTCGCGCCGAACTCGCGAACGAGCCCTTCAAGATTGAACTGATCGGCATCAAGGGTGGCGTCGCCGACCCGGCTGCCGTCGAAGCCGGTGACCTCGGCGGCGACAACGAGTCGGTTGAGGTCGGCGGTGCCGAACTCACCATCTACGACAACGTCGATCCGAAGACCGGGGAGACCATTTGGAAAGACCTCTGCCGCGGCCCGCACTTGCCGAACACCCGCATGATCGGCAACGGCTACTCGCTCACCCGCCTCGCCGCCGCCTACTGGCGCGGTTCCGAGAAGAACCCGCAGCTGCAGCGTGTCTACGGCACCGCATGGCCGACGAAAGACGAACTGCGCGCTTACCAGGCTCGCCAGGAGGAGGCCGCGAAGCGCGACCACCGCAAGCTCGGCGCTGAACTCGACCTGTTCAGCTTCCCCGAAGAGCTCGGCAGCGGACTGCCGGTCTTCCACCCCAAGGGCGGCATCATTCGCCAGGAGATGGAAAACTACTCCCGCAAGCGCCACACCGATGAGGGCTACTCCTTCGTCAACACCCCGCACATCACCAAGGGCAGGCTCTACGAGGTCTCCGGCCACCTCGACTGGTACCGCGACGGCATGTTCCCGCCCATGCACATCGATGCAGAGACGGATGCCGACGGCAACGTCACCCGTGAGGGTGTCGATTACTACCTCAAGCCGATGAACTGCCCGATGCACACGCTCATCTACCGTTCGACGGCGAAGTCGTACCGCGATCTGCCGCTGCGTCTGTTCGAATTCGGCCAGGTCTACCGCTACGAGAAGTCGGGCGTCATCCACGGGCTCACTCGTGTGCGTGGTATGACGCAGGACGACGCGCACATCTACACGACACGCGACCGCATGAAGGAAGAGCTCACCAAGACGCTCAACTTCGTGCTCGGGCTGCTGAAGGACTACGGGCTCGACGACTTCTACCTGGAGCTCTCGACCAAGGACCCCCAGAAGTTCGTCGGCAGCGACGAGATCTGGGAGGAAGCCACTGCCACTCTCGCTGAGGTGGGCGAGGCATCCGGTCTTGAACTCGTCGCCGACCCGGGCGGAGCCGCGTTCTACGGCCCCAAGATCTCGGTGCAGGCGAAAGACGCCCTCGGCCGCACCTGGCAGATGTCGACGATTCAGCTCGACTTCAACACGCCGGAGCGTTTTGAAATCGAGTACACGGCTCCCGACGGTTCACGCCAGCGCCCGGTGATGATTCACCGCGCCCTGTTCGGCTCAATCGAGCGCTTCTTCGGCGTGCTCACCGAGCACTACGCCGGCGCATTCCCGGTCTGGCTCTCACCCGTGCAGGTTGTCGGCATCCCGATCAGCGAGCAGTACGCGCCGTTCCTCGACGACGTCATCGCGCAGCTCAAGGCCGCCGGCGTACGCGCCGAGGTCGACAACTCAGACGACCGCATGCAGAAGAAGATCCGCAACCACACCAAGGCCAAGGTTCCGTTCCAGCTCATCGTCGGTGAAGAAGACCAGGCCAACGGCGCGGTCAGCTTCCGGTTCCGTGACGGCACGCAGGAAAACGGTGTTCCCGTCGCCGACGCCATCCGTCGCATCGTGGCCTCGATTGAGACCCGCGCTCAGGTGACGACGCAGGGGCAGATCTAACGTGACTGGTGGGGGTGGCGACGAAGTAGGGGGAGTGGAGATCGAGAACTCCTCCGACTTCGCCGGCGTGCCCGACGCGTTCCAGCGTCTCTGGACGCCGCATCGCATGGTCTACATCCAAGACGGGCAGCAGCCGCACTCCGACGACTGCCCGTTCTGCCTCGCTCCGGCAATGGACGACGAGAAGGCCTTGATCGTGGCGCGGGGCACTCACGCCTACGTGTTGCTGAACCTGTTCCCGTACAACAGCGGTCACCTGCTCGTCTGCCCGTACCGCCACGTGGCGAGCTACGCCGACGCCACTGCCGAAGAAGTCGCCGAGATCGCCAGCCTCACCCAGACGGCGATGCGCGTACTGACGGAGACGTCGCGCTGCGACGGTTTCAACATCGGCATGAATCAGGGGCGCATGGCCGGAGCCGGCATCGCCGACCACCTGCATCAGCACCTGGTGCCGCGTTGGAACCACGACTCAAACTTCTTCCCGATCATCGCCGGCACCAAGGCGTTGCCACGGCTGCTCGGCGATGTCCGGCGAGAGATCGCCGACGCGTGGCCGGCAGAAGAAGCCTAGTTTTTCCTCCCACCAGCAGCCCTTGGCTGCGCCCATCACCCCATTACGCAAGGAATAGAATCGAACAATGACTAACACCACCGACTCGCAGTTTGGTTCCAGCCGCGTCAAGCGTGGGCTTGCCGAAATGCTGAAGGGCGGCGTCATCATGGACGTCGTCAACGCTGAGCAGGCCCGCATCGCCGAAGATGCCGGCGCTGTCGCCGTTATGGCCCTGGAGCGCGTTCCCGCCGACATCCGTTCACAGGGTGGCGTCGCTCGCATGAGCGACCCCGACCTGATCGACGGCATCCGTGCCGAGGTCTCGATCCCGGTCATGGCGAAGGCCCGCATCGGCCACTTCGTCGAGGCACAGGTCCTCGAGGCACTCAACGTCGACTACATCGACGAGTCAGAGGTTCTGAGCCCGGCCGACTACGTCAACCACATCGACAAGTGGAACTTCAACGTTCCCTTCGTCTGTGGCGCGACCAACCTCGGTGAGGCACTCCGCCGCATCAACGAGGGTGCTGCGATGATCCGTTCGAAGGGTGAAGCCGGCACCGGCGACGTCTCAGAGGCGACCAAGCACATCCGCAAGATCAAGGGCGAGATCGCTGCTCTGTCGTCGATGAGCAAGGACGAACTGTACGTTGCCGCCAAGGAACTGCAGGCCCCGTACGCTCTCGTCGCCGAGATCGCCGAGACCGGCAAGCTCCCCGTCGTCCTGTTCACCGCTGGTGGCGTGGCCACTCCGGCCGACGCCGCGATGATGATGCAGCTCGGTGCTGACGGCGTGTTCGTCGGTTCCGGCATCTTCAAGTCGGGCAACCCGGCTCAGCGCGCCGCAGCCGTCGTCAAGGCTGTCACCTTCTTCGACGACGCCAAGGTCATCGCCGAGGTGTCCCGCGGACTCGGTGAGGCCATGGTCGGCATCAACGTCGCCGACCTCGCTGCACCGCACCGTCTCGCCGAGCGCGGCTGGTAACCACCGATTGATGAGCGTCGGAGTACTTGCCCTTCAGGGCGATTTTCGTGAGCATGCGGATGTCCTGCGTGAGTTGGGCGCCGACGTTACGTTCGTTCGTCGCCCGGAAGAACTGGCCCGCATCAGCGGGTTGGTGATTCCGGGCGGCGAGTCCAGCGTGATGGACAAGCTGGCACGCACGTTCGGCGTGGCCGAACCGTTGCGTGCTGCCGTGCGCGCTGGACTGCCGGTCTACGGCACCTGCGCCGGCTTGATCATGCTCGCCGACACCATTCTCGATGGAATCGTCGGCCAAGAAGGCATCGGTGGGCTGGACATCGCCGTGCGTCGCAATGCCTTTGGCTCGCAGACCGAGTCCTTCGAGATCGACCTGGCTGTTCCGGCACTCGGACGGGCACCGGTTCACGCGGCGTTCATCCGGGCGCCCGTCGTCGAGACCGTCGGTCCGCGTGCGCGCGCATTGGCGACACTGCCCGACGGTCGTTGCGTTGCGGTTGAGCAGGGAAACCTGCTCGGAACCTCGTTCCACCCCGAGATCACGGGGGAGCACCGCTTTCACGAGTACTTCCTGCAGAAGGTTCAGACCGCGGCATTCGCTGCCTGACATCTCGAGAATTCACAGCCCCCGCGCGGTCTCTCCGCGCGGGGGCTGTGCTGTTCTAGAATGGGTGGGCACCCAGTGGGTGCACCGATTTTGCACGTGCAACTCAGGCAACGAGCAAGCGACACAACGGGAGATTCATGTCCGGGCACTCCAAGTGGGCCACCACCAAGCACAAGAAGGCCATCACCGACTCGCGTCGGGCGAAGGCATTCGCGAAGCTCATCAAGAACATCGAAGTTGCCGCCAAGATGGGCGGCGCCGACCTCTCCGGCAACCCGACCCTGGTCGACGCCATCCAGAAGGCGAAGAAGACTTCTGTTCCGAACGACAACATCGACCGCGCCGTCAAGCGCGGCGCCGGGCTCAGCGGTGAGTCGGTCGACTACACGACGATCATGTACGAAGGCTATGCGGGCCACGGCGTCGCCATCATGATCGAATGTCTGACCGACAACAAGAACCGCGCTGCCGCCGAGGTGCGCACCGCCATGAAGAGCCACGGCGGCACCATGGCCGATCCGGGAAGTGTCGCCTACAACTTTCACCGCAAGGGCATCGTCGTTGTTCCGAAGATCGCCGGCCTCACCGAAGACGACGTGCTGATGGCCGTTCTCGACGCCGGTGCCGAGGAGGTCGTCGACGAGGGCGAGACCTTCGAGGTCTTCTCTGAGGCCAGCGACCTCGTTGCCACGCGCACCGCGCTGCAGGACGCCGGAATCGACTACGACTCAGCGGATGCCGCTTTCGTGCCGTCGCTCAAGGTCGAGGTCGACGCCGAGAACGCGCGCAAGGTGTTCCGCCTGATCGACGCCCTCGAAGACCTCGACGATGTGCAGAACATCTACAGCAACTACGACCTCTCGCCCGAGGTTCAGGCGGAGCTCCAAGCCGAGTCCGAGTAGTCCCGTGTCGGTCCGGGTGCTCGGAATCGACCCGGGCCTCACCCGGTGCGGGGTCGGCGTTGTCGACGTTGCCGGCAACCGCTCGGCAACGCTGGTCGACGTCACGGTGCTCCGCAGCACACCGGACATGGCGCTGGAGAAACGACTGCTGCTGATCAGTCGTGGCATTGCCGAACTGCTCGACCGGCACCAGCCGCAATTCGTGGCGATCGAGCGCGTCTTCGCCCAGCAGAACATGAGCACGGTGATGGGCGTTGCCCAGATCAGTGGCGTGGCACTCGTGCTGGCCGCCGAGCGCGGGCTTCCCGTGACATTGCACACCCCGAGTGAAGTGAAGGCAGCGATCACCGGCTTCGGTGGCGCAGAGAAGAAGCAGGTCGGCACGATGGTCGCCCGCATCCTCGGGCTGGCCGAAATCCCGAAACCCGCGGATGCCGCCGACGCGCTGGCTTTGGCAATCTGTCACGCCTGGCGCACCGGCGCCGCAGGCGGAACCCTGCCGACCGTCGGCTCCCTCGCAGCCGGCGCCGGTTCGACCGCCGGGGCCGGCAGCCTCACTCCCGCACAACAGGCATGGCGCGCCGCGGAGCGCAACGCCTCGGTGTCGGCGGTGCCGCGTAGTCTAAAGCGGTGATCTCCTCAGTACGTGGCCCCGTTCTCTCTGCCCTTGGCAGCATTGTCGTCATCGAGGTCGGAGGCATCGGCCTGGCCCTGCAAGTGACGCCCGCCACCGCTTTGTCGGTGAGGATCGGCGACGAAGCCCGGCTGATGACCACCCTCATCGTGCGCGAAGACTCACTCACCCTGTACGGCTTCATCAGCGCAGAAGAACTCGCGGTCTTCGAACTGTTGGTGGGAGTGACCGGCGTCGGCCCCAAGTCGGCGCTGGGTGTGCTCGCGGCGCTGACGCCCAACCAAATCGCTCAGGCGGTGACGACTGAAAACGATGCAGCATTCCGCAAGGTCAGCGGCATCGGACCGAAGACCGCCAAGCTGATCGTCGTGTCACTGGCGGGCAAGGTGCATGTGAGCGCCGCCTCAGCAGGCGACGGCGTCGCAACCCGACCCGGCAACGCCTCATCGGTGTCCGCCACGGTGCAGGCTGCCTTGATCGGACTCGGCTGGTCGGAGCGTGTCGCCGCTGAAGCCGTCGAAGAGACACTGCGCGACGCGCCGGAGGCCGATCAGGCCGTGGTCGCCTCTATTCTTCGCCTGTCGCTGGCCCGTCTGGGCCCGGCGCAGCACTCGGCCGGACGACGCTCATGAGCCCTGACGCAGTCTTCGGGCGAACACCCGGTGAAAACTCGATGTACGAGGCGGAACAAGCCGGTGACGATCTGACGAACCCGATCATCGAGGGTGACGTTGAGTTGGCCTTCGAGGGAGCGTTGCGCCCCCACAGCCTGGCCGAGTTCGTCGGTCAAGAGAAGGTGCGCGGCCAGCTGCAATTGCTGCTCACCGCAGCCACCATGCAGCAGCGCACCCCCGACCACATTCTGCTCGCCGGTCCGCCCGGGCTGGGCAAGACCACCCTCGCCATGATCGTCGCCCATGAGGGCAACCGGCCACTGCGCATGTCGAGTGGCCCGGCAATTCAGCATGCCGGCGACCTGGCCGCTGTGCTGTCGTCGCTGATGCCGGGGGAGGTGCTTTTCATTGATGAAATCCACCGGATGGCACGCTCGGCCGAAGAAATGCTCTACCTGGCGATGGAAGATTTTCGGATCGACATCATGGTCGGCAAGGGCGCAGGAGCGACGTCGGTTCCGCTCGACCTTGCCCCCTTCACCCTGGTGGGGGCGACCACCAGGGCCGGCCTGCTTCCGAACCCGCTGCGCGACCGGTTCGGCTTCACCGCGCACCTCGAGTTCTATGCGGAGAGCGAGCTCGAGCAGGTGCTCACCCGGGCCGCGCCACTGCTCGGACTGACCATCGACAAGCGCGCCCTGGCCGAGATCGCCGGTCGCTCACGCGGCACGCCGCGTATCGCCAACCGGCTTCTGCGCCGGGTGCGAGACTATGCCCTCGTTTATGGCGGGGGAGAGAAGGGCGGGGAGGCGAATCTCGACGCCGTTCACGCCGCGCTCGAACTCTACGATGTCGACCCGATCGGTCTGGATCGAYTCGACCGCGAGGTCATGAAGATCATTCTGACCCGTTTTGGGGGTGGGCCGGTTGGCCTGAATACGCTGGCCGTTTCGGTCGGAGAAGAGGCCGAAACTGTCGAAGCGGTCGTTGAGCCCTTCTTAGTGCGGATAGGATTCCTCACACGCACGCCGCGAGGCCGTGTCGCAACGCCCTCGGCATGGAGTCATTTTGGATTGAGTCATCCTCAGGCTGGTCTCACACTTGATGATCTATAATTCAGGTTGGTTCGCATTCCCGCTCAGTATTCAACTGCTGCGGTTGACTAGCCGCAATCGAAAGGTTTTCTGAGTTTCATGGATCTAATGACTCTTGTCATGCTCGCCGTACTGGCCGTGCTGGTTTTCTTCATGTTCCGCAATGGGCGCAAGCGCAAGGCTGACCAGGAGAAGCTGCAGTCCACGATGGTTCCGGGCGCCGACGTGATGACCAACTTCGGTCTCTACGGCACCATTGTGTCGATTGACGAAGAACAGAACAAGGTTGCGCTCGAGATTGCTCCGGGCACGATCGTCAACATTCACCGTCAGACCATCGCACGCGTCGTCGAGCCCATCGAGGCCGTCGTCGCCGATGAGACCGACGGTGTAGAGCTCAACCAGGACCACGCCACTCTCCTGGGTGAGCCGGAATTCGGTCAGCGCGTCGACACCGATGGTGACAGCGAGCCCAAAAAGGGCAACGCGTAACAATCCCTCTCCCGTGCCCGCGCTCTTCAGCGCGGGCACGAGCATAGAAAGCTGAGTTCATAGGTGGCAAAGTCGTCCCCGGTTAAGAAGGCCTGGCGTTCTCTCTCCTGGCTAGGCGTGATTATTATCGGCCTCTTCGCGATTAACGCCATTGGCGTTTTTACCGGGGGAGGATCGTGGACACCCAAGCTCGCTCTTGACCTTGAGGGCGGAACTCAGATCATCCTCGCGCCGAAAGTGGCGTCGGGCGAGACTGTCTCAGAAGAGCAGCTCAACCAAGCAGTGTCGATCATCCGTCAGCGCATCGACTCCTCTGGAGTCTCCGAGGCGGAGATCAACACCAGCGGTCAGAACATCGTCGTCTCCATTCCGGGCACCCCGGACAAAGAGACGATCAACCGCATCGAATCGTCGGCCAAGCTTGAGTTCCGGCCCGTCCTGGCCGCCGGCCAGCCGTCCGCATCGAGTGTCGGCGGCGATGGCACAGCCTCGCCCACCCCGGCCCCGATCGACCCGAACCTGTCGACCACGCCGACCGCGAAGCCGACGGATGCCAGTGACCTCGCCTACATCACCCCCGCCTTGCAGGCCGAGTACGACGCCTTCGACTGCGGCACGATCAACACGACGAACGTCGCTCCGGCTGACGAACCGCTGATCACGTGTGAGACCGACGGCTCCGTGAAGTACATCCTCGGCCCGGTCGAGGTCAGCGGTGAGAGCATCACCGACGCAACGAGTGGTCAGCGCACCACCCAGAGCGGAGCGACCACCGGCGAGTGGGTCGTCAACATGACCTTCGATTCAAAGGGGACCAAGGCATTCGCCGACGTCACCCAGCGTCTGAGCGGCCTCCAGGGCGTGCAGAACCAGTTCGCCATCGTGCTGGACGGCAAGGTCATTTCGGCCCCGCGCACCCTCGCCGTGATCACCAACGGCAAGCCGGAGATCAGCGGTAACTTCACCCAGGAGTCGGCCAAGGCCCTCGCCGATTCGCTCAAGTTCGGCGCCCTGCCGATCAGCTTCGTCGTGCAGAGCAACGAGACGATTTCAGCGACTCTCGGCACCACCCAGCTGGTCAGCGGCCTCATCGCCGGTCTGATCGGTTTGATCCTGGTGGTGATCTATTCGCTGATTCAATACCGGATGCTCGGCTTCGTCACCGTGGCCTCGTTGGCCGTCGCATTCCTCATCACCTATTTGGTCATCACGATCCTGTCGTGGCGGGAAGGCTATCGACTCTCGCTGGCCGGTGTGGCCGGTCTGATCGTCGCCATCGGTATTACGGCTGACTCGTTCATCGTCTACTTCGAACGCGTTCGAGACGAACTCCGGGATGGCCGAGGTCTGGAATCGTCGATCGAGGCCGGCTGGAAGCGGGCGATCCGCACGATTCTTGCCTCGGACACCGTGAACTTCCTCGCCGCCGCCGTGCTCTTCATCGTCGCGGTCGGCAGCGTCAAGGGCTTCGCACTCACCCTGGGTCTCACCACGATCGTCGACGTCATCGTCGTCATCCTCTTCACCCACCCGGTGCTGCAGCTGTTGGGTCAGACCCGGTTCTTCGGCGAGGGCCACAAGTTCAGCGGCCTCGATCCGAGAGCATTGGGCGCCGCCTATCGGGGCCGGGCCCAGTTCCGGCCGTCGGCGGCCGTCGCATCCACCAAGGTCGCTTCTTCCAGTAAAGAAGCAGCCAAACGTCAGACCATCGCCGAGCGGAAGGCCGCCGAACTGGCTGCCGCGAATTCCGATCAGTCGACCGAGGGGAAGAACTCCTAATGGCTAGTTTCGCCCAGTTCGGAAACGACCTGCACACCGGTAAGCGTTCGTTCAACATCATCGGTCGCCGCAAGCTCTGGTACTCGATCGCCGTGGTGATGATGTTGATCGCCCTCGTCGGCCCCTTCCTGCGCGGCGGATTCGTCTTCGGGATCGAGTTCACCGGCGGGTCCGAGTTCATCATCTCGGATGTCCCCACTCAGAACCAGACGCCGGCCAACGAGGCCGTCGCTTCGGTCGTGCCCGAGGCTGTACCGAAGGTCACCACCGTCGGCACCAACACCATCCGTGTGCAGACCGACCAGCTGACCAGCGATCAGAGCCGTGAGCTGAGCGACGCCCTCGCCACGGCGTACGACGTGCCGGGCACCCAGGTGACCTCCTCGTTCATCGGCCCGTCTTGGGGCGCCGACATCACCGGACAGGCCCTGCGCGGCCTGGCCATCTTCTTGGTGCTGGCCGCCGTTGTGATGGCCCTGTACTTCCGCACCTGGAAGATGTCGCTTGCGGCGATGATCGCCCTGATTCACGACTTGATCATCACCGCCGGCGTCTATGGCATCACCGGTTTTGAGATCACCCCGGCCGCGGTGATCGGATTCCTCACGATCCTAGGTTATTCGCTCTATGACACGGTCGTGGTCTTCGACAAGGTTCGAGAGAACACCGCAGAAGAGTCGAACCGCACCTTTGCGGGCTCGGTGAACCTCGCGGTGAACCAGACCCTGGTGCGCTCGATCAACACTTCAGTGGTGGCGCTTTTGCCGGTCGCGTCGATTCTGTTCATCGGAGCGTTCCTGCTCGGTGCCGGTACCTTGCGCGACATCTCGCTGGCTCTGCTCATCGGTATGCTCGTCGGCACCTACTCGACGATCTTCATCGCCGCTCCGCTTTACTCGCAGCTGCGTGAGAACGAGCCGGCCATTCGCAAGGCCGACAAGAAGGCGCTCGCGCTCCGGGCCAAGGCCGACCAGCAGGCCGGATCCGAAGTCACGGTCTGATCTGCTCAGTGATCGACGAGACGGGGGCGTCTGCTGCGTGAGCGGCGGGTGTACCCCGTTTCGTCGTTTCCAAGGGTTCTGTGTCGGCATCCTGGTCACGCGCCCTCACTGCAGCAGCGATAATTAAGAACTGAGCACTTGGTGGCTCGTAGAGGTGAGGTCACGTGATGAGCGACACAACGACTCCGTCGGCCGCGTCACTGCGCCGTCTAGTTCCCCGCATCTTCTCCCGAGCGCAACCGGTCGGCGCCGTTGACACGCTGATCAAGACGGTTCGGATGCATCATCCGAAGGCCGATCTGGCGATCATCGAGCGTGCCTACACCGCAGCAGAACGTGCCCACTCCGGCCAGAAACGCCGGAGCGGCGAGCCGTACATCACCCACCCGGTCGCCGTCGCGCAGATTCTTGCCGATCTGGGCATCGGCCCGAAGACCGTCGCGGCGGCACTGCTGCACGACACCGTCGAAGACACCGAGTACACCCTCGACCAGTTGCGCGCCGACTTCGGTGACGAGATCGCCATGCTGGTCGACGGCGTCACCAAACTCGACAAGGTCAAGTACGGCGACAGCACTCAGGCTGAGACCGTCCGCAAGATGATTGTGGCGATGTCGAAAGACATCCGAGTTCTGATCATCAAGCTGGCCGACCGGCTGCACAACGCGCGCACCTGGGGCTTTGTGCCGGCGGAGTCGGCGGCTCGCAAGGCGACCGAAACGCTTGAAATCTATGCCCCGCTCGCGCACCGCCTCGGTATCCAGGCGATCAAATGGGAGCTGGAAGACCTCTCCTTCGCGGTGCTCTACCCCAAGCTCTACGCCGAGATCGAGAGCCTCGTCAAACAGCGCACTCCGCAGCGCGAAGAGTTTGTGCAGCAGGTCATCGACAACATCAATGAAGATCTGAAGGCCGCACGCATTCGGGGCAAGGTTGCCGGGCGACCGAAGCAGTATTACTCGATCTATCAGAAGATGGTCGTGCGCGGTCGCGAGTTCGACGAGATCTACGACCTGGTCGGCATCCGTGTTCTCGTCAACTCGGTGCGTGACTGTTACGCGGTGCTCGGTGCGATCCATGCCCGCTGGACGCCGCTGCCCGGTCGGTTCAAGGACTACATCGCCACCCCCAAGTTCAACCTCTATCAGTCGCTTCACACGACCGTGCTCGGCCCGAGCGGTCGCCCGGTCGAGATTCAGATCCGCACCCAGGAAATGCACCAGCGCGCCGAGTTCGGTGTGGCCGCCCACTGGAAGTACAAGGAGCAGGTCAACGGCAAGTCGGCCGGCGGCTCCTCGCCGAACGACACCGACATGGCCTGGCTCGCGCACATTTCAGACTGGCAAGCCGAGACCGCCGACCCCGGCGAGTTCCTCGACTCCCTGCGCTACGAGATCGGTGCCAAAGAGGTCTACGTCTTCACGCCGAAGGGCCGGGTGATCGGATTGCCCGCCGGCGCGACCCCGGTTGACTTCGCCTACGCCGTGCACACCGAGGTCGGGCATCGCACGATGGGCTCCAAGGTCAACGGCCGTCTCGTGCCGCTGGAGAGCACGCTCAACACCGGCGACGTCGTCGAGGTCTTCACCTCGAAGAACCCCGACTCGGGTCCAAGTCAGGACTGGCTGAACTTCGTCAAGAGTCCCCGCGCACGCAACAAGATTCGCCAGTGGTTCACAAAAGAACGCCGCGACGAGGCGATCGAGCAGGGCCGCGACGCCATTGCCCGTGCGATGCGCAAGCAGAACCTGCCGTTGCAGAAGCTGATGAACCAGGACTCCTTCGCGGAAGTCGCGGCTCAGCTGAAGTATGAAGACGTCTCGGCGCTGTACGCTGCCGTCGGCGAGGGTCACGTGTCGACCCAGTCGGTGCTCGAGAAGGTCGTCGCGTCACTGCAGACCGTCGAAGAGATCTACAGCACCGATCTTCCCGTAGCACCGCGGGGCCGCACGCAGACCCTGCGCAGCAGCGACTCGGGCATCCTCGTGCGCGGTGCCCCCGACATCCTGGTCAAGCTCGCACGGTGCTGCACTCCGGTTCCCGGCGACGAGATCGTCGGGTTCATCACCCGCGGTTCCGGCGTCTCGGTGCACCAGAAGTCCTGTCACAACGTGCAATCGCTGCTCAAGGAACCCGAGCGGATGATCGACGTCGAGTGGGCGCCCACCTCGAAGAGTCTCTTCATGGTGCAGATTCAGATCGAGGCTCTCGACCGTTCCGGACTGCTCTCCGACGTCACTCGCGTGCTGTCTGAGCATCACGTCAACATTCTGTCTGCGACGGTCAACACGTCGAGCGCCAGGCTCGCGCTCAGTCGGTTCGTGTTCGAGATGGGCGACACCACCCACCTGGACCGGGTGCTGAACGCGGTGCGGCGCATTGACGCCGTCTACGACGTGTACCGGGTCAGCGACGGCTAGATCGTCACCGCGCGGGGCATCATCATTCACGGCCCAGCAACGCATCCTCGCCATCGCCGTCGAGGATGCGCTGCGTCGCCGTCAACCGCCCGAGTGCTCGCAGCGCCTCCGCCTTGGAATGCGCGATGAGGCCGTCGGCGACGGGATCGACCGTGCTGTGACCGCTGTACCGAAGCAGGCGCACCACGATGCAGGGAAGAGCCGGCGCGCTCGATGACTCCCACCGGGTCAGATCGATGGCCGTGCGGAGCGGCGTCGTGACCGAAATCCCGCCGATCAGCTGGGTGTCTTCACTCACCTGCCGCAGCTCGCGCACCTGAAACCGAGGTGACGACGGTATGACCGCTCGCGCCCGGGTGTCAACGCAGACTCGGTGCTGAGCCGGCTCAGGCGCGACCCCGTAAATCCAGGCGGCGCTCGACAGCTCGACGATCGCGCGGCGGGGGAGGAGACGTGCGATGGCCAGGGCCCGAGTGGCAGGTTCAACGCGCACATCGATCGGACACCATAACTCGCCGAGACCGAAGAGTTCGCCATCGAGGCGGGCGCTCGACAGCTCCGCGATCGGAAGTTCGGCAGCGCTGAGCACGGAAGCGAGTCGGTAATTCATTCGCCCAGACTCGTGGTCGAGGGTCGCGCCCACAGAAAAAGGCCAGGATCTGTGGACAGATCCTGGCCTCGTGACGCTGTGGAGCGTTACTTCTCGATTGCGTTCAGCCAGGCCTTGCGGGCGGCGAGAGCCTCGGTGGCCTCGGCGATAGCCGCGGCATCCTTGCTCGCCTCAGCCTCGGCCAGTTCGGCCTCGAGCTTGGCGATCGCATCGTGCAGCTGGCCGGCGAGCCCGGCGGTGCGCGCCTGGGTCTCGGGGTTGTTGCGCTTCCAGTGGTCGTCATCGAGCTTGCGCACGGCAGCTTCGACCTTGCGCATGCGATCCTCGACGACCTTGACCTGGTCGCGCGGAACCTTGCCGATCTCATCCCAGCGTCGCTGGATGCCCGACAGCGTGGTGCGCGCCTTGGTGCGGTCGGTCTCGGTGAGCAGCGCTTCGGCCTCCGTCAGAAGCTCAAGCTTCTGCTCGAGGTTGCCGGCGAATTCCTCGTTCTCGAGAGCGTCGACTTCGGACTTCGCGCCGTAGAGCACATCTCCGGCAGCCTTGAACTTCGCCCACATGGCGTCGTCCTGCTTCTTGCCGCTGCGGCCGGCGAGCTTCCACTCGTCGAGCAGGGTGCGGTAGCTGTTGATTCCGTCGGCACCCTGCGGGGCGAGGGCTTCAGCCTGCGCGATCAGCTGCTGCTTGCGGTTGCGAACATCTTTGTGTGCGCTGTCGAGCTCAGCGAAGAATGCCTTGCGGTTCTGCTCGATGGTGGTGCGCGCGGCACGGAATCGCTTCCAGAGCTCGTTCGCCTCACCCTTCGGGATGCGCGGCGCGTCGTGCTGGTGCGCCTGCCACTTCACGAAGAGAGCGTCGAGGGCTGCGCTGGTCTGCTTCCACTGCGTCTTCGCGGGGTCTTCAGCGGCGAGCCGCTCGGCCTCTTCGACGATGGCTGCACGCTCGGCGAGGGCGGCGGCAGACTGAGCCTTGGCCTCTGCGCCCTGCTGCTCTGTCAGCTCGCTGACGGTGCCGCCGAGGGCTCCGAGACGCTCGGTGAGCGCGGCGAGGTTGCCGACTGCATTGGCGTTCACCAGTGCGGCCTGCAGGTTGGCGACGGCCTTCGCGATGTCGGCAGCGGGAGCGCCGCCCTTGGCACGCTGCTCGAGAAGCGTCACCTGACCGTTCAATTCGACGTATTTACGCTCGAAGTAAGCGAGCGCCTCCGCCGGAGTGGCGTCGGGGTACTGCCCAACGGCACGTTCGCCTGACGCCTCGCGCACGTAAACCGTGCCGGTTTCGTCTACGCGACCCCATGGTTGCTGATCTGTCGTAGTCAAGAGCCTCACCTTAAATTAATTGTCCGCCCGTCAACGGGCCGATACAACGGGCCAATACGGGCACAAGCCTATTGCAAGCCGACCGGCACCCGGAAGTTACTACTGAACTGTTACTGATGTGATTGTCGTCGGGACCACTGGGGCGCCATCCGTTTTGCCGTCGACGACGCCGGCATCCGTGATTTTCGCCTTGAGCTCATCGAGCCCGCTCGTGATCTTTCCGAGGACCGTGTAGCCGCCGGCGGCATCCGCGGGAATCGTGGTGTCGTCGTAGACGATGAAGAACTGGCTGCCCATGCTGGACGCATTGCCACCGGCGCGAGCCATGGCCAGGGTGCCGGCCGGGTAGACATCGTCGGTCGGCGCATTCTCGATGGGTCCGTAGCTGTAGCCCGGACCGCCGGTGCCGTCGCCGCTCGGATCGCCGCACTGCAGCACGAAGAATCCGCCGTTGGTAAGGCGGTGGCAGGAGACCCCGTTGTAGAAGCCCTTCTGAATCAGGCTGATGGTCGACGACACGCCCTGCGGGGCCGCGGCGCCGTCAAGCTCGAAGCCGAGCGGCACGTCGTTGAGGGTCAGTGTGCCCGTCCAGGTGCGGTCTTCAGCGAGCGTGCTCGGCGGGACATCGCCGGTGTTTGCAGCGGGAGCTCCCGGCGTCGGAGACGGCGAGGCGGAGGGCGTTGCCGACGGAGTCGCTTCGGGGGTTCCCGGGCCGCCGTTGAAATAGAGCAGCTGGGCGCCGAGGGCAAGCGTGAGCACAATGAGAAGGACGCTGCCGGCGACGATGTTGTCCCGCTTGCGACGCTTCTGCTGGGCTTCGTTCACGGTGCGGCGCGCCTGGTAGCTGCGCACGCGAGCACGTGCTTCGCGATCCTGCTTGGGGTTCTGTGCCACTCGAGTCCTCCTGATTGGCCGGGGGGCCGGCGGTTCTGGTGGCGCCCGTGCGGTCGCCAGACAGTAGAAGGCCGGGACATCACAGCCCCGGACCTCGTTGAACTCTACGCAACCTGGCGAAACTGAACAAATGCCTGAACGGCCAGGCGTTCGCCGTCGGCGGCACAAACTACGCTTGAGGCATGTCGGATGCTCAACCAGGCCTGCAGCCCGGACTGCAGCGAGGCGCCACGCCTCTTGCGGTGCGCATGCGCCCAAAAAGTCTCGACGAGGTGGCAGGTCAACGTCATTTGCTGACGCCGGGCTCGCCTCTCGTCAGCCTGGCGAGCGACAAGACCGGGCAGCAGGGTTCGGTCTCGGTCATTCTCTGGGGCCCTCCCGGCACGGGCAAGACGACATTGGCCCAGGCGATCGCGCACAGCTCAGGCCGTCGGTTCGTCGAACTCTCGGCGGTGACCGCCGGGGTGCGTGACGTGCGTCAGGTGATGGAGGAGGCGCGCACGAGCCGCGACCTCTACGGCCTCTCGACGGTGCTCTTCCTCGATGAGATCCACCGGTTCAGCAAAGCGCAGCAAGACGCCTTGCTGCCGGGCGTCGAGAACGGCGTCATTATTCTCGTCGCCGCCACCACCGAGAACCCGTCGTTCTCGGTCATCTCGCCGCTGCTGTCGCGTTCCCTGTTGCTCACCCTCGAGGTACTGAGCGACGAAGACCTCGGCGTCGTCGTCGATCGCGCTGTGGTCGACGACCGGGGCCTGGCCGACGGGTTCGTGCTCGAAACCGACGCGCGCGCCGCAATCATCCGGTTGGCATCCGGCGACGCACGCCGGGCCCTGACCGCGTTGGAGGCGGCGTCGGTGTCTGCCGCGTCCTCGGCTCTCGTCGCACCCAGCACCACGGCCAAAGCACGCAAGTCAAGCACGGCGACACGCAAGCCCGTGATCACGACCGAGGTCGTCGCCCTGGCCGTCGACCGCGCGCTGCTGCGCTACGACCGCAACGGCGACGAGCACTACGACGTGATCAGCGCGTTCATCAAGTCGGTACGCGGCTCGGATGTCGACGCGTCGCTGCACTACCTCGCCCGCATGATCGAGGCCGGCGAAGACGCCCGCTTCATCGCGCGCCGCATTATCGTGCTCGCCTCGGAAGACATCGGGATGGCCGACCCGCAGGCGCTTGTGATCGCTGTCGCCGCGGCCGACGCGGTTCAGCTGATCGGCATGCCGGAGGGGCGGATCCCGCTCGCGCAGGCGGTTGTGCATCTGGCCACCGCGCCGAAGTCCAACGCCGCGTACATGGCCATCGATGCCGCCATCGGTGATGTGCGAGCCGGCAAGGCCGGTCGCGTGCCCAAGCATCTGCGCGATGCGCACTACGCCGGCGCCAAGAGACTCGGTCACGGCAAGGGGTACAAGTACCCCCACGACGACGCCCTGGGCGTGCTTGCTCAGCAGTATCCGCCCGACGAATTGAAGCGCGTGCGCTACTACGAACCGACGGAGCACGGCAACGAGCGCGAAATCTCAGCCCGACTGATCAAGATCCGCAGGATCGTACGGGGAGAGTGACATGCGGCGGTGCCGCGCTCACTCGTGAGCGCGGCACTCTGTGTTAGTCTGGTCGCTGCCTACTACTGATCTCGGCGTGCGGCTGCGACTGAGATCAGAGAGTTGGGATTCGCTCTGTAGCCGAGCGGCCCGTGGCAACACCCCTCTGACTTTCCCCGGGCATCCGGCCCTGTCTTCGTGACAGCCTGTCTGTGCCTGGGATTCCCTGTTTGAGATTTATTGAAAGGACACCGTGTCTACCAAGTCACGTACCCGTAGCAAGACCCGCCTGTCGCGCGCGCTGGGCATCGCCCTCACGCCGAAGGCAGCCAAGTACCTCGAGAAGCGTCCGTACGCTCCGGGCGAGCACGGCCGCACCAAGCGCAAGGCTGACTCCGACTACGCAGTTCGTCTGCGCGAGAAGCAGCGTCTGCGTGCCCAGTACGGCATCCGCGAAGCTCAGCTGAAGATTGCTTTCCAGGAAGCACGTCGCACCCAGGGCCTGACCGGTGAAAACCTGGTCGAGATCCTCGAGACCCGTCTCGACGCTCTGCTCGTTCGCTCGGCTATCGCTCGCACCACCGCGCAGGCTCGTCAGATGGTTGTGCACCGTCACATCCTCGTTGACGGCCAGCTCGTTGACCGCCCGTCGTTCCGCGTGAAGCCGGGTCAGCTCATCCACGTCAAGCCGAAGAGCGAAGGCATGGACATCTTCCAGGTTGCAGCAGCCGGCGGTCACGTCGATGTTCTGCCGAAGCTGCCCGTATACCTCGAGGTTGAACTCGACAAGCTGCAGGCCCGCCTCGTGCGTCGCCCGAAGCGTGCAGAGGTCCCCGTGACCTGTGAAGTTCAGCTCGTCGTCGAGTACTACGCAGCACGCTAAGCAGCACACTGCTTCGCAACTGAACTACGCTGGAGGGCGGATCATCCATTGGATGGTCCGCCCTTTGCGTATCCACGCCCGATTCGCGTGGATGTATGCCATTTCTGGAATGAAAGGTTTTTCACATGACTGGTGGAGACATCGTCGGATTGATCGCCGCACTTGTTTTCGCAGTTCTGGTGGGATTCCTCGCCATTCCGCTCATCAAACTCGGTCGTGTCTTCGACGAGACGACCCACGCCATCCGCGAAGTGAGCGACAACGTCACGCCGCTTCTGCAGGAGAGCGCCGAGACGATCAAAGAGACGAACAAGCAGTTGGCGCGAGTCGACACGATCACCACGAACGTGGCGGATGTGACCGGCAACGTGTCGGCGCTCATCGCCTTGTTCGCCGCCACCGTCGGTGGCCCCTTGATCAAAATCGCCGGATTCTCGGCCGGCGTGCGCGCGGCGTTGGCAACAGGCCGTCGCTCGGGCTCCAGCCGCCGCAAAGGCTGAGCCACTACTCTTGAACGAAGACCGGGCGCGCACGTCGCGCCGGTCACCAGACATCAGGGAGCATTGCAATGAAGAACTTCATCTGGTTGGTTGTCGGAGTCGCGGCAGGTTTCGTCGTCGCGCACGAGGTCAACAAGACCCAGCAGGGCAAACAATTCTTCAGTGATCTCGATGCCAAAGCCCGCGAATTCGGCGAGGCCATGTCCGACGGCTACCGTCAGCGCGAAGCCGAATTGCGTGCCGCCCTCGGTGACGTCGATGCGCCGAGCGCTCCGTCGGCCATGCCGTACACGGCGCCCTCCGCACAGACGACTGCCCCGGTCGCCGAGTCGTCGGTCGACATCGAAGCCGACGATGCCGCATACGATGCCGCAGCGTCGGACAAGGCAGCGGCGTCGGACGACGCCAAGTAACGCACACTTTCAGTTTTTCCTCCCATTCGACATCTCTGAACTACGGAACACATGCAGACTGCAGACATTCGCGGGCGCTGGCTCGACTTTTTCGCCGATCGTGGACACACGGTCGTACCCTCGGCCTCCCTGGTGAGCGACGACCCGACACTGCTCTTCACCGTCGCCGGGATGGTTCCCTTCGTGCCGTACCTGACCGGTCTTGTTCCCGCGCCGTTCCCGCGGGCCACAAGCGTTCAGAAGTGCATTCGCACCAACGACATCGAAGAGGTCGGCAAGACCCCTCGACACGGCACGTTCTTTCAGATGAACGGCAACTTCTCGTTCGGTGACTACTTCAAGGAACAGGCGATCAACTATGCCTGGGAGCTGCTCACGACCCCGGAGAACGCCGGCGGCTACGGCTTCTTGGAGAAGGACCTCTGGGTCACCGTCTATAAAGACGACGACGAGGCGATTCGCTACTGGCGCGCACTCGGCCTGCCGGAGGAGCGCATCCAGCGCCTCGGCATGGACACCAACTACTGGTCGACCGGTCAGCCCGGCCCGGCCGGCCCCTGCTCCGAGATCTTCTTCGACCGCGGCCCGGCCTACGGTGCCGACGGCGGCCCGGCCACCGACGACGACCGCTACGTCGAAATCTGGAACCTCGTCTTCATGCAGTACCTGCGTGGCGAGGGCACCAGCAAGAATGACTTCGAGATTCTCGGCGAACTGCCGAAGAAGAATATCGACACCGGCATGGGCCTCGAGCGCGTCGCTTTCTTGAAGCAGGGCGTCGAGAACATGTACGAGATCGACCAGGTGCGTCCGGTGCTCGACCGCGCCGCCGCGCTGTCCGGCCGCCGTTACGGAGCCGACCACGGTGACGACGTGCGGATGCGCATCGTCGCCGACCACGTGCGTTCCTCGTTGATGCTGATGAGCGACGGCGTGATGCCGTCGAACGAGGGCCGCGGCTACATCCTGCGCCGCCTGATGCGCCGGAGCGTGCGCGCCATGCGCCTGCTCGGTGTCGAAGACGCCACTTTCCCCGAACTGTTCCCGGCCTCGCGCGATGCGATGAGCTCGTCGTACCCCGAGGTCAAGGCCGACTACAGCCGCATCAGCCAGGCTGCATACGCCGAAGAAGAAACGTTCCTGCGCACCCTCGCGAGTGGCAGCAGCGTTCTCGACCTGGCCGTGGCCAAGACGAAGAACCAGAACAAAACTGAGCTCGCCGGCGACACCGCGTTCCTGCTTCACGACACCTACGGGTTCCCGATCGAGATCACCCTCGAAATGGCTGAGGAAGCCGGACTCTCGGTCAACCGCGAGGCGTTCGACACCCTGATGTCGAAGCAGCGCGCCATGGCCAAGGCTGACGCCAAGGCGAAGAAGACCCACCTGGCCGACCTCTCGGTCTACAGCACCTTCCGGGCGCTCGGCGAGACGGTCTTCACCGGCTACGACAACCTGCAGACCGAGTCGTCCGTTCTCGGAATCATCGTTGACGGCGTCTCGGTGACGAGCGCGGTCGCCGGCGAAACCGCCGAAGTGATCTTGCAGGAAACCGCGCTCTACGCCGAGTCGGGCGGGCAGGAGGCCGACGCCGGCCTCATCGTCGGTGCCGGTTTCGAGCTCGAGGTTCTCGACGTGCAGAAGCCCGTCAAGGGCCTGATCAGCCACAAGGTCACCGTGCGCTCCGGCGAGGTCGGTGTCGGTGAGCAGGCAACGAGCATCGTTGACGCCGATTGGCGTCGAGGCGCCCGCCAGGCACACTCCGGAACGCACGTGCTGCACGCGGCTCTCCGTCAGGTGCTCGGCCCGAACGCCCACCAGTCGGGGTCGTACAACAAGGCCGGCTTCTTCCGACTCGACTTTTCGTGGAACCAGGCTTTGTCGCCCGCGACCCGCACCGAGATCGAAGAGATCTCGAACAACGCCATCCGCGACAACCTCGAGGTCGTCACCCGCGAACTGCCGCTGGCTGAGGCCAAGGCGCTCGGCGCTATGGCGCTCTTCGGCGAGAAGTACGGCGACCGGGTGCGCGTCGTCGACATAGGCGGCCCCTGGTCGCGTGAGCTCTGTGCCGGCACCCACGTGGCGACGAGCGCCGAGATCGGCATGATCAACCTGGTCAGTGAGGTCTCGGTCGGTTCGACCAACCGTCGTGTCGAGTCGCTCGTCGGCCTCGACGCCTTCCGTGACCTGGCCGCCGAGCGAGCAATCGTCTCCACGCTCACCCAGAACCTGAAGACCCCGCGCGAACAACTGCCCGAGCGCATCAACGACCTGGTGCAGAGCCTCAAGGCCGCGGAGAAGAAGATTGCCGCGTTCGAAGCACGGTCGCTCTCCGACCGTGTTCCGGCCCTGCTCGAAAAGGCCAGTCGTGCCGGAGACGTCATGCTGGTCGCCGAGGATCTCGGCACCCTGAACTCCGCAGACGACGTTCGGATGCTGGTCACCACGACCCGCGAACGGCTCGGCAGCGAGCCAGCAGTGGTCGCTCTCTCGGCATCCGTCGGCGAGAAGGCGGTCGTCATTGTGGCCACCAACCAGGCAGCACGCGACGCCGGCCACAAGGCCGGCGCGCTGGCCAAGGCCGTGGCGGGAATTCTCGGCGGTGGCGGAGGCGGCAAGGACGACATGGCGCAGGGTGGCGGACCGAACCTGGCTGCGGTTCCCGCAGCGCTGGACGCCGTGCGTGACGCTGTGGGCCGCTAAGGCATGCGTCACGGCGTTCGGTTGGGCGTAGACGTCGGAAAAGCACGGATCGGGGTGGCGCGAAGCGATGCTCACGGCATGCTCGCCACTCCGGTCGAGACGGTCAGCCGTGACCTGGGCGGCCACGCCGACCTCGAGCGGATCCGCGTGATCGTCGCCGAGCTGGACGCGGTTGAGATCATCGTCGGCCTGCCGTTGTCGATGTCGGGCGGGTCGACAGCATCGACCGAGGATGCCCGCGACTTCGCCGGGGCCCTGGCCGTTGCGCTCGAATTGCCGGTTCGGCTTGTCGACGAACGTCTGTCGACCGTATCGGCGCAGTCGGCCCTTCGGGCGTCGGGACGCAAGGCGAAAACGCAGCGTCCAGTCATCGATCAGGTCGCCGCAACTATCATTTTGCAACACGCTCTTGACACCGAGCGTTCCTCCGGGCAGCCGGCTGGCTCACCCGTTGACCTGACCGAAAGGCCGTGACAGTGTCGGACTCCCTCCCCGAAAAGCCTGCCGACGATGTTGATCCGTCGTCCGAAGGCGATGCGGCTGGCGCTGCCTCTGAGGCACACCGCGAGCTGAGCTGGGATGAGTTCATCGGAGGTGCTGCCGCAGTCACCGACGACTCGCAGGGAACGCTGCCACCGCCGGTCTCGGGTGCCGCCCGGCCATCCGCTCACCACCATGAGGTGGCGCACGGCGCGCACGAGTCTGCCCTCGGGCACGAGTCGGCGCACGCCACTCACGAGTCTGCGCCCGGGTCGCGACGCGCTGCCCGCGAGTCAGAACAGGCACCGCACAGTCACGACCGCACCCAGCGCCGTGCTCAGCTCTCGGCTGAGGCGCCCCGGGAGAAGAAGAGCCGTAAGGGGGCGTGGGGATGTCTGATTGTTCTCCTCGTTCTCATCGCGCTGATGGCTGCGGGAGCATTCGCTTTCCAGGGTCCGATCAACGCGCTGATCTCGAAGACCCAGGGGCCCGCCGACTTCGAAGGCGTTGGAACGGGAACGGTCAACGTGATGATTCACGAGGGCGAGACCGGCGAAGACATCGCGCACACGCTGGCCGACCAGAAGGTCGTCGCGAGCTTTGACGCCTTCTATTCCTTGCTGCTCAAGCAGTCCCCGTCGCCGATTTTTCAACCGGGCGTCTACAAGCTGGCCAAGGAGATGAGTGCTCGGTCGGCGCTGACCGCGCTGATGGACCCGGCGAACAAGCTCGACCAGACCGTCATCATCCCGGAAGGGACCGCTGAGGCCGACGTGCTTCAGCTGGTCTCGGAGGGGCTGGATATGCCGCTCGCCGATCTGCAGGCTGCCGCCGCCGATGTCTCCTCGTACGGGCTGCCGCCCGAAGCGACGAAACTCGAGGGATTCCTGTTTCCGGCCACCTACACGTTCAATCCGGGCACGAACGCTCACGACGTCATCAAAACCTTGGTGAATCGTCAGTTCGAGGCGCTCGACGCGGCCGGGGTTGCTCCGGCCGACCGGTGGAGGACGATCGTTTTGGCCTCGCTGATCCAACGTGAGGCAGGTCTGAAAGACGACTACTACAAGGTGTCGCGTGTCTTCTTGAACCGCCTCGATCCCCCCCAGTGGTCGAGCGGGCTGCTGCAATCCGATGCGACGGTCGCCTACGGTACCGGCAACACCCACCGGGTCAGCACGACCGATGCAGAGCGCGAAGACGCGAACAACCCGTACAACACGTACATTCATCCGGGATTGCCGGTCGGGCCGATCTCCAACCCCGGCGACTTGGCCATCGATGCGGCGCTGCACCCGGCCGACGGAACCTGGCTCTACTTCGTGACCTGGAACCTGGACACCGGGGAGACGATCTTCTCGACCACCATCGAGGAACACGACGCGGCAGTGGCAAAGTGGCTAGCGTGGATGGATGAGCACCCCGAATATGGCTAAGGGTTAGACAAGCTGAGGGCTAGACAATGACGCAGGCACCGATCACGCAGGCACCACGTGGAACTTCTGGAGCACGCCTGGCCGTGCTCGGTTCGCCCATCTCGCATTCCCAGTCGCCGGCCCTGCACCGGGCCGCCTACGGGGCACTTGGCCTGGACTGGACCTATGACGCCATCGAGGTGTCCGAGGGATCACTGACCCAATTCGTCGACGGGCTCGGCGCTGAATGGCGCGGACTGTCGTTGACGATGCCGCTGAAGACGGAGGCGGCGGCGCTGATCGAGGATCTCGATCCGCTCGCCCAGCACACCGGGGCGGTCAATACCGTGCTCCTGCAGAAAGGCTCAGAGGGCCGCACACTGTCGGGGTTCAACACGGATGTCACCGGGCTGGTTCGCGCCCTCGCGGAGGGCGGAGTGACGGTGGCACGCCGTGTCGTCATCCTCGGCGCCGGTGCCACGGCATCCTCTGCGCTGATCGCAGCCGCCGAAATCGGGGCCGAGTCAGTCGACATCCTGGTGCGCACTCCCCGAAAGGCCGCGCCCCTGGTCGAACTCGGGCGTTCGCGCGGACTCGTGGTGACGGTGTCGGAGCTGCCCGTCGCCACCGGACCGAACGGCACCGCACAGGTCTCCGCTCTGGCGGACCCGGCCGACGTGATGATCAGCACTCTGCCCGGAGGAACCCAACTGGGCGACGTGTTTCCGGCCAGTTTCCGCCGCGACACCGTTCTCTTTGACGTCAGCTATTCGCCTTGGCCGAGCGCACTCGCGACGGCCTGGCAGCAGGTCGACGGCACAGTGCTCAACGGATTGTCGATGCTGCTGCACCAGGCGCTCATCCAGGTGCGCATCTTCGTCAACGGCGATCCGTTCGAACCGGTGGAGCGTGAGCACGATGTGCTGGCGGCGATGCGGGGAGTGCTGCCAACTCTCAACTGACGCAGTGGAGCGCGGTGATCGCAGTTGCTGTGGCTATGGAAAGATAGACCCATGCTTCGTTGGCTCACTGCCGGAGAATCCCACGGTCCCGAACTCATCGCCATTGTCGAGGGTTTGCCCGCCGGAGTCCCGGTCACTTTGGAATCCATCCGTCTCGATCTCGCGCGCCGCAAACTCGGCTATGGCCGAGGCGCTCGCATGAAGTTTGAGGAAGATGTGCTCGACATCTCCGGTGGCGTTCGCCACGGCCTCACACTCGGCGGCCCGGTCGCCCTGCGCATCGGCAACAGCGAATGGCCCAAGTGGGTCGAGGTAATGAGCGCGGAGCCGGTCGACCCGGCGAAGCTCGCCCGCGGACGCGGCGCCGCCCTCACCCGGCCGCGACCCGGCCACGCCGATCTGGTCGGCATGCAGAAGTACGGTTTTCAGGATGCCCGCCCGGTACTCGAGCGCGCGAGCGCGCGGGAGACGGCGGCACGCGTCGCCCTCGGTGCAGTGGCACGCGGGTTCCTCGAAGAGCTCGGCATCACACTTGTCAGCCACACGCTGTCGATCGGTCCGGTTCGGGTGCCTGACGATGCGCCGTTGCCGGCTCCGTCGGATGTCGACGTGCTCGACGCCGATCCGTTGCGCTGCTTCGACCCCGCGACCTCTGCACTGATGGTCGCCGAAGTCGACGCCGCGCACAAAGACGGTGACACCCTCGGCGGTGTCGTCGAGGTGCTCGCCTACAACCTTCCTCCCGGTCTTGGCTCGTTCGTGCACTGGGACCGTCGACTCGACTCCCAACTCGCGGCTGCCCTGATGGGCATCCAGGCGATCAAGGGCGTCGAGGTCGGCGATGGCTTTGCCACGACGACGCGTCGCGGTTCCGTCGCCCACGACGAGCTCGTGCACGCCGATGGTGCGATTCAGCGCGTCGGTGACCGTGCGGGGGGTACTGAGGGTGGGATGAGCACTGGCACCGTGCTGCGCGTGCGCGCCGGCATGAAGCCGATCGCCACGATCCCGCACGCCCTCCGCACCGTCGACATCGCAACCGGGGAGGCGGCGGCCGCTCACCACCAGCGTTCCGATGTGTGCGCTGTTCCGGCTGCCGGTGTTGTCGCTGAGGCAATGGTCGCCCTGGTGCTGGCCAACTCGGTGCTCGAGAAGTTCGGTGGCGACTCGGTCGCCGAAACCCGTCGCAACCTCGAGTCGTACCTCGCCAACATCCCGGAGAACGTCAAGACGGGCGCGTCAAGCGACGCCTCGCTGTAATGAGCGCCGACCGCACGCCGTTCCCGATGGTGTTCATCGGGCCGATGGCTGCCGGCAAGTCCCGCATCGGCAAACGCGTCGCTGCGGCCCTCGGCGTGCAGTTCGTCGACACCGACAAGCGAGTCGTCGCCACTCACGGCCCGATCAAGGACATCTTCGCGGTGCACGGCGAAGAACGGTTTCGCGAACTTGAGCGCGCCGCCGTGGTCGACGCGCTCGGTACGGCAGGGGTCGTCTCGCTCGGCGGCGGCGCCGTGCTCGATCCGGCCACACAGGCCGACCTCCTCGCCTGCACCGTCGTGTTCTTGAGCGCGACCCCCGAGGCGGTGAAGAGCCGGATCACCGGTTCCAAGCGCCCGCTGTTGAAGAACGGCATCGCCGACTGGCAACGTATTTTCGATGAACGGCGCCCCATCTACGAGGCGCTGGCAAGCATCCACATTGACACCTCGAATCGGCCGATCGATCAGATCGCCGACGAGATCGTGACGTGGGCAAAAGAGAGATCATGACTGAACCGACTGAACTGAACGCCGACGCCAACACCTCGGGAGCAACGGAGGTCACGACGATCACCGTCAGCGGTGTCGACAGTTATCCCGTCATCGTCGGGCGCGGCCTGGGCGATGAGATCGTGGCACAGCTCGGCGGGACAGTGCGCAAGGTGCTCATCGTGCACACGTCGACCGTCGGTGCGCGTGCGGTTGCTCTGCGCGAGAGCCTGCTTCCGAACTATGAGGTTCTGCTCGCCGAAGTTCCCGACGCCGAGGCCGCTAAGCGCGTCGAGGTAGCCGCGTTCTGCTGGGGTGTGATGGGTCAGTCCGACTTCAGCCGCACCGACGCGGTGATCGGTTTCGGTGGCGGCGCCGTCACCGACCTCGCCGGTTTTGTCGCAGCGACCTGGCTGCGCGGCGTGAAGCTCATTCAAGTTCCGACGAGCGTGCTCGGCATGGTCGACGCGTCGGTCGGCGGCAAGAACGGTGTCAACACCGCAGAGGGCAAGAACCTCGTCGGCACCTTCTACGCACCGGCCGCGGTGATCTGCGACCTCGACACACTGGACGACCTGCCCCGCAACGAGATCCTGGCCGGTTTTGCCGAGATCGTGAAGGCCGGTTTCATTCAGGTTCCCGAGATTCTCGACATCATCGAAGCGGATGTGGCGGTGGCGACGGATCCGACGACGCCCGAATTCCGCCGCGTGATCGAACTCTCGATCGCCATGAAGGCGCGCGTTGTCGGGGAGGACTTCAAGGAGACCGGCCTCCGGGAGATCCTGAACTACGGTCACACCCTCGGGCACGCCGTCGAGCACGCGGAACGCTACGGCTGGCGTCACGGTGCCGCCGTTGCCGTTGGCATGATGTTCGCGGCGGAACTCGCCAGTCTGAGCGGTCGTCTCCCGGTCGAGGTCGTCGACCGGCACCGTCGCATCCTCGAATCGTTGACGCTGCCGACAACCTACCCGGTCGGCCGGTGGAAGACCCTCCTGGCCACCATGCAGCGCGACAAGAAGACCCGCAGTGGAATGCTGCGCTTCATCGTGCTCGACGACATCGGCAAGCCGACGGTTCTCGAAGGACCCGACACCTCGCTGCTGTTCGCTGCGTACCAGGCCATCGGCTCCTAAACTCGCTTCTTCAGCCGCCGAACCGTGGCGAATGACCATTTTTCACACGTGAGACTGGTCATTCGCCATGGTTCGCGGCTCTGACGGGGCCTCGCTCAGGCCGAACCTGCCATGGATGCGCTGCATCCAACGGGGCGCCCACCAGATCACCTTCTCGAGTGCCGTCATCACCGCCGGCACCAGCACAGAACGCACGAGCGTCGCATCCAGCAACACCGCCACAGCCAGGGCGACACCGATCTGTTTCATCTGCATCAGCTCGCCGGTGGCGAACCCGGCAAACACCAGCACGATGATGAGGGCGGCCGAGGTGATGATCCGGCCGGAGCTCTGCAATCCGGTCTCTATTGCCAGCCGTGTGCTCTCACCGCGGTCATGATGCTCTTTGATGCGCGCCAGCAGGAACATCTCGTAGTCCATGGCAAGCCCGAAGCCGAAGACGAGCACGAGCGTGAGCACGAGGGCGTCAACCCCGGAGACGGATGCGGCGTCGAAGTTCAGCAGGCCAGCCAGATTCCCCTCTTGAAAACCCCAGACGAGCACCCCGACCGACGCTCCGAGCGAGAGCACACTGATAATCAGAGCCGTCAGTGGAATGATCGCCGACCCGGTCATCAGGAACAGCAGCAAATAGGTGGCGACCGCGATGATCAGGATTGCCCAGGGTGTGCTGGCCAGCAGCGAGTTGATGTAGTCGACCGACGCCGCATCCACCCCGCCGACCCAATTCGGAAAGTCGGGCCGGTCGGCGCGAATCTCCTCGACGACCGACGTTCCTTCATGCGGTGCCACGCTCACCCGCGACACCCAGTATCCGTTGACCGCGACCGGGGGAGTCGCGCCCGTGACATACGGCAACGCGGCAACCTGTTCGGCCCAGGCGGCGGCCGACCCCTGGTCCGTTTTCGAAACAAGCTCGACCTTCGCCGGAGTGGCCTGAGGGAAATGCTCGCCCAGCGCAGTCAGAAAGCCGGACTGGGTCGATGACGCCGGGATTGCCTCGTCGGAGCTGTTCGAGACGACGAGCGAAAGCGCCGGGCTGGCGAGCAAGAGCAGCACGAGGGTGCTGCCGAGCGCGACCAGAATCGGCCGGCGTTGGATGCGGCGCGTGAGTTTCGAGAAGAATCCTTCGGGCGGGGCGACATCGCCGAACCGGGTGAGAATGCCGCCGAGACCCGGGATCCTGGTCAGCAGTCCAGGCTTCAGCAGCCGTTCTCCGAAGTAGCCGAGTAGCGCCGGAACAAGCACCAGAGCGGTGAGGATGGCGATCACCACGACACAGACGGCGCCGATCGCGATGGCCTTGATGATGGCCGGTTCGAAAACGAGCAGGCCCAGCGTGGCGATCGCGAACGTCAACCCGGAGAAGAGCACCGTGCGCCCCGCGGTATCGACGGTGGCGCCGACGGCCTGCAGCATCACCTCGTGGCGCTCGGTCCGGCTCTGCCGCACGTCGGGGCCGAGCGCCGCGACTCGACCTCGAAACTCCTCGCGGAACCGGCTGACGATGAGCAGGCCGTAGTCGATCGAGAGACCCAGACCAATCACCGTGATCACATTCATCACGGTGATGTTGATGTCCATCACGAACGTGAACGCGAACAGCGTGCCCAGGGCGCCGACGATGGAGGCGAGCGCGCCGATCAGAGGCATCGCGGCGGCCAGAAACCCGCCGAAGATCACGAGCATCACGAGCAGCGCAATCGGCAACGAAATGAGTTCGCCCGTCTTCAGATCGTTCTGCGCCACTTCGACCAGAGACTTCACGACCAGGGGGCTGCCGCCGACCTCGACCGTCGCGTCGGGGTACGCGAGGCGGATCTCGTCGGCTGTCGCATTCAGCTGAGCCTCCACCTCGGTGAGCAGGCTGTCACTGAGCGTGCCATCGGTGGTCTCCATCGAGACGTTGAGCAGCACGCCCTTTCCGTCGGGGGAGAGCAAGGCGCCGGCGATCGGCGAGGGCTGCCCGTTCGGCAGCGGCGGGACGACCAGGGGATTGATGACCTCGGTCACCCCGTCGATCGTCTCCAGTTCGGTCGTGGCGTCGGACAGAATCGCGTTCAGTTGCGGCGACGCAGGGTCGACGTTGTAGACGAGCAGAGAGAGCGATTCGGTCGTCGCATTCGTGTCGGCGCTGATGAGGGCGGCGCCTTCGTTTGCTTCGCCGGATACCGTCGGCCCAGCGCTGGAGAGCCGTTGAAAGAGACTCTCCCCAGTCACGCCGAACAGCGCGGTCGCCAGACAGACGGTGAGGAACACGACCCAGCTGAGCAGCACCACCAGGCGGTGGCGGGCCATTGCAACACCGACGCTGCGCAACATCATGCGCTTCTTTCTCCGGTTGTCGACCGTGACGGTTCAGGACCGGAAACCTGGCGCGTCTCTTGAACCCCCACTGTGCGAACCGGCCGACGGTGCAGTTCGCGGATGCCGACACACTACTCTCAGCAGTTTGACATTTCACGCGTCGCATCCGGTGTTGTGATCCTCGGATCAGGAGTCGCCCGGGCCGCGCGTCCAGGCGCCGCTCAGGCGTTCAGCACCACTTTCAGAGCCTTCGTCTCGGCCGCTTTGCCGAACACGTCATATGCCTCGAGGATGTCGGCGAGTGCGAAGGTGTGGGTGATGAATTTCTCCGCCGGGATCTTGCCTTGGGCCACCATCTTGAGCAGCGTGCCGAGCGTATTGGTGTTCACGAGTCCCATCGTGATGGTGACGTTGGAGATCCATAGATCTTGCAGGGGCAGTTCGACCGGGTTGCCGTGAACGCCCACATTGGCGACGTGACCGGCGGGCCGCACGATGTCGAGACACATCTGGAAAGTGGCTGGCACCCCCACCGCTTCGGTGGCCACGTCGACGCCGAGGCCGTCGGTCAGCGCCATCACCTGCTCCTTCCAGTCCGCATCGGTCGAGACGACGGCATCCGTTGCGCCGAACGATCGGGCAGCCTCGGTGCGGTTGGCGTCAATGTCGATCGCGATGATGCGGGAGGGACCGTAGAGCCCGGCGGTGGCGATGGCGGCCAAGCCGACGGGCCCGGTGCCGACGACGGCGACGATGTCGCCGGGCTTCACGGCGCCGTATTGCACTCCGATCTCATGCCCGGTCGGCAGGATGTCCGAGAGCATCGTGCCGAGCTGCGGGCTGACCCCGATCGGGAGCCGGTAGACGGATGTCTCGGCGTAGGGAACGCGCACGAACTCGGCCTGGGTGCCGTCGATGAGGTGGCCGAAGATCCAGCCGATGCCGGGGGAGCCTTCATCGCCCAGACAGTGCGAGAACACGCCCTGCTTGCAGTAGTCGCATTTGCCGCAGGCCGAGATGCACGCCAGGATCACCTGGTCGCCGACGGCGAGCGTCGTGACGGCATCCCCGATCTCGGTGATCGTTCCGACGCCCTCGTGGCCGAGGATGCGGCCGGGGGTGACTGCGGGAACGTCACCTTTCAGAATGTGCAGGTCGGTGCCGCAGATCGTCGTCGTGTCGATCTTCACAATGATGTCGGTCGGATGCTGGATCGTCGGCGTCGGGACCTCTTCCCACGATTTCTGTCCGGGTCCTTTGTAGACGAGTGCCTTCATGGTGATGTCCGATCTGTTTGTTCGTCGCGGCGATCACCCGGCGCCACTGTGCCTGCACGCGATGACCGAATGTGCCCGAGCGTAGCCTGCTCGAGCACCGTTGGTAAGAGTGCATGTGGTCGGGAGGAGGGCGCCCGGGACCGCTCGGTGCAGCTCAGCCCCCTCGGATCGGCGTATCGTCGAGGGGGGAAGGAATCGGTGGGGAATCAGATCAGGAGTAACACATGGCCAGCGTGACGCGTGATGCACAGATGGCGTGGGTCGCATTTGCGGTCGCCATTCTGGGACTGATTGCGAGCGTGATGCTCCTGGTCATGTTTGCCACGGAGGTGCCGTACGACGGGCCGTATGTCTTCGGTGCCGGCTACGAGGTGCTGACGGYGGTCACCAATGCGCTGACGGCTGCTCTGATCATGCACCTGAGTCACTTCGCGGGGCCGTCAGCGGGCGAAAAGGTGCTCACGCCGGTACTCGCCGTTCTGCTGATTGTCGGCGCCGGCTCGGGGATTCTGCTGGTCGCACATGTCGTGTCATACACAATCTCCGTCGCAGTTTCGATTATGGTGCTGTTCCTGCAGGGCGTGTGGCTGTTCTGGTTCAATCGCCAGATGCACCGCCGGCAGCTGCTGCCTCGCGGAGTGAGCACGTTCGGCTGGCTGATCGGCCTGGCCGTGATGGTCGGACTCGTGTTCGGCACCCTCGGATTGCTGCTTCCCCCGCTCCACATCGCCCAATTGCTTATTCTCGGATTCGGAGTCTTCGCCGCTGGAGGCGGATGGCTGATCGTTCCGGTCTGGTGGGTGATGGTCGGGGTGTGGCTGCTGCGTGGTGGGCGCCCGGCCCGCGGCGCGGAGCGACCGGGCCTCGATGGGGCGACGGATGGCGAGAACGGGCCGAACGAGCCAACCGCGACAGTGAAGCAGCGGGGGAGACGGAAGGCGTAGGCGCCCGGCTAAGCGCCGCCCCAGCCCTCGCGCAACCAGGCGAACGATGCTTGGATGTGTCGCGGCGGCAACCGGTGGAGGAGACGACGATGACGACAGTGACCTGCGATATCGGGATCTCGCTCGACGGATTCGTGGCGGGGCCGAATCAGAGCCTCGAGGATCCGCTCGGTAAAGGCGGTGAACTCCTGCACCGGTGGATGTTCGAGGAGCCAGACGAGAATGCCGACGCGATCGCCGCCATCGTCGACGCCGGTGCCTTCGTGATGGGGCGCAATATGTTCGGCCCGATCCGGGGCGAGTGGGTTGATGAGTGGACCGGGTGGTGGGGAGCAGACCCGCCCTATCACGCCCCCGTTTTCGTGCTCACGAATCATCCGCGCCCTCCGGTGGAGATGCAGGGCGGCACCACGTTCTACTTCGTCACCGACGGCATCGATTCAGCGTTGGAGCAGGCGCGCGTCGCGGCCGGACCGCGCAACGTGGCTGTCGCCGGTGGCGCCGACACGGTGCGCCAGTATCTCAAGGCCGGCCAGATCGACGTGCTTCGCCTGCACCTGGCACCGATTCTGCTCGGCGCCGGCGAGCGACTGTTCGACGGCGTCGGCGATCTCGCCTTAGAACAGGTGGCGGTGAGCAGCTCGGAGCTCGTCACCCATCTGACCTACCGCATCGTGCACTGAACGACTCCGCGGGTCGACCGGCGGCACACCCAACAGTGCGACTCTCCGGCTCCGTCGGCGGGCATCCGCACTGCTCTAGGCTGAGAGAATGCGCACAATTCTCGTTCTCAACGGACCGAACCTCGGCCGCCTCGGCAGTCGTGAGCCTGATGTCTACGGCTCGGCCAACCTTGACGATTTGCGCACGATGTTGCAAGCAGAGACCGGCCCGACCGACACCATTGACCTGCGCCAGAGTGATGACGAAGCCGAGCTCATCCACTGGCTCTACGAGGCGGTCGACACGGGCAGCCCTGTCATCCTGAACCCGGCGGCGTTCACCCATTACAGCTACGCGCTGCGGGATGCCGTTGCGCTGGTCACGAAGGCCGGGGTGCCGCTGATCGAGGTGCACATCTCCAACCCGCACGCCCGCGACACCTTCCGCCACACGAGTGTGGTCAGTGCCGTCGCGACCGGTGTGATCGCCGGTTTCGGCTTCGATTCGTACCGTCTCGCGCTCAACTTTTTGACGCACCGCGCCTAACCGCTCTCTTTGGCTCAGGCGGCTGCGGCAACTACACTCGTTTGAGGCCCTCTCCGGCCACCACTTTCCCAATCGAAGGATCATCCCTCCATGGCATCTACCGCCGATATCAAAAATGGCGTTGTACTGAAGATCGACGGCCAGCTTTGGACCGTCATCGAGTTCCAGCACGTCAAGCCGGGCAAGGGTGGCGCTTTCGTGCGCACCAAGCTGAAGAACGTCGTCAGCGGCAAGACCGTCGACCGCACCTACAACGCCGGTGCGAAGATCGAGACCGAGAACGTCGACCGTCGTGACTTCCAGTACCTCTACGCAGATGGCGACTCGTACGTGTTCATGGATGTCTCTGACTACGACCAGCTTCACGTTCCGGCCGTCGTCGTGGGCGACTCCGCGAACTTCATGCTCGAGAACCAGGCCGTCACCATCGCGCTGCACGACGGAAACCCGCTCTACGTCGAATTGCCGGCATCCGTCGTTCTGGAGATCACCTACACCGAGCCCGGCCTGCAGGGCGACCGCTCGACCGGTGGCACCAAGCCGGCGACCGTCGAGACCGGCTACCAGATTCAGGTTCCGCTGTTCCTCGACATCGGCACCAAGGTCAAGGTGGACACCCGTACCGGTGACTACCTGAGCCGCGTCAACTAGTGAGCGCTCGTACCAAGGCGCGCAAGCGCGCCATCGACATTCTCTATTCTGCTGACGTTCGTCAGACCACGATTGAGGATGCTCTCGCCGCTGAGGCGGTGCGTGCAGCGAGCGAGCCCGATCGTCTGGCCTCGTGGCTGTATGCGCGCGAGATCGTCGATGGCGTTGTCGACCACCGCGAAGAAATCGATGAACTCATCGAGACGTACTCGCAGGGCTGGACGCTGTCACGCATGCCCATGATCGACCGGGCGATTCTGCGCATCGGCATCTGGGAGATTCTCTTCAACGATGCCGTTCCGCACGCCGTGGCCATCGATGAGGCCGTCGAAGCAGCCAAGGTGCTGTCGACGAACGACTCGGCCGGTTTCGTGAATGGCCTGCTCGGGCGCATCGCTCAGACGGCACCCTCCGCCTAACCCGTTCGAAACAATCGGCTGATCCAGCCGGTTCACCTCAACACGAAAGCATCACGATGGCTCGCAGCACCCTGACCTCCCGCCGTTTCAGCACCCTGGTGACCGCAATGGCGATCACCGCATTCGTCACCCTCGGGGTTGCCGGATGCGCGCCGGAGCCGAGTGCGGGCGGGGGCTCAGGCGGGTCATCAACGGCGACACCGCCGCCCATCCCCACCGGAGTCGAGGGTGCTGCGTTCTTCGATGAGGGCTACCTCAAGGTCGGCACCGGGGCGACCGTCGTCGACCTGTACTTTGACCCGATGTGCCCGATTTGCGGTGTGTTCGACAAGACAAACGGTGCGTTCTTGACCGACCAGGTCGACACCGGAGCGATCACGTTGCGGTTGCACCCGATGAACTTCTTGAACCGGTTCTCGCAGGGAACCGACTACTCCTCTCGCGCCGGCTCGGCGTTGACGTGCGTTGCGGCTCAGGACGAGTCAAAGACTCTGGCCTATTTCACCGCGCTCTTCGCTGAGCAGCCGAAGGAGAACTCGGAGGGGCTGACCAATGAGCAGCTGGGTGAGATCGCTGTCAGCGTGGGGGCGATGAGCGTCGCCGATTGCGTGGCGAACGGTACCTACACGTCCTGGATTCAGAGCGTGAACGACGCGGCACTGGCCGGTCCTATTCCTGGCTCGGACGTGAAGGCCATTGAGGGCACACCGACCACGTTGGTCAACGGCAAGCCCTTCACCGGCTCGTTGACTGACGCTGCGGCATTCGAGAAGTTCGTCGCCGACAACAGCTGATCACGGGTGATGATCAGCTGAGCTGATCGGGGCGAATCCCTCTCACCGGAACATTCCGAAAGCCGGGCGCTGATTCAGCGCCCGGCTTTCTTCGTCTGCGAAGCACCGCATGTCGAGTCTCAGCTCCGCCCTGCGGAGAACAAAGGGCCGTAGCCTGATGTCATGCAGAAGCTGGAAGGGTTCACTCCCGTGCGGGTCGCCACGGATCGCGATCTCGAGGCACTCGTGTCGACGGTGTCGACGGCATTCCTGGCCGACCCGCTCTGGGCGCCGATGTTTCCGGATGAGGCACGACGCGAGACGCAGATGCGGCAGTTCTGGCGCTACCTGGCCGGTTCAGCGTTGCGATACCCCTGGACCTTGGTCACTGACCAGGTGGAGTCGGCGGCGGTGTGGTTGCCGCCGGGGAGCACCGAGCTGACTGACGAGGAATCGGCTGGCTTCGAAGAGTTTCTGAAGCACTTGGTCGGGGAGCCGGCTGCCGCCGGGATCGAGCGTCTCGTCGAGCAATTCGAGGATGTCCGTCCCGATGATTCCCACTACTACCTGAGTCTGCTGGCGACGCATAGTGCTCATCGCGGACAAGGGCTCGGAATGAATTTGCTCCGCGAAAACCTGGCGCGGATCGACGTGCTCGGAGCGTCGGCTTATCTGGAGTCATCGAATCCGGCGAACGACGCCAGATACGCCAGCGTGGGATTCGAGCGCCGCGGCGAGTTCATCGCGTCGACGGGTGCGGTCGTGACGACCATGTGGCGATCGCCTCGGTATTGCGGATGTGCTGAGCTCCTGAAGCTGAGCTGCTGAAGTGCGTCGGGGTCAGAACGGCGGCGGTTCAATCTCGAGGTGCGGCGCGGTCTGTGATTCACGGAGCGGTTGCGCGTCCATGAGATCGTGGGTCGATGGGACTGTGTCGGTAGACCCGACCCCGGGCGGGCTGGTGCTGGGCATCCTTGGGTCGGGCAGGCTGGTGCCGGGCAGATCGAGCGCGGGCCGGGTGGTGTAGACGCGGCCGGCGGGTGAGGTCCAGGCAATGACGCCGTCGCCTTGCTGAACCGGATGCCAGGTGCTGGCGTGCTTGAGCCGGTGGCAGGGTGTGCAGAGGTGGGCGAGATTGATGGCGTCTGTCGGTCCGCCGAACGCGCGGGCGATGGTGTGGTCGATCTCGCTGGTCGCGGCGGGTTGGCCGCAGTTCACGCCCCGGCAGGTGCCGTCGCGGGTGTGCAACCAGATTTTCAAATCTTCGGGCACCCGGTAGTGCTCAGTTCCAAGAGAGAGCGGCACGCCGGTCTCGGGGTGCACCAGCAACCGCAGGAACGATGGCGCCTTCGCGCAGAGTTCACGCGCGGTATCGGCGTCGATCGGGCCGTAGCCGTCGAGGGTGGCCGGTTCGTCACTGAGACCCATCAGGGTGAACACCGGCACGGTCACGATCACGGTCGGCCGGATGCCGCGGCCCGGCCTCCGGCGCCGTTTCCGACCGCGGGGCGTCGTGCCGTCGGCACTGCGGCCAGTGCCGCCGCTGCCGGTTCCGTTCCCGGGGCTGGCGCGGTCGGCGCGGGCGTCCTCGAGGAGGCCCTCGAGTTCGGCGGTCAGCTCTCCCGGTTCGAACAGTTCCCCGTCGTGCAGGAGTTCGACCGCGACATCGGCGCGCAGCTGGGCCAGCGTGCGCGGGTCGGTCGGGTGCTGCCGGCGCCGGGCGATCTCGTCGACCCGGGTGAACGCGGCCAGCACGTCGGCGGCCGGCCCGAACAGGTTCAACCAGGCCATCCCGTCGGG